>NZ_CP034346.1:347500-954062 GCF_003991425.1 Paenibacillus lutimineralis
CCGCAATTAGCTTCAATTTCATAGTGTGGAGCCGTGGTGTAGAGGCCTAACATGCCTGCCTGTCACGCAGGAGACCGCGGGTTCGAATCCCGTCGGCTCCGCCATTATTCTCTTGATCATGAGACAGAATCTATACAGATTTCTGGAAGTAAAGATTTATTGACACTTTGGTACTGCAGATGTAATACCATAGAATGTGCTTAAGGCTCCTTACTTCATCTCAGATTTTCTTATGAGAGCCATTAGCTCAGTTGGTAGAGCACCTGACTTTTAATCAGGGTGTCGAAGGTTCGAGTCCTTCATGGCTCACCAGTATTCTCTAAGAGAATACAGTGTGATTGTGCGCGTGTGGCGGAATGGCAGACGCACCAGACTTAGGATCTGGCGTTTCACGACGTGGGGGTTCAAGTCCCTTCACGCGCACCAAATTGCGGACGTGGCTCAGCGGTAGAGCATCGCCTTGCCAAGGCGAGGGTCGCGGGTTCGATTCCCGTCGTCCGCTCCATGCGCCCTTAGCTCAGCTGGATAGAGCGTTTGACTACGAATCAAAAGGTCAGGAGTTCGAATCTCTTAGGGCGCGCCATTTATATCTTAGCAGTAATATTTACACATGCCGGTGTGGCGGAATTGGCAGACGCGCGCGACTCAAAATCGTGAGGGAAACCGTGGGGGTTCGAGTCCCTTCACCGGCACCATAGTTATCGGGATGTAGCTCAGCTTGGTAGAGCACCTGGTTTGGGACCAGGGGGTCGCATGTTCGAATCGTGTCATCCCGACCATTTAATTTGCGGGTGTAGTTCAATGGTAGAACTCCAGCCTTCCAAGCTGGTAGCGTGGGTTCGATTCCCATCACCCGCTTATTACAGATAGACAATTTATATAATAATTTTAGAAACGCACTTACCTTAAGAATTAACTTGGAAAGTGTGTTTTTTGTTGCGCGGTACATTAAAATTAATCTCTAAAAGCCTAAATTATTTGGTTGTAGGCTTTTAAAATCTTACTATATAATTGCCATGCAAATCCATAACCGCACGAGGTTGTGGGTTTTTTCTATATTTAGGGTATTACTGTAATGAGACGTGATGTCAGGAGTATTCTATCGGGATTATGTGGTGCATACTCCTATGCTATAATTATATATAGCGCAGTTTCATTCGGAAAAATCACATTTCCTATATATAAATCTATTGGACAAGGGGTGCATTGACCAACCATGCACGATTATCAGAATTTCTTGCACCACGAGTTGATTATTATCGGTGCAGGCGCATCAGGACTCATGGCCGCCGTTACTGCGCGGGATATGGGTATCGATACCGCCATTCTAGAGGGTAACGACCGGATTGGGAAAAAAATCTCAATGACAGGTGACGGTCGTTGCAATATTACGAACGATTCCACTACGACGGGTGCGGACGACGAAGTGTCGGCCTTATCGCGCAAGTATCACAGCAGTCAGGCTGAATTTCCGTTGCCTGTGCTGCAGCAATTTGGCATCCGTCAAACCATTGATTTTTTCAATATGCTTGGCCTGCCACTTACAAGATTGAAAGAGGGCTTAATGTATCCGATGTCGCTGCAGGCTGCATCCGTGTTGGATATTTTTGAGCTTGCTCTGGAGGAACGGAACGTTCCGGTATACCTTAACAACAAAGTGCTGGATGTTACCGTATCGACGAATCATCCTCGATTCAAGATTACATGCCGCAACGAGACAGAGGAGAAGCAGGTTGTCTATACTAGCGAATATCTGTTTATATGTACAGGCGGCCTCACTGGCCAGAATGCGGGGACGGATGGGTCTGGGTATGTGCTTGCCCAAAACATGGGGCACGCCATGGTAGAGCCTGTGCCAGCAATAGTGCAATTAAAGGTGCAATATCCATATATGAAGGCTCTATCTGGCATCAAACTCCAGGGACGAGCCCACATCCTCGTGAATGGCGAGGTCGTTCGCAGTGAAACCGGTGAAATTCATTTCGCCGATTACGGCTTTTCCGGCCCACCGATTCTTCAGCTCAGCCGGGTAGCCGCCGTTCATCTCTCGAAAGGGGATTCCGTGACCGTATCCGTCGATTTGATGCCGAGCCGCACGAAGGAGGAGGTTATTGAATTCTTGGAGATGAACTGGGGAACATTCGCACATCGGCCGGTCGCGGAATCCTTCGTCGGGTTTTTACACAAGAAGCTGGTCCCTGTCCTACAGAAGGAGGCAGGAATCGATCAAGAGCCAAACCTACTTTGCCAGGATCTCTCGTGGAAAACTAAAGGGATCTTTTATAAAATATTGAAGCGTTGGGAGTTCAAAGTAATAGATACCCATAGCTTCGAGAAGGCACAAGCGACAGCCGGCGGCATCGTTACAAAAGAAATTTTCGCCGACACGTTAGAATCCAGGCTTGTGCCTGGGCTCTATTTTGCCGGCGAGGTGATGGATGTCGACGGCGAGTTCGGCGGCTACAACCTGCAATGGGCCTGGAGTTCCGGCTATGCGGCCGCGATGGCGTTAGGGAAACACATTTTCAAATGAAGCCATTAGAAAAAGGAATGAATTCAACACATATGTATAAGTCGAAATCTACAATGCACCACGAGCTGTTCATTGTCGGTGCAGGTGCTTCAGGCCTTATGGCCGCCGTTACCGCGCGAGACCGAGGGATCGATGTCGCGATCATTGAAGGCAACGATCGGGTAGGAAAGAAGGTACTCACGACCGGCAATGGGCGCTGTAACATTACGAACCAATCCACGGCGAAGGGTACGGACGAAGCGGTCGCATTATCGCATAAATATCACAGTAATCAAATGGAATTCCCGCTGCCTGTGCTGCAGCAATTTGGCGTCCGACAAACCGTCGATTTCTTCAACACACTCGGCCTTCCGTTGATCGCCATTGAGAATGGCCGGATGTATCCGATGTCGCTACAGGCTGCATCTGTATTGGAAGTTTTCCGAATTGCTCTAGAGGATCGGTATGTTCCGATACACTTCAAAACCAAGGTGTTGGATGTTACCGTATCGAAGGGACATCCACGATTCACGATTTTGTGCCAAACGGAGGCAGAGGGCGAGGTCGTGTATACTAGCGATTATCTATTTATCTGTACGGGCGGCCTTACCGCTCCCAAAACAGGAACAGATGGATCCGGTTATACGTTTGCCCAGCGACTGGGACATACATTGATCGATCCTGTACCTGGGATCGTACAATTGAAGCTGCAATATCCGCATCTAAAGGAGTTGTCCGGCGTTAAATTCGAGGGATTGGGCCATATCATCGTCAACGGCGAAGTTATTCGCAGCGAATATGGGGAAATCCTGTTTACAGATTACGGCGTCTCCGGCCCACCGATTCTCCAGCTAAGCCGAAAGGCTGCGTATCAACTCAAAATGGGAGAAAACGTAACCTTATCGCTTGATTTAATGCCGGACCGTACGGAGGAAGAAGTTGTCGATTTTATGGATACGCATTGGGGGACATTCGGATACCGGACTGTTGCAGCTTCCTTGATCGGCATTTTTAACAAGAAGCTGGTCCCTATTCTGTTGAAAGAGGCGGGGATCGATCAAGAGCCAAACCTCCTATGTCAGGATTTATCGTGGAAAACTAAGAAAATCTTGTGCCAACTCATAAAGCGTTGGGAATTTACCGTAATCGATACCAATGGCTTCACGAATGCACAAACGACGGCCGGCGGCATCGATACAACAGAGTTAAAAGAAGGAACGCTAGAATCGAAGCTAGTACCTGGACTCTATTTTGCCGGCGAAGTGATGGATGTGGATGGAGATTGCGGTGGCTATAACCTGCAATGGGCCTGGAGCTCCGGCTATTCCGCCGCGGTGGCACTTGCTGATCAACTTACAGGCATCATGAAAAAAGATTGATAGTTGTTTGTTCCTTTTGGTATTATCCCCTTTGAGTAGACAGTGAAAAAACCAAGTAAGGAACCTTGGTGGTACACTGTACTCGGAGGGGATTTTTTGGCTGAAAAGCGACAGCAATTTGAAACGTATACAATAGAACAAAAGATGCGAGCCGTTGAGATGTATTTACAAGGGGGAGTGAGTTATCAAACCGTAGCGAATATTTGCGAGTCCGGGGTAGTAGCCAGGTAAAAGTTTGGGTCAGGAAACATCGAGATAACCATACGTTAGAAGATCATCGAGGGAAACATACAAACTCTAACCCTATTATTGGTCGACCACGTTCGAAGTTTTCTAGCGTGGAAGAAGAACGGGATTATTTGAAAGTGCAGGTGGAGTTCTTAAAAAGCGCAATCCAAATCTATTCGGGAGGGATCATTCCGAAAATAAATCGTTTTGAAATCATATCTTCGTTAACCTCCTAAACTTATCTATTCTTTCTATCTCAGTTGGGTTTCTACTACTTATAATTTCTTTGATTTACTTTTCAAAAAAGGCTTTAAAATCACTTGGAAACGGCACATTAATTTTTACTATAATTCCTAATATTTAAAGTGGATAATTAGCAAAAAGAAGCCACAAGTAGTAGCTTCCCAAATATATTGTGATTATTCCCTATTTAATAATTTCATTCATATTATCTCTCAAAAAACCTTATTGGTTGTATGATTGCACGAGCTAAGAGAACTGAAACAGCATTTTATAGATCCCCTTAATAATTTATATTCAGCTATCAATCCAATTAGGCAAATATTAATTTCCTTTCATACCTTCCAAAAAATATATCCCTGTCTCTTGATTACTAAACCAGATATAGGTGTTTTGTCTATCTCATGAGTGCATAATACTGATTTAAGACAATGGTCAATTTTCTTGTTGGCCTTGTTCATTGTTATTTTCCCGCAGATATTATTAGGCTTGTTTAACAAAGGTATAATCCTTCATCTTTTCTAAGTCAAACTAATATAACCTATTATATCAAAGCCTAAATTCTTTTTCTTTTTGATATATGAAACATTAATACTATCACCATCACGCAACTCTAATAAAAAATACCCCCATCAGAATTTGATAGGGGTATTAGCTTACACGACCTACCAACTTTTTGGCGGGGAACCAATTAATTTTAAGCAAGACTAACCTTCCTATAACTCGTAAGTCCCTATTAAAATCAGCCTAAAAACTTCATTTCTATTTTATAGTTTATTCCCACTCAATCGTAGCAGGTGGTTTCGAAGTCACATCGTAAACACGGTTCACGTTATCGACTTAGTTTACAATCATCACTGAAATTTACTCTAACACATCCCACAGAATACGTGCCCAGTCCGCAGTCATACCGTCAATGGATGTTGTGTAGGAATAGTGAGAATTTTTGAATTTCGAGAGTAGCGGGTAAATTGGGGGATTTCAACTGCAAAATACGAAAAGAGAATGTTTCAAAAGATGATTTTGTGACATTCTCTTTAATATACAAGTTATTTTTCATACATTACTTTGAATATTAATCTGTAATTAAATCATTTTGAAAAGTGAGCTTATCACTTTCACTTATTGATTTAATAATACCTTCGTCTATATCCCTCCCCTGAATATTTCTTAATTGTTTATCAACTAAATATGAAACCTTATTGTTATCTACAGATACAGTATAAGAAAGTTTTGCTCTCATTTTACTGTCCCCATCATACACTTTTAATTCAATACGGCTACTTATATCTAATTTGTTAAATATTAAATCATTAATAAAATCTGTGTCTCCCAATAAAACTCGATCTCCAGTAACCCGTGATAACTTGCCATAACCTCTAAACACTAGCTCTTCATTATTAAACAATTTCACCATAAATCTCATGTTTTCAAATCCAATTGGGAATATTATATTAAATTCATAACTAGGTGTATCACCAATTTCATGATTACGATAAATATCTATTCTTGGGGCAGTTACAAAGATAATCTCATTTACATCTGCATCTTGTTTTACAAGAAAGTTAATGTCATATATTTGTTTCAGCTTAGGTAAAAAACCTTTGCTAACAGGATTCTTATTTAGTCTGATTAAATTGACAAAAATAACAATTCCAAGTAAGAGTAGACATAAAATAAACCAAAACAAATATATTCCTTGGTTCATTAGGATTTCTTTATCTAAAGAAAAAAATAAAAATAATCTATTCTCAGTATAAGCAGTAACAGCTACTCCCCATATTGTTATAGATGCAATTGAAGTTAGAGTTAGTAATCCATGTATTATACTCAGCATGATTCCTTTGTTAACATAAGTACTGTAATCATTTAAAGAAGTTTTTACAACCTCATATGATAAACCATACGGTTTATAGTATTGCCTTAATACTCTTGAAGCTTCTATGTGCTTATTATCGTAAACAAAGGCAACAAACAATGATAAAAATGAGATTAATCCAATGTTTCCCGCAAAAATCCAACTCGCCAATTCGATTTTATCTTTCATGGAGTCTGTCAATGAATAGTTTAAGTTGCTGGAATAATGATAATATACTATCACCCCAACAATGGACGTAATCACCAAATGAAGGCTGAGCCATTCAATTATTAATTTGAGAGTTTTGCATAGATACTTCACAAGAAGGTTAAATATAGCTTTCAAGGACATCAATAATCTCCTCTAAATTACTGTTATCATGAAATGAAAAAACAGAAGTGCAATCTAAATCAAATTGAAACCATGAGTTGGTTATAAGATTTAGATTCATAATATCTGTTGAATTCAAGAGGAAGTCTAACTCTTTCAAGTTCTTGTCTGCAAGTTCAACAGTAAAATCTTTCTCAATATCATTATCTAACGAAGTTCTAAATTGTATAGACGCTATGTCATGAAATTTTGTGTTGTGGTTATTAGATTGTAATAAAGATACTAGCTCATCAAAAACGTTTTTTTTAGTAAAACTGAGAGAAAATATTTCATTGAATTTTCTTATTACAAATGCTACATCGCTTTCAGAATTACTAAACAATGCAAAAGAAGAACGTTTTTTAAAGTACACAATTAGTACGCGCTTCTTACTTCTTGTAATAATCTTATCTCTGTAACGAACAGTATCAACCCATGAGTATTCGCTAACCTCATGGGTCTGGCTTTTTTCAAGTATTGTATATTCTTCAAAAATGTTAATTTTAACAGAACGAGGTGGCGAGAGAACTTCATTTGAAACAAATACTGTACATTCTTTTGCAAAAAGTTTCATAACTCCCCTCTCCTGTTATATCATTTATTTTTGTAACCATTTTTCAATAGGAGACATTACACCATCAATATCTTCATATCCTATTGATTCCAAAATTACGCGTGTATTTTCTAAATACTTTCGAATTTCTTGCTTATGAGAACTACTAACGCCACCTAAGATGTTTCCAATCACTTCAACGTTTGACACAGTGTTCAATTCAACTATTTCAGATAGGAATTGCTCTTTTTCTTGGAATCTTATTAAGACCTGTTCCAACAAAATTTTTATATTGTTTAAATCGGAGATTCCATGCTCACACATTGCAATATATTCATCTTGTATCAACTCTATAACTTCATTTCTCAATTCATCATTCGAAGTATCCGCCACCACAATTTTTAGTATATCCAGCGCTTTCCCTTTTAACGCAAAAGAACAGCTTAGTTTAAACGCTTTATAACTTATAGAGGTTTTAAACTGAACAATGTCTTTCCCTAAAGTAATATATTCACATGCTAAAGGATAGTTAATAATATCTCTTCCGTTTATAGTGACATCCTTAATTTCATCATTACCTACTTTAAATTTGATTTCTTTAAAAGAAGCACCAATATTCTTAACTTTCAATCTATTATTAACAAGGTCTAGGAAAAGCGCAGTCTTGTAACTTACATTATCCTCCCAAGACAAACCACTTCGCACATTCAAAATCCTACAGTCAACTATCGGGAGCCTAAAAATACTTGTTAAAAAATTACGAATTATGCTGTGTACTTCATCGTCCCCAGAGAAAATAGTGACTACTTTCTTCGACAAATCAATTTTAACCCTGCAATTGTTTATAGCTGTTAGTCTATCTAGCGTTTTCTCACCTGTCAGCCATTGCCCTTCATATTCCTTAACAATTAATAAAAGATGAACAACATTATTATCCATACATTCAAGAACAGAAGATACTTGATACACACTTGATACAGCATGTTCTTCTTTTTTGAAGTATGTCCGAAGTTCTTTTTCTCCTTTACCATTAAAAAATGATGTATTAGAAAGCTTATGGGTATACGCAGGGAGTCCCTTACTTTTTTTGGTAACACTATATTCAACAAAGCTAATTAATTCTTTTTCCGTAACTGACTTTTTAAGCTCTAAGAAATACGGGAGAAGTTCTTGTTTTGAATATCTTTTCTTCTTTCCTTCTTTAGGCTGTGGGAAAAGCCCAATTTCTTTTAGCTTTTGAACCACTTCATCATAGTTCAACTTGTTAAAATATTTTCTAAGGATTGATTCGGGATTCATTAGCTCCCTCCCCCTCTCTCTTCAACATATTATTACACAATTTTACATGCGCGTATATGGAGTTTAATGAAGGGAGCATAATCCTTTAACTAGATAATATTCTCATAATTAGTATATTGGATTATAAGAGTTTGCTTATAAAGCAGACCCACTTTTCAGAAATAATTTTCTAGGAATTTTTTGGACTCACTTTTATGCCCTATGCCCCAATTGCCCCTTTTAGGAAGCCACCTTGTTTTATGCTACATATAGAAGGAACACGATTGCCCCTTGCCGCCGACAGGGTGTACGCACAGGAAATTCGTAAAAATTTGGTACGGGTAGAACGAAGGTAAACCGCCCGCGAGAGGTGAAAAATGATTCATTCGGCACTAAGTGGGGTCTACAAAGCAACGCCTTTAAGTTGCTCAATCTAAGTAGTAAGGTTATTGATTCTCTCCTTGGAGTTTGACACAATTTGTTCGCAACGATACCTTCAGTAATCTCGTTGTTAAAAGTTGAGGGTTATTTTTTTGTCCTTCATTGTCACTAACTTATACCAACGCCAAGGGGAATGAGAATGAGAGATATTAATCGCAAAGAAGCCGCTAAAACGGTAGGGGTCAGACCTAGAGCTATTCTGAGCCATACAATCGCGTCAGCTTGACGCTGTGAAATTTTGTGAGGGTAAGACACCTGCTCTACATGATAAGCCATCCAGCCGTTGCAGAGTATATCCGAAGAAAGGGCGGGAACAATGAAAGTAGACGAAATTGTTTTTGCGCATAAATTCACACAGCTTCCCAATAGAATATTGACTTGTAGACGATTAAGTAGATATGGTTTGTTGCTGCTGTGATGATAGACCTCAGAAATATGAGTGTATCACGTATGCCACCTGAACCTAATCCGAACGATCTTACCATATCGAAGCGTCAGTTACGCTTTGCCCTTGACTTTTAGAGAGCTATTGAAAAGCAATTAAAAGGACTGCGAACATTAGGGATAGTAACTTCATTTTCAAAGCAAGATGGAGAAGATGGTTATTTCTCTGTCACTTTTGCAGATAATCTGAAGAATAATCCATACGTAGTTTTAGATGCGGCAGAAAAACAAGTCATTAATGAATGCAAGATTTCTTTGAAAAAAGGTAGCAGGGATAGTTTAGGGAACTTATTTAAAGTTGTTAAGAAAGCCGCTGATTCTGTTGAAGCCAAATTTATTGAAAAATTGTCTCATGAGGTTGGAGAACCGAATAAGTGTCCATTAGTGAAAGAGTATAAGGAATATCTAAAATCAACTATTGTGAAATCTGGTTTAAGGGTATTTGATGAAGTTAGTAAAAGAGTCACCCCAACTTCTAATAGATATACTTCTACGAAAATGGTGGCTCAGAAGACGCAAGCAGTACAAGAAGCACAACAGGAGAGCAAGGAGATGTCCCTTGAAGACTCTGACAGACTGATTGGAGTGTCTAAGTAATGGATAAACCAGAATACGCAAAACCAAACGTTGACCTTGGAGTATGTGAACGCTGCGACCTATATTTGTATGAAAAACAGATATTTTCTGTGGTGTGGATGCAATAGAAGATATTCTATGTAGAGTTGATCTTCCACTTCAATAATCCCTATGTCCGCTTTTATCCACTACAATGTGGGGTCAAGCGGCTCCGCACGCTGAGTTATATTACTCGATACTGCTGTAAGAGACTCTCTACCCGATCCTGCAGTGCTTGCTTTAAGATGTCAGGCTTCACGGATACCACATCTTGCCAAACCTTATAAAATAATCAGCTATAAACTCCTCTTCTTCCGGATTGTAGAACCCCTTAATAACAGATTTATCGCCCGTTTCTAGCCGCATGGAAGGATAATGCTCCTTATAAAACAGATCCTCGGCTTGCTCAGAGATTTCCACCTCGAAGTGAATACTATTCTTAGATTGATACATCTCCATGGAGCGATTCACAAGCTCATCTATAGAAAAGCGGGACTGCGCGTCCACTTCCACAATTGAAGTGATCCGGTCACATCTGAATACCCGGTACTTATTCGTACTTAGCTCGATTCCAGTAGCATACCATTGACCGAACTTGGCTGAGATTTTGAAGAATTGCACCTCGTAGCTTGTTTCCTGACTATTTTTCAAATATTGAATCCTACAGGGGCTCTCATGAAGAATGCTCATTGAATCTGGTCCAAATAAGGCTCACATGATGATGCTGATACATCTCTAATTTCAGAACCTGCTTCATCTTGCGAATCTGCTCGATCTGCCCGTCAGATAGACAGTGCTCAAACTTCTCATTTAGTTGATTCACAGAGATGGAAGGGGGTTGATTGATAAGCCTCCAGCGTTAACATGGCAAAATACAGAGCATACACTTCATCCATCGTGAAAATAATAGGAGACAGCAACCGATTTTGCAGGATTCCGTACCGTCCATGTCTTCCATGCTCCGAATAAATCGGCATGCCCAATTGATCTAATGAGCTGATATCCCGCAGCGCCGTGCTTTTGGAAATATGATATTTATCCATCAGGTCCTGTAAATTAAAGAACTTCCGGCCGTTCAAGTACCGGATCATGTCGTTCAATCTTTACGATTTCTTCATCCATAATCTCCTTGCTTAAAGGTGTCATGTTTTGCTACCTATATGTATTATTATGAAATCAAGATCAAATATCAAACTTGTTGAACTAATGAATATGAGGATGTAGGCAGCCGGGTGAAATGTTCTTACGATCGCTGTTGTTCGCGGATTTCTTGATTTGATAAATTCAAGCATGGTAGAAATCCGCTCACAAAGGCGAACGCTTCGCTTCTTCAGAATCATTTCACCCTCTTGCCTCGTCCTTAATTTAGTTCAACTAATATACCCAAATCACTATATATAAGGAGATTGATACCATGAGCGCAACACTAGAAGTAGCTGTATTCCTATCCATGAACGGTAGAGCCCAAGAGGCCATCGATTTTTACAAAAACATCTCAACGCCGACCAACTACTGCTCGTCACCTACGAAGATATGGCCCAACGCGACCCCTCGTTCCCGCTTACGGAGGAGAACAAGGATCACATTACTCACTCCGTCTTAAGAATCGGAAAGACCAAAATCATGATCGCCGAAGACAGCATGAACCCCCATGAAAAGTATACAGTCGGCAATAACACCTCCCTGTGCATTCAAAGCGCGGACTTGGAGGAAATTGAGAGCTTTTATGAAAGCTTAATCTCAGATGATCGAGTGAAGGTCATTGTTCCTTTAGTCAGCAATGTGTTCAGCAAAGCGTATGGGATTATCGAAGATCCGTTTGGGGTTCAGGTGCAGTTGATGGTGGATGAGAGGTTGGGGTGAGGAGAAGGTTTAGAAAAGGAATCTTTAAATTCCTGTTATAAAAATAACAACAAAAGTTTTAAGATGGTTTATATTTTGAATGATTATTAATGGTAAAGATATAGTTCAATAATAAAACAGCCTTTCTTCTCTTTAGAAGTTAGGCTATATGTCATTTCAGTTATAATTTATTATGAATACTATAAAGTAGACTTCTTTGTAGGATAGGGTACATTTATTTAAGAGCACTTTAACCACTAAAAGTTTCATTACTTAAGATCTAAGTATATTACATGAGAACTAATGAAAAATTTTATATAATATAGAGTTTTGAGAGTGAAAAGTCTAATATGCAGGAAAATAGTACTAGTTGTCGAAAATATAAAATATAAGTATATTGTCGTAATGGTTAATCTTGATATAATGGAAACAAACGTTCGAAGAAAGGTATGAATATGAGAGTAGCTGATTTTTTTTGTGGTGCTGGTGGATTTTCTGAGGGTTTTAGACAAGCTGGTTTTGTAACTGTTTTCGCAGTTGACAAATGGATGCCTGCTGTTAATACACACCATGGAAATCATCCGCACTCTAATACTATCCTGGATGATGTTGAGAGAATATCCTTGCTTCCAGATAAAGAATTTCATGAGTTAGTTCCAGACACTGAGATAATAATTGGATCACCACCTTGTGTAGCCTTTTCCAATTCTAATAAATCAGGGAAAGGAGATAAGTCACTTGGAATAAAGTTACTAGAATCTTATTTGCGGATAGTGGCAAGAAAAAAATTTAGAACTAATTCTAGATTAAATTATTGGGTGCTTGAGAATGTACCGAATATCGAAAAGTACATAAAACCCTTGTATACTGCCCAGGATTTAGGGCTAGAAGGGGATTTTACACTACAAGTTTTGTATGAGAATTCTGGTGTTTATAATTCAAAGTATTTTGGCGTCGCTCAAAATAGAAAAAGATTCTTATGTGGTCAGTTCCCAGACCCACAACCAACTATTATGACAGATGAAGACATATTACCCTTGAAAGCAATTCTTGATTCATTAGGAGATCCTGGTGAAGAAATGGACTCTCTTATCACTGATCCCAATAACAATTTCAGAATGATTTCAAGAGATGTTACCGATCATCACTATATCAAGGAGCTCGCAAGACATGAATGGAAAAAAGCAAAACAACTAAAAGAAGACAAGGGTTACATGGGGAGAATGGCCTTTCCTGAAGATAAAAATAAGCCTGGTAGAACTGTTATGGCTAATTCATCCGTGTCTTCTAGAGAATCTGTCATATATGCCTACAAAAAAGATAGATACAGGACACCAACAGTGCGGGAATTGGCATCAGTTATGAGCTTCCCTATTGATTATCGATTTTATGGTGAATCAAGAGGAATAAAATCGAAATTAGTTGGCAATGCGGTACCCCCAAAAATGGCGTATGCATTTGCTAAATCAATGGCTGAAAGCTTAGGGAGAGAGGTTCCAATTCTATATAGACCGATTCAGCATTCAAGTAATTTTAATTTTATTAACTTAAATAATGCTGTGTTTTCTATTAATAAAGAAAAACCTAAAAGAGACTCTGCTCGATTTAAGTATCATATACCGTACTTAATAATTAATGCATATCGAGTCGAACTAACCAATTATAAATCAGACTTTAAAAATAAAGATTATCAATGGAGTGTAGAGATTCATAAAAGCCAAGGACCAAGAGCAAAGGTGTTTGAGCCAATTGTTCACTCAAAGGTATTTGACGAAGAAACTAATAAAGAAATTGAGTTGTACATTAACTCTATTCAATCCCAGCTAGTTTCCTTTAATAAATTCCAAAAGCAATATTGTCTAACCACTGAAGAGAGACAGGGGTCATTGGGACCGAATGAACTATTAGAATCAGTCAAAGAACTGATAGAAGAAATAATACAAGTAAATTTTAATGAGTCCATTGAAATTGATGAAAACCCTCAAAAACTTCCAACGGCGATTGCAATTGGTTATTTCGTTCTAAAAAGAATAATAGAAATGATGAGGAGACTTAAAGATGAATAAAGATTTGAGAATTAAAAAGTTGAAAGAGATTATGGAAAATGATACTCCTTATATGACGGGTATAAGAATAAGATATAAGGGGGAGATTCAAGAATTTAAAGCTTACAAAATTCCATTAGAATTCCTTATATATAATAAATACAACGGAAGGATTGGAAGTGTTGTGAAGTCTTTTGAAAAGCAACATAGATCAATCAATCCTGAAGATCTAGAGGATAGAAAAAGACTTGAAGGATATTTATATGAATCAAAACCTGGCAGAAATGAAGCAACTCTTAAAAACTTAATCGAAAATGGTCAACAACAATATGGGATAGTAACTAACGATGGTGTAATTATTGATGGAAATAGAAGAGCAAGCTTATTAAATAAAATTTATAGTGATAGGAAAAGGTGGCCTAATCATAATCTCGATCATTGTCGGTATTTCATAGCTGTTATCCTTCCAGATACTCCCGAGCCTAAAGAAATCATGAAGTTAGAAACTACGTATCAAATGGGGGCGGATGAGAAACTTGATTATAATCCTATTGAAAAATATCTTAAGTGTAAGGATTTAAAGGATGTAGGTTATGATGAACCCGATATAGCAGATATGATGGGTGAGAAAGAGAGTACTATCAAAGAATGGCTTGAAATTATGGAACTTATGGATAGCTATTTGGAGTATTTAGAGTACACCGGAATATATACAAGATTAGAAAAACGCGAAGGTCAATTTGTTGATTTAAATGCATATTTAAAGGCGTATAAAAAAGGAACCAACAAAGTCGAGTGGGGTGTTAAAGAATCTGATATTTCAGATTTACAAGCAGTTTGCTTTGACTATATTAGAGCTCAGTATGAAGGCAAAGAATTTAGATCAATTGCAAAACCAAGTAAAAAAGAGGGGATTTTTTGTCATAAAGAAATATGGGAATCATTTTTAAATGAGCATTCTAAACATGTAGATTCTATAACAGAGGATTCACCTGAGAAATTGTATAAAGACAATAGTGAAGGTGATTTGTCCAAGTTACTTGAAGCAAGGGATGAAATGTGGACTAAAAATGCTAGAGGATTATTACAAGGGAATTTGAATATTTCGGTAAGGAAATTAGAAGATAAGAAGGATGCAAATCAACCTTTAGAGCTATTGAAAAGGGCAAAAAATGCACTTGAAGCTATTAACCCAGATGCACTCGATAAATATAACCTAGATCTTGTTAAAGAGATTAGCTCAATAGTTTGGGATTATAAAAAAATAATTGAAAAGAAATAGGTGTGACTGAATATGCAGATAGAGGTCGGACTTAACGAAGAAAATAGTAAATTTGTTTTAGCTGGCTCGACAAATGAATTATTAAATAATCGAAGAGCTAAGATTTATATGAAGGACTATTTAAAAGCAAAAGTAGTTGGTAACGAAATTATAATTCCATATGAAGAAGAAAATCAAGAAAAAATTTTAACGAATATAAGAGAAATGATAACAAAGTATGGATTTGAAGAAATAAAGTCGGATCAAGTTGAGAAAACACTAAAAGACTACTATCAAGAAGAAGAAAACTTTAGTGTGTTCTCTAAACAGGCATATGAAATACGAAATAATAACTTTGATATAGAGGACTTCGCAGAGTTTACAAAGAGTCTTACACATAACCTCAAGAACCGTTCTTTGTATAAGTTACAGTTGCTATCTGCGTATCATTTGGCATTTTCCCAAAATGCGTGTAACTTCTCGGTTCCAGGAGCGGGGAAAACGAGTATTGTTTATGGGGCATATACATACCTAAAGAATCTTAGTCCAGAGAACCCTAAGCATATAAATAAAATTTTAATAATTGGCCCCTTAAGTTCTTTTGGTCCTTGGGAGAATGAGTACGAGGAATGTTTCGGAATAAAAGCAAAATCTAAGAGACTCTCAGGAGGCATGACAAAACAAGAAAAGTCCAAATATTTATATTCGTTTGAACCTGCTGAGTTGACCTTAATGTCATATCAGTCAGTAAGTAGTGTCATCGATGATCTAATTTACTTTATTAAAAAGAATAAAGTTATGGTAGTACTAGATGAGGCACATAAGATTAAGAATACTGAAGGGGGAATAATTGCTGACTCAGTACTTAGTATTGGAAAGTACTGCAAAGCTAGAGTCGTATTAACTGGAACTCCGGCCCCAAATGGTTACGAAGATCTAATGAACTTATTTCAATTCTTATGGCCATCGAAACAAATAATTAGATTTCACAAGTATCAACTTAAGGAAATGTCAGAAAACCCACAAGATAAAAGAGTCCAAGAATTGATAGATGATATTTCACCATATTATATCCGAATTAGAAAAAGTGATTTACGTTTGCCGGAAGCGATTAATCATCCCCCAATAATTACTGAAATGGGCTCACATCAAAGACAAATATATGATTTCATTGAAAAGAACTATATGGACTATATTATAGATAAAAGTGATTCAAGCGATATTAGAGGAGCGTTAATTAAAGCTCGTATGGTTAGGTTAATGCAGGCTGCAACAAATCCTAGTTTATTATTGAAGCCAGTTGATCAATATTTTAATGAGCATGGATTGACTGATAGAACAAATGTAGATGATTCAGAGGTAATAAATAAAATAATTAAATATAAAGAAATTGAAACACCTGAGAAATATAGAGTAGTATTAAAGCTAGTAAATGACATCCTGAATAAGGGCGAAAAAGTAATAATTTGGGCTATTTTCAATCAAAATATGAAAGAATTACAAGAGTTTCTGAAAAATAATGCTATTGAATCTAGATTACTTTATGGTGAAGTTCCTGTAGAACTGGATGAGAAACAATTAGAATATGAAACCCGTGAAAGTATTATTAGAGACTTTCATGAACAAAATTCAAAGTTCAGTGTCATTATTGCGAATCCGTTTGCAGTATCAGAATCGATTTCTTTACATAAAGCATGCCACAATGCTATTTATTTGGAACGTACATTTAATGCGGCACAGTTCATTCAATCTAAAGATAGAATACATCGGTATGGATTAAAGTTTAATGACAAAGTAAATTACTTTTATGTACTATCCAATGATTCTATAGACCAGACAGTACACGAAAGACTTGAATTTAAAGAGAACAGAATGAATCGTATTATTGAAAATGAACCGATACCTCTTTTTTCTTTAGTTGATGAGGATGATTTTGGTTATGACGATGTAAGGACGCTGATTAATAATTATGTTAACAGAGTTAAAGAGGTATAATAATTTGGGAAGTGTAAATGAAGTAATTTATCTACTAACTGAAACATTAACAGATGAACCGAAATCAATAAGTGATATTGAAAAATTCTGCTTGAGTAATACCTCACATTACAACATCCCTTCTAAAGGGATTGTTGCTTTGCTAGAGTTTATTTCAGCTATTACTTATTGTGAAAGAGGGGTATTTCTAAACGAATTTGGACATGGATTATCAAAATCGGTCATTGATGGTACTACCTCCAGGAAAATTGTAGAGAAATTACTTTCGAAAATCTTGCTGGAAGGGATGTATTCTGACTTTTTAGACTTAGAATCAATTAGCTTTGATTTTATTCATGAAGCTTACACTATTAAAAATAGCCATATTCCGTTCAAATATTCTGGAATTAGAAATTTATTAATTAACTATGGTTTTTTTAAATATAATTCTAATTCAAATATATTATTGATAATTGATAAGAGTTATACGGATTTTTTGAAAGAAATTTTAAAAACTGTTCGTAAGAAACTTAGTATAGAAAAATTCAAAGAAATGCTAATGTTAAAGGAGAAATATGGACAGGAAGCCGAGGAGTTTGTTCTAAACTATGAAAAAAAGCGTCTTTCGGGTCATATTCATCTAGAAAAGTTATCTCAGGTGTCAGTAATTGATGTCAAAGCAGGATATGATATCATCTCATTCAACTCATTAAGCTCAGAAGTATACGATAGATTTATAGAGGTAAAATCGTATTCAAACAATTTGAGCTTTTATTGGACGAGAAATGAGATTGAAACTTCAAAAAATAAAGGAAAGAGTTATTACTTATATCTAGTAGATAGGGATAAGATGAATCAGATTGGTTATCAACCACATATTATTGCTAATCCGTACATAAATGTATTTAAAAATAATGCTTGGAAACGGGAGCCAGAGACTTGGTTTTTTCGAAATGATGACGAAAATCACTAATAAGTATGGGGAAGTACCGTAAAGAGACCACGAATTATTTTCCAATTGATATTGCTTAGGAATGGGATGGTATTAAACCAGTTTTAACAATTGTGTATGATAATGGTGATCTCATTCTTTGAATGGGAAGTTTCTATTTTTATAGGTATCATTCCACCCCTCACCGGGTGGTTTCTTCTTTTTCCACCAACTCAATAATCTCCCGAATATCACTAATATCCAGCGCCTCCGCGATCCTTTCAATATGACTGAAACTAATGCTTTCACGTTTGCCGTTAGCGAGCTCACTTAAAGCCGCGTGACGAACATCAGAAAGTCTGGATAATTCCCTCAGAGATATCTTATGTTTTTTGGTTAGTTCTCCGATCTTCACGACAACTTTCTTTCCCATTTTACTCACCCCTAATTGAATCATTCCCAGCTTGACTATACGCATAAGCGTAACGTATAATATTTTTATTAGTGGTACGTATAAACGTAACGATCATGCATTTATATAGAATTATCAATAAGGGAAGAAAATAGTTCTTGGTCATGACTTTGACACACTCAGAAAGGAGGCAATCCCATGCCGCCCCTAATTGAATCCCTATACCACGGCTGCCTGATCCCCGAGGAGCAGGTAGTCCCGAAAGATCCACAATATCGCGAGTGCAGCAAGAAATTATCCGAGGCAATGGAAGTTTGGAAGAAGAGAATGTCTGCGGAGGAGTTTTCGAAGCTTGAAGAGTTACTGGATTTGCAGCAGGAAATTCAGGGGATGGAGATGGCATCGGCGTTTACGTATGGGTTTAAGTTAGGGGCGTTAATGATCATTGAGGTGCACTTCGGGGATGAGCCAAAGGGACCTTTCAAATTGAATCAAAGTGAAGGTTTAGGAAAATATCACTGGGGTTCTCGCGAGGACACCTAGCAGTTAAGCCTCCATCTTACTTAGAAGCGCAACTGACTATATTACGTTAGAACCTCCCCGTTAACAGAGGAAAGCCTGGCCAACTGGCCAGGCCTTTTTGTACCACGCTGCCTAATACCACGCTGTAAATATCATGCTGCTTGGGGAACACGCTACTTACCCACGTCCACGACTCAATGCCATCCTTTATCTTTGCTCCTCCAAAGTATCTATTCCCAAACAACGCCGCCAGCCCCAGCCCAGACCTTCAATACCTGCAAAGTGCATGGTATATTTACTATGTCATCACGAATGATAGAGCCAATGTAATCATCGTATAGAAGGCCCTTAAAGTTCTTCTACAATTCACATAAGGACGTGATTATGATAGCTGCGAAGAAAGGATCTGCATTGATTCAAGAGGTTCATCAGACAGAGGTTCCGTACGGGACTCTGGCGATCTGGTTCCTCGGTCAGGAGAGTGTTATCGTCAAAGGGGATGACGTAACTATTTATATTGATCCGTATGTGTCAGATTTTCTGGATCGGAATGGGCCGGTGCGGTCATATCCTGCTCCGATTTGTCCTAAGGACATTACGCAAGCGGATCTGTGCCTGATTACTCATGAGCATGTCGATCATATGGATGAAGGAACTATTACGGTGTTTCACGCTCAGAATGGCAGTGCTCCACTCATAGCTCCGGCCTGCTGTCATCAGGATCTACGTCGTATGGGAGTAAGTGACTCGTCTATTCTGACGGCGGATGTAAGTGAACCGATAGAACTGTTCTCCAAGCTGAAGATTACGGTGATTCCTGCTGCGCACGAACAGCTTGAACAGGATGATAGGGGGCATTACCGTAGTGTTGGCTACGTGCTTGAGCTTAATGGGGTGACTTTATACCATGCGGGGGATACAGTGATTTATCCTGGACTAACGGAGCGGATTGCGGAAATTTCGCCCGATGTTGCGATGCTGCCGATTAATGGCGGGGATTATTATCGCAGGGAAGAGGGCATTGTCGGCAACATGAATTACCGGGAAGCTGCAGAGTTAGCGGTCCGGAGTAAATCCGAGACGGTCATACCGCTGCATTATGATGTTTTCGCCGGAAACAGCGAGAAGCCGGGTTACTTCCTCGATTATTTGTACGAGAGGTATCCCGAGCAGAAGTGTCACATCATGGCACGTGGGGAACGATTCGTGTATGTGTCTCCAAGAGCTTTTGTTCAGCAATCATCATAGGACATATCTAGCATATGAAGGATGTTGTCCGCTGAGATATATAGTCTAACGGCGCTGCTAGGTTTCCATCAGAAGATTCAAAAGATAGCAGCGCCGTGTACATATATAGTTTAGGGGGAGTGCCGAATGGCCACGATCCAAGTCATCAGCCTAGACATGTTCCAAACCCTAGTCAATTTAGACAACAGATTCCTATCCATGTGGAGTCGGATTCTTAAGGATCAGTATAATGCGAGCGAAGCGAGGGTCCTTCAAGCCAAGCTGATTGAGCAATACTATGTCGTTGCTAAGCGGATGCGTGAGAATCAGCAGTTTGTTCTAACCAGAGAAATTTACCGAGAGTGTTTCGATAAATTACTCCCCAGTCTGGGCATAGCTTTTGATTGTGCTGAAGCTGTAGATATTCTGGTGCAGGAGCATCGGCAAGCGGATTTATATGAAGAAACGCTGGATTTCTTAGATTTCATTCATAAGAATTATCAGGTCTGCATTGTCAGTGATACCGACGAAGATATGCTGCCGCGTTTTTTTGAGGCTTACCGGATACCTCTGTTCTCCTCGGAGAAATACAGATCCTATAAGAATGATCACGACAACTCCATGTTCCAAGAGATAATCAAATACTACGATATAGAACCCGCGAGAATTTTACATATTGGAGATACCTTGTCCGATGTCGTCGGAGCCCAAAGAGCCGGCATCCAAGCCTGCTGGATCAATAGGCAGAATGAACCGTGGAAGCTTGAAGCACCACCTGACTACACGATTCGGAATTTGAATGAGATTAGAGATCTACTTCTGTAATGAATTTGCCGCTATCCATTGTCTCACTTCGTTCTTTTTTTTGTATATATGGAGTTTTGGTTATCATCATATAATATAGAATAAATAGGTAAACTATTTATTAGATGCAGATATGGAGGAAATTAGAGATGCAACTTACCAATAAAACGGCCATCATTACTGGAGCAGGAAAAGGGATCGGAAAATCAATCGCAATCGCTTTGGCGAAGGAAGGCGTACATCTCGGCCTAATTGCACGCACAGCCACTGATCTAGAATCATTGCAAAGTTCTTTGCAGACGGAGCATTCCGTTAAAGTATTTATCGCGACAGCGGATATTTCCAATCAACAAGAAGCTGAAGCTGCCGTACTGAAACTTCAGGAGCAGCTTGGTTCCGTAGATATTCTAATCAACAATGCGGGAATCGCTCAGTTTGGCACATTTATGGACATGGAACCAAGTACATGGGAACGAATTATTCAAGTGAACTTGATGGGGACTTACTATGTGACCCGTGCTGCACTTCCGTTCATGTTGGAACAAAATAGTGGAGATATCATCAACGTGGCTTCCACCGCTGGTGAGCGTGGTTTTGCCACGGGTTCCGCTTATTGTGCGTCTAAGTTCGGCCTTCTCGGCTTAACGGAGTCTCTATTGCAGGAAGTTCGCAAATCGAACATTCGGGTAGTTGCGCTAACACCTAGTACGGTTGCTACGGATTTAGCAGTTAATGCTGGATTGAAAATTGGGGACGAAGATCGGATGATGCAACCAGAGGATGTTGCCGAGCTGGCACTGGCTACCTTGAAATTGCCTTCCCGTGTGTTTATCAAAACGGCAGGTATTTGGACGACTAACCCGCAGTAGGAAGCATAGGCATCTAAATAGCAGAACCCCGCTCCTATGGAGTGGGGTCAGGCTGTCGACATTCAACCATGTCGACAGCTTTTTAATTTGCTATCATGAACAATAGTAGGATCATGCGTAAATGGTACACTCAACATATATGAGTGGTTGCTGAGAGGAGTTTAAAATTGAACGACTTCATGATGAGAGAATTAACGCTCGAGGATTTACATCCGGATTTGTTGCAGTGCTTCAATCGCTATCAAGAAGTCAGGCGTTGTTGGCGAATGGAGAACGGCAAGTGGATACTCAAGGATATATCTTTTACAGAACAATGGGATGATAGTTTGAAACAAGAGATTGTTGCTGTTGATTTTACAAACTGTCTTGAATCCGGTGGCTTTGTTTGGGGTGTATTCAACAATGATCATGAAGTAATTGCATTTGCAAGTCTGCTGTCAGATTTTTTCGGGAGTGAAAATCAATATCTGCAGCTTATGCAAATACATGTTTCTTATGAATATAGGAATAAAGGAATTGGGAGAGAGCTTTTTGCCTTGTGTTCAGAGAAAGCCAGACAACTAGGAGCCAAGAAGCTGTATATTTCAACGCATTCTTCGGAAGAATCCCAGCATTTTTATAAGAGTGTGGGTTGTGTAGACGCTGAGGAAATGAATAAGAAGCTAGCAGAATATGAACCTTATGACCGCCAAATGGAATTTATACTGTAGCCTTAGCTCCCACGAATAAAATCACCTTGAACCTCAACAATAAGAAGGGTAGATCGCATTTCGCAGCAAACCAACGGAACCATATTTTTCAGAAAAGGGGTCCTTGCCAATGAGCTATTTCTACGAATTTATCGACTATCAAGAGGATCTGCCGATCAGGCTGTTCGTGAACAGCGTGGCGTATGTTCCTTTTCATTGGCATAAGGAAGTGGAGATTATCTATGTCCTACAGGGTTGGATTACGATCCATGTGGATCAGCGCAGCTATGAACTGAAACAGGACGATATTATCGTCGTGAATAGTATGTCCGTTCATCAGATTGAGCGTACGAATCAGGACAACGTTCTACTTACATTGCAATTTAACCCGGAACTGCTAGATGAGCAGCGAGTGGTGGCCTGTAATTCGCTGTATCAGACATCGAAGAATCAGGAGATGTATGATCGCATCCGCCACTATCTAGCCCAGATGGCCTGGGAAGCAAGCAAGAAGACGCAAGGCAGCCGGAATTATTCATTGGGTCTACTATATATGTTGGCCGGACATCTGATGCGCTATTTCTCGATGGTGATGACCGAGGAGAAGCAGAAGAATGTCAAGGATTACGATTATCAACGACTGAACCGCGTCCTTCAGTTTATCGACCGTAATTACAGCCAGAAGATTACGCTGCAATCGATAGCTGATCAGGAGCATCTGAGCCTGCATTATTTCTCTCATTTCTTCAGCGATAAGATCGGGATTCCGTTCCAGAAATATCTGACCTCCGTCCGATTAGAGAAGGCAGTCGATGCCTTGATGAACACCAATCACAGCATAACGCAGATTGCCCTTGATTGCGGCTTTGCTAACGTTAAGCTGTTCAATAAATATTTTAAAGAGAGATACAACTCGACTCCCGGGGCTTTCCGCGAGTCTCTGACCACAGCAAAGTCTGTTGATCCTGCCCGCAAACCGTTGACCTACGAGGAATCGCCAAGTGCCGATTATTATGAAGTCGATACGATCCAAGCGATGGAATCGCTCTACCGGTATTTGGAGCCGTCCCAGGAATCGAACGCTGTATCCTCCTCTGTATCCAGCGTTACATCCGATCATGTGGAGATTCACATGAACGAACAGGACGAGGGTACTCCGTTCAAGAAGCATTGGAATTGGCTGACCACGGCGGGCAGGGCGGTCGAGGGATTGCGTGCCGATTGGCAGGCGCAGTTTCTGGAGCTTCAGGCCAGGCTTGGGTTCTCGCATATTCGCTTCCACGGTATTTTTAATGATGAGATGATGGTGTATACGGAGACGGAAGATGGTGAGCCCATCTATAACTGGGCCTATGTAGACAAGCTGTACGATTTCCTGCTTCAGGCAGGGGTTCGTCCCTATGTGGCGCTAAGCTTCATGCCTTCGGTTCTGGCCCGTTCGAAGGAGACGATTTTCTTATGGAGAGGTCATATCGCTCCGCCGAAGGATCAGAAGAAATGGAATGCACTTGTCCATGAATTCGTGCGCCACTGCCTGAACCGTTATGGGCTGGAGGAAGTATCTACGTGGTACTTCGAAGTATGGAATGAGCCAGACCTCTCCGGGGTATGCTGGGCGGGATCGAAGCAAGAGTACTTCGAGTTCTATGTCGAGACGGCGCTTACGATCAAGTCCATCTCCCCACAGCTTCGCGTAGGCGGGCCTGCACTGGGCTACGGCTCTCTCTGGAACGACAACTGGGCTGAGGAATTCATCGATCACTGCAGTAATAGACAAGCTCCAATCGACTTCTTCTCATTCCATGTCTATTCGGAATATCCTAGCTTGAAGGAAGAAGCATACAAGCTCACGACGCTTATGCCGCCGACCTTCTACTTGGATAGTGTGAAGCGCCTGAGATCGAAGTTGAAAGCGACGGCTATGCCGGAGCTGGAGCTTCATATGACGGAGTGGAACTTCTCCCTCTATGACCGCAATTTGATTCACGATACGATGTTTATGGGGGCGTTTGTCACTCACCATGCGCTGCAGACTTTAAGTACATTAGGAGCGCTTGCTTTCTGGTCGTTTACGGACGTATTTGAGGAGAGCCGGGTGCTTGCTTCGATGTTTTACGGCGGATTCGGTCTGATCAATCGCAACGGGCTGAAGAAGCCGAGTTATTACGCTTTTGAGCTGTTGGCTAAGCTGGGGGATCGGATTTTATCCCAAGGAGATGGTTATATCGTCACAAGCGGCCGGAATGGAAGCCTGCAAATTCTGATGTATAACTACGCCCATGTAGATCAGCTCTTCGCCAGTGGTGATTGGTCGGGGTTGACGGAGACAAGCCGGTACACTATTTTTGAGGAAAAAGGCAACCGTTCCTACCATCTCAAGCTGGACGGATTGGAGCGCCGCTACAAAGTGACGAGCTACAGACTGGATCGCAAGCATGGATCGGTCTTTGATGAGTGGATTCGCTTAGGAGCGCCAACCTATCCAACAGAGGAAGAACTGCAATTTTTACAGCATAGAAGTGTTCCGGAGATGCAAATTGGATGGCTGGACGCGGCTGTGGCAGAGCATCTGGAGCAGACTTATATCGTGCCTCCGCATGGCATTTTGCTGCTGAGCTTACAGCCACAGTATTAAATCTTTGATACGTATGAAAAATATCAAAAAAGGAGCGATTGCCCCGTAATGTGGGGGATCGCTCCTTTTCGTTATGCAATCTTACTGGCTGTTTATGCCGCCTTCTTCAGTGCCTGTCTACGCTGCTTGGCAGAGCGGCGGAAGAAGAACAGCTCGTAGATCACTGGTACGATGACCAGTGTAAGTGCTGTAGCGGCGGTCAAGCCGCCAACGACTACGATTGCTAAGCTCTGCGAGACGATGCTGCCTTGCTCGGAGTGTCCGAACAGGAGTGGCAGCATGGCGCAAATCGTTGCGATGGCCGTCATCAGGATCGGCCGCATCCGCGTACTGGCCGCTTCAAGCAGCGCTTCTCGAATCGTCATATGCTCCTCGTTCTGCTTGACGCGGTCGATCAGTACGATCGCGTTCGTGACGACAATACCGATCAGCATCAGCGCTCCGAATATAGCGGTGAAGTCTGGCGTTACACCGGAGATCAGTAGACCAATGACGGCGCCGATCGCCGCAAGCGGTAGGGAGAACATGATCGCCAGCGGAGCACGCAGTGTCTTGAAGGTAATGACCATGATCAGGTAGACAAGGCCAATAGAGATGATTGCAGTCATGCCCAAGTCCTTAAAATCTCCAGCTTGGTCGACAGAAGCACCACCCTCATAGAGACTTACGCCTGCCGGAAGCGTAATGGTATTGGTCTCCTTCTTAATAGAAGCCCCAATCTCGGATACCTTTTTCGGGTCCACCTCTGTTGTGATCCGTACATAGGGTTTGCCTTCTTTACGATATAGGGTAGCAGGATCGTTGCGGACCTCAAGCTTCGCCAACTGGGACAACGGCTGTGGTCCTGTAGCGGTCATCAGCGTGATGTTCTCCAGATCCTGCTGGGATTTTGGCTCGCTGAGCGGAGTTAGCACGACACTCGCTGGTGAGCCGTTCAGCTCCATCTGTCCGAGCGGAATTGGATTCAGGACGGCGGCCAGCTGCATCATGATTTCCTGAGCGTTGGCCTTGGCCGGATCTACTCGGAACGAGAAGACAGGCTTCGTGTCCTCCATGTTGCTAGATATTTTGCGGACGCCCTCAATATCTTTTACTTTATCCTGTACCTGGCTCGCTACCGTCGTAAGCTCTGACAGATCGTCTCCCGTGATATCGATATACTCGCTGGTCGAGCCTCCGCCCATGAAGCTCGTCGGGCTCGCCGACAGCACCGCTCCGGGATATTGGTCTTGAAGTCCCCGAACCTGGTTCACAAAAGCGTTGGTATCGGCATCCTTCTTCATGACGATCGTGAAGTTAACTAGGGTCGTTGAGCTTACGCTGCCCCATTGGGCCGAGTCAGCACTGTTGCCGGACTGCATGATGACTGTCTTCGCTTCCGGTAGCTTCATCATCGCTTGTTCGAGCTTCTTGCCCTCGGTCAGCACCTCAGGCACGGGTGTGTCATTTGGATATTTCAATTTGACCGAGATATGACTAGCGTCGGAAGCGTCGAGTGCTCCCTTCGGCATGTTGATATAGACAGCAATAGAGCCAACCAGAATGATCAGGCCGAGCAAGAGGGATACCCACTTGCGGCTCAGGTTCCAGTCCAGGAAACGACGGAACCATTTGGACGGTTCATGCTCCTTCATGGCCGTATTCCGCAGCAGCCGCGAGCTGAGAAGCGGAACAACGGTCAGGGCTACGATAAGCGAAGTCAGTAGTGAGTAAGTTACCGTTAGGGCAAAAGGCAGCAGGAACGCCTGCAGGCTGCCGCGCAGCAAACCCATCGGCAGGAACACCGCTACGGTTGCTATTGTTGAAGCGGTAATCGCACCAGCGACCTCTTTCGTTGCACTGATTATCATTTCAATCGAGAAAGGTTCCTTTTGCAGTCTGCGATAGATGTTCTCGATAACTACGATACTGTCATCCACCAGACGACCAACGGCTACAGCTACCCCGCCCAGCGTGATGATGTTCAGGGTAACACCCGAGAGGTTCAGCAGATATAGCGTAACAGCCAACGATAGCGGGATCGATACGACGGTTACCAGAGTAGCGCGGAAATTGCGTAGGAAGATCAGAATGATGATCGTGGCAAACAGCGCGCCGAGCAGCACCTCCCGCATCATGCTATTGACGGAATCGACGACCATTTCAGAGGTGCTGATCACGACCTCGGCTTCGGCTCCTTTGATGTTCTTGTTGATGTCTTCTAAGGTATCTTGCACCTTCTTGCCGACGTCTACCGCATTAGCGTTGGCTTCCTTCATCACGATGGCGAACAGCACATCCTTGCCGTTGGAACGGCTGACGCTCTCCTGATCGGCTTTGACCTCAACAGATGCAATATCCTGCAGCTTCACTCCATCAGAGATTGGGAGAGCCTTCAGCGTATCTACATTGTCAATCGAAGAGATGACGCCGATGCTGCCCGTCTGTCCGCCAATCGTCTGCTCACCGATGGATGCCGCGACGCTGCGGCCTTGAAGCAGCCCTGTCATCTGGACGACGGATACGCCATGGGTGGCCATCTTCTGCGGATCAAGCTTAATTTGCACCTGTGGTAAGGTTTTACCGTATAGCGCCACGTTCGCGACGCCGTCAATCTTCTGCAGCTTAGGGATAATGACCGTCTCAGCGGTCTCCAGCGTCTCCTCGGTAATCCCATTCTCGAAAGCCAGTGTCAATTGGGACACCGGAATCATGGAAGTGTTGAGCTGAAGCACATAGGGCCGCATCACTCCCTGCGGGAACTGCAGGGTATTTACCGCCTTCTGCACCTCCTGTGCGGCATCCTTCATATTCGTCTTGGAGTCAAAATGGATGTTCACCTGCGCATATCCATCTCCCGAAGAAGACATCATCTCTGTCTTTCCCTTGACCATTGCTACAGCCGATTCAATCGGCTTGGTGACGTTCTCCTCCATGGCTTGCGCATTCTGTCCTGGTCCAAGCGTTGTTACTGTTACTTGTGGATTATCGGCCTCCGGCATGAATTCCATCGGCAGAGAGGTATAGCTCATCGCTCCTACGACAAGCGCCAAGACGATCAGCAGCCCCGCTGCCGCCTTATTGCCGAATACCCATTTGGTTATCCCACTCATTGATTCTTTCTCCTTCCACTCCCTTTAATTTGGCTCTTACGGTTGTCGATTTGTTATATAAGGTTGCAATCAACCCTTTTTGAACATGATCTTATGTATGTCGACGAATATTAGTGTAGTGGTTTTCCAGGCATGACAACACGGCCATGCGAATGGTTTTAGCCCTACATCCACGGCAGGAGATACTCTCCTACCAGAGACTAGGACTAGCTAACCCGTGATGGCAACAGAATTCTTATTTTGTCGAAGAGGTGTTTTTTGCTGCATAGCTGGACTTGGTTTGTATCAGACTAGAAAGCGGACTGCGAACACAACAAAAAACACACCTGCACAGGACAAGGAACAACAAGAAAGCGCTATCAGCGCTTGTTTATAATGAGCATGTAAGTAATCAATACCAAGCTATAACGATATAGGGGGAATCATAATGCAACGTCTAATGAAGTGGATGGAAGAGAATTTCGCGCCACGATTAGAAGCATTTACGAAGAATGTCTGGGTCGATTCCATTCAGGAAGCGATAATGGTGGCCTTGCCGATGATCTTCATTGGTTCATTGATAACATTAGTGTCCATTCTGAATGACTTCATCCCAGGCATGCCTGATTTGTCGCCAATTACGACGTTCAGCTTCGGGTTGCTTGGAATCTTTATTGCTTTTCTGACACCATATACCGTCATGCAGAAGAAGGGTCACGATAAGATCAAGCTCATTGCAGGCGCAACCGGCTTATCCTTGTTCATGATGCTGCTAAAGCCGACCTTCAGTGACGACGGAACGGTACAATTCGTCCTTGAACGCTTCGGACCTTCGGGGATGGTTACTGCTCTTTTGGTGGGGGCATTTGTGGCTGTTATATTTAACGTCTTTAACCGATTCTCTTTCTTCAAGAAAAATACGACACTCCCTGAATTTATTAAGGACTGGTTTGATTTCCTCGTTCCGATTGCTCTGGTTCTCGTGATCGGCTGGATTCTGATCTACCAATTGCATTTTGATATGTTCGCGCTGATTGTAGACATTTTCAACCCACTGCAAAAGATTAGCCAAACCCTGATTGGCTTTGTCCTGTTCAACTTTATCGGAGTTCTGCTCTATTCCTTCGGTGTCAGCCCGTGGGTCATGACTCCAATCTTCTATTCGATCTGGATTCCAGCGATTGAACAGAACGCCTCGCTCGTGGCTCAAGGCTTGGAGCCGGTCAATATTAACACATTCGAGACATTCTTCTCCGGCTGGGTCGGCGTTGGCGGTCTCGGGGCGACTCTGCCACTGATTGTTTGGTTCCTGTTCGCGAAGTCGAAGAAGCTAAAGTCAATCGGGAAAGCAACGATCGTACCTTCGCTGTTCAATATCAATGAGCCGGTCATTTACGGAGCTCCGGTCGCTTTTAATCCGATCCTGATGATCCCGATGTGGATCAACGGTATTATTACGCCGGTTATCGTCTACATCGTGCTTAATCTTGGACTTGTAGACATTCCAAGTAAAGTGTTCCAGCTCTGGTATACACCGATCGGGATCTCCACGTACATCTTGACCGGGTTCAAGGGCGTCGTGCTCCTGGCGATCGTATTGCTTCAGATGTTCATCGTCTGGTTCCCGTTCTTCAAAGTGTACGACAAGCAAGAGCTTAAGAAGGAGCAGCTAGCTGCCGCTGAATAAACCAAAATATGTGATCATAAACCGATTTTCAGCACCGAAGCTTATGCTTCCGATGTGCGTTTCTTCGAAACGCTTCAGTTGGATGAAGCTAGGGACTGAGGAGCGGGGCTATACGTTTTCGTAGAAAACGACTTCGGAAGCATTTGCTTAGGCCCGGCTGAATTCAAGATTCGATGTCGAATATACTTCTTGACTCACTTCGTGATCAAAATCGGAATAAGGAGAGATAAGGATGAGACCAACACAAGAACTACTCGCGGCTATGACTTTGGAAGAGAAGGCGGCCATCTGCGCCGGACTAAATATGTGGATGACGAAGGGCTTCGAACAGCACGGGATTCCCGCTCTTCAAATGTATGATGGCACGAACGGAATCCGTAAGACGAACAGCAACGAAGAGATGGGCATTACTGGCGAGAATATTCCTGCCACCTGTTATCCAACGGGTTCTGCAATCGGTTCGTCCTGGAACACGGACCTTCTACAAGAACTTGGTGTAGCCCTGGGGGTAGAAGGACGTGAGATGGAGGTTGACCTGCTCTTAGGGCCAGGGATCAACATGAAGCGTACTCCGCTCGGTGGCCGGAACTTTGAATATTATTCGGAGGACCCGTTCCTAACGGGCGAGCTTGGAGCCGCGCTTATCAATGGATTGCAGAGTCAAGGCGTCGGCGCTTCGTTGAAGCACTTTGCCGGGAACAATCAGGAATTCGAGAAGATCGTTACAAGCTCCGAGATCGATGAGCGGACATTACGCGAGATTTATCTGGCTGCCTTCGAGCGTATCGTGAAAAAAGCTAACCCATGGACCATCATGTGCTCCTACAATCTGCTGAATGGTTCCTATACGAGTGAGAACGAGCATTTGTTGAACGATATTTTGCGTGAGGAATGGGGCTATGAAGGGGTTGTCATTTCTGACTGGACTGCTGTTAATGACCGGATTCGCGGTTTGGCTGCAGGCCTGGATCTGGAGATGCCGGGTCCGGCTTACTACAATACGAAGGCGATTGTGAAGGCCGTTCAAGAGGGCAAATTGGATGAAGCGGTCGTTGATAAATCCGCTGGTCGTATTATTGAACTTGTCCGTAAGGTCAAGGAAGCGAATGTTGAATCGGCACCTGCGAATGTAGATTATCATGAATTGGCGCGCCGGGCTGCTGCAGAGAGTATCGTATTGCTGAAGAATGATAATAGCATTCTGCCGTTGGACTCCGAGAAAATGTCCAAAATGGCTGTTATTGGAACGTTTGCGAAGCAGCCAAGAATTCAGGGAGCGGGTAGTGCGAGAGTAACGCCGACACGCGTTGATATTCCGTGGGATGAACTGAAGAACATTGTAGGAGATAAGGTTGATCTGGTCTATGCTGATGGATATCCGCAGGATGACCGCATCAATGAGCAGATGATCCAAGAGAGCGCGGCGCTTGCGGCATCTGCAGACGTTGCTGTCCTGTTCGTCGGTCAGCCGGAGTACGTTGAATCGGAAATGCATGATCTGGAGACCATCGAGCTGCCTCTTCATCAGCAGAAGCTAATCAAGGCAGTGACAGAGGTTCAGCCTCATTGCATCGTCGTCACTAGCAGCGGATCAGCACTGGCAATGAATTCTTGGATTCAGTATGTACCTGGTGTGCTCCATTCCTGGCTGACAGGCCAAGGCAGCGGTAAGGCGATTGCCGATATTCTGTTCGGACATGTCAATCCGTCCGGTAAACTGTCGGAGACCTTCCCAGTTAAGCTGTCCGACAACCCGGCGCATATGCGGATTCGCGGTGAGAACGGCAAGCTCTACTATCGCGAAGGACTTTCGATTGGTTATCGTTACTACGACCGTAAGGAGTTGGCGCCACAATTCCCATTCGGACATGGCTTGTCGTATACGACTTTCGCCTATTCTGATCTGAAGGCCGTTCAGCAAGGCGAGCATGTGAATGTCGCCTTCTTCGTAGAGAATACCGGGACGATGTTCGGTAAAGAGGTTGTACAGCTCTATATCCACGATGAAGAGTGCAGCTGGAACCGTCCGCAGAAGGAGCTCAAGGCATTTACGAAGATTGCGCTCGCACCAGGTGAGAAGCAGCAGGTTCATTTCGTGCTAGAGGAACGCGACTTCGCTTACTACAACACGAAATACAACAAATGGGTGGCAGAGACGGGTTACTTCCAAATTGTGATCGGTAGTTCTTCCCGAGACATTCGCTTGCGTGAGCGTATCCATTGCGACTTCGGTCTGGAGCCAATCTCTTTCCACAAGTTCAGCCTGCTCAACGACTGGATCAACACACCGAAGGCGAAGACTATCTTTGAGGCTTATCTTGCGGAGATGAACAAGCATGTCAGCGAGCAAGTGATCCTGGACGATGTGTTCATCGGCTTCTGGGGCGACTTCCCAGCCATTAAGATCTTCCAGATGTTTGGCCAAACCTGGTTGATCGACCGTTCGCCGGACGATGTGATTGCCGAGATGATCGCGGAATTTGAACGGCAATAAACGATAAGCTTTCCGTAATAAGCTACTACCTCCAGAGAATATCCCGTATCTTTTGCGGTACGGGGCGGCTCTGGAGGTTTTTTTTGTGATAAAAATATCCAATACATGAATCCTTAGGAGTGGTATCATCGTACATATAGATAGGATGTAACAATACATACATATACAACGGTTGACCGACAATTTTAAAAATGGGAGGGTTTTAGTTGGGAAATTTGTTTACGATTTTTGTTTCGCCGGAAATTACTTTCCAAAGACTTAAAAGCAGTAAGTTGGCTTGGCTAACATGCATGATTGTGCTAATAGTGCTGTCGTGTCTAGTAGTCTACCTGCAAATGCCGATCATAGAACAAACGGTGCTTGATAGTCTGAAGAGTAATCCTCAGATTTCTTCGGATGCTTATGATTCTGTACTTGCTGGAAGCAGGATAACTAGCTATGTAATGGCCGTTTTATCTATCGTTATGCTATTGTTCGTTGGTGGCCTTCTGTTCATGCTGCTGAATTTGATTGTTCGCGGGGAAGCGAAATATATGCAATTGGTTACTGTTGCGGCCTTTTCTGCTTTGCCTGGTATGATTAACGGGATTTTAACGGGTATTTTGCTTAAGATTGCGAACGCTCAGACTTTAACGGACGTGTCGATCAGCCTAGGGGCGTTTATTCAAGATAAAGGCAGCCTATTGTACAAGATGCTGTCTGTCATTAATCCATTTAGTATTTGGACTCTGATCTTATATATCATTGGTGCATCTGTTATGATGAACCGCCCTAAGAAGCAAGTGGCGGTGTGGATCGTAATTACTTGGCTTATCTTTTCTTTTGGTTCCTTGTTGTTAGTTTGATAATAGATAGAGGATGGGAGTGGGGTTGTCTTGTTGAAGAAGAAGTGGGTATGGGGTGTTGTATTAGGGCTTGTTCTTGTGGTACTTGTACTTGCCAATTTGAGAGGGCTGAATCGTACAGAAAGTGTAAAGGTGGCTGAGGTAACGGAAGGCCATATCGTTGAGCAGATCTATACGAATGGCAGACTGGAGCCGATCAAGTCGGTTGAGATTTTCTCGCCGGTAGGTGGCGTTGTTCAAGCGCTTAAGGTAAAAGAAGGGGACACTGTTACCGAAGGCCAGCCGCTGTTGACGCTTAAGATTGACGCCGTGAAGGAACAACTGGAGAAGGAAAAGATTAGTCTGCAGCTTACAGAAGCGGAGAGACTCGCTGCTAAAAAGCAGCACTTTGATAAATTCAAGCAGCAGGTGGCAGAGGATTCTGATCAGACGGTCGAGGAGTTGGACTTAACCTCCTATGATCTAAGAATCCGCAGCAGCCAATTGACGATCTCTTCCTTAGAGAAGCAGATGAACAACAGCACGGTATATGCCTCGGCGGGCGGTATAGTGACACTGGTATCGGTCAAAGAGGGGCAGCTTATGCCTGAGGGCAGTCAACTCGTAACCTTAGCCGATCTGTCTTCCTTTAAAGTTAAGGCTAATCTGACGGAGCTAGATTCAGGCAAGGTTGCCATGGGAATGAAGGCAGTTGTGACCGGTGAATCGATCTCGGGTACATATCATGGAGATGTTACTTATCTATCCCCGACTGCCGTGTTGAATGACAAGACCTCCAAGGACGCTTCCGTTGAAATGGAGGTTACACTTACGGATAAGGCCGCGGAGCTGCGTCCCGGCTATAATGTGGCTATTGAGATGGAAATACCGGACAAGACTCGTGTTCTCGTCCCAATCGAAGCTGTGAAATATGAAGGCGAGGAAGTCTACGTATTTAAGATTGAGGGAGATAAAGCCGTCAAATCGATCGTAAAGATCGGTAAAGAGGGAGACGAGCAGGTCGAAATCACTACAGGGGTCTCCAAGGGAGACCGAGTGGTCGTGGGAGGCGCGGATCAGCTTCGGGATGGCGATAAGGTGAAGGTCGAATGATTACTTTGACGGACATCTCCAAGGTTTATAAAAATGGTTCCCTCGAGGTTCAGGCACTCAGCCCGGTCAATTTACAGGTGGAGCGTGGAGAATTCGTAGCGATTATGGGTTCTTCGGGTTCGGGGAAGTCTACGTTGATGAATATTATCGGTTGTCTCGATGTCCCGACATCAGGCAGCTACAATCTGGACGGGCAGGAGGTTCATACGCTGAATGAGGACCAGCTGTCCAGAGTACGGAATCAGAAGATCGGCTTTGTATTTCAGAGCTTTAATCTACTCGGGCGGCAGACGGTGCTGCAAAATGTCATGCTCCCCATGATGTATGCAGGTATTCCCCGGGAGACCAGAAATGAGAGAGCGATGGAGTTGTTGGCTAGGGTTGGCCTTGCGGAGCGCGTGAAGCATCGTCCAACCGAGCTCTCTGGCGGGCAGAAGCAGCGCGTCGCTATTGCCCGTGCGTTAACGATGAAGGCACCGATTCTATTAGCTGATGAACCGACCGGTAATCTGGATACAAAATCATCCTATGAGATTATGGATTTATTTAAACAAATTCATGCGGAAGGAACGACGATCGTACTTGTTACCCATGAGCCCGATATTGCTGAACATGCTGATCGTGTGCTTCTCTTCGGCGATGGCAAGCTGCTTAAGGATACGCGCAAAGGAAGTGTGAGTTCATGAGTATTTGGGAGAGTATCCTTATTGCCCTGGACAATCTTCGAATCAATAAGCTGCGTTCTTTTCTGACGATGATCGGGATTGTGTTCGGTGTCGCCGCTGTCGTTACTGTAGTGTCGATCGGACAGGCTGGCCAGAAATCGATTATTTCCACTGTATCAAGCTATAAGGACGGATATTTTGTCGTCTATAACAATTATTCTAGTGGCTCAACCGGGGCGGATGTTGAGATTCGCCTCAGGGATCTAAATGAGGTCGCCAAGCTGCCAGGGGTTAGATATGTCTCCTCTTCGGCTACTTATTCGGCAACGACGAAGCTGAAGAATGAAGAGCTCAGATTCTCCATCACCGCGACGAAGTCGGACATGACGAAGATGATGAATCTCGATATCGTTGCCGGCAGATTTTTCAACTCTCAGGAAGAGAGGGGCCGTCAGAAAGTCATTATTGTTGATAGTAAATACGCGACGAAAGCATTCGGTTCTGAACCTGGTGCGGTTGGAAGAAAGCTTGTCTCTTCGACCGGAACTTATCGAATAATTGGCGTATACAAGCCGCAGGAGAACATTCTGAGCGGGATGGAGGGAGAACGTTATACGGGCTATGCTCCCATTACCACCATGCCGAGGGGGGAAGACGGGGATAATATACGTCTAGGTATGATTGAGGTTCTCGCCTCATCACCGGATAACATGGATCAGACCGTGAATGATGTTAAGACCTGGTTCGCCAAGAAGAACAATACCGATGTCGGGCAATATTTATCTCAGACAGGGAAAGAAGCTGAGCAGATGGTGTCCAGTACCTTTAGTATTTTGCAGACGATCATTGGTTCTATAGCGGGTATCTCCTTGCTGGTTGGCGGTATCGGGGTCATGAACATTATGTTGGTATCGGTGACGGAACGTACGAGGGAGATCGGAATTCGCAAAGCTATCGGCGCTACACCGGGGACGATTATGGTGCAATTTATGATTGAAGCGGTTATCCTGTCCTTTATCGGCGGGGCGCTCGGAGCACTGTTAGGGCTGCTTATCGCCTTCATATTTGCCATGGTCACCGGCTGGCCATTCGTAGTGAGTGTTTGGGCGATGGCACTGGCCTTTGGCTTCTCCGCTGCAGTAGGTATCTTCTTCGGTCTATACCCGGCCAATAAAGCCTCTAAGCTGCATCCGATTGAGTCACTGCGGTATGAATAACAGCTCTCTAGTATGTCTAGTAGTGCTTAGCTGATAACTCATAAATCAAGAAGGGGCATCGTTAATCGCGGTGTCCCTTTTGCTTGATAACCCGGCGATGTCGAGAATTTTAATTTTTTTATGACCGATTAATTCAATAATCCCCTCATCTTGAAATGCAGCTAATTTTCTACTCAAAGTTTCCTGGCTCATGCCTAGTTGAGAAGCGAAGTCGCCTTTTTTCATGCCCAGAACAATATTTCCCTTCACATCGGCTGAGGTTAATAAAGCTCCGGCTACTCGTTGTTCTACGGAAGTAAGACTGATCTCCTCGATCAGGTTCTCCGCCTTTTCCAGACGTTTGCTCAGTACATCCATTACTTTAAAAGCGATTGTAGGGTATTTGCCCATCAGCTCCATTAATTTTGATCCTTCAATAATGCACATGGTCGAGGTTTCTAATGCCTCCGCATTGTCTGTTAACGGCACAGAGCTGAACAGAGAGAACTCACCCATGAATTCTCCCGGGCCGATCACGCGAATGACCTGTTCCTTGCCATTTGGATTGAACCTGGATACCTTCACTTTGCCGGTATGCAGAACATGTAGTTTTCCGCTCATATCACCGGCCATATATATCATTTCACCCTTTTTAAAGGTTCGCGCTGACGTAATATAGGCAATTTCCAGCATCTCCTCATGGTTCAGGCCGCCGAATATAGGCACACTTACAATACAATTCGCGTGATTCTGCGCGTGGGAGCAGTTATTCATGTAAGACCCCTCCAGTGATATCATTATATCGCCATAGTTTTCTTTATTTTCGATTTTCCGAATCTCAATAGTCGAGTGGCATTGATGATGACTAACAATACAGACGCTTCATGCACAAGCATGCCGAAGGAAAGATTAACGGTTTTGATGAATATACCTGCTAGCAACAAGGCTGCTACCATAATCGCAAAAGTAATATTCTGTTTCATATTGCGCACAGTCGCACGACTTAACCCCATAGCATAAGAGAGCTTCTCGATTTCCTGAGACATGAGCACGACATCAGCCGTCTCCATGGCAACATCCGCTCCGGCGCCGCCAATCGCAATGCCTAGGTCTGCTTGGGCCAGCGCAGGCGCATCATTAACCCCGTCGCCAATCATAGCGACCTTTCCATATTTCTCTTGAAGTTGATTTAGGACAGTCACCTTATCTTCAGGAAGGAGCTCACTATAATATTCATCTAGCCCAACTTCCTTAGCGATTGCCTTAGCGGCTTTCTGATTATCACCCGTCAGCATAATTACTTTTTTGACGCCTAAGGATTTAAGGTTAGACACTAAGTTTCTAGCATCCTCCCTAACCATATCTGCTATCGCTATTATACCAATAACCCTTTTATTGCAGCCTACGATAACTACGGTTTGTCCCTTTTCCTCTTCGGATTCAAGATCATCCTCCAGGATAGCCAGACTAATTCTGTGGTCCTCAAACAGCCTTCTGTTGCCTATATAGTACTCTTCATCGTTTCGTGTGAATTTAATGCCTTGTCCTGTGATGATTTCAACTTTTTCCGGTATTTCCGTGACAAGGCCGAACTTCTCTGTGGCTTTGGAGAGGATGGCCCTTCCTAACGGGTGCTCTGAATAAGCTTCGCCAATTGCGGCAATTCGCAATAGCTCATCTTCACTGGTTCCATAGGCTTTCATGTGAGTAACACTCGGTTTGCCGACCGTTAAGGTTCCGGTTTTATCAAAGGCTACAGCCTTAACTGTACCCAGCTTCTCCATGATTTCTCCGCCCTTTACTAATACCCCATGCTTAGCGCCATTCCCGATTCCAGCGACGATGGAGACAGGGGTCGATATAACAAGCGCGCCTGGGCACGCGATGACTAACAAGGTCAGGGACAGATGGATATCCCTTGTAAGGAGAAACGTGATAATGGTTAACAAAATAATGGCTGGTGTATAGTAACGGGAGAACTTCTCCAGAAATTTTTGCGTTTTTGCTTTTTTATCCTGCGCTTCCTCAACCATCTGCAAAATTCTTACGAAAGTGGTGTCATCTCCAACCCTCTCAGCTCTAATCATCAAATAGCCCGATTCAATGACAGTCCCTGAGAATACGTTCTCGTCTATGCTGCGGTTGACCGGGATCGATTCGCCGGTAATCGCAGCCTGATTGATATATGCTGAGCCCTCGGTGATCGTACCGTCGATGGATATTTTCTCGCCTGGCTTAACTAGGACGATATCTCCTGGGATGACTTCTTCAGGCATAAGCTCAACTTCATTCCCGTTTCTGATGACTCTGGTCTTATCTGGTGCGAGATCAAGCAGTGACTTAATAGAAGAACGGGTCTTGTCGATGGTTCTAGACTCCAAATAGTCTCCTAGCATGAATAAGAAGGTTACTGCCGCAGCTTCCCAATACTCCCCGATCATGACTGCCCCGATAACGGCTATAGTCACAAGCGCATCAATTCCTACTACTCGGTATCTTAGGGCCCCTGCAGCCTTTTTAAAAATAGGGGTGCCTGCTACTACAGTTGTTGCTAACATAAGAATGACCGTAATCGCTTGGTATCCTAGCAGTTCCTTCAGTAGAAATGAAGCAGTTGCAAGTGAACCCGACAGTAATGCGATCTGACCCTTAGTGATTTTCATGGCAAGCACTCCGTTTCTTTTATTTTTCTCCGAGAACCTTGTAGCCTAATTTATCGATTCTGCCCTTGATGTCTTCTGAAGAGACCAGAGATTCATCAAAGTTGACCTTAACTTTTGAAGAGTTGAACATAACTTCAGATGTATGAATACCGCTGATTTTCTTGAGCATTCCTTCGATTTTTACGATGCAGCTAGGGCATGTTACTGTTTCTAATTGATAAGTTTTTGTTGTCATTTCAACAACCTCCTCATTTTAATTGATTCCCTTTCATGGCTTTAGTGTAAGTGATATTTCGGAGGGTTACTTTGACGCAGGTCAAAAACTGTGAAGTATGTTCTGGAGAAAATAGCAAAGAGCATCGATCGCTTGATCGATGCTCTGTAAAAAACGATTAACTAACTCTACCTGCGAATTCGGCAGGTTTAGTGAACCCTCCAGGCCAGAATACCGGCGTTCATGCTGCGGCACGCATCCATGGCGGCTTCAGGAGTCTGGTATTGCTCTCCCCAAGCTACAAGATAGCGGAATTCGTAAAATCCGCCTAAGGTCGCTGCGAAGTTGGTCTCCCAATAATTATTCATCGGCCAAGCATATAAGTGGGCGGGGTCTTGCTGCAGCTTGGCATCGCCATTGAGCAGGCGAAACTGATGATTCAACGAACCGAGTTGAATGAGGGGCGTATCCGGCATAGCAATCGCGACACCGTTATGAGCTGATATATAAGCAGCACCTTCGCCTACGCAATAGTAATCCGCCAAACTGCCTGTTAATTGGTCTTTGCGCGGGCGTGTCAGGGCATCCATTTTATCGATCCATAATTCCTCAGACTCACTTATGATTGGACTTCCAAAGGGCAGGGAGATATATAAGTTCTCCGGATCCCAGACGCTGTCTTTATGGATACGAACTGCAACATCAACTCGGGGATGCTGGGCATAAGCCGTAACTAACAGCGAATAATGAGAGCAGCCTGCTACCTCGAAGGTCAATTCCACGGTACCATACACATCGCCTTCTGCTATAACTTCAGCTTTCGTGAGTATTCCCGTTAAAGTAACCGCATCAGGGCCTTTGCGATTACGGCCCATTTTGCGTCGCACTTCGTACTGATCCTCCACCTTGGCTGCCCGGGTCACATCATATACGGGTGTAAAGGCGTGGTGATGGCGATCCTGGCGCAGCATTTCCTTGTCCATGCGTTTATCGATCCAAGAGGTAATACCTTCTCCCTTGGCCCATTTGATGTGGACGAATGGGGTCTCAATATAGGTTGATGTCACCTTGAATGCCCGCGCGTCGCTCGTCACATCCAGATCCATCATTCGATCAGATCCGACATAGTCGTTGCGGTATGCGGTTATGAATTTGCTGGATTTAACAGCCTGAATATGAACGGTTTTCTCTTCGCCTGGTTGAAGTGTAACTGGAATACTTATAATTACACCACGCGATGCGAGTCTAAGTTGAGAGGAGTACAATTGGCCACTGTCTACATCACGCACCTCAAATCCATCTTTAATCAGGTTGTAGTGCCACCCCTCCATAATAAGATGGGCGAAATCCTCCTGAACAAAGTCGAAGGGATTAGATAATTTGAATTTAATCGGCCGATTGGGAGATAAAAGTGCATCCCCCTTATGCTCTAGAATGTCATAAAGTGCGCGATGTGCTGCAGTGCTCGCGTTGGCCGCAAAAGCTTCTTTACGAACGCCTAATTCCTGAACAAATGGATTCCACGGTTCGGTGACTGAAGAATGATATCCCCAGGTATGCTCTGCAAACAGCGTGAGATGATACTCTATATCCTTGATGGTATCAGGGGATACGATCTTACAGTGTGGATCTAATCTCTTCACTTTGTGATACGCACGTACAGCTTCGCGGTAGATCTGCACATGCTTTGGCGTCGAGCCTACACCATCCGTCCACCAATCCGGCCAGTCGCCGCGATGGACAGGGATATCCTCGGGATGGCTTGCAGCATGTTCCCGGACTTCCGTGAAGAACTCTTCTAAGGTCGATGAGACGATCATGATCTGTTCCCCATGCTTGGCATTCCACTGCTGAATGAACTCCATGATTTGAGGATTAGGTGAGCCATTGTCCGTCGGCAAGCCGGAGAACATGACCGGAGCGAAGCGGAACGCATACCCATCCTGCTCTAAGCGATGAATATAACGCTGTATTCGTGTCTCCGCGATCTCGAAGGTCACGCCTTGGCTAGTATCTAGTTCATCTTTGGTAGTATAGGAGCCGCCGATTCCCGGTATAAATCCGAGATCATTGCCGAACATATAGTGTTCGCCATTCCAGGTTAAGAGTCGTTCACCACTAGGCATTTCCCACCAGAAGGGCTGCTGCTTTTTCCACAGTGGATACATAGAATGATGCGTATGAATACAAGTGATCAGGTTCTGAATGCCTGCATCGAGCAGGACTTGGCCATATCCCCAGCTAAATCCGGTAATATCAGCTGTCATGGCGGATGTTACCGGAGCTTCAATAGACTTCCCATAGCTGCGAATGCGTCCGATCATCGATTCTAGCAGTTCTTTATCCATCAATTCGCTCATATTGAGGTAGGTTCCGGAGAGACCGATCTCACCGCGGCGAACGGCAGCTGCAAATTCCGCCTTTTCCTGCTCGCTCGCTCTCTCCATAAAGGATTCCACTGGCCAAAATGTCTCACATACCCACTTAAAGCCTGCCCATTCCGGATGGCGACCTGAGTGGATTTCACGCAAAATCTGCAGGGCCTGACGTATGAAATTTACATGGTATTGCTGGATTTTCTCTTGGCGTTCCGTATAACCGATATCTGTATGAGAATGATGTATGGCGTAAATTTTCCACGGTTTTTGACTTGGCATGTAGATCTCTCCTTTATTCGATGTCGAGTTGCTTCCTGAATTACTTCGTGATCAAAAGGGCCGGTTTTCAGCACCAAGAAGGTTGGATGAAGCTAGGGATTGAGGAGCGGAGCGTACGTAGTTTGTACGTGAGCACCGGAAATCCCGGCTGAATTCAAGATTCGATGTCGAGTTGCTTCCTGAATTACTTCGTGATCAAAAGCGGAACATATGTGAAATACCTAGGAATGTGTTTTCTAGCATCAGCTCTGAAGTGTGTATTTGAATTTGATGTAGATCGGCGAAGCCTTGAAGAGCAGCACTGAATAAATGAAAGCTCTTTGAGAGCTGCCCTCCGAATACGAGAAGGTTTGGTTGAAATGCCTGAATGTACGGAATGAGCATGTCTACAAGGCGATTACCGAACTCCGTAAAGACCTCTCTGGATAATACATCACCGGCTATAGCGTCTTCAGCCAGTTCTTTCACGTCGAGATCAGGCTTCATCACCCCCAGGCTGTGGGCAAGCTGAAGGATACCGCGCTTGGAGAACGCATCATCAATGATTCCATCACGGTAGGGCTGATTGTACAGCCAGCCATTACCCGGAATGCCCTTGAAATGATCAATGATGGTCGATTTGTCGATAAAAGCAGTGCCTAGTCCGGTGCCTAAAGTTAGCGCAATGAAGCGATCCTGCGGATAATTCGTGCTGAAGCCAAGCGCAAACAGTCTGGCATCATTCTCAAACCTAATCTCTGCCGATTGAAGCGGTTTTGCCCATGAACCTTGTTCTTGTGCAAGCCGTTCATATAAGGCCTCTTTTACACTAAATCCGTAAAGGGATTCGAATTTATCCAGCCCCTGAATGTAACAAATTCCTTGCTTGTAATCGAAAGGGCCAGGAAAGGCCAAACCGATATGCCAATGACCGTCTTGTTCAATGAATTGGGAATGGTAAAAATCCGCTTGGTATTTAAAAATATGAATAAATTGCTCGATAATCGTCTCTTGATCTTGGTCTGCTAACGAAGGAAATTCCTTCTGACTAGCGGGTATAGGGACATGGTTCAGCATGATGCAGCTTTTGATAAATGTTCCTCCCACATCAAGCGCAATAACGATGTTACGCTTCAATGAGACTCACATCCCAAGTCTTGGATACGCCCGCTTTGATGAGTTTGCATGGCCCACTGCCAAGATTTACGATTCGGTAAGCTCCGAAACTGGCAGGTAGAATATAGGATTCGGCATATTTAAACTCTACATACATAGACTCATCCGCGCATGATATGATCCGCACCTGTTCGCCCTCGACGAGATTGTACATCACCATTTCAGCGTTTGTGTTATCCTCCCATGTAGTGTGCAAGTGCACCCGATGGACATAGAACAGTAGATCATGATGCTGACCTAATAAATACTCTTCGTTCTCGCCCTGCGACTGCAGCAAGGTAGGGAGTGGAATGAGATGTTCCTCAACCCATTGGGTCTTCTTGAAGAAGTCGATATTCTCAAATGCATGATCGATGTTAATAGGGCGTGGTTTTCCGTCTAAGCCCTGACGCAGATAATCATAGATTTTGAAGGTGAACCACCATGTGGTGGATGAGATTTCAAGCACTAGATTATCCTTGCCTGATGCATGTACTGTTCCAGTTGGGATGAGGTAGAGATCCCCCTTCTTCGCAGGATAGGAATTAACATAATCCGTTATTTCAATCGGGATTCCGGTATCTTGAGCGGTCTGTACGGCAGTATAGAAGCCTTCCTTGGTGCATGGCTCCGTCAGCCCCAGGTACACCTCGGAATTGCCCTTGCTCTCCATAATATAATAGGACTCCTGCTGCGCCATTAACTCGTTGAACTGGTTACGGATGTATTCCTGCTTCGGATGAACCTGACAGGATAAGTTACTGCCATCCATCGTATCCAGATAGTCAAAGCGAATCGGAAAATAATCGCCAAATAGCTTAACGAGCCGTTCTCCGAGAATCGAGGCATGTTCATAATGCATGACTAGGAGAAAGGGAATTTCAATCTGCTTGCCTTCATATTCCATAATGATAGAGTTCTCTGGAGCAATCGGTTCAAAGCTCCACGCGCAGTTGGCCCAATCTGCAGGCAAATCGGCGAATTCTTTAAGATATTGACCGCCCCAAACCCCTGGAGCAAAGAACGGTTTCACGCGCATAGGTACTTGAGCGATACTGGAGATCATTTGACGAAGCGAACAGGTTGTTGTCATCACGGGAGCATCGGGTTGATTCATATCGATGTAGTAGTGAATAGAGTTCAGAATATGCTTGCGATAGGTTTCAAAAATAGGCCATTCCACAAACAGCGATATTTTGTACTTCTCTGTGTCATCTTCGTTCCCATTGAATCCAAAATTCAGCAGCTGCTGCTTGTATTCGATTTGCTGATACTCACGTGAGACATCCAAGAAGTAGGTAATGTCGAAATTACCGTCGCCTAGCCAATAAGCGCCTGGACCACAAGTGATAACACAGAACGGAAGCCTAGAGGGCCTGGTAGCGGTGGCCGCATCATGTAGGGTACTTTCGGCTTCCTGCTTAGCATTAGGCCGAAAATAATCTTCAATCGTCCCCTCTGTGAAATAACCGAATGCGCGGTTATCCGTAATATTCTGCCCAAAATGCTGACGCAGCTCTTCACTTGTTTTGATAAAGCTGCTGGTTCTCATGACGAGAGTGGAGTATCCCTGTTCCTCAAGTATTTCTACCATGCTTTGCAGAACAGAATGGAAATGCGCTCCATGGGTTCCATCAAGAGCGATGCGAAGGAGACTAGGGTGGTCCTGCTCGGCTAGAGAGATCAATGGTGCGAATATCGCCTCATATCCTTGCTGCAAACCTGCCTTAGCATAAGGTATCGCTGAATCAGGTTGGATCGGATGATAGCGAACGGGGTTGACAGGCCTTTTCTCAAACATTCAAGCCACACTCCTATACAAATGATTAGCTTCATTGTAAGAAGATTTAAGGCGTAAATCTTTAGAAACAGGCTCCTGTTTTTTGTACAATTCGGACATTGTGGGAGAGTGGCTGGGGAGAGGATCGAGTTATGTCTGTTTCCTATTTTGCCGCCCATCTGTAAATTGAGCTTTTCGGAACTTGGCAGGGGCAACGCCCAGCTTTCTTGTAAATACACGGGTAAAATAATGGACGGATTCAAATCCAGTACGTTCGGCGATATCCTTAATGGCAATGTCACTGTTAAGCAGCCAGTCCTTGGCCTTCTGTACCCTCCGTTCCTGCACATAATGCACAAAGGTTTGACCTAGCTGGGTGTGAAACAGTCTTGATAAGTGCCGCGAGGAAATTCCCAGCTCTTGCGAGACTTGCTCAATTCGTAGAGGTGAAGAGAGATTATCTTCTATATATAACTTGGCTCGTCTCAACTGGCGATGCTCCTCGGTATCCTCATTTAAGGCATCACCACTCAGATTCGGCGTAGAGGAGAGACCATGCAGAAAGGATAGAAGCAGAGAGAGAACAAGATGCTGCAGCATATCTCTGGGAATGGGCTGTGTACTCTCGATCAGGCCTAGAATCGTCTGCCAAATCTGCGCTGTGATCTGAGAGTCTTCCGGGTCCGCGACAATCTTGCCGTGGTGAGCTATGCTGCGGAAGCCTCTCGTATAAGCCTCGGAGGTCTGCAATTCATCGACTTCAAAAGCTACGAAAAACAAGGCAAGGCCCTGTTCACTGCGAATTTGATGCCATACGCCGGGCTTTGAACAGAACAGGGTTCCAGTCTGCAATGGATAATCGACACCATCGTCTGTGTATTCACCTGAACCCTCTAATACGTAGCAAATTTCGAAAAAAGAGTGCCGGTGCAGAGAGTTGCTGTAATGAAGAGGCATGAAGCCCCAATAGTGAATTTTGAAGGATGCCTGGTTCCCGCTGATTTGTGAGATATGTTGATTGAGAAGGGCATTCGCTCTTCTGAAGGCTTCATAAGACATGATGTGCCCCTCCAATTAAACATAAAGTATAGTAAACAATGTATTTATCCTATCTCGCGACTACAGTTTCACCTTCAATTAACACAGGTTGATAATAGGTGCTGTGGGGCAGATCCTTTTTTCCTTGTAATTTCTTAATAACCCAATCCGCTGCATCACGACCCATCGTTTCTTGGGGGTGAGTCAAAGTAGTTAGTTTGATGTTCGAATTCTTGGCAATATAGGAGTTGTCCTGGCCAATAATCGATAGTTCCTCTGGAATAGAGATGTCTAGCTTCCTGCAGGCATGGACCACTTCCAAACCGACCTCATCGTTATAACAGACAATAGCAGTGAGGGTATCTTTATTTTTATTCAGGAAATCGGTCAAGTTTGTAGATAACGACTGTTTCGTCTCCGTATTGAACGAAAAAATTTGTTCCGGATTAAACCGCAATTTAGCTTCTTCGAGCGCTTTGATATACCCCTTCATTCGATACTTTCCTTGCAGATCATCCATTTTTGCAATAAGTCCAATTTGGTTATGCCCTTTGGATATCAATTCTTTGGTTGCCAGATAACTGGACTGCACATCATCCAGACAAAGGAAAGGCAGCTCTATTTCTTCATAAAAAGCATTGATCATGATGAGTGGAATATCCTGCTCCTTAAACGAAAGATAATAAGCAATATTGGGGTTATATAAATTGCTCTTTGTTGGTTCGATAATTAAACCATCCACGCCGTGGGACAGCATCATTTCCAGTGCTTTTTTTTCTTGAGCAACATCATTATTGGTACTAGCCAATAGCAAGGAATAATTATCCTCATTCATTCGGCTCTCAATCCCGCGGATTATGGACGGAAAGATATAGTCTGAGATATAGGTCGTAATTACGCCTATTGTCTTCTTATGGGAGCTCCCACCGGTCTTCGAAAGATATTGGTTGCTGACATAGGTGCCCGAACCCTTCTCACTTCGTAGGAATCCCTCGTTGGATAGTTCTAAAATGGCTTTTCGCACAGTCTGTCTACTAACCTCATATAAGGACTGCAAAGCAGACTCAGTAGGAATTTGGTCCCCTACATTATAATCCCCAGAAAGAATTCTACTTTTTATATCATCAATAATCACTTGATACTTTGGTTTCATGTAATTCCTCTTTCCATACTTGTTCGCTTAGATTTTTACATTTTCAATAAAGCTGTATGTACAAATTATAGCATGACTACAAAATAAATAAAAAGGAGATAGCCTGCATAAGTATAGACCAAAATTATTATTATCTCCATAAATGTACGTATATATAATCATATTATTGACAAATGTACGTACAAGTAAATATACTAAAGCTGTCAAATACGAAAACAGATTTATCATGACTTATAAAAAGCGCTGGCAGAGAGGTGACTAACATGTTATCGGATCGATTAAGCGTCCAAGTAGCCATTAATAAGGGAGAAACTTCGCTTGGGATTGAATTAGGATCTACGCGTATTAAAGCAGTACTTATTGATCATAGCTTTCAAACAATCGCTTCTGGTAGTTACGAATGGGAAAATCAGTTGAAGGATGGAATTTGGACGTACAACTTAGCGGACATAATCAAAGGTCTACAAGACGCTTATCGCGTAATGAAGCAAGAAGTTCAACAAAATTATGGAATCACCCTCCATACCGTGGGTTCGATCGGGATTTCTGCAATGATGCATGGATATATGGCTTTTGACGAACAAGATAACCTGCTTGTTCCGTTCCGGACTTGGCGTAATGCTACAACAGGCAAGGCAGCCAGAGAATTAACTGATCTATTTGAATTCAATATTCCTGAACGGTGGAGCATTGCTCATCTTTATCAGGCGATATTATGCCAAGAAGAACATGTGCCGCAGGTGCGTTTTGTTACGACACTAGCAGGATATATTCACTGGTTATTGACCGGTAACAAAGCACTTGGTGTTGGGGATGCTTCAGGGATGTTCCCGATTGATGAATCCACACAAAATTATAATGAATCCATGATACAACAGTTTGATGAACTTATTGCAAGTAAGGGTTATACCTTGAAGATCAGCAACCTACTTCCTAAGGTGTATGTAGCAGGTGAGCCAGCGGGTGTATTAACCGAAGCTGGAGCCAAAATTTTGGACCCATCACTGCATTTACAAGCAGGTATTCCATTTAGTCCTCCAGAAGGGGATGCCGGAACCGGAATGGTCGCTACGAATAGCGTAAGAAGACGCACTGGGAATGTCTCCGTAGGAACCTCTGTTTTTGCCATGATTGTACTAGAACAAGAGCTTTCCAAGGTTTATCCGGAAATCGATATAGTTACTACACCCAACGGAAGTCCGGTAGGGATGGTTCACGCCAATAACTGTTCAAGTGATCTTAATGCCTGGATTGGATTGTTCCGCGAGTTCTATGAAGCGATGGGACAAAGGGTAGAAGCTGATAAATTGTACAGTGTGCTGCTGAATAGATCTTTGGAAGCAGACCCGGATGCGGGTGGACTGCTCAGTTATGGTTATTTCTCAGGCGAGAATATTACCGGGTTAGAACAAGGGCGTCCGCTATTTGTCCGCTCTCCGGAGAGCAAATTCAATTTGGCTAATTTTATGCGTGCTCACTTGTTTAGCGCATTTGGAGCTTTGAAAATGGGAATGGACATTTTGACGAAGGAAGAGAATGTTGCCATTGACAGCATTTTAGGTCACGGTGGCTTATTTAAAACTCCGGTAGTTGGCCAAAAAATGATGGCAGCCTCAATGAATGTTCCTGTTTCCGTAATGTCGACTGCTGGAGAAGGTGGCGCATGGGGAATGGCTATTCTAGCCTCTTACATGAAGAACAAAGATCAGGAAGAAAGTTTGGAAGATTTCCTGGATCAAAAAGTGTTCAAAGACGTGAAGGGAGAAGAGATTTATCCAGATGCAACCGATATTAAGGGATTTGAAACCTTTATCGAAAGATATAAAAAAGGTCTGGCGATTGAGCAATCCGCTGTCGACAATTTAGTGTGAAAGTGGGGGGCAGGATGTTAGAACAACTTAAGGAAGAGGTCTTTCAAGCCAATTTGGAATTACCGAGACAGGGACTTATTAAGTATACATGGGGAAATGTGAGTGCGATGGATCGCGAAAGTGGATTATTCGTAATCAAGCCTAGCGGTGTAAGCTATGAGACGATGAAAGCCAGTGACATGGTAGTTGTTGATCTGGATGGCAATGTGGTTGAGGGGGAGATGAGACCTTCATCCGATACACCTACTCACGCAGTGCTTTATAAACATTACTCCGAAATCGGAGGGATCGTGCACACGCATTCCACTTGGGCGACCATCTGGGCTCAAGCAGGGCTTGACGTTCCTGTAATGGGAACGACGCACGCCGATACATTCTATGGCTCCATTCCTTGTGCGCGTTTCTTGACTCAAGAGGAAATCGATCGTGGCTACGAAGCCGCAACGGGTAATGTAATTATCGAAACCTTTGAACAACGTGGGATAGATATCATGGCGGTACCCGGTGTTTTGCTTAAAGGACATGGACCATTTACTTGGGGAAATGATGCAAAATCCGCGGTAATGAACAGTGTTGTGTTGGATGAAGTATCAAAAATGAATTTATTTGCAAGAGATTTGAACCATTTCGCAGAGGAATTACCACAAGGTATTTTAGATAAACATTACTTGCGCAAACATGGAAAAGACGCGTATTACGGTCAAAAATAATCAAACTATAGAATGACGAAAAGAGGATGAATATGTCAACAGCAGTAGCAAAAGAATTTTGGTTCGTCGTAGGGTCACAACATCTTTATGGGGAAGAAGCGTTGGCTGAAGTTAAAGCACATGCACAAACGATGGCAGATGCTTTGAATAAAAGCGGAGTTTTGCCCTACCCACTAGTGCTACAAGATTTGGCTGTTAGTGCAGATAAAATCACCAACATCATGAAAGAAGTCAACTACCGAGATGAAGTTGCCGGTGTCATCACTTGGATGCATACGTTCTCGCCTGCAAAAATGTGGATTCGCGGAACCAAGATGCTGCAAAAGCCTTTGCTTCATCTAGCTACGCAATATAACGAAAGTATTCCTTGGGCAACCATCGATATGGACTTCATGAATCTGAACCAAGCAGCACATGGTGACCGTGAATATGGCTTTATTAACGCACGTTTGAACAAGCAAAACAAAGTGGTTGTAGGCTACTGGGAACGACCAGAAGTCCAGAAGCAAATTGCGGAATGGATGGACGTAGCCGTTGCTTATAACGAAAGCTTCAACATCAAGGTAGCTCGCTTTGGTGACAACATGCGTAACGTTGGCGTAACCGAAGGAGACAAAGTTGAAGCCCAAATCCAATTTGGTTGGACGGTTGACTACTTTGGTATTGGCGACCTTGTTCAAGTTATTAATGAAGTTAAGGAAGAAGAAATCGATGCGTTGTTCGCTGAATATTCAGAGCTTTATGAATTCGATTACGGTAACTATAGCAAAGAAGCATGGGAAGCTAGCGTAAGAGTACAAGCAAGCTATGAAATCGCCATGAGACGTTTCCTTGATCAAGGTGGCTACAATGCCTTCTCAACGAATTTTGAAGATTTACACGGCATGAAACAACTTCCTGGACTTGCTGTTCAACGTTTGATGGCACAAGGATATGGTTTTGCCGGCGAAGGTGATTGGAAAACAGCGGCTTTAGATCGTTTGCTCAAAGTAATGAGCCATAACCAATCCACTGGCTTTATGGAAGATTACACGTATGAATTGGCGGTTGGACAAGAATCCATCCTACAATCCCATATGCTTGAAGTAGACCCTACTTTGGCAAGCAACAAACCCAAACTTATCGTTTCCCCATTAGGCATTGGCGGTAAAGACGATCCAGCTCGTTTAGTATTTGATGGTAAAGCAGGAGACGGTGTGGTCGTTTCCATGGCTGACTTTGGTACTCATTACAAACTTTTGATCAACGAAGTTTCAGCATTTGAGCCGACTGTTCCAGCTCCAAACCTTCCAGTAGCTCGTGTACTTTGGAATGTTAAGCCAAACTTCCAAGATGGGGTTAAAGCTTGGATTGAACATGGCGGCGGTCACCATACCGTAGTTTCATTAACTTTAACAACAGACCAAATGATTACTTACGCAAAACTTGTTAACTTGGAATATGTAGTTATTAAGTAATAGCAAAGAGCCATTCATTCTACTACTTCCCATCAGCGAGGTCCAATAAACTTCATGCGGAAATTAGAAGGAGAAATGCCTTCTTTCTTAGAAAAACAGGATTTTTAGCTTGTTCTATCCGGAAATATGTTAAATATTCGATGGGGTCATGCCGTATATTGGGTGTTCTCTATGCCAGTATTACGGATGAAGGGTCATCCATATGTTCGCCAAATTTATGGTAAAGTCGCTCTACAACGTGGGCCTTTCGTCTATTGTCTTGAAGAAGTTGATAATGGGGCTGGGTTATACCAACTTAGACTACCTATTGGATCACAATTCGAAGTACAGCCGGATGATCAGCTTCATGCAGGATTAAACGTTATTCATGCCTCTGGCGAGCGATGGACTGCCGCAGAAGGCTGGGAGGAGCATTTATATCGGAGTGATTCTAGGTGGATTAAGGAGAGTGCTCCGCTAAAATTCATCCCTTACTTTACTTGGGCAAACCGCGGATTAGGCGAGATGTCTGTGTGGATTGAAGAGACGCTATCAGAAGATGTGTAGCCATTAGATATGAAGAAAGACGACTCTGATTCATTTATCGGAGTTGTCTTTTTTTAGTACGCCCAGAGATGCAAATTTACCTTGATGCCTAGAATTAATGAAGGTATTGTTTATATTATGATGCCCCGAATTGAAACCTTTTGCCTAGAACTACTGTATTATATGGAAGATGTACTTCTAGGAAGGGAGCGGTAATCGATGGGGATTTTCTCAAGATTAAAGAATATGACGAGGGCCAATGTGAACTCTTGGAAGGACCAATCAGATGAACCTGAGAAGTCAATTGATGAGTATTTGCGCAGTTTGAACAGCGATCTGGGTAAAGTGAAAGCAGAGACGGCTTCTTTGCTCGCGGAGGAGCGAAGGGCCAAGAACGCGCTGGACGAGTGCTGTGCCGAGATCATAAAAATGCAGAGGTATGCAGATAAATCGGTGGAAGCAGGTAATGAGGATGAATCGCGAAAATTTCTGGAGCAGGCTAAGAAGCTTGGTGAAAGGTTAAGCGACCTGCAGAATGCCTACAATCTGGCTTCTTCTAAGGCTGCCAGCATGAAGCAGGTCCAGGACAGGCTGATTGTGGATCTGGCAGGGCTGGAGCAGAGACGGATCGAGCTGAAGGGGAAGCTGGCAGAAGCCAGACTCCAACAAGAAGTGAATTCTGACGGCCTATCTTCCGGTCAGGCTTCGTTCCGAGAGATTGAAGAGCAGATGACACAGGCGATCCATGAGGCGGAAGCGCTGGCCGAGCTTCGAAAGGATGATCCGGATAACAAGTAACATCGTTTTTTGCTATTCTAATGTTATTGAGGTGAGCAGATGAACGTAATTGAGTACAAATGTCCGAATTGCGGCAGCGGTATGGTCTTCGATTCGGAGAAGGGAACACTTACATGTCATAGCTGCGGCAGACAGGATAATATCGAGCAGAACCTGGATCCTCTTGGCCAGCAGGCATTCCAGGCAGACGAAGTGCAGGAATACCATTGCACAAGCTGTGGAGCGGTGATTATTGCTGATGTGGAGACAGCGGCTACGATGTGCAGCTTCTGTGGCTCCGCTGTCGTTCTCGGCGATCGCTTGAGCGGGAAGCTCGCTCCGTCGTTAGTCATTCCTTTCTCGATCAGTAAGGAGCAGGCGATGCAGGCTTTCAAGAAATGGTGCAAGAATGGCTTGCTGACCCCGAGCGGATTTATGGCTGCAAATCGTATCAAAGGAATGACAGGAGTGTATGTCCCGTTCTGGTTGTATGAATTACATAACAAAGTGGATGCCTATGGACATGCGACGAAGGTGCGGACTTATACCAGGGGAGATTACCGCTACACGGAAACGGAGCATTTTGATATCTATCGGGGGCTGCGTCTGAACTATTTGCGCGTACCGATTGACGCGTCGAAGAAGATGGATGATGAGCTGATGGATCGACTGGAGCCTTTTCCTTATGATAAATTAAAGAGCTTCAAGACCCCTTATCTGGCCGGTTATGCAGCAGAGAAGTACAGCTATACCGAAACAGATCTGCTGCCACGGGCCCAGGATAAGATCAGACAATATATCGAGGAGTCGATCTCATCGTCGGTATCGGGATACACGACCTTCCATTTTACCGATAAGCAGATTGATACGAGGATGAGGAATGCGGAATACTGCATGGTCCCGGTATGGATGTTCCAATACGACTATAATCAGAAGAGCTACACCTTCGCGATGAATGGCCAGACGGGTAAGGTGGTAGGCAAGCCTCCGCTTAGCGCAGGGAAGGTGATCGCATGGTTTGCAGGTGTTACCAGCTTCTCCTTCCTGTTACTTAAGATCATCTCCTGGGCGATGGGAGGTGGGTTCCTGTGAAGAAGCGTGGTGCATTACTAGGTTTGGCAGCCGTTCTGCTGCTTCTAGTAGGATATCTGTTTAGCCCGGCTCCATTTGTTACAGCAGCTGTAGAGACTAAGAAATTAATCTACGATAAAGCAAATCTGCTTACAGAGGAAGAATATATTGAGCTGAATAAGCTGGCTAATGAATTAGGAGCCAAAAGAGATACGGACATTATGATTATTACGACCAATAATGATCAGAACTTAGATGTTGTGGTGATTACGGAGAAGTTCTATGATACTCAGGCACCGGGGTACGATAAGCCGCATGGTAATGCCGTCCTTCTGACACTGGATATGAGGAATCGCGAGGTGTATCTAGCCGGATTCTATAAAGCAGAGTATTACCTGGGCGATGATAGACTAGATAAGATCCGCGGCAAGATTACACCAGATTTCTCGGAGGGTGATTATAAGCAGGGATTCGAGAAATATATCAGAACATCCTATAAATATATGGACTTTAAGCCCGGAGTGAACCCGGACAATATTCTGTTTAATATTTGGTTCCAATTGATCGGGGCCTTGGCGATTGGAGCTATAGTAGCTGGTATTATGGCTGCTCGTACTGGCGGACGTGTTACTGTAAGCCGACGAACCTACGAGGATGGTAGTACGTCAGGGATCGTAGGCAAGGAAGATCGGTACATTCGGACAACGGTCACGAAGCAGAAGATTGAGAAGAGCTCCGGCTCCAGCAGTTCTGGCGGTGGAGGCGGTGGCGGAATTACCGGCGGGGGACACTCGCACAGCGGCAGCAGAGGCTCGTTCTAATATAAGACTTTTTGAACAAGAACTATAACGTATTTCGGGAGGGGATTTTATATGGGATTTTTTAAGAATCAGTTTGCCAACGTTGTAGAATGGGAAGAGTTCCGTGATGATATGATCTTCTGGAAGTGGAACAATCGGGAGATCAAGAAGGGCAGTAAGCTAATTATTCGTGCAGGCCAGGACGCTATCTTTATGAATGGTGGCAAGGTCGAGGGGATTTTCCAAGAAGATGGGGAATATAACATTGAATCTGAGATCATTCCATTCTTATCTACGCTGAAAGGCTTCAAGTTTGGCTTCAACAGTGGCATGAGGGTGGAAGTCCTCTTCGTGAACACGAAGGAATTTACCGTGAAATGGGGGACCCAGAATCCGATTCTGATCCCGACTCCGCAGCTTCCAGGCGGCATGCCGATTCGCGCGAACGGTACGTTCAATTTCAAAGTAAATGATTATGTTACGCTGATCGATCGGATCGCCGGAATGAAGGAGAGCTACCTTGTTGAGGATGTTAAGATCCGCATCACTTCCATACTGGATCAACTGTTAATGAAGTGGATCAGTCGAGAAGGCAAGGACATGTTCAATCTTCAGGCTAATGCCTCTGACATTGCCAAGGGGATTCGTGAGGATCTGGATATGGAAGTGATGGCGAATGGCATGACAATCACAGGCTTCCAGGTGATGAGCTTCAATTACCCGCAAGAAATTCAGGATATGATCACGAAGACAGCATCCCATGAAATGATCGGCAACTTGCAGAAATATCAGCAGGTCAGCATTACCGATGCTATGGCGTCTGGTAAGTTACAGGGCGGTGGCGCTGCTTCGGATATGGCTGGGATGATGATGGGAATGAACATGGCGAATGAAATGATGAAGAATATGAATCAAGGTTCGAATCAAGGTGCGAATTCGCAATCGGCTGCTGGGGGCCAGTCACAGCCTGCCAACAACCCTTCGGCTCCACAAGGAGACGGTGCTAAACCGAACTTCTGCCCGAACTGCGGTGCGAAGAACGAAGGTGCTAATTTCTGTCCGAACTGCGGTCAGAAGTTGGGTTAATTAAGACAGTGTCTAATAGAAGATAATCCGACGAGAAAACAGTTCACCGCAGAGCATGCATAGCTGACCGAGCTTGCATCCTGCGGTTTTTTTATCTATAGCTTGTTTGGATGATGACGTAAATGGGATTATGGACCTTAGATTTAAGGTCCCCTTTCTTTGTTGCTGCTGAGTAACTTCGAAGGTATGGTTATATTAATAGGTTTGGATTAACACTTTTTGGAGGCCAAATGGGACAGGTACTGAAGAGGATAAGCTGGGTATTCATCGGAATCATAAGTATGTTGCTGCTAGTTATCACCGTCAGCTTCATGAATCATCGGATTCAATTGAATAGAGAGGCGGGCCTGCTGAATCCGCCAGGAATAATGGTGAATGTGAACAATCACCAGATGCATGTGTATGCCGAAGGGAGCGGGCCAAGGACGCTGGTCTTCCTGTCAGGGGGTGGCACGTCCTCACCGGTGCTGGATTTCAAGGGTTTGTATTCTAAGCTGTCGGACCGTTATAGAGTCGTTGTTGTAGAGAAGGCGGGCTATGGCTATAGTGAGACTGCGGAGGTATCCCGGGATATCGATACGATCCTGGAGGAGACGAGAAGTGCTCTAAGCTTGGCAGGCGAGCAAGGGCCCTACATTCTATTTCCACATTCCATGTCTGGGATTGAGGCATTGTACTGGGCACAGAAATACCCAGATGAGGTCACTTCTATTATCGGACTGGACCCAGCCGTGCCGGAGGCCTATGATAAATACCCTCTGCCGTCCAAATTTATGATGGGATTGACGGGCTTTGGAGCCCGGATGGGCATTACCCGCTTCTTCCCGGGGATTGTGAACTCTTCGCCTGCGATCGAGGAGAATCTTCTCACCGAGCAAGAGAAGAGCGTATACCGCGCGATCTTCTATAAGAAGACGCAAACCTCCAATATGAATGAAGAGGTTCGGATGATCGCAGATAATGCCAGGAGGGTAGCGGAGGGCGGGATTCCCGAAGTGCCGATGTACTTCTTCATATCGGATGGGGCAGAGATACCGCTATCTGATTGGAAGGGTCAATTGATGACCTATGCGGAATCGGCAGCTCACGGGAAGTATATGACTCTGGATTGTGGTCATTATGTTCACGATTACGAGCCTGAGATTATTGCAGATGAGAGCGTGAAGTACATAGATGGGCTTTAGTGCCGAATAGCTCCAAAATAGACTTTGACAAAAGGGTAACTGGTTACGTATAATATATGTAACTAGTTACCCTTTTTTGATATTGGAGTGATGTATATTGATCAATATGGAGAAGCAGGCTTATATCTTTGGCGGGATTCTTACTCTGGCTAATCGGCTGCAGGTGTTGGGAGATAAGCTGGATGATCATATTACGCTGAAGCAGTGGCTGTTCATTGCCGTGATCTCGAAGCTGGAGCAGCCGGCCCCGACGATAAGTGAAGTGGCTAAGGTAACCGGGAATTCCCGGCAGAACGTGAAGAAGATGGCGGTCCTACTTGAGAGACAGGGATTTGTATCGCTGATGCAAGATGAGCAGGATGCTAGAATCATCAGAATTCACCTTACTCCTAGATGTACGGCCTATTTCCGGGACAGAAGCGGTAAGGAGAATGAGTTCATGGCTAGTCTGTTCGATAGCTTTGATGAGAGGCTAACGGACGGACTATACAAAGGAGTAATGAGGCTGGCTGATAATGTAAGTAGAATGGAGAATGAGCTTGATGAGAAGGACAGGAGGTAGACGACTTATGTGGGTGATTATTCTGATCCTTGTCGTCATCATCGCTGGAATCCTTATATTTTTTTACATCCCCCATTCTATGACCAGAGCTAAATTTGAACAGACAGTCACTGAACAGATCAGAAGCTCTGAAGCGGCTGGGAGTGACACCTTCACGCTGGAGGATATTCAAGAGTTGCCGGAGCCGGTCCGAAGATACTTCGCATACAGCGGATATATCGGCACTGCGAAAATGTCTTATATGAAGGCAGCGTTTAAGCAAGTTGATTTCATCATGTCACCGGATAAACCAGCTGTCAAAATTGATTATACACAGTATAATTTTGTTCGCGAGCCAGTAAGACTGGCCTATATCAATACGTCGATGTATGGCATTCCATTTGAGGGGTTTGACTCTTATATAGATGGGCGTGGGGGTATGAAGGGAGTACTCGGCAAGGTTATACCATTGTTCAACCAGACGGGGGGAGAGATGAATCAGGCCTGTCTCGCCACATTCCTCTCTGAATCGTTGGTCGTTCCTAACGCCGCCCTACAGGACTATATCGCTTGGGAGCCTATTGATGATACTCACGCCAAAGCGACAATTACTTATAAAGGCATATCGGCTAGTGGTGTCTTTACCTTTAGCGAGGTCGGGGAGGCTCTAAGTTTCACAACGGAGGACAGGGCGGTTATATCTACCGATGGAACTGTACAGCGGGTGACCTGGTCGGCCCTCTTTAAGGAATATAAGAACATCGGTGGCATTCGGCAGCCGACTCATTTGCAGGCGGTCTGGAACTATGAGCAGGGCGATCTCGTTTATTTCGATAGTGCTAATTTTATGATTGCGTATGGAATGGAGTAACCGTGAGTACTACATCCGCAGAATAACTTTTATAAATTTAAGAGCAGAATACAGTGCCTTTGTGAGTAAAGCTGTTAAAAAAATGAGCCGCAGGCATGCGGCTCATTTTTGAATCATGGCAAGTAGAACACTTGCTTCAAGTTTTTAGCCACGGGGCTGTTGTCTGGATTGGACTTCATAATGGGGGCCATGTAGGCCCACCACTTTTTGCAGATGTCTGTCTCTGCGATTTTATCGAAATCGGCTTTGTTCTCAACCTCCAGATAAGCGAACAGGGTATCGGCCTCCTGGTCGAGGAAGATCGAGTAGTTGGAAGCGCCGTGTTCCTTCAGGGCCTGCTTCATGTCCGGCCATAGCTGATTATGGCGTTTGTGATATTCAAATTGATTCCCTGGATGTAAATACATGATGAATGCGATTCGTTCCATGACTGATGATGTCCTCCTCTCGGTGTGATCTCGTTGAACAAATGATGATCCGGATCAAAGCAACCGGAATGTTCAACTTCTATAGTTAATGACTCTATCGCTTAAGAAGTACCCTTTCTTCATAAGCTTTTGCTCTATGATTTCCTCACTTCTACGCCCTTTATAAAGGGAATATCAGATGTGCCGCTGCAGAAGCGTTCTAGTGTTTGAGCTACAGCATTCTATATGAGGGCATATATTCTTTATAAGTTGATCACTACAATCGCCAGCACACCAAGCGAGATGCCGATCCGGCCCAGGCGGCTGAGCTTCTCGCGGAAGATAAGAACCGAGCATAGGGTAATCGACACAATAATGCTTCCCTGCACGAGCGGGAACAGATAGGAGCTGGGCACCACTCCGGCCAAATCGGTGATAATTAGATTGCCGATCAGCGAAGTAGCTGCCAGCAGTAGGATCGGCACTATATTTTGATACAGTAGAGCGCTCTCCTGAGATAGGGAGATGCGTTCTTTTTTATTCCCTGTAACGGCCAGCACTGTATAAGTTAATACATAAAACAGACAGGCGAATAAGAAGCCGATAAGCATCAGTCCCTTGGATTCGGTGCCCTCCATTCTGAATTGATGGAGCCGTTGAATAACCGCTAACATCCCGTTGCATAAGAAGGTTAACAGGCAGTACAACTTCCACCTCGATCTACTCCTATCCCTCGCCGTATCTATATGGCCCCTTGGTTCGCTATTATCCGAATTCATATTAATGAAGTAAAAGGCGGCCAGGAACAGCAGCACTGCCAGGGCGACAGTAAGCTTCAGCGCTTCGCCAAAGGCAGCTATGCCGGTGAGCGCCGGGATAATCATGCTTGCTGAGAAGTAGAAGGCTGTGTAAGAGAGCGGCCCTGCGCTAATCGCCAGATTATAGAAGATGATCGTCAGCGTAAAGCAAAGTCCAAATAAGATTCCTAATACCCATGTATTGGCACTAACCTGCCGAATATCGGGCTGAGCGAGACTGAACAGCAGCAATCCCGTAGACGCGATCAGTGTAAACCCGGCATTGATAAGTAATCTGTCTCGTAGATGCTGTGCCTTGATCAGCTTCATAGATAGCGTCTGCCCTGCGAACAGTAGAATGGCGACAACAATAAGTAGAATATTCAACCCTAGCCCCTCCAATAACAATGTCACAATAATCAATAAGCCGGGTTGCTGTATATGTACTATTAACAGTCCAGCTTACACAGTAAAGACAGTATATGCGGCGGGTCTCTGTTCGTAAACGATCATCATTTAAGCTAGGCATTCATTTTTTAAGATCATAAATTTTGAGTGTCGGAATTAAATAACGGCGATTTACGGACCGGCAAGCGGCCTCTTATGATTAGGGCAGGTTATCGTCGACGGATAGCAGCCTCATTCATTTACAACAGGAGGGGACAAATTTGTTAATAGCCAAGAAGCAGCGTGCTCCTGCGAGTACAAAGACAGCGGCGGGCAGGAATTATAAATGGCTGATGGTGAAACGCAACAAGGCGCTATACTTATTTATACTACCGGCATTTTTATACTTCTTTATATTTGCCTACATTCCGATGTACGGCGTGCAGATCGCGTTCAAGGATTTTATCGCCACGAAGGGCTTCGGAGGCAGTCCGTGGGCCGATCCCCTATTTAAGCATTTTATAACCTTCTTCAGCTCGGTGCGGTTCGGTGAAATATTCTGGAATACAATCCGGATCTCCCTGTATTATTTGCTTATCAGCTTCCCGGCTCCGATTATACTGGCGCTGATGATCAACGAGGTTCGCGGCACCCGGTTCAAGAAGCTGGTGCAGAATATTACCTATATGCCCTACTTCATCTCCACCGTTGTTTTGGTAGGCATGATCGACCTGTTTTTCTCCAACTCGGGGCTGGTCAACCAACTGACAGGGTTATTTGGTCTCGAACCGGTATTATTTCTGCAAAAGGAAGCGTTATTCGATCATATGTATGTATGGTCAGGCGTGTGGCAGGCGACAGGGTACGGCTCGGTCATTTATTTTGCGGCGCTGGCTGGAGTATCGCCCGAGCTGCATGAAGCGGCTACAATCGATGGGGCGACTCGCCTTCAGCGGGTGATTCACGTCAATATTCCGGCAATTATGCCGACAATCATAATTATGCTAATTATCAGCGTCGGCGGGATTATGAACCTGAGCTTTGAGAAGGTGCTGCTGATGCAGAAGGATATCAATATCGCCAGCTCGGAGGTGATCTCGACCTACGTGTACAAGCTGGGGATTCAGAAGGCGCAGTACAGCTTATCGTCTGCGGTCGGCCTGTTCAACAATCTCATCAATCTGGCTCTGCTCATCATGGTTAACAGAGTCGCTCGTAAAGTTGGCGAGACATCATTGTGGTAAGGAGGGAGATTTCGTGCAAGTACAAGAGACAAAGGCTGATAAGCTGTTCAATACAACGAACATCGTTATTCTGGTTGTTATTTTGCTGCTCACGCTGTATCCGTTATGGTTTATTGTAAGCGCTTCGATCAGCAACCCGGATCTGGTCAATTCCGGCAAAATGCTGCTATGGCCCAAAGACATCTCCTTCGCCGGCTATAAGAGCATCTTCCATGATAGCAGTATCCTGAGAGGGTACTTCAACACGATCCTCTATACGGTTGGCGGAACGGTAATCAATTTAATTGTGACCGTGATGGCGGGATATGCGCTGTCGCGCAAAGATTTTGTAGGAGGTAAATTTTTCACCATTATGTTCCTCATCACGATGTTCTTCTCCGGCGGTCTCATTCCGACATTTATGACGGTGAAGAGCGTAGGGCTATACAATTCACCCTGGGTGATGGTCATTCTGGGAGCTACATCCATGACCAACATTATTATTACGAGGACCTTCTTCCAGACAACGATTCCGACGGAGGTTCAGGAAGCGGCGCAGATTGACGGCTGCTCCAACATACGCCTGTTCCTGCAGGTCGTGCTCCCGCTATCCTCGGCGATCGTGGCTGTAATGGCATTGTTTAGCGCCGTCGCTCACTGGAACGGTTACTTCACCGCCTTGATCTACATCCGGGATGAGCAGTGGAAGCCGCTGCAGATTGTGCTGCGTGAGACGCTGCTGAAGAGTCAATTCAACGCCAATCTGCTTCAGCAGGGTGGCGATACGGCAGGACTGCTGCAGGAGGAGCTGCGGGCGGCGGAGCAGATCAAGTATGCGCTGATCGTCATTGCGTCTTTGCCGGTTATGGCGATGTATCCTTTTGTCCAGAAGTATTTTGTCAAAGGGGTCACGCTCGGATCGGTCAAAGGCTGACAATATAAACATAAATAGAGGAGGAGCAAGGAATGAAAAGAGGGGTAAAAGCAAGAGGCTTCGCAGGGTTCATGGTCATGATTCTGGTGTTCGCCTCAATGGTGGGCTGCTCGACATCGACCAATTCGGCTAACTCGGGTAATGGGACGAAGAATAATTCCTCAGCCTCGAACAACAAAGGGGCCGCGGGTGAAGGCCCGGATTACTTGAATCCGGTCGGTGAATATCCGATTACGAAGGATAAAATTACGCTGACGGTGATGGGCAAGAAGGACCCGGGCGGCACCGAGTGGAGCGAGCTTGAGATCTTCAAACGGTTGGCGGAGAAGACAAACCTTGATCTGAAGTTTGAGCTGGCTGAGGGCGACACCTTCAACGAGAAGAAGAATATTGCGCTGGTTGGCGGGGAATATGCCGACATTATCCTGAGAGGTGTAGAGAAGACCGATGAAGAAACCTATGGGCCGCAGGGGATCTTCCTCGACCTGACCGATCTGATCGATAAGTATGCACCGAATATTAAGGCGCTGCTTGACAAGGAGCCGGCTGTCCGCGCCGCTGTTACTTCAATGGATGGGAAAATCTACGGTCTGCCTTACTACTTCAAGACGGCGACAACACAGGGGCATCTTAGCTTTTTTGATTCACAGTGGATGAAGAATGTCGGTATCGAGACCCCTCCAACGACAACGGATGAGCTCTATACGATGCTGAAGGCGTTCAAGGAGCAGGATGCGAACGGCAACGGCGACCCGAATGACGAAATTCCGTTCTCCGGCGTCGGCCTGATCGCAATGCAAAACCTGCTGATCCCTGCATTCACCGGAATGACCGGCGGCATCGGCTTCGATGTCAATGATGCGGGCGAAGTAGTCTATGTTCCGGCGATGCCTGAGTATAAAGAGTTCCTAGCCTACGCCAACAAGCTGTATAAGGAGGGCCTGATCGACCGGGAGTTCTCTACCCAGACTTCCCAGCAGTGGCAGGCGAAGGTGAAGGGTGGATTGGTAGGCGTATACAACGCTTCTCCGACCCTGCTTGACCCTGAGACGACAAAGACGGAGCAGCTTAGTCTGGTTCCGCTTACATCACCGACGAATGATAAGCGAGTTGTGAAGACGCCGGATAGTCTGTATACCAGCCGCGCTGTCATCACCGATAAATGCAAATATCCGGAGGCCGCGATCCGACTGCTCGATATGTTCTATGCGACGGAGGAGAACGCAGTAGACGGCTTCTATGGCAATACGGTCTTCCTGGGCTATGAAGGCGAGCATTGGAAGTACACGGATGACACTAAGACCAAGTATGAATGGATTTCGCCGATCACAGGCTTCAGCGATATTAATAAGTCAGTCTCCGTGAACATGGAGCTGCCTGGGCTGCTGGACTTCACGGCTATCCCAGCGAATTATCCTCTAATGGAGATGAAGGTGAATCAGGTCAATCAGAATCAAGTTCCGTATTATCGAGATGCCTATCCGGTTAACGCCCGCTTCACGACGAAGGAATCAGAGAGAGGGAATGTCATCGAGAATGATCTGTTCTCTTATGTCAACCTGATGACAACGAAGTTCATTATTGGCGAGGAGAGTCTGGATAACTTCAATAGCTATATTGAGACGCTGGATAAAATGGGGCTGCCGGAGCTGATGGAGATTAAAACGGCGGCACTGCAAAGGTGGAACGAAGCGATAAAATAATCAAGTATTCTATCGGAAGGACGGAGGGATACCTGTGATCTATCATATCGACTCGATTGATGAATTAATGGCCTTGCCTATGGAGGGGCTGCAGAATGGCGATGCCGCCATTCTGTCCGGCCTGTCTGACTGCGTTGGGTCAGGCGGATTCGCTGCAAGGCTAGAGTGGCAGCCGGATTGCACGCTAAGCCATAACGGCGGCACGGTGATCGCGCCTGAGGCAGTGCGGCGTGTCAGCGAAGCCGGGCTCGCGGGCCAGAAGTCTGCCGGGATAGCCGGCGTGTCTCCTGGCGAGGCAAGCGCTCTGCTGCCTCCTGGAAGATGGCGGCTGCTTCATGGGGGTGTAGGCGATTTCCGCTATTTTGGTATCTTTGGCCCCGAGCGGCCTGCTGATCATGCGCTTGAGGCGATGGTGAACGATCCGGAGATCAAGCGTATTGAGGCCTATACCGATCTGCGCTTTACGAAGCGCCACAAATTTCACCGCAGCGGGCTGGAGCTGGACTTCAACAACTGCACGGTTACTGCGGATGGCATCGAGCCCGCTCAGCCTAATGATCCTTTTGGCGCTATTATGCATTTCTGCGGGAGACTTACCGGGAGCACACAGCAGTTAACACTGACCGAGCCGCTGCGGGAGTTGGAGGACATTTTCGAGGTCGCGGACAGCAGCGCCTTCCAGCTGTACGACTGGTGGGTAGTGACGGTAAACCCTTTGGCTGGCAAGGAAGAGAAGGAGATCGATAAGCTGTTGATGGTGACTGAGATTATCGATGCGACACATGTACGGCTCAACTATAAAATGGGCTGGGAACTTGCTGAAGGACGCATTCTTACTTATCGGAGAGCCCAGCCTGTTCGCCAGATCCATGTACGCAATATGGTGTTCTGGGGGAATGCTGGAGGCGAGGAGCAGGGAGCCCAGCCATTAGCGCTCGAATATGCGGTGGAGTGCAACGCCTCCGGGCTTAAGGCTTATCACACCTATTGGCCTGTCATTATGCGCAGGCACAATACTCATTATGTGACCGAGGGCTGCACGCTTGTTAATCCCGTTGAGGTGATCGTAGGCGGCACGGGTTATTTAACGCAACAAATTCATTGCCTGTATGGTAAGGTACGTGACTGTACGACCAGCAATGCGCGTCATCTGAACGACTTTACTGGCAGCGCCTACTGTATGGTCGAGAACTGCCATGGCGATGGCGACTATCATGGCGCCTTCGTCACGCATGGCCAGTTCGAGCACGATTTGACTTATATCGGAAATTCCGGTCTGATTTCCTTCGCCAACAGCGGGCCGACCTGGGGGGAGAGCGCCAAGAGGATTGCTGTGAAGCGGCATTCCGGCTGCTGGATGATCGCCCGGTCCAAGGTCTCCGACCTGACGCTCGAGGATGTGCATATCGTGAAGACGCAGAATTATCCGCAGTGCGGTACGATGCTGATTAATGCCGATGGCGTGCAAATCCGCGGCTGCACCGCCGATAAGCTGATTTTTACGCAGCGGAGTTCGCGTTCCCGGCGCCCGAATGTTGTTCAGGACTGCGCCTTCGCGGATGGAATTGAGATTGCACGCCAGGGGGCGCAGGCGGTAAAGAACAAAATTAGGATTCGGGACGAATTGTAGAATTAGCGGATTCCATGCTTACTCATGAGGAATCATTCATATCAGGACTTGAGGAGAGGGTTGCATCATGGCAAAAATTACGTTGGCTCTGGTTGGAGCAGGGGAGCGAGGGCAGTTCTCTTATGCTCCTTACGCCAGAACACATGAATATGAGCTTGAATTTATGGCAGTGGCCGACCCCAATGAGGGCAGACGTGCGTCATTCCAGAAGGAATATCATATTAAGGATGAGATGGCGTTCGCTTCAGGCGAGCAGTTCTTCGCCCAACCGAAGCTGGCGGATGCGGTGCTGATCTGTACTCAGGATAACCAGCATTTCGATTACGCCTGTCAGGCGATTCGCAAGGGCTATATCATTATGCTGGAGAAGCCGATATCTCCCAATTTGCAGGAATGTCTAGAGCTGCAGAGACTGGCGGAGGAGTATGGAACGACGATTGTGGTATGCCATGTTCTACGTTATACGAAATTTTATCGCAAAATGAAGGAGCTGATCGATAGCCGAGTCATCGGCGACATCGTCTCTGTGACTCATGCGGAGAATGTGGCATATTGGCATTATGCGCATAGCTATGTACGCGGCAATTGGCATGTAACGGCCGATTCTTCGCCAATGATTCTGGCCAAATGCTGCCATGACATGGACATCCTCGCTTGGCTGCTGGATTCGAAATGCAGTACCGTATCCTCCTTCGGCGATCTGAAGTATTTCAAGAAGGAGAACGCGCCCGAAGGCTCGCCGGAGCGTTGTACCGACGGATGCAGTCATAGCGGCACCTGCCCGTATTATGCGCCGAACATTTATCTGACCGAAGACACCAGCTGGCCGACCTCCTGCCTTGGCTCGGACATGAGCTACGAAGCGAGGAAGCGGGCATTAATGGAGGGGCCCTATGGCAAATGCGTATTCCATAACGATAATGATGTAGTCGATCACCAGGTTGCGACCCTGCTGTTCGATAACGGAGTAACTGTAGCCTTCACCATGAGCGCCTTCACGAACGATTGCGACAGGACGATGAAATTCATGGGAACGAAGGGGGAGATCCGGGCCTCGATGGAGAAGAACGTGATCGAGGTTACGGAATTCGCAACCGGTACGACGAATGAATACAGGATTAATCCGAGCAGCGCCAAGCACAGCGGCGGAGATGAAGGCATCATGGAGGAGCTGGTCGCGATTATCAAGGGGGAGAGGGATAACACCAATCTGATCCAGCAATCGGTTCACAGCCATGTGATGGCCTTCGCCGTCGAGGAGTCGCGCCTGACCGGGAGAACCGTTCAAATCGCTGATTTCGAGAAGCGGGTGATGGACGCTCAACAAGTGAGCGTGTAGCTATATTTATTTCAGAAACATAAGGGACAGCCATTTCTACACTTGAATTGTGTAGATGGCTGTCCCTTTTTTAAGCAGCAGTAACAGATACAGCATTCGAAGCTACGGCTCATTCCGGCTATCCTTATATTCCAGCCGATAATCACCTGGCGTCATCCCCTCGTATTTCTTGAATAGTCGGGTAATGCCGACTTCACTTGCATACCCCAATTGTAGGGCAATCTCCCTGATGGACAGATCCGTCTTGACGAGCAGTTCCTTAGCTCTGCCCAGCATATGCTTGGCGATATAATCTTTGATATTTTCATGCTTATACTTCTTGAATACATTGGAGATGTACTGGGGCGTTACCTCGAATTCCTGCGACAAACGATTCAAATCAAGCCATTGCTCTCCGGCGTTTTCATCGATATATTCGGCAATTTGCTGAACCAGCTTTTCCGTTTTGCTGATCACTCGATGCTCCGACAGCCGAGCGATGTTGTCAATCATATTGAGGAACCGCCGCTTGGCCACATCGAGTGAAGCATGGCCAATCATCTGCTCAATGATCCGTTCATCGGTCACAGGATCATCTCCTTTGGTGACAAGGGAGAAATTCATCACCTTCAGCAGAGTGGAGGCCATTTCGTAGAGCAGCAGCTTGGCTGCTCCTACCCCGATATTTTTAGACGTATTAATCTCAAAGATGGTATTCAGGAACTCCTTGGCCTCTTCGTATTGCCCTCTCTTCAGCAGCTCAATGAGCTGATGCTCTGTCTCCATCGAATAATAATAGTCAAAATGCAGATGGCCCAGATCACCGAAGCAGACGGTCTCATATACATCCCGCAGCTTACTGTACTCCAGCGCCTTCTTGGCTTCATCGTAGCAATTCTGCAGATTGACTAGCCGTGAATGAGGGGTACTGATGCCCAGGTTCAAATTCAGCCGATAATGCTTAGCGGCAAATTGGATCAACGTATTCGCCTGCTGCTTGGCCATTGCAACAGCTCCGGTAGGATCGAGACCTTCGCGCAGATTAAGCAGGTAGATCGATTGATTCCGGCCGGCGTCTAGGAAATAGCATATGAAATACTCGCTCATCAGCTCGCAGCCGACATTCTCCGCTACGACGCGTGTTAGCGACAGGCTCTTCTCTGACAGATTGGCATGGTCCATAAAAAATGAGCTGTCCATATCGATCTCCAGAGCGCCGATTAGGAAGGTATCACTAGCGAAAAGGATGCCGATCGAGGAGATCTGCTGAGCGGCCTCATCATAATTCGTCATCATGCCCCGGATCAGGTTCAGCAGATAATCGCGCCGTACGATCGGAATTTGCTTCTCAATCACCTCATTCATCTCTTTGCCGTTCTTGATTTGGTCAAGCAGCGTATTTTTAATATTCTCATATTCGTTCCGGCTGTCTCCTGGAGCTTGAGCATGCGATTGGATCAGATCATTGATCTCCTTCAGTGGCTTATAGCTGCGTTTGGCCAGGAAGCGGACGATGAACAGCCCTCCGATCAGATAGATGAGGAAGATGGCGATAAAATTCATTAAGTATTTTGTATTCTCTTTGAAGTACAGGCTCTTCGGTGTGGAAGAGATATATTTCCATCCATTCTTCTCAGATACGACCTTATTGATAATTTCTTCATGCGAGCTCCTGCCGTTTACCAACCCGTCTATCTTCTGCATATCGATTTCCGGTGCATTGTCCGAGCTGATGATCAGTCGGTTATTCTTATCCAGAATATAAACATCCGAATTGGTGACTTGGCGCATCTGGTTGACAAGGGTGAACATTTTCTTAGCATCGATGAAGAAGATGACTTGACCTAGAGGATCGGAGCTAGTCGTCATCGGGAACGACTGGATATAGGGAAGCACCTCAATTGTGGTGCTCTCATATTGATTCATTGTCTGAATGGTCATATATTCCTGAAAATGATTACCGTGCAAATAGTCCTTGGCGAAGGTGCCATAATCCAGATCCTTGAATTCGTACATCAGATGGAAGAACTTCCGGGCATCCATCTGAATATTAGGCGTAACAATCTCATCTGTACGATTCATATAGACGAAATAGTCGAACAGAAGCTCACGAGGTTTTCTTTTACTAGCCATGTCCTTCATCAGCTCGCTGTAGCTGTCTGTAGCCCCTTTGGCGGCAAGCTCCAGCTTTTTATTGAATACAATCTCATTGCTCAGCTCGCCTATATAGAGAAGGTCGTCCTCGATTCCCGTCTTAAGCTGATTCAGCAGAGTCACGGTGGATAGCTCGGTCTGCTTCGTAATCCGCTGGTTGATCTCGGCATAGTAGACGAACGCGCTTGAGAGCGTAAGAATTAAGATGGAGACATAAGACAAGACGAAGATGATATAGACGCTATTCTTCTTTTTGAATCTCGGCTTGTAGGACTGGAACAATGGCTCACTTCCTAATGTTAAAATAATTAAATCAGGATCAAATTTAGCGTACCACGCTTTTAAAGCGTTTTCAAAGCATTAAGTTATGCATTTTTATCTATTATTGCTAGGGTGTAAATATATATTTTTTCTGAATGATACAAATACAGGGGCTTCATCGTTACTTCCCATGAAGAGAGGAAAGGGAGTGAGAGGGTGGACACATTTTTGAAAATATACGATTGCTACTTCGACGATTTGTACCGGTATGTGCTGTTCCGGGTCGGCAATCGTTGGGATGCGGACGATCTAGTTAGCGATATTTTTCGCAAGGCGCTGGAATACAGCTGTAAGCATGGTGGAACGATCCCGGAATACGACCGGGCTTGGTTGTTCGCCATTGCACATAATCGGATTGTTGACCATTATCGTCGCAAGAAGGAGGCCGCTTACGGCGTTGATCCGGAACAGGGAGGCTACGAGCATATCCGGGAGATGTTCCAGGAGACGTCAGTTCAGAACGAATGTCTGGAGGAGGCACTGCTTCAACTAGAGAATGAGGATAGGGAGATGGTGCATCTGAAGTATATGGTTGGCTTCGCCTACCATGAGATGAGCCGGATGCTGGACAAGACGGAAGGTTGGCTGCGTACGCGCATGCATCGGATACGGAAGAGACTAGCAGTCGACATTGATCGCTGTCTGGAGGAGGGATGAGTCATGTCTGAGCAGAATCCGAAGTGGGTGGATGATCTGAAGAAGGTTCACGATCGGTTGCAGGTCGATGAGACGTTCAAGGCGGAGCTGCGGCGTTCCCTTATTGAGGAAGGGCAGAGCTATCCGCAAACAAGGCGTTCAAGGCGTCCGCAAGACAAGCGGAAGCAAAAATATATAGCTTGGGGTGCTGCAGCAGCAGTGGTTGCGATAGTGGTACTGCTCTGGAATTTGCTCCCCGTTCAAGACATGCCGCGTGTTAACGCCGCCGATTTGAGGTTGAAGCTGCAGTTCAATACGGTGCAGCAGCTCGGACAGGAGACGAGTGTAGCTATGGCGATGGATCAGGACGTAACTTATTACGCGATACCGACGGAAGGAGTCTACCGTCAGCATGGAGTTAGCTATGAACAGATCGTAACGGGAAAGGTGTCGGAGCTTGCGATCTCACCGGATGGGAAGCGGCTGGCTTATGTGGACGGGCGTGAGCTTCATATCTGGGAGGCGGATACGAAACAGACCAAGCGGGTCTTAGAAGCACCGGTACCGCTCGGCGAATTGGCCTGGTCGCCGGATGGGAAGCAGGTTGCCTATGTGCGGCATGATCCGGCCACGGATACCCTTTGGGAAGCGCAGCTATCCTCTGGTGAACAGCACTATTTGACCAAGGGAAGCTCTCTGTCTTATTTTCCGAATGAGGAGAAAATACTGTATGCCCGGCAGGAACAGATTTACACGCTTGATCTGGAATCCGGTACAGAGAAGCTATGGGGCGATGGATATTCGCCAGTGATCTCTCCAGACGGCAAGTATGTGCTTTATGTGCGGAAGGATGGTGGCGATCCGCAATTGGAGGATGCTTGGGTATCCGATTTGGATCGTCAGACCGAGCAGAAGATTACGCATAACCGCCCGATGGATGCCTGGGAGGATGGTCAACCGAAGGAAGGGGAGTATCAGTCTTCCTACAGCCTGGAAGGTCTCGTCTGGAACACCGATGGCCAGAGCATTGCCATGTATCAGGTTACGGAGACCAATGTTGAGTGGAGGCAGCTTGTCCGATATACGCTGGCAGAGCGGGAGGCTGGTCCAGAAGAAGTGGTAGGTCAGGCGGTAGAGGCGCTGATTTACCGAGATGAACGGCATGCCCATGACTTCTTCAGCTACGATCCCGGTTATCTAAAAGGAACCTCTCCGCGTCAAGTTGGCTATACAATTGTGAATACTGCAACTGAAGCGAACGGCAAGGCGGTGGTTACTGCAAAAATAGATTACTCCTATCAGTTCCCGTACTATAAAGTGGAAACTTACCAGTTCACCCTTACACGAGGAAATGACGGATATTTGATCGACAACATGGAGGAAACAGATAGCATCCGGATCTCGGATTGGAATGGCGAAATGGTCACGACGACGGAGGATGATCAGCGGGATCAATTGATTTTTCCTCTCGAACAAGTTCCGGTGGACAGTGGCTGGACCCATGTCGGTTTCGGAAATATCGTCTACCGTGAATCGGATCACGGACGCACGATCTGGTTCCTCGTCAAACAGCAACAGGGCGATCATTATCGGATGCGCCTAATGCGTTACAATTGGGATAAGGGAACGTTCAAGTCCTTAGGCACTCTTGACGGGGTGACGGAGTCGTCGATGATGATTATTGACGAAGCGGAGCAATGGGCTGCCATTGATGTTTCGCTTGGAGAAGAGAAGCGTGATATTGCCGTACTGTCACTTAAGGGGGCAGATGCTTCTCCGGTATATCTGTCTGACAAACTGCAGGGGCCGGGGAATTATGAGGATATAGGTACTCGCTTGTGGAAAGGGAAGAGCCTCAGCTTCTACGTAGAGTGGAACAGGCGCGATGTGTTTTTTAATTACAGTGCGGATACAGATACGACACAGAATAAGTAATTGTTTGATAGATATAGAAGATTCTTCTGTTACGGGAGAATCTTTTTTGTTTTAAAATAGAGATAACTTTTATGGTTATAGGAGAGGATTAGGATGTTCCTGATGAAGCGGAGTCTGTTCGCCAAGATCCTGCTAAGTATGCTGATTACGACGACAGTTCCCCTATTAATCACCAATTATATGTCCTATCATACGATCGGGCGCGCGGTCCAAGAGCAGTTGGTCGAATTGAACCAGAGTTCGATGGCGATCAAGATGTCGGGGATCACGAAGTATATTCATGACGTATCGCTGCTCTCCTATACGTACTACGGCGACCCTGAGTTAATGCGGCTTCTGACCAAGAGGGAGACGCAGACTCCGGCGGAATCCGTATATATCAAGCAGAGAATAGGGCGGAACTACGCGGCTTTTCCTGAGATCAGGTCGATCATTTACAAGAGTGCGTTGACGAATAAGCCGTTCATTGTAAAATCCGATCTCAATGAGCGTATCCCGATGCCGGACTTTGCCGAGCAGCCTCAGGCTGTGGAGGACGGTGGTGAATTCAGTCAGGAATATTCGATTGTGGAGTGGGGCGGAGAGAAGAGACTGCGGATTAACAAGACCTTCATCGATACATCGGACCGAGAGCTACTCGGGATGACGACGATGATCGTACGGGATACGGAATTGAAGCAGCTGGCCAATCCTCTAGGAACCGATGAAGATAGCAGGACGTATATTTTCCTACAGGATGATCTGCAGCTATTGTATGCGACACCGGGTCCGGATGAAGATCAGGATTGGATAGAGCGGCTGCGCGAAGAACCCAGAGCGGTCAAGGGACTGATCAATGATCCGAAGGGAATATACATTTACTATAAGGATGATGCTTACAATCTTCCGATTACACTAGTACGGTTCATCCCTCAAGCGGTTATTGACCAAGCGGGGAAGAAGGCGCTGAACGAATCCTTCACCATTCAGCTGATTGTAACCGTGTTTATCACAGTGATGGCGGGTCTGATCTCGTACTTCATGCTGTTCCGGATTAAGCGGATTCTCAGGCATATTAAGCATATCCAGATGGGTAATTTCGACATCCAGGCGAATTCGACGAGCTCCGACGAGCTGGGCGTTCTGGAGGACCGGTTCCAGGAAATGATTAAGCAGCTTGATATCCTATGGAATCAGCAGTACCGCTACCAGCTAGAGGTCTCGACGGCCCGTCTGAAAATGCTGCAGGCCCAGATTAATCCTCATTTTCTGTTCAATACGCTGCAATCCATCGGTTCACTCGCTATTAAGAAGAATGTGCCGGAGGTCAGCGATAAGCTAGCAGAGCTAGGGGCGATGTTCCGCTACAGCATGGATATCGATACGGAGGAGGTTCGTCTACAGGACGAGCTGGAGCACTTGAATTACTATATTTCGTTGCAGATTGGTAGATATCAAGATAGGATACAGTTCAAGCAGAGCTGTCAGGAGGAAGCGCTGGGCATTCCTGTTCCCAAGATGGTGCTACAGCCGCTTGTTGAGAACAGCATCGTGCATGGCATTGAGAGGGGCGAAGGTATCGGCGAGATTCATGTAGAGATTGAGGCGGCTGAGAAGCTGATCATTCGTGTTATTGACAACGGGCGGGGCTTCAGTGAAGAGACGATCCAGGAGATTCGCGATCAATATTCAGAACAGTTAATCCAGCAAGAATCCCGTTCGAGAATTGGTCTGATCAATGTATTCAAGCGTCTGCAATTATATTGTGGAGAGGGCTTCATCTGGAGTATCGAGAGCGAGCCTTACATTCGCACGACGGTAACCTTGGAAATCCCTTATCAGCATGGGAGTTGAACTAAGGAAGAACATCTCACCTGGATGTCATCATCGGTACAATCTCTAGTTCGACTTATACAAAAGAAGGAGTGTGAAGATGATGAAAGTGTTGATCGTAGATGATGAACAGCCTGTTCGGGAGAGTGTAGAGTTGTCCATCAAATGGGCCAAGCACGACATTACTGAGATATATATGGCTGGAGATGGAATAGAGGCGTTGGACATCGTCCGGCGGGAGGCTCCGGAATTGATTATATGCGATATGAGCATGCCACGTATGGATGGGACTGGCTTTCTTGAAGTACTACGCGAGGAGGGCTGGGATTCTAAAGTCATTGTATTGAGCGGCTACCAGGAATTCCGTTATGCACGGGCTACTCTGCTGGCTGACGGTGTGGATTATTTGCTGAAGCCCTTCAAGATCGACGACCTGGATAAGGCGATTGCCCGGGCTGTCCAGTCCATTCTGGGGAGCAAGCAGAATAAGAGCGAGGAATGGAGAAGGAGCCATCAGGTAAATGAGGCACAGGTGCTGCTCAATGAACAGAAGATGGTGACTTATCTCCAGAACGAGACGGTGAATCACGAAGGAGTCCGTCAATTGCTAACAGACGAAGGCTTCCCGCTGGAAGACTTCTATATTCTGCTCTTCCTGCCCCGGAATGTCGGCGAGGTCGTTGATCGGTATTTTATGGGGGATGAGTCGTTACTAATGTTCTCAGTTAGGAACATTCTGCGTGATGTGCTAAATCCGCTAGCCCATTACTATTTCTTCCGGATGGAATCCTTCCTCTGTGTACTTACAGTAGGGAATATATCAGCCGTCGAGATGGACTATTATCGCCGGAAACTGGAGGAGTCCTGGATGTCCACCATTCGAGTGGAGACCTTCTCAGGGTTCTCCCGGCAGAAGTTCGGCTACAGAGATATTCTGAGCGGATTGAAGGAGGCGAAGACGGAAATTCTGAAGTCTAATGTGCTTAATGGGCAGCGGATAGAGGATGATCAGCGGCAAATGCCTAGCCTCATGGATAAGGAATTACTGGTGCTGGAGGCGTTGAAGAAGCGGGACAAAGAGTATTTGGGCGAATTGATCCGCTCCTTTGTAATGGAACTGCGGGCTAGGGGCTATTTATCATTAAAAGAACTGCAGCATTATACCATCGAGGCCAATTTGCTCATTATGCGTGTTTCCCGGCAGCTTGAGCTGGAGCAGCATATCGAGCCTTTATCACTGTGGATTAGCGATCTGGAAGAATGGGAGAAGGCCTTGACACATACCTTCTGGATGATGATTGAATCGGAGGGGGAGAATCTGGCCTCGTTGCGCAGCATTCATGCGATCCGGCATTATATTGAATCCCATCTTGGCGAGGAAATCAGTCTGACTGTGCTAGCTGACAGGTTCTATTTCAGTCCGCAATATATTTCCAAGAAGTTCAAGGAGAACTATGATATGACGATCATGAACTATCTGACGCAGCTGCGGATGGACAAGGCCAAATCGCTGCTTAGTCATTCGGACATTAGCATTATCGAGATATCTCAGCTTGTAGGCTATGAAGATGATAATTACTTTGGCAAAGTGTTCAGGAAGCATGTCGGTGAATCTCCTTCTCATTATCGCAAGAAGCAGCAGGAACGTTGAGCGCCCGGAATGATTCAGATTTTACCTATACTGGCGAAGAGTTTACCTATTGGAGACCGATCTTGTCGAAATATAATTAACTTAGCAGCAGTAAGGGAACGATGGTTTGAAAACGTTGTCAAAGCAATCCGGCAGAAGTTTCGAACTATTGTCTCTAAGGAAACTGCTCAACAATGAATCGATCTGGTCAAAAATATCTAACGGGGGCGAAAGCATGAAGAAGACAAAAAAAGTATTTGGTTTCCTGGCGATGATGGTATTGATCGCATCTCTCGTCGCTTGTGGTGGCAAGACAAATAGCAATTCCGCCAATTCAGGCACAGACACGAACTCTTCGAATACATCCGGAGGTACAGAGAAGCAAGCGAAGATCTCGCTCTTCCAGAGCAAGGTTGAGATTGCTGAAGCGTTGGAGGAACTGGCCAACAAATACAAAGAAGAGACTGGGAATGAGGTTGAGGTTTGGGGTTCCGCTGGTGATGCTTATATCACTCAACTACAAGCGAAGCTGGCCGCTAAGGAAGGACCTACGATCTTCAGTATAGCGTCTGGGGCGGAAGCGGAGAAATTTAAATCCTACTATTACGACATGAGCAATGAGAGCTATGTTAAAAATATTGCTCCTAACATGGCGCTGGAAGTAGACGGCAAGGTTGTCGGCGTTCCGATAGGGGTTGAAGGCTTCGGTCTGGTGTACAACAAGAGTCTGGTTGATCCGAAGGACGTAACCGATCTCGCATCCTTTACGAGTAAAATGGAGAGCTTGAAGGCAGAGGGAATTAACGGGTTGAGCCTGTCCCAAGAAGCTTACTTCCTGATCGGACATATTCTGAACACACCATTTGCCCTTCAGGCAGATCCGATTGACTTTATCAATAAGCTGAACAATGGCGAGGTCAAAATGGCCGACACGAAGGAATTCCAGGAATTCGCCAAGTTTATGGAAGTGATTAGACAGAATTCTGTGAATCCGATGGAAGTTACTTATGATACTCAGATGGGTGATTTTGCGACGGGCAAGACGGCAATGGTACACCAAGGTAACTGGAGCTATGGTATGCTGGCGGATTATGGTGATCTCGACATCGGCATGATGGCGTTGCCGATCGCTGGAAATAACAAGCTGTCTGTCGATATTCCGGGCGGCTGGGTTATCAACAATGGGGCGAAGCCGGAGGAGATCAAGGCGGCTAACGCATTCCTGGATTGGCTCTATAACAGTGAGACTGGTAAGGATACGATCGTGAATAAATTCAAGTTCATTCCGGCAATGACCAATATTGAAGCAGACGGACTGGACCCATTGTCTCAAGCTGTATTTGAAGCAACGAAGAGTGGAAATACCATTCCGTGGGCTATGAACTATTTCCCACAAGGCATTATCGTGAATGATCTGACACCAGTAACCTCTGAATTCTTCCTGGACAATGGTATGACTGGTGAGCAGTACTTGAAGAATCTGGATGATGCATGGGCAAAAGCCGCTAAATAATCGATTTGAACAGCGTGGATGAGACACTAGAAGTGTGTTCAAAAAGAGCGGTTTTCAGCACCAAGAAGGTTGGATGAAGCTAGGGCCTGAGGAGCGGAGCGTACGTGTAGGTACGTGAGCACTGGAGGGCCCGGCTGAATTCAAGATTCGATGCCGAACCACTAACTTGATTCACTTCGTGGTCAAAAGCGGACTTTTTGAACTACCTCTAAAAAGCCTAGCCTATTCCCTAGTGTTAGGCTTTTGTGTTTCATAATCCCCGTTTCAAATTAGACTGAACTGGAGAGGGCGTGTGGTAATGAAAAGAAAAGACAAACTTTGGTTCGGGTTATTTACGATGCCCTTGTTCACCATTTTTACGATCGTCGTCATTATTCCGTTTATTATCGGGATTGCCTATTCATTCATTAGCTGGGATGGTATCTCGGCTAACCCGAAAGTATTTGTTGGTCTGGATAACTACGTAACGATATTCCAGGATGAGCGGTTCTTCTCTTCCGCAGGGCATACACTTAAGTTTACACTCCTAGCACTTATTAGTGTGAATCTGCTGGGCTTAACCTTCTCATTGTTGGTTACAAACGGGCTGCGCACTAGCAAGCTGGCGCGTACCTTCTTCTTTATGCCGAATCTGATCGGCGGATTGATCCTCGGTTACATCTGGAAGTTCATCTTCACGGATGCGTTCAAGTTCCTCGGTGGTAAGACCGGGCTTGAGGGGATATTCTTCAACTGGCTGATCAACCCTAACTTCGCTTTATATGCTCTAGTCATCGTATTTACTTGGCAGATGGCCGGATATACGATGATCATCTATATTGCTGGGATTCAGGGAATTCCTGATGAGCTGTTAGAGGCAGCCAAGGTGGATGGCGCGAATATCTGGCACAGGCTGACGAAGATCACCTTCCCGCTGCTTATGCCCTCCTTCACGATCTGCTTCTTCATGACGCTATCCGGTGCGTTCAAGATTTATGACGTGAACTTGAGCTTGACGAACGGCGGACCGGTTCATTCGACGGAAATGTTCGCGATGAACATCTTCAATGAGATCTTCGGCTATGGCCGCTATGGAGTCGGTCAGGCGAAGGCGATCCTGTTCTTCTTGATCGTGGCCCTGGTGACATTGACGCAGGTAATCATCACGAAGAAGAAAGAGGTGCAGATGTAATGAGACGAACTAGCAGAGCAATCAGCTCCATTCTGTTGGCCCTTCTTGCACTCCTGTTCCTGTCGCCGATTTACATTATGCTCGTGAACTCCTTTAAGACGCGGGCAGAATTGTATAATAATGCGCTGGCATTGCCGGAATCCTTCAGCCTTCAATATTTTGAAGCAGCGATGAAGAAGATGAATTTCTTGACCGTTCTGGGCAACTCGACCTTTGTTACCGTGATGACCGTGATCTTCGTGGTCGTTCTTGCCTCCATGACCGCATGGATGCTGGTCAGAACCGATAATAAACTAAGCAAATTGATGTTCATGGCGTTTATCTCGACGATGCTGATTCCATTCCAGACGCTGATGATGCCGTTGATGCAAGTGATGGACTGGATTCGTACCTACCTTCATATTCCGATGCTGAATACGCATGGTGGACTGATCTTTATGAATATCGGCTTCCACGCTAGTATCGCCGTGTTCCTGTACCATGGATTCATTAAGTCGATTCCGATTGCATTGGAAGAGGCGGCGACACTGGATGGCTGCAGCAAGTTCGGTGTGTTCTGGAGAATTGTGTTCCCAATGCTGAAGACGATAACGATTACTGTCGCAATACTGGATGTAATCAGCACGTGGAATGACTATCTGCTGCCTTCCTTGACGCTGTCTGATAAGGGGCTGCGGACGATCCAACTGTCGACGTTCTACTTCTTCGGCGAGTTCACGATCGTCTGGAACCAGGCTATGGCTGGTTTGACTTTGACCATTATACCTGTCGTCATCTTCTATGCCATCGCCCAGAAATATATTATCAAGGGTATTGCCGAAGGGGCTGTAAAGTAATAGAGGCTGGAGTAGCGAAATGGGTTTGTTCCGTAATAATGCAGGAGGTGTCATATGGCTAGAGAGATCTGTATCATCACGAGAGCTGACGATTGCGGAAGCAGCCACTCCGCGAACCTGGGTATCGAGAAGGCGCTGGAAGGTGGAGTATTGAGAAATGTCTCCATTATGGCGACCTGCCCTGCCATTCGCGAAGCGGCGGAGATGTTCGCAGGGAGGGACGACGTCTGCTTTGGACTGCATTTCGTCTTGAATGCCGAGTGGAACGATATCAAATGGGGTCCGGTGGCGGACCCTACATCGGTTCCTTCCCTGATTGAGGCAGACGGCTGGTTCAGTCCGCATCCTCACTACTTCGAGGAGCATCCGCCCGTCATGGCGGAGGTAATGCTTGAACTCGAAGCTCAGTTCGCCAGGCTTACAGAATTGGGCTTTCCTATCACATATGTCGATACGCATATGGTGCCCGAATCAGCGATCCCTGGTCTTGAAGATGAGCTTCGTGCCTGGTGTGCTGCTAGAGGACTGATCTATTGGTGGGACTATATATTTCAGAATATAAGCATAAGCGCGAATGATGATGCTGTTATCGAGCACCTTGGGCAGATCGAGGCCCTTGGGACAGAGCGATATTTACTTGTGACTCATCCGGCTGTGGACTCTGAGGAGATGAGAGCATTAGGCAATGCCTATGAGTCGGGACAGCAAATTGCCAGAACCCGACAATATGACAGCCTGTTCTGGTCAAATCCGCGACTATCTTCTGAATATAAACGTAGAGGGATCAGGCCGATCCGCTATGATGAGGCAGTTAAGCTGAATCTAAGTTGAAAACTTGTCTTTTGAGGCTGAAGCGGGGGTTAAGTGTGGGAGACAGCGGCCAGTGCTTCATTCGTAATCTGTTCAATGTCGACCGGAGATTGTGAGCCTTCACGAACCAGGTCAGGCAGAATTTGATGCAGGAAATAATCGACACAGTGCAGCTTGATCTGTTTGATCTTAATCAGAGCACTACGGTACATCGTGATGAACTCCTTCTCGGTGTTCCCCCGTTGCAACTCAGCAAATGCTTCATAGATCTGATCCATCTTGTCGGCAACCTCAAGGATTTGTCCTTCCACAGAATCGTCTTTCCCTTCGCGCAGCTGTCTGCGGAAGATAGCTTGAAATTCCTCAGGTATATGCTCATCAATAAAATGAGCGACCATTCCCTCTTCAACCTGCTGCAGCATCGCTCGCAATTCCAAGGAATAGTGCTTCACAGGTGTCTTGATATCCCCAATGAAGATCTCACCGTAATCATGGCTACTCGTAATTTCGTATAGCTTCTTCCAATCCACAGTGGCTCCATGGCTTTCCTCGATGTCCGCAAGCGTCTTGGCGTATTGTACGACCTTCCAGGAATGTTCGGATACGCTATGCTCCTGGAATTTGAATCTGCCTGGACAGCGGATGATCCGCTCTAAATCCGTCAATGATTGGAAATACGTATGGATTCCCATATATTTTGCATTCCTTTCTTTAAGTGCGTGTTCAAAAAGTTCGGCTTTCAGCACCGAGAAGGTTGGATGAAGCTAGGGACTGAGGAGCGAAGCGTACGTTTTGGGTACGTGAGCACCGGAAGGCCCGGCTGAATTCAAGATTCGATGTCGAATAAGCTCTCAGTGTCACTTCGTGATCAAAATTGGACTTTTTGAACAACATCTTCGAATAGTGTTAGATGTGTTGCTGTACGTACAGTATATATCCGGTTTGTTAATGGATCGTTAACTTGGAGTAGAAGTTTATGGAGAATATTGTTTTTATGTAAAGAAGCAGGCCGCTAAATCCCGCGGTGTTGCTTCTTTTGTTTCTTATAGCTTCTCGGTGTTGAAAATCGGCTTTTTTGAACATACATTTTAGGTGTATAGTGTTGAGATTTTTTCAACAACGTTGAGATGGCCATGCACATGTTTCAATACTCCGCAATAATATAGCCATGTAACGACTACAACATATGGGAAGTGATAAGTGAATGAGCGAAGTGCAATCGGGTGTAGCTCCTTCAGAAGGAAGTCAATCAGACATAAGTATCTCCTTTCGAGAGAAGGCGACCAAAGGTAAGGTGGGATTTAAAAGAAAGCTGTGGCTGTTCTGGGCGCTTCTGGGACCAGGTATTATTTCCTCACTATCTAACAATGATGCTGGAGGCATGATCAGTTATACGATGACTGGAGCCGTATTTGGCATAAGCTTCTTCCTCCCATTATTGTTCCTGCTCGCGCCGATTGACTATAACATGCAGGAGATGTCGATGCGTCTAGGGGCGGTCACCAAGACCGAATACAGGGAACTGCTTCTTCGTTATTTCGGGAAGTTCTGGCATTACACCAGTGTAGCGGCCTTAGGGCTGGCCAACTTGATGTACATTATAACCGAGTTTGTGGGAATGACGGCTGGACTGACCCTTATGGGGCTGCCATTATGGCTAGCCGATCTCATCAGTTTCGCCTTTGTCAGTTTTGTAATGTTCTTTATGGGGTATTGGTCAAAGGAACGGTTAGGAATACTGGTCGGGGTAGTCAATGTTGTATTCATCATCGTCGCCTTTATGACTCATCCCGATCCGGCTGAGATCGGTAAAGTATTTACCAGCTGGCCGAGTATAACTTGGGATTTAAAATCAGATGGAATGCTGGTATTTATCCTAGCGACCATCGGAAATGCCATCGCTCCATTTATGCTGTATTACAACAACAACACGACGCTAGACAAAGGGTTAACACGTAAAGATCTGCGGTTAGGACGTATCGATATTGCCCTTGGCTCTTTGCTTCAACCGATCTTTGCGGCGGCCGTTATGATCTGCGGTGCTGCACTGATGGGCCATGTGGCTAATCTCGACGATTCCAATCCGGCAGATTTGATTACCGCATTCGTACCGGTTACCGGCCGCATAGGCAGCATTTTGTTCGCCTTGGGATTGTTTAATGCGGGCTGGCTCGCTGCTATTACGATCTCCTTTTCTTCAGCCTATACCGTTGCCGGAGCCTTTGGTTGGAAGAGAAGTCAGAACAATAAAATATCGGAGGCGCCGAAGTTCTATGCTCTCTACTTTGGCTGTCTGTTACTAGGAGCTATAGTTATATTAATTCCGGACTTACCGCTTAGCATGCTGGCTGTCTTTACGCAGATTTTTGCAACCATGCTGTTTGTTCCAGATTTGATCTTCCTAGTTCTGCTTACCAACAATCGAAAGATTATGGGGGAATACGCCAACTCGGGATGGAAACGCCTGCTTGGATGGGGAATCATATCGCTTTATTCAGCGGTGTCGGTGGTAACGATTATTTTAACACTAAATGGTACCATGTCTTAAAAATGAAGGAGGGCATCTTTTACTTAATCGATTGCGTTATGTCGGCGATAATAGCTTGTTCTCTCGGAATACGTATCTTAAATCAATTTCATAAGAAGAGGTGAAGAAGTCATGTACTATTACTGCATCGTGTGTCAGGGGCTTCATGATGAGAGGTATACGGCTGGGAAAATTTTTAAGAGGGGGTATTTTATTGATGATACAGGTACGGGAATCAAGTTCCATCTAGGGATGTGTGATCCGGTCGTTAAAGGAGATCATTTACACATAAGAAGAGATTGCTCATTGGAGACGGTAGATCGCTGGATGCCCATTTATGACTTTATTCAATCTGACCGGGAGTTCGGCGGGGAAGTCAGCGCAGTAAAAGAACCAGCCGCTTGGCCGCGATGACGGGGATAGAAGCCAAACCAATATCATAATACGATGGGGATGGAAGCAAAAAACTAGCATCATAATACGGAGCTGTCTCAAAAGGGATAGCTTCTTCTTTCGTTAGTGTTTACATTTTGTCAGGGATATAATAGGTTTGTACATTAGAACGGCTATTATTAGAGTTGTCCTGTGCAGATAGAACAATCATTCATAGGGATGTGGTATATATGTGGCTCCTGTACGCTTTTGGTTCGGCGCTATTCGCGGGTATGACATCTATTCTGGCCAAAATCGGGATAAAGAACACGGATTCAAACCTGGCTACGGCACTGCGGACGATTGTTGTCCTATTGTTCTCCTGGCTTATGGTTTTCGTTGTCGGCTCACAGCACACGATAGATTCAATATCCGCCCGCACACTTCTATTTCTAATCTTATCCGGCGCTGCGACCGGTGCCTCATGGCTATGCTATTTTAGGGCCTTACAGCTAGGCACGGTCAATCAAGTCACTCCGATCGATAAGAGCAGTGTGATACTTACGATTCTGCTCGCTTTTCTGTTTCTCGGAGAGGTACCGACGTTATTTATGGGAATCGGGATCGTCCTACTTGGGCTGGGGACCTACCTGATGATCGAGAAGAAGGCAGATTCCACAGGGGCTGCTGGCACAAGGCGAAGAACTTGGCTAATCTATGCGGTGCTATCCGCGATCTTCGCTGCTCTGACCTCGATCCTTGGCAAGATTGGTATCCAGGACATCGAATCCAATCTGGGTACAGCGATTCGTACGATTGTTGTACTGATCATCGCCTGGGGGATCGTATTTTTCCAGAAGAAGTATACCCTGATGAAGGACATCGATAAGAAGAGCTGGCTGTTCATCGGTCTGTCCGGTCTAGCAACGGGGCTGTCCTGGCTGTGCTACTATCGAGCTCTGCAGGATGGTAAGGCTAGTCTCGTGGTACCGATTGATAAGCTGAGCATTGTTGTTACAGTAATTTTCTCGTACATATTTCTCAGAGAGAAGTTGTCGGCCAGATCCTTCACTGGTCTATTACTCGTCGTAGGGGGGACTCTACTGCTGTTGTTCTAGGGAAGGGCGCATCAGATCATGTCTTACGTAATAAGGACACCTTCTGAGGTGTCCTTATTTATGTTGATTTAGCGGAGGAGCATCCTCGTCAAATCAGGTCCATCCGTCTGCCAGTTTGAGCTGATTCCTCTATTGCATTGATCAATCGATGCAAGTAAGCAGCATAATGAAAGTCTGGCGTCTTAGGGTTAACTGAATTGGCCAGAATGTCTTCGGCAAAGGACTGGTGGGCCCGAGCTACGTTGGTGAGGGGGAATTCCTTCGTATCCTCCATCACCAATGTGAAATCATCGTGCTGACTAGAAGCAATCGCTTGACTCGAATCGTATTTCACCAAGGACACACTCAGACCGCCATATTGCGGATGCCCGATAGAGCGGTTCTGATAGAGTCGGATAATCCCCAGTTCTCCCTGGACTTCCAGTATAAATTGAGGGTAGGCTCCGCCCTGAAGATGGATCGAAACGGGGATCTCGCAGTTGATTTTGCCCTGGATGATGTACTGATCTTCTATACTTTTGTTGATCGTACGGCTCTGATCCGTAATATGGGCTTCGTTATAGTGCGTATGGTGGCTGGCCTGAACTTCGCTAAAATGACCAAGCAGATAGCTCACAATATCCAAAGCGTGACCACCGTTGATCGTCAGTAGTGTCGCTCCATTGCTGCGTTCCAGAATATAGCTGCTGCCGGAGTCCACCCAATTGCCCTTGGCCTGTGTTGAGGACTTTATATTAACGGCCAGAATTCTGCCGATCTCTTGATGATTGATCATCTCCTTAACCCTGCGTACCTCGTCGGCCTGGCGTGACTGTAGGCCGATGGCATGTCGGGCCTGAGAGCCATTGATCTGCACCATGATCTCATCGACTTCACTCGCAGTAACAGCCAGAGGCCATTCACAGTAAATATGCTTATTGGCACGAATTGCATTCAGAATAATTTCATGGTGATAGGGGGCTTTAACGCTGACAATAACCATGTCTACATCGCTAGATTCGAGCATTTTGGTGTAATCGTCATAGGCGCTGACATTTCCAATCCGGTCCGCCGCTTCTTGGGCTGAAGCCATATTTGTGGTCGCTATTGCCGTGATTTCATGAAGCTCGCTGTGGAGCAGAGCCGGAATATGTGTCGAACTGGCCCAACGGTTCCGAATTGAACCCCCGATGATGCCTGTTTTTATTTTCTTCATTCGATAACCTCCCTGTCTTTAGCAGTAGTATAATATTGCTGTCATATTAAAAATAATGTATATATTTAATCTATATATCAAAATAAGTGATACGTAAGAGGTGAAGTCCGTTGGATATTGAGAATATGAGAGCGTTCATCGCGGTCGCAGAGAACGGAAGCATCTCGTCTGCTGCGCAGGAGCTGCATCAACTGCAATCCAATATGACGGCCAAGATCAAGAAGATCGAGAGCGAATTTGATACAGAACTGTTCTATAGAAGACCAAGAGGGATGGAGTTGAATGAAGAGGGCAAGAAGCTCTATGCCCAATTTAAGAAGATCGTATTGTTATGGGAAGAGACCCGGAGCATGATGAATCAGGAGAATGCCGTGCTGAGGATCGGACTTATGGTAAGTAAGAACCCGCCTAATTTCAATCAAGCGATGGGAATATTATATGAGAAATATAAGAACCTGGTAGTGACGGTGAGGACTGGGAATACGCAGAAGATCGAGAATGAGATTGCCGACGGGATGATCGATATCGGCTTCCTGGTTGGGAAAACAGATGCGAAGCTGCTTCATTATAAGAAATACGGAACCGAGAGATTAGTATTGGTCGGCAGAAATACCGATAAACCGCTGAATACGCTCCTGAAGGATGAGAATCTGATTATCTCCTCCGGCAATTGCTATTACAAGAAGGTGTTCGATCAATTGCTTGAGGATCATCACGTGGTACGCACAGATTTCGTAGAAATTGCTGCTTTGGAGTCTCTGGTCAGCATGTGCCAACTCGGCATGGGGATAAGTCTGATCCCGGAATCGGATACAGTCTCGCTAGGAATCAGGGATTATCGCGTGATCGACCATGACGCTTGTGAGCTTGAGAAATTTATGTGCTACAGAGTAAATCATAAAATTACCGGAATGGAGCAGCAGCTCATGAACATGATTTCAGCTGCTAATTAACAGCGTGCGGTGGGGCAGAGACTAGAGATAACCGTGGAGTTGTAGATGCTACTGCAAACTAACGATACAGCAGGTAAATGGGCAATTCCTGCAAATATGCAGTTTCTTATCGGGATGCCGCCCCACATTTCGAAAATTCCTGCGAATATGCATCTTTTTCTCCCATTTCAGCTCAATTCGAAAGAAAAAAGCGAAAAAGCCTGCAGATTTGCAGGCTTTTCCTAAAACAAGCGATTTCGTATATAAAAAACTGCAGATTTGCAGTTTTTTAGCCCTTTGTCGACTGATGTAGGCAGCGGAAGGGACAAAATTAATTCTAACATTAAGATCATACCCGAAGGCAGCGTCAGAATTTAATTTTTACACTATCCCCATCCACGTATACACCTTCGGATCGGGTGATCGGTAGCTTCTGCTCTTCGGAGAAGCCAATCGTTTCTCCGTCCCGCAGAGTAACGTTATATTCAAGTACATAATCAGTAATATTGATCAGGAAGTCGCGCAGCTCGCTCGGTATGGCCTGGCTGTCGATGATCTCAATCTCATCCTTGCCGAATGCTCTCAAACCATAGGTATAAGCCCCCGACCCGGTTTCTGTTCCGACTAGACCGAAGTGGACAAGATTTAGCAGTGGCAATATGTTCTCTTCCTTCATGATCTCGGTCATCTCTATATACATTTCAGGCTGGAATACAGTTCCTGCCGTATAAATTCCTATCGCATTTGGCAGCTTCAAGCAGCTTGCCGCCAGCTTCGTAAATAGCTTGGCGCTATCGAGAGATGAGCCAGAGCGCGTAAAGACAGCCAGAATGATCTGGGAGACATGTGTGCTGGTTACCTGGGCAGCCTCTTTCCAGAGGTAGTTGGCTTGTGCGAAATGCTCGGCCTCCCCATCCGGTATAGGCGCATCTACAAAGCTGAGCGCCAGAGTGAAGCCATCTGCTTCGAAGACGAGAGTTCCTTCGTTCTCCGCAGAGCTTGCATCTTCCTCATCAGCCGGCGGACAGACGATGCCCCAATCTTGCTGTAAAGTCGTCTTGATCTGCTCAAGATCGCATTCGTGGGTATTCAGCAGGACGAATCCGTTGAATATGCCAGATGCACCTTCCTCCTCTTCCGTATCCTCATTCTCCGATTGTTCGGCTTCAATGGCCGCCGCTTGCTTCATCCAATACTCGCGAATCATCTCGACCATCGCGATGGCTTCTTGTTCGGCAGTGGCCGGGTTATAAGGCTGCATCTCACTGAAGATGTGACCACAATGCTCTGTGTCAGATGACTCCTCATACCCGCCACAGACCCCGAGCAGCCACTTGCCCAGCATCGACTTTTTATACTTAAATATGTAATAGTGCATGTCATGCAGATCAAATTCTCCTGCAATTTCAATTTTGCTAGGTTTTCGTCCAAGCTCATTCTCATGCTCCAGCCATTCAATCATAGACTGCAGAGCTGCTTGTTGCTGAATCGTCATTGTATTCTCTCCTTTATCCATACGGTTTTCTAATTTATTCCTAAATAATAGTATGTTACCAAGTATAAGAATGATAGGCAATGGTGCTGGATGGCTAATTGCGTAGGAAATCTGAACATTTAGTCGCAAGCTTGAAATCTTTGTTATTATAGAGATTATTTTTATCATCAGAGGCTCGATCAAGGGCCATTTTTTGGGGTATGGGAATTAACGTCAATATTGCGAACCTCCTTGTCAAATCACTCAAGAGAATCTATAATGATTAGCGTCTAATTGCATACACACTGGATGAAGTTTACGGGAGATAAGCATCGGGCTTGGCCGAAGGGGCATTAAACTCTCAGGCGCTATAAGGATGGGAACACCCAACCTAGGCAGGACCGTAAATGGACAGGACTCTGGAGAGACTCCGTCAATGGAGCACCGAAGGGGCAATACGCGCGCAGGCAGGGCAACCCATGAACCGCCGCGTTAAAACTCTCAGGTAAAAGGACAGGGATTGCGGGATCGGTATCGGAATTTATATGTGGTATATAACTTCAACCTATATGTGCATACTTTCACACATTGCAGGTTGACGTACCGACAACCTGCAATATGTCCCCAGGGTCAAATCTTCGGATTTGGCTCTTTTTCATGTCTACTCTTGGAGAATGCAACATCATGAGGGGGGAGAAGCAAATGCAAGTATTAGAGCAGATTAATCAATGGGTGTGGGGAGCGCCCTTGCTCATCTTATTGGTAGGGACAGGTATATGGTTGACCTGTCGACTCGGGCTACTGCAGGTCATCCGGCTGCCTCTCGCTTTAAAGCTGGTATTTAAGGCGAAGAACGAAGGCGAAGGAGACGTGTCGAGCTTCGGCGCTTTGGCGACGGCGCTGGCTGCAACAGTTGGCACAGGGAATATCGTCGGGGTGGCCACTGCAATCCAAGTTGGGGGTCCCGGAGCCTTGTTCTGGATGTGGATGGCCGCATTTTTCGGGATGGCGACGAAGTATGCTGAAGGCTTATTAGCTGTGAAGTACCGGACGATGGATGATAAAGGTCAGGTCTCTGGCGGACCGATGTATTATATTGAACGGGGGCTAGGGAGTAAGTTCAAGCCTCTTGCTGTATTCTTTGCTATAAGTGGGGTTCTAGTTGCACTCTTCGGCATCGGGACGTTCCCGCAGGTGAATGCGATTGTATCATCAACGCAGTCGAGCTGGGGCGTACCAGCTATCGTGACGGCGGGGATTATGACAGTGTTAACCGCTTTGGTTACCCTTGGCGGGATTAAGAGTATATCCAAGGTCTCAACGAAGGTTGTACCGTTAATGGCTATTCTTTATATTGTTGCTGCTCTCGTCGTGCTGTTCACCTTTGCTGATCAAATCCCGCATGCGGTGGCGCTGGTCTTCGAAAGTGCATTCCAGCCAGCAGCGGCGGGCGGGGGCTTCCTCGGTGCCACGGTGATGATGGCGATCCGTAACGGTGTTGCACGCGGAGTATTCTCCAATGAATCGGGTCTCGGGAGCGCGCCGATTGCGGCTGCTGCTGCCAAGACCAAGTGGCCGGCGGAACAAGGACTAGTATCGATGACAGGGACCTTTTTTGACACGATTATTATTTGTACCCTAACGGGATTAACCTTGATCGTAACAGGGGTATGGCAAGGCGCTGAGCGTGGAGCGATGATGACCCAAGCCGCTTTTGATGCTGCAATCCCATATGGCTCGATCATTCTCACGCTATGCCTGATGCTGTTTGCATTTACGACGATTCTGGGTTGGAATTATTATGGCGAGCGCTGTATTACTTACTTGTTCGGTGTGAAGTCGATTCTGCCTTACCGCGTTGTATTTATCCTCTTAATCGCTTTTGGTGCATTTATCAAGCTGGAGGCCATCTGGCTGCTCGCTGATATTGTGAACGGGCTGATGGCACTGCCGAATTTGATCGCTCTATTAGGCTTATCAGGAGTCGTAGTGGCAGAGACCCGTCGCTATTTGCAGCATATGAAGGAACAGAAGCACTCAGAGCGTACCGCCCCGAAAGCGGCTATGCAGTCGGTCTTGGCAGAGGAAGAATAAGGCTGCGGAAATATAGCGTCTGGTATGAATTTATAGAGCACCTCTCTTCAGGGAACGTGGGTCGATGGCTTACTGAATCCTGATGGGGGTGCTTTTTGATTTTTCTAGGTGTCTATTTTCAAGGATATGTTCACCAAGACATTTTCGAATTTTAGCTTTAAAATGAAAAGTAATGCAAGAAATCCCTTTGAGGTACCGGGTTTTTGAATAGATGGTGGTGCATGTAATGTTCAATCTGATTATGGCGATTCAAATTTTAAGCTTCTTTTTTATTTTCAAATCCGTTTCACGCTACTCATTTACAACTAGAGAAGTGATAGTGTGGTTAGCGGTCTTTTTAATAGTAGGCTGGGCTTCAACGTATTTCATCGGGGTCTGGGGGGCAGTTTCGTTATTTGCATGCTTTGTCGGCATCTCCTACTACAAAAATCGCAAACAATTTTCCGCTTTGGGTATTTTTTATGGGGCATATGCCTTGATTATGAATTCATTCTTGGGGTATTTGGCCGCGATTCCGATCACTTGGCTCGTTCAGTTGATCTTCCGGCAGTCATCAGCCAATATCGAATATCTTCCGTATCTTTTCACGGCGATGGCACCGCCCATTCTCAATGAAATTCTGCTTCGATTGGTACGTCGCTTTGTTCCTCAACTGGGCAAGCAGCTCATACGAGAATACGGTAAAATCATTTTTGTCCCTGTGATTGTTCTGTTCATCATTATTATTGTTTCGGTGTATCCGATTTTGTCCATTAGTAATCAGACGGGGGATGACAGCTCATACCATCGAATGATCCTCTTGAGCATGTGGCTGCTGTTTGTTGTTGCTTTGCTGTATATGCAGTTCCAGTATCATTACATCCGAAAAAAAGAGCTGGAAAGGTCCAAAAGTGAGCAATTGGTACAGCTTAAGGAGTACACGGCACAGCTGGAGAAAATCTATGATGAATTCAGAGGCTTCCGCCATGATTATGCGAATATTCTCCTGACGCTGGAGGACGGGATTCACAGAGAGGATTGGGACCAAGTCAGACATGCATTTGAAAACACCGTCAAACCGACTGGGCAGTTCCTGCGTAAGAACGAATACAGCTTCGTGAAACTGCGGAACCTTCATATCTCAGAGGTAAAAAGTATCCTGGCGGCCAAAATTATGCTGGCACAGCAAATGAAAATCGATGTTTCGCTGGAAATCGAGGAGCCAGTTCATGTGATCCCGATGGAACTGATTTCTTTTACTCGGATTCTCTCCATATTGCTCGATAATGCGATTGAAGCGGCTGCCGCCACGAAAGAGCGTAAACTATGGATCGTATTGTTGGAAGATCCCGGTGCGCTGCGGCTGATCATTGAGAATAGCAGTGAAGAACGGATTGATCTGCGAAGTCTGGGGGAGCGGGGGTACTCAACCAAAGGCGAGGGGCGGGGATTAGGCTTATTTAATGTGCAGCAAATGCTAAATGACCATAAGTATGCTTCACTTGAATCGGAGAGCCAGCCTCATTTATTCTCGCAAACACTTATATTACGTGTTCAAAAAGATCGGTTTTCAGCACCGAGAAGGTTGGATGAAGCTAGGGACTGAGGAGCGGAGCGTACGTAGTGGGTACGTGAGCACCGGAAGGCCCAGCTGAAATGGACTTTTTGAACAACATCTTATATTAAGGAAGTCTGGAGAACGATCATGAATATATTTATTTTGGAGGATAATCTGATCCAGCAGCAGAGGTTAGAACGAATCGTCAAGGAGCTATGCCTCAAGCATCAAATCCGTTACCGGAACCTGTTCTCGACAGCCAAACCGGACCATTTGTTGGCCCAAATCGAGAACGCTGCCGATCATCAGCTTTATTTTCTGGATCTGGAAATTAAAAACGAGAAGCATACCGGGCTTGAAGTGGCGCAGGAAATCAGGCGAACAGACCCATATGGCACGATTGTTTTTGTCACTACGCATTCGGAGTTGGCGCCCAAGACCTTTGCTTACCGGGTAGCTGCCCTGGATTTTATCGAGAAGGATTTGCCAGAGGATGAGTTTATCCACAAGGTAGAGGCTTGCTTGCTTCTTGCTGATGAACGCAGGACCGTGCCTATAAGTACCGATCTGTTCTCTTTCGAGAATAAATACACCAGCTTCCAAATTCCTTTTTCGGAAATTTTATATTTTGAGACGATGGAAATCGCACATAAAATCAGGTTGATCGCGAAATCCAAAACGTTCGAATTTTACGCTGAACTAAATGAAATCGCAGGGTATGATGAGCGCCTCTTCCGTTGCCACCGGGCATTTGTCGTCAACCTGGCGAATATCAGATCGATTGACAAGAAGAACAGGCTTGTCTTATTCGCCCATGGTGCAAGATGCTCCGTCTCAAGAAGGTTGCAAAAGGAAACGATTGAAAAAATGGAGTCCTTGAGGCAAAGAGAGTTCCCTGACTAATATTCCATATGAAGTGCCGGAAGCTATTTATAATAGCGGCTGGCGCTTTTTTTAATACCGTTGATGAAGGTTAAAGGACTGTTGGCGATGTAGGCATCCCGAATAGGAAAGAAAAGCCTTACCCTATGAATGAAGCAAGAGGCTGGCGCGGACCTTTTCAGATCAAACTGGCTTGGTCTGGCGCTTCATCTAAACAGGATGAAGGAGAGGAAGCTGATGGACACAATGATCGAAATTGATCGATTATCAAAAGCATATAAAGGCGAAGAAATCGTGTCGGATGTTACCATGCATATCGAGAAGGGGGAAATATACGGTTTCCTGGGACCGAATGGCGCAGGCAAAACGACCATTATGAAGATGATTCTGAATTTGGTCAAGCCCACATCAGGCGAGATTCGTATACTCGGGCAACCTATATCTCACTCGTCTTATCAATACTTGGAGCATATTGGCAGCATCATTGAATATCCGGTTTTTTATGAGCGTCTCACAGCTATTGATAACCTGAAGCTTCATTGCAAATATATGGGGTGTTCAAACGAGGAACGTATTCCTGAAGCACTTAGGATTGTTGGTCTAAACGGGGTAGAGCATAAAAAAGTACACGAGTTTTCGTTAGGAATGAAGCAGCGATTGGGAATTGCCAGAGCGATCATTACAAACCCGGCCATTCTAATTCTGGACGAGCCAATCAATGGTTTGGACCCCGTGGGGATCATAGATATCCGGGTTTTATTGCTGAAGCTGAAGAATGAGTACGGCATGACCATTCTAGTCTCCAGCCATATTGTGTCAGAGATTGAGTCGGTTGCGGATACGATCGGGATTATTAATCAAGGGAAGCTGCTGAAGGAAGTAAAGATGTCGGAGATTAGGGAAGAGAGCAATTTGGAGGAGTATTTTCTAAAACTGATTCATGGGGGAAGCAGGCATGTTAAAACTGATCAAAATTGAGTGGGATAAAAATCAGATAGCAGGATACGGTATCAAAGCCGTGATTAGCATGGCGATTATTTTAGTATTGTCGGCAGGAATGGCTTTAATGTCAAATGCCCAGGATGAGCCCATGTTCTACAATTTTGCAGATTTCATGTCGCTTGCGAATATATTCATCCGCATTACCTTTGTCGTATTCTCAGGGATTCTGATTTCCAGAATGGTGATCGAAGAATATAAGAGTAAGACGATGCAGCTCTTGTTTACGTATCCCTTACAGCGCAAAAAGATCATCCAGGCCAAGTTAATGATTGTTCTCGGTTTCTGTTTCGCTAGTATAGTCATTTCCACCTTGCTCATTGAAGGAGTGACGGTTTTATTGAATCCGCAGCTTCATTTTTTCGAGGACCCTGCAACGATGACCGACCTATTTGCTACCGTTCCTTCGATCCTGATTGCTTCAGTCATGACAGCCGGACTAAGTCTTATTTCATTGTTTTTCGGCATGCGTAAAAAGTCCACTGCGACGACTATTACGAGTTCAGTCATTATAGGAACGCTATCTAATGCAATGGTCTCTAACGGAAGCAGCTCAGTCAGTATGTTTCAATTTATCGGTATACCGGCTGTTCTTTGCTTACTGGGATTAGCTGTAGCTTATTTATCGTATCGTAGAATTGATAGAATTGATGTTTAGAGGAGAACATGATGAAGACGAATAAATGGATTTTGATATTTTTGATGGTCGTAGTAGTAGGAGTGCTTGTCATCGGATTGACAGTTGGCTCAGAGAATGTGGAGATAGTGAAGCAGATACCGGTGGATGAAATTCAAAGCATTGAAGTCTTTAATGATTCATTGGATGTTGAAGTGAAGTCATCTACAGACAATCAAGTACACGTAGATATTAAGGGGAAGCAGAAGGATAAGAAGAAGATTCCAGTTAAGATAACTCATCAAGATCATAAATTAATCATTCAACAGACGAGCCAAATGGGAGGGGCTTTCTCGGCCTTTACTTGGGGCAAAGAGGGGACGATTCAAATATCTATTCCCCAAAACACAGTAGAGCAGGTTACGCTGACGAGTGATGATGGAGATATTCATATTCATGGGTTATCTCTCTCAAGGCTGATGGTTCAAGATCGGGCGGGTTATGTCAAGCTTGATGAAGTGGAAGCAGAAGTTATAACGGCTTTCTCCAAGACGGGAGATATCGTCTTAAGAAGAGCTAATGAACGGGGCGAAAGGAACATTGAAACCGAAACAGGTGATATTCAAGTTGTTTATCAGACTGTGCCAGCAAGCTTGAAGCTGGAGGTAGAGAACATCAAAGGAGATACTGCGGTTCACTTGGAAAATCTCTCACGTACGACCAATACTGACAAGAAAATCAGCGGAATCATAGGCGCTGGGGAGAACTCATTAACCGTCAGAAGTCGTTCAGGAAGCATCGATATTAAATAGAGGGCCATTGCTGGTCCTCCTTCCTCCTCCAAATACTAGATGTGATAAATGTCATCGGAAGAATTAGCTTAAATTTTGAATAATAGGAGGTGATAGCCTAATGAGAAAAGTCACATAGGAAGGGAGCGTCAGATCATTGGTACTTAATCGTGGAGCAGCAGATCAAGACTATATCATTGAGCAGGTGGTCCAATTATTTCAATGCAGGGTATTGTGGAGCGAAGGCCGTCCGTGCCTGGAATATAGCAGTTTGGAAGAGTTGGATAAGGTCACCGAGTACGTCAAGGCTAAATTCGATATAGATATGTTTGATGTGTTCTTTACAGCAGTTGAGAGTCTTCCACTGGACGACTGATTATTAATTAGACCACTCTCTATCGTTTCCATGGAAGCATCTGTTAGTATATTCAGATATAAGCTATAATGGGAGCAAACTTCATGTTAGGAGAGATGGTCTTGCATATATTTAATCATTGGTTGAACGAATCTCAGCTTGAAATGAATGGTGATTTGTTGCAGATCTCGGCTCCAGGGAAGACAGATTATATCATCAATCCAGAGAGTGGCGATGTTAAGAACAATGCGCCTTTCTTATATGCCAATGTGCAAGGTGACTTCGTGCTTCGCGCCAAAGTAAGACATGACTTCATATCTACCTTCGATGGAGCTGCTTTATTTATTATGGATAGCGAGCGAGAGGATCACTGGGCCAAGCTCTGCTATGAATATACGGATCTCAATACATATTCGGTAGTTAGTGTCGTTACCAATGGAGTATCTGACGATGCCAACGGCCAGAACCTGACAGATAAGAGCGTATGGCTGCAAATTGGCCGGAAGGGCGATGCCTTCTCCATGCATTACTCTACGGACGGCTCTCATTATCAAATGGTCAGAGTGTTCAACTTGAAAGCCTCGAATACGCTCAAGGTTGGACTGGTCTCTCAATCACCAGCTGGCGAGGGACTAATTAGTGACTTCTCGGATGTTCATCTTGAGCAGGTAACGATGGAGAGCATTAGAGCAGGCAAATAGCCAAAAACGATCGTGCCAGCATGGCAAAACTGCAATAATACAGTTTTATTCTCCTAAATGACCTTGTGAAGTGACAATTCCTGCGAAAGTGCAGTTTTTTTTGAGATAAAATGTCCAATTTCAAATGGAAGACCGAAAAAGCCTGCAGATTTGCAGGCTTTTTGCTAATTATGGCCATTTAAAGATAAATAGATGCAGATTTGCAGGTTTTCCGTTTCATGCAGAGTCGCCGCCGCTAGGCGCATGCACGACGACCTGCCCCGTCGGTATTGAACGGTTTCATTTTCAATCAATCCACTATTCGGCGATCTCCATCCCATCCCAAGTCACGGTTATTTCGCACGGGAAATCCTGCTTGGCGAACCACTCCGTCAGCTCGGCATGCGTTGAAGTGTAGTGGTTAATATGGGTCAGGTAGATGCGGGAGCCAGCATGAATCGTTCCTTGCTCCAGCAATTTACGGAACAGCTCCATACAGCTTAATGCGTCTAGATGCCCATCCGGATGGAGCCCGCGCCCCTCAGTCAGGCCGAAGGTGCACTCACTGATCAGCACATCAAGCGCTGCGCCTTCCAACGCCTTGAACGTATCCGGTAAATACCACCCCGTATCGACGCCATAATAGTATTTCTTCCCGTCGGCCATTTGCAGCAAGTAGTTGGCGCAGTTCTCACCCATATTGCCGATATGGTTACCGCGTAGCGGCGTTACGGTCATGTCTGCGATCTCTACCGGCTTATTGAATTCGAGCTTATGGAAGGTGATAATGCCGCGGTTCTCCAGATCCGCTGTCATCCCCTTGATGATCGGACGGCTCTGCCGATAGAAATCAACGATCTCATAGGCTTTATCGGTGAAGTAGTAGTGTAATGGTTCATCTTGGCGTTCGATGGCCATATTGCGTACATTCATCATCATATAATTCAAATGGTCTTCATGAGTGTGTGTTACAAGTACCTCCTTAAGCTTGGTGAAGTCCCCATATTCGATCGCTTGCTGAAAGGAATCCGCGCTCAGATCGATGCATACCTGCTCATTGAGCCGGATCATCGAGCGGCGCCGGATCTCTGAACCGCCCGTTCGCCGGGCATTGTCGCATACCGGACAGGAGCAGAACGGATTAGGAATCCCTTCGGCTGCGCTCGTACCGTAAAATTTCATGCTGATTTCCCCTTCCCGTCTTCCATGGATAGTTACTGCTGATTCCAGCGGTCATAGGCCGCCTGGTAAATCGCAAGATATTTATCCAGATGCATTTTATTGAGTGTACTCACATAATTATCCCACTCATCAAGTGATTTGGCACCTGTAATGAATTTGACAACCTGTTCCTCGGTATATGCTTCGATATCTGTGGCATAGGTACTCAATTGGATATTCTCGTCCTCGGAGAAGTTCGGGATCATCAGCTTCTCATCGGCTACGAGATAAGGACGGACGACATCCTTATTAGCGATCATCTCAGGAAGTACAGCCGCGCTCTGATCGACCTTCTGTGTAACCCGCTGCGGTATCTGTCCGCCTTGGAAGATCGTGTAATCGGAGAGCGCTTCGTCTACAGTAAGGCCATCAGGGTTATTCGCGTATTCATCCTTCAATTTGTAGAATCCGTCGCTGTCGATCGTGTAGGTCACATCTTGGATCCCCAGGCGGGCCATGGCGGTCCCTTCTTCACTGAGGAAATAGTCCCCCCAGCGCAGTGTAGCTTCCGGATTCGGATTCTTGCTGGTAATGACAAAGGAACCGATATCCCGTACCTTCGGGCTGACACTTGTCCAATAGACATCGCCGTCGATCGCTCTCATGACCGGATTCTGCACGTAATCTCCGCGGTTCTTGCCCATCCATAGATTGTTGTTACCTTTGGCCACGTAGCCGATCCGTTCCTCATCCACCTTGGCTATAACCTGGTTCATATCCTGTGAGAACATCTCCTTATCGATCAAGCCTTCTGCCCAGAACTTGCTGAAGTAGGTCAGCATCTCCTTGAACTTCTCATCTGTGGCAATATAACGGACCTTGCCATTATCATCTACATCCATATAGGGTGCGATAATTCCCGAATTGCCGCCGAAGCCCCAGTTCCCGTAGAACGATTTGAAGAATTCGTTCCCGTTATTGGCTTTCTCCTTGTATCCGGAGAGCGGGATTTCATCAGCCTTGTTATTTCCGTTGGGGTCTTGTTCCTTGAACGCCTTCATGACCTGATAGAATTCATCCATTGTTGTCGGCATTTCAAGTCCGAGCTTGTCCAGCCACTTCTTGTTAATCCATGACGAACCAATGCGCCCGTCGGCTTCGCTGATATTGGGTAGGGAGTAGATATGGCCATCCGCCGAGGTGATCGATTTGCGAATCCCTTCATCCGCTGCCATCAGCGCGGATAAATTAGGCGCATAGCCGGCTTCGATCAGATCATCAAGCGGGATAATTTGACCCGCGGCCGCATACGAAGTGATGAGCTGTGGTGTCAGACCGGCCCGCATGACGAAGTCAGGCAGATCATTGGAAGCGAACAGAAGGTTTCGTCGCTCTTCAAAAGCGTTCTGTGGCACACTATCCCAGTCAATGATGACATTAGATTTTGATGCGTAGTCTTTTAATCCCGTATGTTGGTTCCAGTCTGTAACAAGCTCGTATTTGGCAACAAGCCCCTGGAGATGAATCGGCTTATCGGCGATAGGAAGGCCAGTCTTTGTAATATTGGCCGCGGTCTCTTCATCTTTGGCCGCAACGTCCGCATTTCCTTTGCTGGTCGTCCCACAGGCAGTTAAGGTGAGAAGCGACGCGATTTGCACGAGCGTAATCAGCAAGATAAGTCTCTTTTTCATTATCGTAAGCAACTCCTTTTATATGGTAACTTGTGAATTCGTTCTCTCGAAAGCGTCATCCCTTAAGGGCACCGATCATCATTCCTTTTACGAAATACTTCTGAAGGAACGGGTAGAGCATGAGGATCGGTACGCTCGATACGATAATTACTGCATATTTAACGCCTTCCGCGACGAGGAATTTGCTCGTGTCCATCTCGATGGAATCCATCATGACATTATCCGATTGGTTCATCACGAGAATCTCGCGGAGGAATAGCTGTAGCGGATACAAAGTCCGGTCTTTGAGATATATCATCGCCTCGAAGTAAGAGTTCCAGTGATATACGGCATAGAATAGAACGAGTACGGCCATAATCGGTGCGCTAAGCGGCAGCACGATGGAGAAGAAGGCGCGTATATTGCTGCAGCCGTCGATATAAGCCGATTCATAGATCTGCTCGTCTATGGTCGTCTCCAGAAAAGTCCTTGCAACAATCATGTTATAAACGTTGATTGCAGTCGGCAGGATCAAGGCCCACATTGAATTATACAAGCCGAGATCGCGGACGAGTAGGTACATAGGGACGATCCCTCCGCTAAAGAACATCGTGATCGTAAAGAACACCATGCAGGACCTGCGCCAAGGGAAATTCCGGCGTGACAGTGGATAAGCACCCATCATGGTGAGCGCGATATTGACGGCGGTGCCGATGACTGCATACAGAATCGTATTGCGATATCCGATCCAGATTTCGTGATTCATGAACACCCGCTGATAGGCTTCCAGATTGAACCCCTTCGGAATCAGTCCGACTTTTCCGGAAATGACCAGCTTGGGATCGCTGAGTGAAGCGCTGACTACATAAATGAGCGGGTAGAGGATAGCCAGCACCAGGATCCCGATCAGAATATAAGTAATAGTTAGAAATACGCGATCTCCCTGAGACTCCCGAATGCGCTGTGAAGCTGCTTCCATGGTTTTCCCTCCTTCTAGAACAGACTACTGCTGCTGTAGCGTTTGGCGATCTTGTTGGCGGCCAACAGCAGTACGATGTTAATGACGTTATTGAAGAGTCCCACGGCAGTAGAGAATCCGTAATCCATATTGATCAGACCTGTCTTGTAAGCATAAGTAGATATGACTTCGGACGCCTCAATATTGAGGCTGTTCTGCATGAGAAGAATGCGCTCGTAGCTGAGAGTCATCATTTTCCCCATCTGTAGAATGAATTGAATAACAATGGTCGGCATAATACAAGGGAGATTCACATGAATAATTCTCTTGAACCGACTGGCCCCGTCAATCTGCGCTGATTCATGCAGTTGGGGGTCCACTCCCGATAATGCGGCAATAAAGATAATCGAGTTCCACCCGCTATTACGCCATATATCAGAGCCGACATAGACTCCGGAAAAATAATCGGGAGAGGTAAGAAAGGGAATTGGAGCGATTCCAAACATCTCCAGAACATTGTTGATATAGCCGTTCTCTCCGGTGAGGAATAAATTGATTATCCCGACGAAGACAACCGTGGAAATAAAATATGGAGCGTAAGTGATCGTCTGAAATGTCTTCTTCAATCTTTCCCGTCGAATCTCATTGAACATAAGCGCAAGGATGATTGGTATTGGGAAGCTGATGAAGGTTTTAAGCAAATTGATAACTAACGTATTCTTTAAAATACGGGCAAATTGGAAAGATCCAAACAGCCGCTCGAAATTATCCGTTCCGATCCAGGGACTCGATGTGATCCCAAGAGCCGGGTTGAAGCGTTTGAATGCCAGCTGTACGCCGTACATCGGGCCATAACAGAAAATAAGAAAGTAAAGGATGACCGGGATAATGAAGATCAGGTAATCCCAGTTGTTCCGTATGCCTAGTTTCTTTCTGGCGGATTTATGGACCGAAGCAGGCGCCGATTTAGCCTTTACAGGCATAAGTTAAGCCTCCTTCTCCTTAGCAGATCATAGGTTGTATATTTTGTGGATCAGAACCGAGTCCGGCCGGAATCGCGTTTCTATGGCCTTGATATTAAAGAATCCGCCTGGATGGGGCAATCACCGGAATTTGGCTTTTGACGGCAAGGATTGATATTCAGCGTGAAATCGAACCCGGCAATTTTCGCAGTGAATCGTCTTTTTTTGCTATTTAGCTCAGATGAATTGATAACCCAGGTCAAAATTCGTATACTCGATATAATCTTTTTTGCATATTTCATCATGGGAAGTGAGTATGGTGCGGAAAGCCCTGCAATCGAAGCTGTATCGAAATTTTCTTGGCAGGTATTTGCTGATTCTGGCAGTGTCAGGTCTATTGCTGTTAATTACTAATATTATTTCTCTCTCTAATACCTATCATCGTCTGACGGAGAATACTCATCGATTCATGGCGCACATGACCGAGCTGTTGGATACCCGGATCCTTGATCTGCAGAAGCTGACCTTATCCGTCTCACATGACACCAGGCTGCTTCCTTATCAATTACACGAGCAGATCAATTACCCGTATTTGATTGCTGATGAGCTGGACAAGTTGAAAGCGCCTTCTTCGGAGCTTGATTCGATCGGTCTATTTTATAGGAACACGCCGTATAGCTCATTGGAGGATGTCATCTTTACAGATACGGGGATGTATACGGCGGAGAGCTATGTCCAGCTCATCTGCCGGAGCAAGATCGCACCGGAGAGCCTGCGTTCGCTGATGGAGGAGTTAAAGACGCCGATGCTGCTGTCCTCATTAACAAACGAGCATAACCAAGGGGGCAGGGATCACGTATTGTTGCTTCTAGTACCGTTGGACAGTACGCCTTATTCAAATGGAATCATGATCTATAAATTGAATTATGCGGCTATGATAGACAGCTTCCAGAGGACAATCGACCCGGCAAGCAGTCTGATTATTTTTGATCGCTACGGTACGCCGTTCATCTACCTGGACGGAAGTCCTGATTTGGATTGGAGAGAGCTGGCGCTTGCTGTCCAGAATTCGGAGCAGAGGTTCCGTGGATATCTTCTCTTGCAGGAAACCTCTGAGAAGCAGCAGTTCCATGTGGTGAACGCTACCCAGCGCAATGCTTATTTCCATGAATATTATGTTGCGCTTACGGTCTCGCTCGGAATTGTACTGCTGTCACTGGGACTTGGACTGGTGCTTAGCTTCCGCTCGGCCCGCAAGAGCTATGAGCCGATCCAGGAGCTGTCCAGCCGTCTTCCTTCGCTAACGGAGAGATCCACCGCTCATGATGAAGATGAACTTGCCCAGCTCACGCGTTATATCGAGCAAATGAGGGACGAGAGCATCAATATGTCTCATATGATGCATAATCAGGAGATATTGACTCGGAATCAGCTGCTGCTCGCCGTGTTAATGGGCAAATTAAATGTAGATAACACGACGCAGGCTAACCGCAGCGTGCTCCATAAGCTGCTTGGCAGCCGAGAATGGGGCAATGTGCTGGTGATTATGTTCGATGACTACAATTCGAAGGTGGGTAAAGAGCCGCTGAGCGAGCAATGGCTGTTAAAATACGCGGTATGCAATGTGTTTGAGAATTTGTCTGGAGAGCATGGTATTAATTATGCGCTGGATCTGGCGATCGATAACGGCATTGTAGGCATCGTATCATGGAATAAGGAGTTCGTAGATCAATGGGAGGAGCGAAGTCGGGCATTCGCAGCCCAGGTTCTGAAATTTATGGACAGGCACTTTAAACTTTCCCTGTCCTGTACGATCGGCGAACCTCAATCGGCGGCGGAATTGTACCAATCCTATAATTCAGCCACATCGTTGGCTGAGTACCGTATTTTTGCAGGCAAGCAATCGATCATCACCCAGTCGGAGGTCTTGCAGCAGCAGAAAATAGAGGGGCATATGGTCGGCGATAAACGCCAGATTACCGATATGGCGGAGGAATTACATGCTGCGGTATGCTCGAAGGATCCGGAGAGATTACAGCGATTGATTCAGGAACTGAAGGAGAGGTTCACTTGGCTGGAGGATGCTTCGACCTTTCGCCTAACTTTTCTGCAGATGATATTTACTTTGAATCAAATCGTGAACAATATCTCACTTTCCCACCGCGAAGCGATTAAGTATAAACTGGAGACGCTGGCTGATCAACATTCCGAGACAGTCGGGGAAGCCTGCGCCAATCTGCTTGATGTATCCCGCAGCATCCAGGACAGCCTTGGAGAGGATTCGAATGAGGACCGCCTGTATTCGTCAATGCTGAGCTATGTGGCCCAGAATTATGCGGATTACAATCTGAGTCTTTCGACGGTGGCTGAGCAGCTATCTTTGACGCCTTCTTACGTAACACGCTATTTCAAGAACAAGAACGGGCTTCCTCTTATGCAATATGTATCTAGAATTCGTATTGAGAAGGCTAAGGAACTGCTCGAGACGACCAACTTCTCCATCAAAGAAATTGTAGAGCAGGTTGGATTCGTGGATGAGAACAATTTCTCGCGGGCCTTCCGTAAACGTGAGGGGGTTTCTCCCACCAAATACCGCTCCGTCAGGCAGAATCTTTCGAGCTGATGCTTCATCTCACTATTAGACAGAGAGGCCCGCTAATGGCGATTCATTAGCAGGCCTCTTCTCAAATTATACAGTTCTTCATTGTGGAACATTGAATAGCGATTCATACGGCTCATGGCTGAGCTTAACCCTTAAGATAACTAAGCAGGATATCCTTCAAAATCAGCAGTTGTTCCTTCGGATCCAGGTCAGGCTCGACGGTGAGAATGTTTTTCTGAAGGGACAGCTTTCTTGCGAAATTCCCGAATGTGTTGATGACCGTTGTCAGTACTTTATCTACCGGAATATCGTTCCTTATGGAGCCGTCCTCCATCCCTTGCTGGATAATGGTCGAGAAGACGTCGGAAATTTGCCGATATATCTTATTGAAGATATCGATATCCTCGATGGGTTCTTTGTAGTAGGCGGCATAGCTCTCAAAATTTTCAAGCAGCTTCACATTGGAACTATCGTCGCTATTGAGTAGAGTTATGAAATCATCAAAGAGAAGGCTAATCTTCTCATAACAGGACACCTTCATTTCGGCGATTGTATGAAAGGTATGCAGTACCGTCTCCAGATTTCTTGTCGCCACGGCGACAACAAGCTTCTCCTTCTTCGGGAAGAAGCGGAATACGGTAGCTACGCCAACACAAGCTCGATCCGCGATATTCTGCATCGTCGTCTGATCAATTCCTCTTTCTTTGAACACTTCTTCGGCCGCTTCGATGACGAGCTGAATTCTACTCTGTTTCCCGCGCTGTAATTCGTTTCTGTGCCTCGTTTTCGGATCCATACGGAAGCCTCCAAAATCGTCGTTATCGTATTATTATAACGTTCCTCCATTTACTGGACAATGATGGATGTCTGCTACGAATTTAACATAGGGAAATTTTTATTTGGGATTTGCTGAGAATAAGCATTGACTAAATATAGGGTAGGGGGGTATACTATGTTTGTAATCAGGCCGCTCAATGATATGTACTATATGGTTATGGAATTGAGGAAAGATAATAATAACGCCATAAGTTATTGGCAAACTTTAAACAACTCAGGAGGGAATCGAAATGGAAAATGTATTGCTTAACGTGAAGGGAATGTCTTGCAACCATTGCGTCAACTCGGTGGAGGGTGCTTTGAAAGAGATCGGGGCAAAAGGAACGGTTGATCTGGAGAAGGGAACGGTTGCTGTAGAGTTCGACGAGAGCAAGCTCTCCCTGGACCATATTAAGGAAGCCATCGAGGATCAAGGCTACGACGTTGAGTAATAAAGGTAGTTCAAAAAGTCCCCTTTTGATCACGAAGTAACACTGAGAGCATATTCGACATCGAATCTTGAATTCAGCCGGGCCTTCCGGTGCTCACGTACCCAAAACGTACGCTCCGCTCCTCGGGCCCTAGCTTCATCCAACCTTCTCGGTGCTGAAAACCGGACTTTTTGAACATGCATTAGAGTATTATCCTAATTTTAAGCGGGTGATATAAATGGAAGGAACGAAACAGACATCCTTGCAGATAACGGGGATGACTTGTGCGGCCTGTGCGAATCGGATTGAGAAAGGTTTAAATAAGCTCGAAGGCGTATCGGAAGCGAATGTGAACTTCGCGATTGAGCGGGCGACAGTTACCTATGATCCAAGTGTCGTCGATGTAGCAAGGATGGAGCAGAGCATCCAGAAGCTCGGTTATGACACCATCAAGGAGAAGGTAGAGCTAGAATTAAGCGGCATGACTTGCGCAGCCTGTGCCACGAGAATTGAGAAGACACTGAATAAGATACCCGGTGTGAGTCAAGCGACCGTGAACTTTGCGATGGAGACCGCTCATGTGGAGTATAATCCGGCTGAAGTCAGCGTCCCCGATATGCAGCAAAGGGTAGAGAAGATAGGCTATAAAGCCTCCCTCAAGCAGGAGCAAGCGGATCCATCCGAGCATCGTAAGCAAGAGATAACCCGTCAGAAGCGCAAGTTGGTCGTGTCGGCGATCCTCTCCTTGCCGTTATTGTGGTCGATGGTGGGTCATTTCTCCTTTACATCATGGATCTGGGTCCCGGACCTTTTCATGAATCCATGGTTCCAACTGATTCTGGCTACGCCAGTTCAGTTCTATATAGGTAGACAGTTCTACATCGGAGCGTACAAAGCGCTTCGCAACGGCAGTGCCAACATGGATGTGCTCATCTCACTTGGTACCTCAGCAGCTTATTTCTACAGCTTATATCTAACGATTGCGTGGGCTGCGAACGGTGCCGATGTTCATCATGGACCATCGATGTATTATGAGACCAGCGCCGTGCTAATTACGCTGGTAGTCATGGGTAAGCTGTTCGAAGCCCTGGCAAAGGGACGTTCGTCGGAAGCGATCAAGTCGTTGATGGGCTTGCAGGCGAAGACAGCTCTAGTCGTCCGTGACGGTCAGGAGTTAAGCATTCTGATCGAAGAAGTGATTACGGGGGATGTCGTACTCGTTCGCCCAGGCGATAAAGTTCCGGTTGACGGCGTAGTGCTGGAAGGCATGTCGTCGGTGGATGAGTCGATGCTGACAGGTGAGAGCATTCCCGTAGAGAAGAAGGCGGGCGATACCGTTATCGGCGCAACCATGAACAAGAATGGCATGCTCAGAATTAGTGCGACCAAGGTTGGCAAAGAGACGGCACTCGCGCAGATTATAAAAGTCGTGGAAGAGGCCCAAGGCTCGAAGGCGCCGATTCAGCGTGTAGCTGATGTGATTTCCGGCATTTTCGTTCCGATTGTGGTTGGGATCGCGCTGGTTACTTTCCTTATCTGGTACTTCCTTGTCTCGCCGGGGGACTTTGCCGGTTCCTTGGAAAAAGCGATCGCCGTGCTCGTCATTGCCTGTCCTTGTGCGCTCGGTCTCGCTACTCCGACTTCGATTATGGCTGGATCTGGCCGTGCGGCAGAATTCGGCATCCTGTTCAAAGGCGGCGAGCATCTGGAGCAGACGCATAGGATCGACGCCATTATCCTGGATAAGACAGGAACAGTTACCAAAGGCAAACCTGAGCTTACCGATGTGCTGACAGAACGGAATGAGGCTGAGTTCCTAAAATTAGTTGGTGCAGCGGAGAAAAATTCGGAGCATCCGCTCGCTGAAGCGATCGTTGAGGGAGTCAAGGCGAAGAATATAGAGCAGCCGGGTACGGATTCCTTCGAGGCTATTCCTGGATTCGGTATCAAGGCTGTGGTCGAAGGCAGCGATATGCTGATTGGTACGCGCCGTTTGATGGATAAATTTAATGTAGACGCGACAGATGCTTATGCCTCGATGTCGAAGCTGGAGGAATCCGGCAAGACGGCGATGCTGGTCGCGATTAATAACGAATATGCGGGTATGGTGGCTGTAGCTGACACGATTAAGGAGAGCTCGGCGGCAGCGGTAAGCCGCTTGAAGGAAATGGGTCTCCAGGTCATCATGATCACCGGCGACAATGAACGTACGGCTAGAGCGATTGCCGACCAAGTCGGTATCGATCACGTTCGCGCCGAGGTATTGCCGGAAGGCAAAGCCGAGGAAGTGAAGAAGCTTCAAGCAGAAGGCAAGAAGGTGGCTATGGTCGGCGACGGCATTAATGATGCTCCGGCGTTGGCAACCGCAGATATCGGCATGGCGATCGGTACAGGTACAGACGTAGCTATGGAAGCAGCGGATGTAACCTTGATGCGCGGTGACCTGTCCAGTATTCCGGATGCGATCTTTATGAGCCGGAAGACGATGCGCAACATTAAGCAGAACCTGTTCTGGGCACTCGGTTATAACACCCTGGGGATTCCGATCGCAGCATTAGGATTCCTGGCGCCTTGGGTAGCTGGAGCTGCCATGGCATTAAGCTCGGTATCCGTTGTTCTGAACGCACTTCGTCTACAACGTGTGAAGGTACGAGGATAACTGATAAATAGAGAGCAGCAATAAGAGCTTGGAACTCAGTTAGGGAGGAGGTGAGAATATGCAAGAAACAACAGTTAAAGTTGAGGGTATGAACTGCGGTAAATGCGCGAAGAAGGTCGAAGGTGCGCTTGAAGCGATTGGTGCTGAGGGACAGGTAAACCTTGAAGAGCACACCGTGAATGTAAAATATGACTCATCCAAAGTGGGACTTTCAGATATTAAAGCAAGTATTGAAGCGAAAGGCTACCGCGTAGCGTTGTAATCATAAATAGAACCCTTGCTGGTCATAGTATCTTCCGGATACTTTAACCGCAGGGGTTCTTTGGCGTTCCATAGATGATCGATGCGTGCTCTCTAGAATGTGATGATAATATTGTAAAATAAGACAGACAGCTGTCACTTGCAATGTGGTATAACTACATCAAGAAAACAAAGGAGTGTTAGCCATGGCAAGTTACGAGTATGCATCCAAACAGGACCTAATTGATACGATTCATTCCCGTTACATACAGCTTGATGCTGAGTTTGATGAAATCGAGAACAGCCAAAAGGACAGGCGCATTCCTGAAGTGGACAAGACGCCTGCGGAGATCATCGCATACCAGCTGGGCTGGCTATCCCTCGTTATGGGCTGGGACAAGGATGAGCGTGAAGGCCGGGAAGTACGGATGCCCGCGCCGGGTTACAAATGGAATCAACTTGGCGGATTGTATCAGTCTTTTTACGATGAGTACTCCTCTAAGTCCCTGCCAGAGCTCAGATCCTTATTCCTTAAGAAGGAACAGCAATGGTTGGAATGGATCGAGACTCTGACGGATCAGGAACTATTCACGCAAGGTGTCCGTAAATGGACGGGAGACAAAGAAAACTGGCCGATGGTCCGTTGGATTCATATTAACTCGGCGGCCCCATTCCAGAATTTCCGCTCCAAGATTAGAAAGTGGAAGAAGTACACTACATAGAGCGGCTCGACAAAATTAATGCATTAAGTCCGGCGCATATAGGCACGCACGGTTAACGGCGCAAAGATCAGGACGATCACCGCAGCGCCGATCAAGGAAATTCCCAAGTCCCAGCCGACAGTGCCAGTGTTGGCCAGATCACGTACGGCCGTTACCAGATGCGAGATCGGATTGAACTTCACGAACCACTGCAGCCAGTTCGGCATCGTCTCCACCGGTACAAAGGCGTTGGAGAGGAATGTGAGCGGGAACAACACGATCATCGAGATTCCCTGTACGCTTGAGGCTGTGCGGGCAATGACGCCAAAGAAGGCGAAGATCCAGCTGATCGCCCAGGAAGAGGCAATGACGATAATCCCGGCAAGGGCGACATACTCCAGGCCTCCGCCTGGACGGTAGCCCATAATATAGCCCATCACAAAGGTCAGCACGGTCGCAATTGTATAACGGATCGTATCAGCGAGCAGCGCTCCTGCGAGCGGAGCAATCCGTGCGATCGGCAGTGATTTGAAGCGGTCGAACACGCCTTTGTCCATATCCTCGCGTAGCTGGACGCCGGTCACGACGGAGGTCGTGATCACGGTCTGGACGAGAATACCGGGGATAATGACCGGCAAGTAGCTGGCTACATCGCCAGAGATCGCCCCACCGAAAATATACGTGAACATTAATGTGAACAGGATTGGCTGCAACGTGACGTCGAATAATTGCTCAGGCGTACGGCGGATTTTGAGTAGTCCGCGGTAGGCCATCGTAAGCGAATTACGCAGCGATTGCATGAAGCTGGTGTTGTTTTTTAATTTGCGTTCAGATACAGCTTGAATGGAAGTTCTCATACTGTCGTTCCCTCCATGGTTTTGGATTCATAGGCTCGTGCAGTGGCATCCTCCGCCGCATCAGTTGCCCGTTGGCCGGTGATCGTCAGGAACACCTCGTCGAGAGTTGGTTTCTGTACGCTCATCTCGGAGAGAGTGATTCCTTCGCCACGGAGTGCGATCAGCAGATCGGTGACGAGATCAGCATTCGCCATCGGCGCCGTGATCTCCCCGGCTTCCGAAGATATGCTCGACGGCACCTTCAGCACCTGCTCGATCATACGGCGAGTCTTCTCGATGTCTTGCGCATGCTGCACCCGTATATGCAGGGAGGAAGTTCCGACGGACATCTTCAGTTCATCGGCAGTGCCTTCGGCGATGACCCGTCCATAATCAATTACGGCAATCCGGTCAGCCAGTTGGTCGGCCTCTTCCAGATACTGCGTCGTCAGTAGCACGGTTGATCCCGTATCTACTAACCGGCGTATCGTATCCCACATCTGGGAACGCGTACGTGGGTCGAGCCCGGTAGTCGGTTCATCGAGGAAGATGAGTGGTGGCTGGGCGATCAGGCTGGCAGCCAGGTCCAGTCTGCGCCGCATGCCACCGGAGAAGTTTTTGAGCGGACGCTTTGCCGCCTCGGACAAGCCGAATTCCTCGAGCAATTCCACTGCCTTAGTCTTTGCCTCTTTACGCGAGAGGCCGAGCAAGCGCGAGAAGATGATCAAGTTCTCGGTAGCGCTGAGCGACTCGTCGACGGAAGCATATTGTCCCGTTACGCCGATCAACTGTCGTACAATCTGCGATTCCTTGACCACGTCATGACCGAAGATCTTCGCTGTTCCGGCATCCGGACGCAGCAGCGTGGCTAGCATACGAATCGTCGTTGTCTTGCCCGCTCCGTTAGGTCCAAGCACACCATAGATCGAACCTGCGCGTACATTTAAATCCACACCATCCACCGCACGATTATCTCCAAATACTTTGACCAGACCACTTGCCTCCACGGCCCAGTTACTATTAGTCTCTTTGTATTTCTGTCCCAATTTAATTTCCTCCAATCCACAACATATAGATTCAGAAAGCTTGCTTCCCTGTGCTAAAAACCGTACTTTTTGAACCCTTAATTGTTATCGTAACCGGATCATATCACCGCTTTTTAAACAGAATGTAAACAATGAAAAGTTGAATAAATATAAGACAATCATCTTTTTTGTCCATTGACAATGATAATCATTTTCAATGATAATGGATTTGGATTATAAAATATGGTAATGCCATAAGCGGATCTGGGGCTGATCGAATCTCCGGATCATTAAAATATAGAGGGGGAAGTAATCAGGATGGGGGACCCATTGGAGTTGTATGATGTTACGATCATTGGAGGCGGACCCGCAGGAATGTATGCTGCTTTCTACAGCGGCATGCGCGATATGAAGACGAAGCTGATTGACGCGAATCAGGAGTTGGGTGGAAGAATGCTGTTGTATCCAGAGAAAATGATCTGGGATGTCGGCGGAGTAACTCCAACTTTATGCGGTACGCTGATTAAGCAGTTGGCTCAGCAGGCGCAAACCTTTGACCCTACGATCGTCCTCGGTGAGCAGGTAAGCGAGTGTGAGCGCCAGGAGGACGGTACCTTCCTCTTAAGAACGGCGTCGGGCCAGGTTCATTGGACGCGTACTGTCATCATGGCTATCGGCTATGGTATTCGTAAGATGGCCAAGCTAGAGATCGAGGGAGCGGATCGGTTTGAGGTAACTAACCTGCATTATACGGTACAGGAGATAGAGGCATTCCGAGGCAAGCATATCGTCATCTCGGGCGGAGGAGATTCCGCGGTTGATTGGGCTAACGAGCTTCAGTTGGTCGCTGCATCTGTAACGATAGTGCATCGGAGGAATGAATTCGGAGGACATGAACGAAATGTGACCCGCATGCGGGAATCGACTGTAAATGTCCTTACTCCCTATGTAGTAGATAAGCTGCACAGTCAGGACGGGAACCTCATTAATCAGGTAAGCATTACCCATGTAGAGAGCGGTCGATCTGAAACTCTCGATGTGGATGACGTGATCGTAAATCATGGAATGAGGAGCGACTTCGGGCCTGTCCGCGATTGGGGCTTGAATATTGGAGAATGGACGGTGAACGTAAATACCCGGATGGAGACGACTACACCAGGCATTTTTGCAGCCGGAGATTTCGTTGATTATGACAACAAGGTTAGACTTATCGCCGGGGCCTTTACGGACGCCGTCCTGGCTGTAAATAATGCCAAACTGTTCATAGATCCAGGAGCGGAAAAGGTGGCTTATGTGTCGTCGCACAACAGCCGCTTCAAAGAGAAGAATCGTGCGCTTGGTGTCATTGAAGAAGACAGGCATTGAAATACTATTCTTTAAACGGGGGCTTGGCGTTACGAACGCTGGGCTCTTTTTTAGGTTCTCCAAAGGGTATGATTTCTGTCACATGACAAAAGTGATGACAACACTCACTATTTTGTCGAATCACAGTATATTACTATGGAATATATAACGATGATTATCGGATTACATTTGCCATTACAGTTTAGACTGGGTGGAGTTAGATGTAGTAGGATTGTTTGATATTTCAGAGGAGGAGAGTACCTGGAATATGATCATGTTGATAACCATGGTAACCGATGCTGTTATGTTGGCGAATGTCGAAGGAAATCTTGCCAGCCAAGTATTCGAACTTAAGGAACCTCCGAGTCATTATGCGAAACCGATTGTTCTAACTCTGAAATTTGATCCAGAGAAGATTGGACCGGGGAAGCAGGCTGCTGTACATTATTTCGATGAGACGAATAAGGTATGGAACGAGCTTGGAGGACAAGTGAATGGTAGCCTGATTACAGTCCGGATCGAACAAATGGGGAAATTTGCTGTACTGGCCGTACAGAATCAAATGCAGGCTATGGAGTGAAACTGCTTTCAGACAACATACTTAAAGTAGGCAAGAGACAAGGAAGGCAGGTTATCTCTTTGGGGACTGCCTTCTTTGTTGTCGATATGGTATTTAATCAACACGGTATAATTCAGGCGAATTCAAATGATATAATGATTAATATTTCCCAGAACGATGAGAAGCTGCAAGGAGGATAGTGAAATGATCGAGTTACTGGGCTACGAGACAATCGGCAGACTGAGCAGCAATGAGGAGGTTGTGTTGTACCGATTGCGTTGTCCTTCGGACGGACAATATGTGATCGCCAAGACAACTTGTGAAGAATATCCGCAGCAGAAGCTCACAGACTCCTTCCAATATGAGTTTGACCTTCTCCATAAGCTAGATGGGAGAGGGACGGCAAAGACCTATGGGCTGCATATGCTGAAGAATCGGCCTGTTCTGCTTCTGCGCGATGATGGGGGCATCACGCTCGATCAATTCCTGCGCTCCGGCAGCAAACCTTTGGATTTAACGACTTTTCTCGAAATCGCTATAGAGATCGTCCGATCCCTGATGGTTCTTCAACGCGAGAATATTATACTTCATGAGATCATTCCCCTTTATATCTATGTGAATCCGTCTGCGAAGTCCGTCAGATTCATTGATCTTCGCTTATGCTCGACCGACCTGAATCAGAGTCCGCTCTCGATAAGGAGCCGCCCTGAATCGGTATTGCCGTATATGTCACCTGAACAGACCGGAAGAACGGGGAGAAGAGCGGATTTTCGCACCGATTATTACTCACTTGGAATCACATTATATGAACTGTTATCGGGCAGCCTGCCCTTCGATCTTCAGGATGTATCGAATATTGTCTATCGCCATATTGCCCGCACGCCAGAACCTTTGCATCCAAAGTATCCCTCCATACCGGTAACCGTATCAGATATTATCGCAAAGTGTATACAGAAGACTCCCGAAGCCCGCTACTCCAGTGCATATGGGATCAAGTATGATCTGGAGGAGTGTCTGTTCCGCTATCAGGCCTCTGGAAAGATCGATTCCTTTGTTCTAGGCAGTCATGATGTTCCAGAGCGATGGAGCGGCCCCATAAGTTACTATGGACGGCAAGCGGAGCAACAGCAGCTATTGGACGTATTAGATCAGGTATCCGAGGGAGGGGCGCAAGTAGTATTGGTGCAAGGGGAGTGGGGGATAGGAAAGACATCTTTCGTCCAGCGGACAATTCTAGATCATGCATCTCATGAGGGATTCTTCGCCCAGTCCAGGTTAGCCTCTAATCCGTCGGCATCCCCTTTTGACGTATGGATACAACTTATCGATGAATTACTTAATCGGCTGTTCATGGAGAGAAAGGTACAGATTGAGATTTGGAGACTTCGTATATTAGAGGTATTGGATGGCTTAGGTCAATTGCTAGTTGATCTGGTCCCAAGACTTGAATTGTTGATCGGCGAGCAGCCTCCGGTACTTTCGCTACCGTCACTAGAGGCGCAGCAACGGCTCCATATGCTGATGAACCGATTTATCCAGATATTCGCGCAGAAGGGTCACCCGTTGGTCTTATTCATGGATGACCTGCAGTGGATGGATGAAGCTTCGCTGCAATATCTGACCCATTTATTAAATGATTCCGAGTTGAAGCATATGCTAGTCATCTTGGCTTGCAGGGATATGGAAGGCTCCGCAGCCGATTCTGCAATGCTTCTGGAAGGTCGGCTGAAGTCGGCATATGTGAAGAGGAGTCATATTCTTCTACGGGGGCTTGATCGGGTCGCTATACAACAATTGCTCAAAGACACGATCCACTATGATGCTTCCCAAGATGAACGGCTGGTTCGCACTTTGTTCTACAAGACGGGAGGCAACCCGCTATTCCTGCAGCGTCTTCTACAGGATTTGGTCTCGGAGAGAAGAATCTTTTTTGATGAGGAGACTCGTGGCTGGTGCTGGGATCTTCCGTATATCGCGGGTATGAATGTTCCGGGAAATGCAAGCTCTTACGTGAGGGATAAAATGAAAGCCCTCTCAAAGCAACAAGCCAGTATATTGGGACAAGCGGCCTGTCTTGGGAATGGATTCAGCCTGGAGCTGCTCAGCTTTATCACTGGACGGTCTTTGGAGGAATTTAAGGAGATAATGGATTTTGCCAATCAGGAGCATTTCATCCATATTTCCGATGATGGGCAAGGATATCAATTTCTCAATGATTACGTAAGGCAAGAAGCCTATGAGTTACTTCCCGAGGCTGAGCGTCAGAAAATACATCTGCGATTCGGCCATTATTTAGTAGAACAATTGCATAATGGAGATGAATCCGATGTATTTACAGCGGTGAATCATTTGAACAAGGCGCTGGAGCTGCTTAATGAACCTAAGCAGAGAAGACAAGCGGTGGAACTGAACCTGCAAGCGGGCCTGAAAGCCAAGCAAGCTACGGCTTATGAGACAGCGCTTATTTATTTGCGTAATTCGTCTAGTCTGCTGACAGAAGAGAGCTGGGATAGCGATTATGCGCTGACTTTTCAAATTTATCGTGAAAGGGCAGAAGCCGAGTTTCTCTGTTCTCATGTGGAAGAGGCAAACCAATTGTTCAGCCTGCTGCTTCATCATGCGGAGAGTTCTCAAGATAAGGCGCTTGTATATATGATTAAGCTCCAATTAGAGGCATCCAATGATAATCATGAAGAGGTCATATCTCTGGGCATGAGAAGTCTGGAATTACTAGGTGTGAAGCATACCTTTGAACCCAGCACAATTGGACTCATCCTCCGCCTTCTAAAGGTGAGCCGGATGCTTCAGCAGCATTCGCCAGAGACCTTGCTTCAGCTGCCAGCCATGACTGATGAGGCCCGCAAGGCGGCTATGATGACATTGGTATATACAAGCAATGCCTGCTTCCATGTGAATCAGAAGAGCTGGGTCTCTTCCATCTGCACGATGATCGAGATGACATTGGACTATGGAATGACCCCGGAGGCTTCCATTGGCTTTACAGGCTATGCGCTGTTTCTTTACTATCAATTTCAACGTGATGAAGAGGCTTTTAAATGGGGGACGCTCGGTTGTAAGTTGGCGAAGCCTTATCCTGCGCTCTACGCCAAGGCGCTTACTTCCTTCTCACTCTGCTTCGATAGCTGGCGTCAATACGATCCAGGACTGCTTGATATTTTTTGTGAATATGCAGGGAAGGTCGGGCTAGAGTCCGGGGATCTATGGCAGGGCAATCAAAGTGTTCTGATCAATGGGGCAATGCTGCTGAACTATGGGCATCCGCTCGGGGACATCTATGAAAGTCTGCTTGCCCACGCCGGGGATTTCATGAGACATAACAACAGCTACCACTTGAAGCTGACGGCGGTATTTACCGCTCTGCTCGCCCGTCTGACAGGTTATAGATCAGCGGAGGACCCTTTTGCACGAATCGATGTGTCCAGCAGCGAGTTCGCTCATGGTGATGAGCTCCATGTGATCCAGGAGCTGGTCTATATTTATCAATACGTGAGCGGATATGTGCTAGGAGAATATCAGCAAGCGGAGGAAGCGCTGGGTCAGGCAGCGGTTATTGCGAGAGCTCGTTCTAAACAATTCGATCATATACTTCAGGATACTTATGAATCATTGGTGTGGGCTCAGTTATACGAGCAGGCATCTGTATCTAAGCAACGGCAATATAGAGCAGGTATACACAAGCGTTTGAAAAAATTGAAGAAGTTTGCCGATCGCTGTCCTCACAATAATCTGCATAAATACCAGTTGATTCGAGCTGAATGGTATCGGATTAGCGACAAGTTGCATCTGGCGGAAGAATGGTATGAGCAGGCGATCGAAACCGCACGTAAGTACGGACATACTCATGATCTAGGCATGGCAGCGGAGTGTTACGGCCAATATTGGCTCCGAAGAGATAGGCTGCAATTGGCGAAGCTCCATCTATCGGTGTCCTATGATGCATACAAGAAATGGGGGGCGGCTGCAAAGTTATCTTCTATGGAGCGGCAATACGGCTATTTGTTGCCAAGAAGGCAAGAACTGGGCTTAGAGAATATCGATTATATATCTGTTATGCAGTCGGCGCAGGCGATATCCGGAGAGATGGAAATGAACCGTCTGCTTCATAAGCTGATGAGTATTATGCTGCATAATGCTGGTGCAGATTCAGGAGCGCTCTTATTTGATCACCATGGACAATGGGTGATTGAAGCCTACGGAACCCCTGAGGATCTCCAGATCGAATCTATCCCGTATGAGGAGGATTTGGCTCCTATTCCTGCAGCTATTATTGGCTATGCGGCTAGAACCAAGGAGGAGATCGTGCTTCATGACGCCGCGAAGGAAGGCATGTTTGCGCGGGATCGCTATGTCCGTGACCAGGGACTGAAGTCGGTCATATGCCTGCCGATCATGTATCAGAATAAATTGATCTGTCTGCTCTATATGGAGAACCGGCTATCTACCGGTGTATTCACCCCGGAGCGGCTTGATATATTGAAGCTGCTCGGCTCGCAATGTGCAATTTCCATTGCTAATGCCGGGCTGTATACCGGGATCCAGATTCTTAAGGACAGTCTGGAGGAGCAGGTTGCTGAGCGAACTAGCAGTTTGGAGCAATCGATGCATGAGACAGCTGTCGCACTGGCCGAAGTGTCGATCTATGAGGACCGGAACCGAATCGCTCAGGAGATCCATGATATTGTCGGCCACACGCTCACTTCAACCATTTTGCAAATTGAGGCGGGCAGGCGGTTGTTCTATAAAGATGCAGAATCCGCTTCAGAGCGCTTGAAGGAAGCGCAGGAGCTGGTCAGGCATAGTCTGAATGAAATTCGCGGAGCCGTTCATATGCTGAAGGAGGACAAGCATGCCGACTTCATGCCGATTCTAAGGCAGCTGATTCGTGATACGGAGCGCAATACGGGAGTTGTGATCCATGCTTCTATTTACGAACCGCCTGAGCTATCCCAAGCTCAGAAGAAGACGATCTATCACGCTCTTCAGGAAGGTCTGACGAATGGAATCAGGCATGGAGGGAGTACGGAGTTTCACTTCAGCCTGCGAACAGTGGGCTCTAACATCGAGTTTAAGCTTAAGGACCAAGGTCTAGGGGCAGAGCATATCAAGATGGGCTTTGGACTGAAGGCGATGAAGGATCGGGTCGAGCAATTGGGGGGAAGCCTTGTCGTTGATATGCAGTTGAATCAAGGCTGTGAGATCGTGATAAATTTGCCTTACGCATCGCGTTGGATTGGAGAGAAGGTATGAAGAAGATTTCAATAGTGATTGCTGATGATCAGATGCTGACACGGGAAGGCTTACGGACGATTCTCGATCTTGAGGATGATCTTGAGGTCATTGGTGTAGCCAGAAATGGCCAGGAAGTCTGCGAAATGGTGGATACACTACAGCCGGATCTCGTGCTGCTCGACATTCGTATGCCGGTCATGGATGGAATTAGTGCGCTGAAGCGAATCAAGCAGAATCATCCCGATGTATTTATTCTAATTCTGACTACTTTTATAGAGACGGATTATATTGTAGAAGGCTTGGCTAATGGGGCGAGCGGGTATATGCTGAAGGATATGGATGCGGATAAAATGATTGCTTCAATCCGTGATACCGTATCCGGACAATTCGTTCTACCCGCAGCCGTCGCAGCGAAACTGGCGGCACGGATGAATCGGTTCAATGAGGAATATGAGCAGTGGCAAAGATCGACCCTAGAGCAAATTAAGCTAACGGATCGTGAGGAAGAGCTGGCTCACCTGATTATCAAAGGTTTGAATAATCGTGAAATTGCCGATGCACTGCATATTGCCGAAGGTACCGCCCGGAATTATATCAGCAATCTATACAGTAAGTTGGAGGTTGTGGATCGGGCGCAGGCGATCGTTCGCCTGCAGTCCATTATTTGATGGACTATCTAATCTAACAAGAGTATTCTGGAGGAGTGTATGTGGGGATTTGGACGGTGTATGATGAAACTTTTTACAGAATCAGGTATATTTCCGCGGGTCCCCGACTATATTATAAGAGTGTGTTTCAAGCACACTAGTTGCAGGCTTCGAAATGACCTCAAAACGGTTCATATTGTTGTTACAGGTGCTAAACATAAAGACTTGAATCATTCTTTACAGGGAACAGGTAATAAATCCAAATTAGTACAGTTGCTTATTTAAGCGAATTGAACTATAATGAGAGTAATTGGAATTTTGGCCTGAACTCACATATTGTAGAGGGTTATGATTTTAAGTGCATAGCCTTGTGCAATATGTGATTTTTATTATTTAAACGAATATAGAGGTCATATAATTAAATTTTTGGAGGTAATATTCATGGAAACAGGAACAGTTAAATGGTTCAACGCAGAGAAAGGCTTTGGTTTTATCGAGGTTGAAGGCGGCAACGACGTATTCGTGCATTTCAGCGCGATCGTTGGCGATGGCTTCAAATCTTTGGACGAAGGCCAACGCGTTGAGTTCAACGTAGTTCAAGGCAACCGTGGTCCACAAGCCGAGAACGTTGTTAAGCTGTAAGCTTATCTAAAGATAATATGCCCCAGACGTACAAGTTTGGGGCATTTTATTTTATCAGCTAATCATTCCAGATGAGAAAGAGAGGGATGCTTCGTGTACAACTCGAGAAAAAAGCAAGCGGAAGAAATTCCAGAGGAGATCACGGCCATTTGGTCTTGCACGAATGATGATTGCAACGGTTGGATGAGACGCAACTTTGCTTTTTTGAATCACCCTACTTGTCCTCAATGTGGGTCTACCATGGCGGAAGATGAGCGGATGCTCGCAGTATTGACCAATACCAGCTTCAATCATCACGGTTGAATGAAGTAAGCTAAGAAACATGGGGTAGAAAACTATATGATGAATTTTTCTTTATGAACTGACGCTCGGTACAATGCCGGTGTCAGTTTTTTGTTATCTGCATACTCCTTATTTGTTAGGACGATCTACTGTGAACATATGTCTTGTCATTACAGGTGTCTAGGGTATAATGGGCCATAATGGTCTTGCATCACTATAATGGGAGGCTAATGATAATGCATACAAGACACAGTCTAATCAATCAATTAGCGGCGGCCAATATCGATCGCCAAGGCACTCTGCTCGTGCATTCATCCATGAAGAGCATTGGTGAAGTAGATGGAGGAGCCGATACGGTGCTGGATGCACTAAGTGAATATATGCAGGAGGGGCTGCTTGTTCTTCCGACACATACCTGGTCTTACATTAATGCGGATAATCCAAAGTTTTATGTGGAGACCTCCCCATCCTGCGTCGGCATTTTGCCGGAATTGTTCCGGGGGCGTGAAGGCGCGATTCGTTCTTACCACCCGACACATTCGGTGGCGGCTCTGGGCGAGGATGCAGCCGAATTCGTAGCCGGGGCGGAATTATGCGATACGCCTTGCCATAGGGAATCCCCATGGGGCAAGCTGTTGGATCGCCAAGCGACGATTATGCTTGTGGGTGTTGATCTAAGACGCAATACTTTCATTCATGGGATCGAGGAATGGGTGGACATACCTGGCAGAGTTACGGATAGTCATGAGCAATTATTCGTTGTGCTTGGTGATGGAACGGAGATTCCGGTGCCTTCACGACGTCATTATGGACTGTCATGGTCGGAGCATTTCTGGAAGGTAGAGAAGATTCTTGAACGGGAAGGGGCAATCCGCAAGATCAAGTTCGGTGATGCCGTCACCTGGATCTGTGATACCGTGCAGATGACGGACATACTGACGAAGATGCTGCATGAGAATCCGGACTTATTCTCGGATAATGAGCCGCTTGCCGATGAACTTGTACACTTGCCCTAATCGGGAATTTGGATTCATAATGATATAGTGGTAAATATCGACGTTACGAATATATCAAGTGAGGATTTATATGAAGCAATATGAAATTGTCGAACAGCCCATAGAGGTTCAGCTTTATATCGATTACGTGCTTCATCCTGGAGCAGGTGCGGTAACGGTATTTACGGGACATGTCCGCGAGTGGACGCAAGGGGTTAAAACGTTGTTTCTTGCTTATGAGGCGTATGTTCCAATGGCCGAGAAGATGCTGGCTCGGGTTGGCGAAGAGATCGAAGAAAAGTGGCCTGGTACAAGAGTAGCGATTGCTCATCGTATCGGTGAATTGCAAATCTCCGACATCGCGGTAGTCATCGCGGTCTCTTCTCCACATCGTAAGGCAGCCTATGAGGCGAATGAATACGCAATTGAGCGTATTAAGGAAATCGTACCGATCTGGAAGAAGGAAATTTGGGAGAATGGCGAGGAATGGATCGGTGATCAGCGGAGAAATCCAGAGCCGAAAGAAACTCCTTGATCAATCTGAAGTTTAGCTATACAAAGAAGGTGAAGCAGCTATGAAAATAGAGCCGATGCAGGATCAACTGCAGAGGCCGATTAGGGATTTGCGGATATCTGTGACCGACCGCTGTAATTTTCGCTGCACCTATTGTATGCCTAAAGAAATCTTTGGCGATGATTACAGGTTCCTGCCCAGCGAAGAACTGCTCACCTTTGAAGAGATCGTCTTAGTTGCAGAGATTTTTGCCTCTCTCGGTGTCCGTAAGCTCCGTCTGACAGGCGGTGAGCCACTGTTGCGCAGCAATTTGCCATCGTTGATTGAGAGGCTATGGCAGATCGACGGGATCGAAGATATTGGACTGACAACGAACGGACTGTTACTAGGACGATATGCAGACTCACTGATGAATGCAGGGCTGCGCCGTGTGAATGTGAGCCTGGATGCGCTAGATCCTAAGCTGTTCGGACATATTAACGGACGAGGAATCGAGCCTTCACATATTCTGGACAATATTGAATATGCAAGACAGATTGGTCTGCAGGTGAAGGTCAATATGGTGGTGGAGAAGGGCTTGAATGAGCAGGAGATTTTGCCTATGGCGGGCTACTTCAAAGAACGTGGGATCAAGCTCTGCTTCATTGAATTCATGGACGTTGGCAACGATAATGGTTGGAGTATGAAGAAGGTCGTGACCAAACGGGAAATTTATCAGTTGTTGTCTTCGCGATATGAATTGGAGCCGCTGGAGAGTAATTACTTCGGGGAGGTTGCCCAGCGATATCAGTATAAGGATGGCTCGGCCGAAATTGGCTTCATCACATCGGTATCGGAATCATTCTGTTCCACCTGTACCCGCGCCCGTCTGTCGTCAGAAGGTAAAATCTACACTTGTCTCTTCGCTTCGGAGGGCTTCGATCTGAGGCAAATGCTGCGTAGTGGGGCTACTAGATCTCAGCTTATTCATGCGATTCGCGATGTATGGGAGTCACGGCATGACCGCTATTCCGATGAACGTACCGAACAGACGGCCCAGACCCGCAAAAAAATAAATATGTCCTATATTGGCGGATAATAATAAGAGCAATCCTCCTCATCTCCTTCGGAGACAGGAATGGATTGCTCTTGTGTGTTCTACTAGGCTGATAAAGTAAACGGCTGATCGGTTAGTCCAGTTCAACCCAGCGCGTCGCCCACTGTTGGATATCATCCATCAAGGGGGCAAGGTCGCGGCCTTTATCAGTTAATGAGTATTCTATGCGTACGGGCTTCTCCGGATATACAGTGCGCTGTATGACACCTTCTGTCTCAAGCTCTCGCAGTCGGTCGGACAGAACTTTACCGCTCAGATTGGGTAAAGAGTTCTCGATATCGATAAATCGCTGCGGTCCGTCCAGCAGTCGGTATACAATTAATGTAGACCAACGTTTGCTCAATAGTTCAATAGCTCGTTCAAATCGGGGGCAAAGCTGCGGCATTTCCATCGCTATCACCTCTTGTTAAGCATTATACATCCACTAAATAAAATTAACAAGATAACTTTTCGTAACCAATATTATCACTAGCGGATAAATTGTAGAAATATATTTACTTTCATAAAGTAACCAAGGGTCATTTTATTTAAATTAATTAAACGATACAGCGAAGCAATAATACGTAATAGGTGTTGTAAAAGAACTGTAAAGAGTCTGCATAATTCATTAGTGTTATACTAACAGCACAGTTTTTATGAGAGCCTATGAAATGGATGAAGGATGTGTGCGCTCAATGTCAAATCGCAAATGGCTGCTTGGACTGATCGCCCTCGTCGTTTTTTTTGCTTATATATTGTCTCAATTCTTCTTCTCGACGTTGAAAATCAATGATCTGGTACGACAAATTAGCTCGAACAAGGCGGAGGAGGCTTCACTTAAGTATGTTGTACTGATATCTCAGGAGCAAGACAATCCATTCTGGCGGGAAATGGAGAAGGGAGCTAAGGATGAAGCGGGGAAGCAGGGAATAAAGCTAGTCTACATGGGACCGATTCGCAGCAATCCGATAGAGCAGATCCGACTGCTGGAGAAATCGATTGCTCTGAGACCGGATGCGATTATGATCCAGGGCATGGCCGACCCGGGCTACGAACGGCTGATTAATCAGGCGGTAGCTCAAGGAATCCCCGTTATTACGGTGGATGCGGATGAACCGTCGAGCAAAAGGTTGGCTTATATAGGGACGGATAATCGGGCTGCTGGCAGACAGATGGGCGAGCTTGTGCTAAAAGATCATGCAGGCAACGGCAAGATTGGGGTCATTATCGGTAGTGAATTAGCAGACAGTCAGCGTCTAAGGCTGGAGGGGTTCCGCTCGGTGATTACCTCGGCTGCCGATATGGAAATCGTAGACGTCCGTTCTTCGAATATTTCACATATTGGTGCTGCTAAGCAGACACGAGATATGCTCACCCAATATAGGGATATTAGAACGATCGTCGGATTCAGCTCCCTGGATGCCGGAGGCATTCTGGAAGGAGTGAAGGCGATTGGTCAAGAGGGAGTTCGTATTTATGGGTTCGATGATCTGGAAATAACACGGCAAGGTATCGCGCGGGAGGAGATTAAGGCATCTATTGTTCAGCAGCCGCAGGAGATTGGTGCTAAGTCGATGGCTTTGCTAAGCAGCCTTTTTCAAGGAGACAAGCTTTCTGGGGAGTACTTCATTCCTACCTATATCTTAGATCAAGCTCAACTGCAGGGCGGAGGAATTAGCCCATGAATATGCGCAGAATGCTGTTTATCGTTATTCCGGCCATGTTAATTCTGAATAATGCGGTATCCTTCTTTATCTTTCAGAGTGGGCGTACGGTGCAGCAAAGCTATAATATGATGCTGGACCGGGTACTACTATACAAGCAAATTGATGAACAGACGCGTATAAACTTAAGCGCGATCAATGTATATCTCATGGACCATAGTGATAGCAGTCTGGAGTTGTACAAGGAGAGGAACGAAGAGCTGAAGAAGCTGCAATCTAGCTTATTGAGACAAGAAGCTATTGAATCGGCCGGGTTAAATATGAGGGGCTTTCGCCATTTACTGTCGACTTTTATCTCGCAAGAACAGAGCATCCTTAATTCTCTAGAGAGCGCAGCTCCCCTTGCCTATGCTACGGCTTATACGGAGGCCGAGACAACTGCGGAGTTTATCCAGGAAGAAGCTTATCAGCTCATTGATTTGGAGTTAAGCTATTATCAGCCGTTTTACAAGAAGATTCTCGTTCAGACCGAAGTGATGAACCATTGGGGGATTGCTGTCTTTGTTCTGAATACGATCATCAGCGTCATGCTGGCTTATTGGATTTCATTACGCATCACGAGACCGATACAGGAATTGGTAGAGACGGCCGAGCAAATTTCCGAAGGAAATCTGCAGGTGAGCCCTCCCTCAATCGATGCTCATAATGAATTTAGTGTGCTCTTCGAGGCGTTCGGACAAATGCAGAATAATCTTCAACTGCTGATTGACAAAGAGAAGGAAGGGCTGGAGAAGGATCGACTCGTGAAGGAGCTAGAACTGGAAGTGCTACAGAATCAGATTAACCCGCACTTCCTGTTCAATTCATTGAATGTGATGTCCAAGCTTGCGCTGCTAGAGGGAGCAGAGCAGACGAGTGATCTGACAGTGTCGATGTCCAATCTGCTCCGGTACAATCTGCGGAAGCTGGATCGTCCAGTGACGTTAAGGGAAGAGGTGGAGCATGCCAAGGAATATTTCTTCATTCAGCAGGCCCGCTTCCGCGAGCGCATTCGCTTCGAGACCGAGATCGACGAGGCAGGTCTTGATGTATTGGTGCCTGTGCTGACTCTGCAGCCTATTCTTGAGAACGGGTTCGTACACGGCATCGAAGGAATGGAGGAAGGAGCGGTAGTCAAGCTGACAATCTCGTGTGAGCCTAGCGAGACAAGGGTAGCCATTTCTGATAATGGGGCTGGTATGAGCAAAGAGGTTCGCGACTCGCTACTTAATTATGATTCGAATCGGTTGGAGGCGCGCGAGGTTCCCGAGAAGGGGCATTCCACAGGGCTTGGCACCCATAACGTGTTCAAACGTTTGGAGTTATTTTATAACAAGAAAGATATGATCGAAATTGAGAGCGCACCAGGAAAAGGAACGACCGTGATTATACGGATTCCAGCTACAGGTGAGGAGGAGAGCCGTGTACCGCCTACTGATAACAGATGATGAAGCTTTGGAACGGGAGGGAATTGAGTGGATTGCGACACGGATGATGCCAGGCACGTTCGAGATTGCTCATGCGGAGAATGGGCGGATGGCGATCCAGAAGGCGGCCGAATTCCACCCTCATATTGTCATGATGGATGTGAGAATGCCGGGGATTCAAGGACTTGATGCTCTGAAGGAGATTAAAGCACAGAATCCGGATGTGAAAATGGTGATGATCACTGCTTATGAATATTTCGATTACGCGAAACAGGCGATCTCCCTGGGAGTCCGGGAATATTTGGTGAAGCCGGCTAAGCGGGCCGAAGTAGCGGCTGTATTGGAAAGGCTCGTCCAGGAGATCGAAGCGGAGCGGCATAAGCGGAATGAACAGCTTGCGGTCAGAGATAAGTTCTATCAGCTGCTGCCGCTCGCAGAGACGGAAATTGCACTGCATTTGATGGCCGATCAGGTGAATGAGACCGAGGTGGAACAGCTAGCCGATATTCTAAGTCTATCTATCGAGAGAGGGTGCGCATTGGTGCTTGCCTTTTCCGAGCTTGGTGATAAGAAGAAGCGGGTGTATGAAGAGGTCAAGAACTTGGCGCATGCATTGATAAAAGAACCCTATTCCGTGACGATCAGCTCGTTGGTGTACCAGCATATGGCGATCTTTCTACTTGGAGATCCGCAGGGTGGTAGCGCTTCAATAGGGGAAGAAGCGGCACTTCTGGCTGGTAAGCTGGCCGAAGGGCTTAGTCAACAATGCGACATTATGATATCAGTTGGCATTGGTTCAGTGCAAACGGGCATCCCAGGTATCAAGCAATCGTACTATGAGGCTGTATTTGTATCCAAATATGATCAATGGGGAGATATCAACCGCTTCGAGGACTTGAATTTTGCTGAGCCAGAGCGTCCAGGCAAGAATGAAGACAAACTGACCCCCACCATACGTTCCGTCGGAGAGAATTCATATGTTGATTTGGCCATCCGCCAAATCCGTGAGGAGCGGGAGCAGAGCACGCACAATATGCTGGACCAAGCTGTGGCTTATATCCACCGTAAATACCAGGAAGACCTCTCGCTTGAAGATGCAGCAGAGCATGTTCATCTGAATCCTTATTACTTCAGCAAGCTGTTTAAGCAGCAGACGGGGGAGACCTTCATCGACTATGTTACGAGACTTCGCATCGAGAAGGCCAAGGAGATGATGAAGGATAGCCATCTCAGCCTGAAGGAAGTGTGTTATGCCGTCGGATACAAGGATCCCAATTATTTTAGCAGAGTGTTCAAAAAAGTCACCGGAGTAACACCGTCGGAATACCGACAGCAGCTACGATGAGAAGATAGGTCCATGTGTTTTAACGTGGACTTTTTTGTCATGAGTGCTTAATTTGTGCTAGCGTAATGTCCCTTGGCGGAACAAGAATGGACGGGGATTAATTTTATGCTGGCATTGCACAAATTAGTGAAGGGATTCGAGCGTAGATTGGAATAGTCCCCGTGTTACAATAACTTTGGATTTCAGAAAGTATGTGAAATCAAGAGAAAGTACAACACAGAAGGGACGTCAAATGATGAGCTCAAATATATCAGAACAAGGCGATCGAGTCAGTATGAAATTCGTAACCTTGGTGTCTATAGTCGCTGCTCTCGGCGGGTTGCTATTTGGTTTTGATACAGCTGTAGTGTCTGGTGCAATCGGTTTCATGAAGCAGCATTTTGACTTGAATGACTTCCAGGTAGGCTGGGCTGTATCCAGTTTGATTATCGGTTGTATCGTTGGCGCCTTGTCCTCCGGAGTATTAAGTGAGAAATTTGGCCGCAAGAGAGTATTGATCACGGCGGCGATCCTGTTCATTATCGGATCCGTCTTCTCGGCGGTACCGAATACGTTCAACGAGTTCATCATTGCTCGAATGATCGGTGGAATCGGGATCGGAATAACGTCAACCCTATGCCCCTTGTACAATGCGGAGATTGCTCCAGCCAAATATCGCGGCCGTCTCGTGGCATTGAATCAACTGGCAACGGTTACAGGAATATCCTTAGTGTATTTCGTTAACTTATGGATTGCCGGCTTGGGGAATGAAGCCTGGGGCATATCTACCGCTTGGCGCTGGATGTTCGCCTTCGGTATTATCCCTGGTCTGTTATTCTTGGTCCTGCTGTTCTTCGTGCCTGAGAGCCCAAGATGGTTGATCAAGCAGGGCCGGGCAGCGGAATCTCTTCCAATTCTGGTCAAGATTCATGGCGAGACATTAGCGAAGCAGGAGGTGCTGGACATTAAGGAGTCGTTCAAAATCGAGAACGGTTCGATCCGCCAATTGTTCAGTCCAGCGCTGAGACTGGCTCTTATTGTAGGTGTTGGGCTGGCCGTGCTCCAGCAAGTGACGGGAATCAATGCGGTGCTGTACTATGCACCGGAGATCTTCAAGCAGACGGGCGCAGGAACGAATGCGGCCCTAATTCAGACGATCTTTGTCGGAATCATAAATCTCCTGTTCACCATTTTGGCAATCTGGCTGATCGATAAAGTAGGCCGTAAAATGCTGCTGCTGATCGGATCTTCAGCGATGCTGATCTGTCTGATCGTCATAGGCGCTGCATTCCAGACAGGTCATACTTCCGGTCCGCTCGTGCTGGTCTTCATTCTGGCCTATGTAGCGGCCTTCGCTCTGTCTCTTGGGCCGGTGGTATGGGTCGTTATCTCCGAGATCTTCCCGAACCGGATTCGCGGCAAGGCTACGGCGATTGCGTCGATGGCTCTCTGGACGGCTGATTATATCGTATCCCAGGCTTTCCCACCAATGCTTAACTCTGCAGGCCCGGCGCTGACCTTCTGGATCTTTGGTCTTATGGCGCTGATTACGGTAGTATTCACCTGGCGTAAGGTTCCTGAGACCAAGGGGAAGTCGCTGGAGGAAATCGAGTCGCTATGGGCTGCCAAATAACTCATTGCTTGATGCTTACTTGAGTAAGGAATATCCGAGATAACTTTAGATATATTAATGCAAGGGGCTTTCCATTATGGAAAGCCCCTTGCTGTAGTGCGCCCGGCATGGGCGATAACTTGGCGGTGAAAGTCCGCTACAGGCTCGGCAGTAGGAACTGTTAGCCAAGGGCAAGGGTGTCCGTCGTGAGGCGGAATCTGAAGGAAGCCGGAGGCAAACCCTCGGTCTGACGAACAGAAATCACATAGAAGGCATGGTGAGACGGACGAGCTTGCTATACAAAGCAAAGTCCAATACTGCCCGAATCTCATCATGTAAATGTGGCAGATGGATGAGGGGAAGGTTATCGCTCTTACCCGGGGAGATCTCACAGACGTAGAGTAGGAAAAAAAAAATCCGAAAGACGGAGTAAAGCTTGCTGTGAGAAGTCAGCAGAAGCCATAGTACCGGGAAGTTTTTTTTTCGGGAAGGGCTGAACAATCGTAAGGTCTCGAGTACATACAGGAAGGAGAGTCGATGCAATGAAAGCAGAATACCGAAAGGGCTGCTCGCAGAGGGATAGTGTGGAACACGAAAAGTATGCGGGAGCGCGGAGTATCGAAACTCGGGAAAATAAGGAAAGAGGCGGTGCAAAAGATTTGCTGGAAAGGGTACTGGACAGAGACAATCTGAACAGAGCCTACAAGCAAGTCAAGCGCAACCACGGAGCGCCGGGAATCGACGGAATGACCATCGAGGCGGCACTGCCGTGGCTACAGGAAAACAGAGACGAACTCTTGCAAAGCATCCGGGAGGGTCGGTATAAGCCGAACCCAGTACGGCGCAAGGAAATCCCCAAACCAGATGGAAGCGGAGTGAGAATGCTCGGCATTCCCACGGTCGTGGATCGTATTATCCAGCAAGCCATCGCCCAGCAGTTGCAACCACGGTTTGAGATTCTTTTCTCGGATGGAAGTTACGGCTACCGCCCAGGGCGGAGCGCGCAGCAAGCCATCCGAAAAGTGAAAACTTATGCAGAACAGGGATACGGTCACGCGGTAGAAATCGACCTCTCGAAATACTTCGACACGTTGAATCATGAGTTGCTGATGAACCTTCTGCGCAAACAGATCGAGGACAAGCGCGTAACTGACCTGATTAAAAAGTACCTGAAAAGCGGAGTTATGGAAAACGGAGTACGCCGCGAAACGGAGAAAGGCTCTCCTCAGGGAGGCCCTTTGTCGCCGCTTCTGGCAAACATCTATCTGAACGAATTCGATCAGGAGATGGAAAGGCGTGGAGTTGTCGTAATCCGTTACGCGGATGACATCGTGGTACTTGCCAAGAGTAAACGGGCAGCGATGCGACTTATGGAGTCATGCGGGAGGTATCTCGAGAACAAACTGAAACTCAAGATGAATGGGCAAAAGAGTAAAGTAGTAAGCATCGTAGCTCGAAAACACTTCAAGTTCCTGGGCTTCGCATTAGGGAAGAGAGGAAAGAAAGTATACATTCGCGTACATCAACAATCCCTCGCAAAGGCTAAGAAGAAGCTGAAGGGGCTAACGAGCCGGAGTCAAGGCAGAAATGCCAGGCAGGTCATGGAGAAAGTAAAAGTTTACATTCGCGGATGGATCGGTTATTTCTACGTAGCCGATATGAAGCGAATCTTGCAAAGCTGGAATGAATGGTTGCGAAGACGGATGCGTATGTACATCTGGAAGCAATGGAAGAAGCCGAAAACGAAGGTAGAAAACCTGCGCAAGCTAGGAGTACCAGAGAGGCAGGCCTACCAATGGGGAAACTCCCGTCTTGGTTACTGGCGCATAGCCGGAAGCGCGATACTACAACGTTCGATTACAAACGAAAAGCTCGTACAGGCAGGATATTACGATTTTCCTGCGCAGTACGAGCGTCTGCATAACTTGCACTTAAGCGATTGAACCGCCGTATACCGAACGGTACGTACGGTGGTGTGAGAGGTCGGCTACTCAACTAATGGGTAGCCTCCTACTCGATTATTCTCGTTGGCATAGTAATTAAGGCGTTAAATTCGATTTATTGTCTAAGAAGAATACAAAAACTGCAAGTATGCATCTTTTTCGAATGAAATCGGCTGTTTTTGTGAAATTGCTGCAAATATGCATGATTTTTTACCTATATCCTTGGAATCATGCCAATAACAGAAGAAAAACCTGCGTATTTGCAGGTTTTCCTTTCTTAGAGGGGGGAGCCTCAATCAAAAACTGTATTTTTGCAGGAATTTCTGTCAATAGCACCTGGAGGTTCTAACAATCCGTACAGATGAGGATGGCTTCTGCTAACCCCATCGATATTATTGAGCAGCCACAGTATTGTTATCTGGAGTAACAATTACGACTTCCGCGTTCGTAATACCTGGGAGAGACTTCGTCATGATTGGCGAGTGGTATACTACTACCTTCATGCCGTCCTTTAATTCCATGTCGTCTCCTGCTAACGGGAGGATAACGGTCTTGTCGGAGATGTTCAGAATGATGTCATTCTCTGTCTTGTCGTCAGAGCCAACGTTGAGATAGACACGGCCTTCGCCTGCCCGTTCCGAATTCGTGATCGTGCCTTCTGCTTTGACCGCTTGAGCTGCTTTGACAATAATCTTGTCGGCATGGGTTTGACCAGGATAGCTCATCGCCATTACATTACCGTAGAAGGCATCGATATAGCTATTTTCTTTCAATGCATCGGCAGTTAATACAGCCCCGTTCTCATCAACGATTACTGTATCTTTATCCACATGCAGCATGACATAATTGGTGCCACCGTGCTCCATTGGGTTGCCGATTACGGTGATCGATTTTTCATTCTTACTCGTGATAATTCCACTTGTACCCGGCGTAAGATCAGCAATCTCGTCTGTATTTACAACGAGATAGTTAGTGGTTGACTGTGCAGGTAAGCTCATCGCCACGGCAGGGCCATAGAATGCTTCCACACTCATACCGGCCTTGATATCGCCAGCTTCGATAGCCTTGTGGTTCTGATCGAGGATAGTTGCTTTAGGATCTAGATGGAGGATGATCTCATCGTTATAACCGCCGTAGAGATCAGTTCCCTTCACCAAGATGCTTCCATCTTCAGTCACTTCGGAGACAGTGCCTTGAATAGCACTGAAGTCATGGTCTTGAACGACCAGTGTCAAGGCAGTTCCGCGAGCTGGCAGGCTCTTGGTGATGTTCGGTCCGTAGAAAGCTTTAATCACTTTCTTGTCATCGATAATTGACTTCAAGGCAACGGTTTGGCCTTTTGCATCGACGATCTTGGTATCTTTGGTAATCGAGAGAATGATCTCACTTTGATCGGTTGCAGCCAGACCGCGGCCGGTGACAGTAATGAATTTACCTGTTTTATCATTAACGAAATCGGTGATTTTCCCCATTGTTCCAGGTACAACCTTGGCTTGAGTGATAGCAGTCTCATTAACTGGCGTTGCTACCCCTTGTTGAGCAAAAGCTGCTGTAGGCAGAGCGGCCATAGCCAGGATCGTTGCGGTTGCTAAAACTTTGAATGGTTTGTTCATCAGTATTTCCTCCTAGTTCTATGTGTAGGTAGTAAATTGCCAATATGGCGTGTCCTTGTTTGCTGTTTTCGTCTTTATAGACGGGGGTCATTAAGAAATGTTGCAGATAAAGTGAAAATTTTCATAAGTGGGTGGACAGTGGAGAGCGTTGGGAATGCTGTTTTACAGTGCCCTTACATGTGGTACTCTGAAGCATAGAATATCTGATTTAAGGAGACGGAACAGTTATACCTACAAGGAGGCATCACATATGACAATGAATCAAACGATCGGTTCTGCGTTCAACAAGACTACATATCGGCTTTCGGGTCATGGCCCAAGAAATATAGGAATGCTTATGACAACATTTCACGACATGAATGAGGATACAGACAGCGATATGTACGGCAAGGGAAAGTTTATTGAACAGTTCCAGGAGAAAATGGCTGAATTTTTGGGCAAGGAGAGTGCTGTGTTCTTCCCTAGCGGGACGATGGCACAGCAAATCGCATTGCGGATCTGGTGTGACCGGCAGGGACTGCGAAAGGTCGCTTACCATCCTCTCTGCCATCTGGAAATTCATGAGGAAGACGGTCTCAAGAAGCTGCATGGAATAGAACCGGTCCTGCTGGCTGATCGAAGCCGCTTAATCACTTTGGACGATGTTAAAAATAGGGGCGAGGACATTTCTTGTCTGCTTCTAGAATTGCCGCAACGGGAAATCGGCGGACAGTTGCCGGATTATGCGGAGCTTGAGGCTATTTCAGCATATTGTCATGAGCAGGGAATCAAGCTGCATCTTGATGGTGCCAGATTGTTTGAAATCCTGCCGTACTATGGGAAGACTGCCGCTGAGATTTGTTCCCTTTTCGATAGTGTATATGTTTCTTTCTATAAAGGGATCGGCGGTGTAGCTGGGGCCATTCTGACCGGGGATTCGGAGTTTACAGAGGAGTCAAAGCCTTGGAAAAGACGGCATGGCGGCGATTTAATCAGCTTATATCCGTATATTATCAGTTCAGATTACTATTTCGAGCAAAGGATCGGCAAGATGGAGCAGTACTATCAGGGAGCCAGGCAACTGGCTGAATGGTTCAATCGTTGCCCAAGAACTGCGACGGTGCCAGAGGTCCCCGTTTCAAACATGTTCCATATTCATTTTGCGGCGCCCCAAGCGCAAGTTGAGCAGGCTCTGATCGATCTGTATGAGGAGACCGGGATCGGCATCACTTCAAATCTCCGGGCGATTGATGAGAACTCATGTTATACAGAGATCAGTGTTGGAGATAAATATGCGGAGCTGTCCTCGAAGCAGATCGAGACCGTATTCTCACTGTTGATTCGGAAGTTAAGTTTACTTGGTAAGGCATAGTTCTTAAGGATCAGAACAAAGCAAGCCCACAGCGGATGATGAATTTCATTAGCTGTGGGTTTTTTGAGTCTTTTCCACATTTTCCCGAACTATACAATAGGTTGAAGTCAAAATTATCCGTGAATGGGTAAAAATCAGACCTGTTTCCAGGAGGATCATTGAAACTATGATGAAGTACAGTACTGAAATAATAGCTTGCATGGTGAAAGGGGGAATTTCAAGTTGAAAGCGCTTTATAGGAGAATGTCGGTGGTGTTGATTGTCGGAATGCTGCTTCAGGTGCTGATTCCCGCCGGGCTGCTTGTGACCAAAGTGTCTGCGGATGAGGGAACCGGGGATAATCTCGTTCCTAATGGAGGCTTTGAAGATGTGGTTCAGACAACGGATGCATCCTGGATCGGCGGCTTGAAGCCAAATGGTTGGGGAGCCTGGCTGGCCAGTAAGAATGGTAAGGTGTCTGTTACGGATGCGGTTTACCACTCAGGTGCTTATTCTGTACAGATCGAGCACACTGGCAGTGATAGAACGGGGCTCTCTATTAATGTTCCGGTATCGGCAGAGGGCAATTACAAGCTAAGTGCCTGGATCAGGACTCAGGATGTCGTATCCAGCGGCGGAGTATTTGTCAGAACTAATTTCTACCGGAGTGTAAATGGGATGGATGGCAGCACTGTTGATGATAAGATTAATGATATCGTCGGCCCCATCACGACTAAAATGGCAGGTACAAATGATTGGACTCTACAGGAGGTCGTGGTATCTGTTCCGGCTGGAGCTCGGTATGTTAGATTAGAGCCGTTCTTCGAGACAGGCACGGGAACGGTATGGTTCGATGATGTGAAGCTTGAACGCTGGGGAGGAATTACAGGATTGGACCTACAGCCAAAGTCAATCTCGCTGCATACAGGGGATAGCGCCATACTGACACCGGTCATTACGCCACAGGATGCGGGAGGACAGGCGCTGATTTGGACATCATCCGACCCGAACGTAGCGAGCGTAGATGAGGGCAATGTTACAGCTAATGATTATGGAACAACGACGATTACTGTCTCTACACCGGATGGACTCTTCCGGGCGGAGGCTTTTATAACGGTAGAATCTACTGAAATGCTGGACGGTTATGATGAGCTCAGGCAGAGGTGGCATGCCAAGCTGATCGGCGGAGAATGGATGGATATGAGCGATTCGGATGTAAGGAATTACATCGATAAATTGTCGAACCGGATTTCGAATGCTCAAGCAACAGGCACCTGGGACCTGATGGACAAGACACCGGGTGCGCAGAATTTATGGGTTGGCGGAATCTCCCGCGATAATACCGATTCGGCAGCGATTACGAAGGCTTATACGATGATCAAGGATATGGCAACGGCATATTCGACAGAGGGGACATCACAGTATAGGAATCCCGCTCTGAAGGATGATATTATATCGGCTCTCGATTGGATGCATACCTATCAATATAACGAGAGCAAGAAGATCGTTGGCAACTGGTGGGACTGGGAAATTGGAACTCCACAGGCCCTAATGGATATTCTTGTACTTATGTACGATGATCTAAGCGAGGAACAGATCACCAAATATCTGAAGGTTATCGATACATTCGTACCGGACCCGACCAAGCGGGTGCAGAATGGGAGTGTAACCGAGACCGGCGCGAATTTGCTCGACAAGGCGCTGGTCGTTGTATTACGCGGTGTCGTCGGCAAGCAGAGCTTCAAGATTGAACAGGGCAAGAACGCGATATCAGGCGAGTTCCAATATGCCAAAAAAGGCGATGGGATCTACGAGGACGGATCTTTAATCCAGCATACGAACATTGCTTATACGGGTTCCTATGGGGGCGTACTGATCGGCAGAATGGCCGACTTAATGTATTTGTTCAATGCATCTCCTTGGGAGATCAACGATCCGAGCGCAAGCAATGTGTATCGTTGGGTCGAGGATTCCTTCGAAGCGTTGATTTATAAAGGAGCCATGATGGATAACGTCAAGGGACGCAGCATCTCACGGCAGAGCGACTCCGATCATCTGACCGGACGTGCGATTATCCGTACGCTAGCGAGGTTGGCAGAGGGCGCTCCGGCAGAACAGTCCACCAAGATCAAGAGCATGATTAAGGAGTGGGTACAGTCTGATACTACATTCTCTAACTATTATGAAAATATGCCCATTTACGAGATGAATCTGATCAAAGCGATTATCAATGATTCTTCAGTCACAGCGCGTGGAGAACTGGTTAAGCACCAGAATTTCGCGGCGATGGATCGGGTTGTTCATCTGCGTCCGGACTACGGATTTGCGCTTAGTATGTTCTCGCAGCGGATCTCGGCCTTTGAATACGGCAATGGGGAGAACAAGCAAGGCTGGTATACCGGTATCGGCATGACCAGCTTGTACAACAATGATCTGTCGCAGTACAGCAATCAATACTGGCCGACGGTAGATATGCTCCGCTTGCCGGGAACGACAACGGACGGCTATGCACCAGCTCCCAAAGACTGGGCGTCATATTACAATCCTCGGGCCTGGGTCGGTGGCTCGACGCTCGATGGTCAATTCGGAGCAAGCGGCATGAATTATTCATTCAAGGACAGCACGGGAAGTGATCTGCAGGGCAAGAAGTCCTGGTTCATGTTCGATGATGAGATTGTAGCGATAGGTTCAGATATTTCAGGGTCGGCTAACCGTAAGGTAGAGACGATTGTAGAGAATCGGCAAATAAATGACAGCGGTTCCAATAATCTGGTTGTTGACGGTCAGGTGAAGCCTGCCACGCTCGGCTGGGAGGAGACGCTGAAGGGAATTAGCTGGGCTCATTTGCAAGGCAATGTTCCAGGAGCGGACATCGGATATTATTTCCCTGAGAAAGCGGACATTGACGGGAAGCGCGAAGCAAGAACCGGATCTTGGAAAAATATTAATGATGGCGGCTCGGCAGATCAGATCACTAGAAATTACTTAAGTCTGGCATTCGAGCACGGCAGCGCACCGAAGAATGGATCTTATGCCTATGTATTGCTGCCTAATAAAGGGGTAGCTGAGACGGAGCAATACAGCCAGAATCCTGATATCGAAATCTTAAGTCAATCAAGTCAGGTTCATGCTGTCCAGGATAAGAAACTGGGTATAAGCGCCTTTAATTTCTGGGAGGCAGGCAAGTCGGCATTCGTTCGGGCATCTAATCCGGCCTCTGTGATGGTGAAGGAAGAAGGGAATAAGCTGACCGTATCCGTGTCAGATCCGACACAGACTCAGAACAAAGTCACAGTCGATCTGGGTAAGGTTGTACTGAAGGAATTGACGAAGGACGAGTCCGTGAACGTTGTACAGACGGAGCCTTATCTTAAGCTGGAGATCAATACGGCGGGCTCTCTTGGCAGAAGCCATGAGATTCAATTCGAGTATGATCCTCAGCAAGCCCCGGAATTGGAGGGGGAACCTGAAGGTCCAGAGCAGGGTGAGAAATCCACAGTTTATGTCAGCGAGGATGCTTTTGTACAAGCGGGTTCAGATGTTAATACGAACTTTGGCGCTCGCAGCTATATGGACATTAAGAATGGTACGGGGACTTATCTGCGCAAAGCCTTCCTGAAGTTCGATATGAACGGGATCCCTGCTGACCGCGAGATTGAATCCGCTAAGTTGTTTGTATATGGCGGGGTTAATGACAGCCGTACAAAGGATGCTGGAGTAAGTATCCATGAAGTAGGGAGCAACAATTGGAGCGAGACTGCACTGACATGGAATAACATGCCGGAGATCGGTGCCTCCATTGAGAAGATCTCGGTAGATAAGGATACCCAATGGCGGCAATTCGATGTTACGTCCTTTGCACAGTCGCGGTTGAAGCTGGATGGTCAGATGAGTCTGGCTTTGCAGGGAGATTCAGATTTGACAGTGACAATTAAAAGTAAAGAATTCGATGGCGGAATTTATAAATCTTACTTGGAGATTACTTTCAAGCCGAATGTTCCGGTGAAAGGCATTAGCTTAAGCAGTGAAGAGGCTGTACTAGTAGCAGGTGAATCGATGAATCTTAAAGCAGCACTTGTCCCGCTTAATGCTACGAACACGGAGCTTGCTTGGAGTGTTGATCGCAGCGATGTGTTGAAGCTGGAGGCAAATGAATCCGAGGCAACGATCACGGCATTGAAGCCGGGCAGAGCCAAGGTTACGGTGACAACGGCTGATGGCAAGCTATCTGCAACCTGCGAGGTTCAGGTGGTTCTATCGAAGATCACTGGCGATTTGAACGGTGACGGGAAAGTTACGGTTGGTGATCTGGGCATAGCGGCTGCGAGCTTCGGCAAGAACAGCGCAAGCTCGGATTGGGAAGCAGTAGAGGCAGCGGATATAAATGGGGATGGAATCATTGATTCTGCTGATTTGAAATGGTTCGCCGACCAGATACTGCAATAACTATTTTAAAGCGGGGGACAAGAAGTCCCCCGCATAACTTATCGAGGGAGGGTGTTATATCATCGTGTGGAAACATAGAATGAAGCCTATCGTCCTTGTGTTGATGATTTCTTCGCTTATTTTTGCGTCTTTCCCAGCCGCACCAGCTTCAGCTGGACAGGCTGATGAGTTCGAGGCGCTGCGAATTAAATGGTTCAATTACTTGACCGGCGGTACCGGGCTGGATTTGAACGATGCGGATATCAGCAGTGCGATTCAAGCCAATGCCCAGAAGGTTACTAACGACGCTAAAAATGGGGTTTGGGATACGCTGGTTAAGGATCCGGGCAGGGCCTATCTATGGTCCGATTATAAGAGTACTACGGATTCAAGTCATATCACTAATTCATATAACCGATTAAAAGATATGGCGATTGCCTATGCGACTCCAGGCACGAGCTTATATCAGAATTTGGAATTGAAGAATGATATCATTTCCGGTCTGGATTGGATGTACACCAATCGCTATAACCCACAGAAGGCTACTTATAACAACTGGTGGGATTGGGAGATCGGGGCTCCTCTGTCCCTGGCAGACATTATTACCATCATGTATAACGATCTGTCTGCACAGCAGATTGCAGACTATACGAGTACAATTGACCGATTCATACCTGATCCAACGAAGAGGTTAATCGGTTCGCCAGGCTTGAAGGAGACAGGTGCCAATCTGCTGGATAAATCATTGGCTGTTCTGTTGCGAGGGGTGCTAGGCAAGGACGAGCAGTCCATTCTGAAGGCGCGGACCGCCATTAGCTCAGCCTTCCCATATGTGACGAGCGGAGACGGCTTCTATGAAGACGGTTCATTCATCCAGCATGGGAACATCGCTTATACGGGTAGCTACGGTAGTGTACTGCTCGGAGATATATCGAAGCTGCTGACGATCCTGGACCGCTCTCCTTGGCCGATTGAGGTTGCCGATTTCGGTAATGTGTGGAAATGGGTGACCGATTCCTTCGAGCCTGTCATCTATGACGGACATATTATGGAAATGGTCAGCGGCCGGGCGGTATCCCGCTATAACAATAATACACGCGGCGCGGTGTGGACGATTCTTCGTCTGGCGCAGTTCGCTCCGCCTGAGCAGGCTCCCTATTACAAGAGCATGGTGAAGGAATGGGTCGTCTCGGATACGAGCATGACGAATCCATTTGTGGGCATGCAGATCAGGGATATTGTAAACTTCAAGCAGTTGCTGAACGATTCCAGTATTAAGCCGCGTGGCGATCTGATTATGCATCATCAATTCTCGGTCATGGATCGGATTGTTCATTCAAGACCAGGATATACGCTAGGAATCAGTATGTCTTCTTCCCGGATTGCCAATTTCGAGGGAGGGATGAACGGTGAGCATACGCGAGGATGGTATACCGGTGATGGCATGACCTACCTGTACAACTCGGATTCCGACCAGTTTCGTAATGCGTTCTGGCCAACGGTTGATTCTTACCGGATGCCGGGAACGACCTCCGACGGTTTGCCGAGACCAATGATTAAGACAACCGGCAAGAACTGGGTCGGCGGTTCATCGATGGATAATCAGTTCGGAATTGCCGGGATGGATATGGCTCCTCCTGGAAGCAATCTAACCGGGAAGAAATCCTGGTTCATGTTCGATGATGAGATCGTAGCTCTCGGGGCCGGCATCACGACCCCTGATGAGCGCAAGGATGGACGTCAGGTTGAGACAATCGTTGAGAACCGGATGATCAATCCAGCGGGCACGAACCAATTAACTGTGGATGGACAAGTGACGCCAACAAACCTGGGCTGGTCCGATACATTGAAAAATGTGAAGTGGGCGCATCTGGAAGGGACAGCGAAGGGGGCCGACATTGGCTATTACTTCCCGAATCCTACCGACATTGGGGCTTTACGTGAGGCGAGAACCGGTTCCTGGAAGGATATTAACTCCACAGGCCCGGCCGACCCAATTACTCGCAATTACGTTAGTATGGTCGTAGAGCATGGTGTTAAGCCAACAGATGCTGGCTATTCTTATGTACTACTACCATCATTCGATGCGGCGGCTACGAAGGCATATAACGATAACCCGGATGTTCAAGTATTAAGCAATACCGCGCAAATCCAAGCCGTACAGGAGAAGAAGCTTGGAATTACCGGGATTAACTTCTGGCAGCCAGGGGAAATGAACGGGATTCGTGTATATCAACCGGCTTCCGTCATGGTTAAGGAGCAGGGCGACGAATTGACGGTATCCGTGTCCGATCCGACACAGACGCAATCGAAGGTCAGGGTGGAGATCGCTGCCACTTTGTTGCAGGAGATCAGCAAGGACGAGGCGGTCAAAGTACTGCAGACGGCACCTACGGTTCAGCTTGAAGTTAACACCCAAGGCAGCAAAGGGAAGAATCATGTGATCAAGCTGAAGATCGATCCTGATGCGGACACAGAACTACCGGAGGAAGGGGCGCTGGAGCCTGATGCTGCAGCCAAGATCCGAATCGATGTGTCTGAGGATACGTATGTAAGTGGTGGGAAGAATGCTGCTGCGAACTATGGAACTACTAACGGGTATTTATTAGTTCGCAACGGTAGTGGAGATTTCGACCGCAGAGTGTTCCTGAAGTACGATCTCTCGCAAATTGTGGATGACATCGAACGAGTTACGCTGAATGTATATGGGAAGACCAATGATAGTAATGGTACCCAGTCTGACATCGGTGTATTCGAGATTCGTGACGATAGTTGGAAGGAAAAAGAGCTCACTTATAACAATAAGCTTGCGCCAGGCGCTCGCTTGGATCTTCGAACAGTCGCATCTCCTGATCAATGGTGGCAATTCGATGTGACGCCATTCGCCAAGGAGAAGCTGCAGGACAATAAAATCGTTAGCTTGACCCTGCAGCAGGTCGGCAAGGATTTAAGCGCTGAGGTTCGCAGCCGTAAAAGCGAAAATGGAATCTATCGATCTTATCTCGAGGTGCTTCTCAAAGATAACATTGCACCAACAACGAAGGTTCAGATTGAAGGCGACACAGGAGCTGGAGAGGAACATTATAAGGACGTAACTCTACTCTTCACTGCTGAAGATAACCCGAAGGGCTGGGGCGTTCTCCGAACTGAAGCCCGTATCGATGGTGACAAATGGCAGACAGTCAAGGACAGTAAGCTGCTCATTCAGGGAGAAGGGGATCACATCGTTGAGTATCGCTCAATCGATAAAGCGGGCAATATGGAACAGGCACAGCAAATTGCCGTATCTGTTACGCGTCCAATTGTCGATTTGAAGGGACCGAATGAGATAATAGCAGGAGATCAGTTGGTCGTGAAGTATGGAGTAAATACTTCGATGAAGGACTTCTACGCGAATCATATTGTACTTACCTATGATGAGAAACTGTTGCAGTTCGTATCTGCTGAATCCTTGCAGCAAGGGATTACTATCCTGGATACACGTAAAGAAGAGGGACAAGTTCAGCTTGTGATTGCAGGAGAAGGAGTGCCGATTCAAGGCAAGGAGGATATGTTGAAGCTTACCTTCAACACGACGAAGGTCACATCGCCAACCGAAGGCAAACTTAATGTGAACAAGTCCGTACTGGGCAATCTGTCTGGAGATGAGATTGATGCGGCCCCGGCGTCTCTAATTTTCACATTGAAGGACAAGAAAGACCCGGGCCCTGGTGATGGCAACGGTAACGGCAACGGAAACGGAAACGGCAACGGAAACGGCAACGGAAACGGAAACGGTAACGGAAACGGGAACGGCAACGGAAACGGAAACGGAAACGGCAACGGAAACGGTAACGGAAACGGTAACGGAAACGGGAACGGAAACGGGAACGGCAACGGTAACGGAAACGGAAACGGAAACGGTAACGGAAACGGGAACGGCAACGGAAACGGTAACGGAAACGGGAACGGAAACGGGAACGGGAACAGTAACGGAAACGGCAACGGAAACAGTAACGGAAACAGTAACGGCAACGGAAATGGTAACAGTAACGGAAATGGAAACGGGCCAGGTAAGGAATTGCTTTTGAAGGATACGGCGGGTCATTGGGCTGAGAATATGATTCGTAAAGCCATAGAAGATGGTTTGGTTCAGGGTTATTCGGATGAGACCTTCCGGCCGAATAAGCCGATTAATCGTGCTGAGTTTACAGCATTATTAGTTAGAGGCTTGAATCTGAAGGAAGAAGATGAGCTCACGTTCAAGGATGCCGATCAGCTTCCGGAATGGGCGAAGTCCGATATTGCCAAGGGAATCAAGAGAGGCTTCATTAGTGGATTCCCGGATCATACGTTCCGGGCAGATCAAGCGATTACGCGTACTGAGCTTGCCGTGATGGCTGCCAAGGCATTGAACAAGGCCGCACCGCAACAGACGGAGCTAACATTCTCCGATGCGGGAAGCATTCCGCCATGGGCACGTGGCTGGATCGCACTAGCTGTGAACGAAGGCCTGATTCAAGGCCGCGGTAACAATCGCTTTGCTCCCCAAGATGTGGCTACCCGCGCTGAGGCGTTGGCTGTCGTGATGCATCTAGTGGAAGCTCAGGGACAGAAATAACCGGATATTTAAGATGAAAGGAAAGGTCGAGTTCAGGGTGTGAAGTACTGCCCCGAGCTCGACCTTTTTGATTAGATATAGACTTTATAAAGTCTAGAACAGCTTCCCTTGAGCATAGAGAATTGTCGATATCCGCATAATGGCATGATCAAAGCAGGCCTGCCGCAGCGACTTGTTCGAACTAAAATAGAGGGGGTAAACCTTATTCATCGTCTTACCCATTTTACAGTGAAGCTGCTCGAATACTTCTGATTCGCTATAGTATTGAGTCTCGCGGCCCTGCAACCATTCGAAGTAGGATACGATTACTCCGCCAGCATTAGCCAGGATATCCGGAATGACCAAGGTTCCTTTGGCTGCCAATGTATCATCGGCCTCACCGGCGATCGGTGCATTTGCTCCTTCGACAATAATCGGTGATTTTACACGTTCGACATTGTCTACCCGGATCTGATCCTCCAAGGCAGCTAATATAAGTACATCCACATCCAGATATAGAACGGCTTCCCGATCCAGAATTTCAGCCCGGATGCCGGCTTCAACATTTTGCTCCTTGGTGAAAGGAAGATCTCCGCGATTGGCTGCTGCATATTTGGCGAGCGCCGGAACGTCCAGTCCATCCGGATTATACAGAGTTACATTGCGGTCGCTAACCGCAACGATGGTATTATTTATGTACTGACAATGATAAGCTTCGGTTGCCGTTACTGAACCTACATTGCCGAAGCCTTGTACAGCCAGAGTGATCGGCCGATTCTGGCAGCCAAGGGCAACTGCGGCCTGTTGAGTCTGGGACTGAGCCAGTTGTTGATGATTCTCCTGCAGGTAATCATGAAGCAAATACCGCAGGGTGAAGTAGACTCCTTTGCCGGTCGCTTCCTTGCGGCCCAGGGAGCCACCATTAAGCACGCTCTTGCCTGTAAAGCTGCCCAAATAGGGCTTCCCGTAATGAATGCTCTTATATTCGCTCATCATCCAGTCCATTTCCCGCGCGCTGGTACCAACGTCAGGAGCAGGGATATCCTTGTCCGGGCCGAGGATTTCGTTGAAATATTGAACGTATTTTGTGCAGATTTGATAGAGCTCCTTGGTGGAGTATTCTCTTGGATTGATGGCAACGCCGCCTTTGCCGCCGCCGAAGGGAACCTCATGCAGAGCGTTTTTCAACGTCATGAGAGCTGCGAGATTAATTACCTCGGCTTCGTTCACGGATTCATGGAAGCGGATGCCGCCTTTATAAGGCCCTAGTGTGTCATTATGCTGCATACGGAAAGCTGGGATACGTTCAATGACACCGTTCTCCCGGGCTATTCTAAGGTAAGATTTATGAATATGGTTAGGGGTTGATAGAATAGTGATAAGCGAGTGAATCGCTTTATCTCTTGCATCATCTTTAAGTTCAGGCAGGAAATTGGGATCATTCAGCAGGTTATGTAAGGATTTCTCAATGATGTCGGTTGTCTGTTTAGCCATAGCTTCGATCACCTCGAGGTTTATTTTGAAACGTTCTAAATAGGGGCTAACAGCGGTTCGAAAACAATGACACCTCCACTATAAGCAATTCTACTTTTTTATAAAATACTGTATATGGCTGGTATACCTCTAATCGACAAAATCGTCAATTGGATGTACCAATATTATACAATAAATTTTGAAATTTTTCCTATACGTCGAAAAAAAGCGGCAAGTGGTAAATAGGACATTGACACCCTGAAATTGTATAGTTACCGTGAATACTAAGGAATAGACTTTCTTCTAAGTATGGCGAGATTCCAGTCATAGCATGGGAATTAAGACTTTTGTAATCGCTAACATCGGCCTTTGCAGCTGAATTGATGAGGAATTACAGAATGAAATAGATCATGATGAAAGATCGTGAAGAGGAGGCAAAAATTAACCAATGGATAATAGCAATAAGGCTGTAAGAGGGACTTTGAAGTTGGCGCGAATCGGCGTATGGATGGATCAAGAGGGAATGAAGCGTAGGCAGCGCTATGGAGTGAATGTATTCCAAAGATACATTACCGAAATCATGACTCATTGCGGCTTCACGTACATAATACTGGATCATGCGGACCAGATTCAACGCGAAACAGTTGATATTGTTATCGTAGCTGTGGCTAGTGAGCATCAAACGGATCATGATATACTCTGGAGTTTTATGGAGGCAGGCGGGACTATTGTTTCTTTTGCCGGGATGACGGCGTTATCTTCCAGACTAGGGTATACGTCGATTAGAGAAATTCCAGTAGGTTACGCGGATTTGAAGACTCCATGGTATGCAGATGTTATGCTGCGAGGTTTCGATTATCGTCCTTGGATCCGAAAAGACGTAGTAGAGCCCGGCCCTGTAAGTAAAAGCTGCGGATCAATTCGCTATGGAAGTCCTGATGGCGTAGTCTGTGGTGAGGTTATCCAGAGCTTTCACGTTGGAGCAGGCCGCTTGGAGCGCTGGGTACTGGATATTCCGGCGACGATTGTTCGCCTGCAGCAGGGCAAATCACCGATTGTAACTGATGGCCTTCCGGCACCTGACGGTACCGGCGCTGTAGATGAATGGATTCTTAAGGCAGATGATGATGTACAGCAGGACTGGGAGTATGACCGGTTGATAACGAAGACAGGGATGAAGTATTTTGCCCATCCGTATGCGGATTTATGGAAGCAGGCATTTGCGGGACATTTGCTGCATGTTGCCGCTGAGCAGGGGCTTGTTCTGCCTTTTGTGGATTATTGGCCGGACGGGATTGAACAGATCGCCATGATCTCGCATGATAGCGACTTGAATATAGATGAATCGGCAGAGATCACTTTATCTCTGTTGCGGGAACATGATGTTCAGAGCACCTGGTGCATGATCGAGCCAGGCTATTCTCCGCACCTGCAGGAGCTAATCAAGGAGGAGGGCCATGAGCTTGCTTTGCACTACAATGCGTTACCTAAGGATAACGGATGCTGGGACAGGGATGAGTTCGGCGGACAGCATGAGTGGTTCAAAGGGATATCGGGCATGGAACATGCCGTATCCAATAAGAATCACTATACCTGCTTCGAGGGGTGGGGGGAATTGTTCGATTGGTGCGAGGAGCATCAGATTGCCGCGGATCAATCCCGAGGACCGAGCAAGAAGGGGAATATCGGCTTCCCGTTCGGCTCTTGTCATCCTTACTTCCCGATAGCCTGGTCGGACCAGGGGAACCGAATTTACAATGTGCTAGAGACCGCCTTTATGACTCAGGATCTGAATCATGATGCTCTGGCTGATATCAGTGTGCTCGCTCCGTTCCTGGATGGAGTAGGCAGAGTACGTGGAGTTGCTCATTTCTTATTTCATCCACTGCATATTTTGAAGCAACTGCCTGTTCGTGAAGCATTCCGTGAAGTTATCGTGGAGGCTAGGAAGCAAGGATTCGTCTTCTGGACTGGTCAGCAAATCAATGATTGGGTGAGATCCAAGCGTCAGATCACGATAGAAGGCCTACGGGAGAACGGCCTAGTCGAATACAGCAACCCAGCTCAAGCGAACCGGGCAGTTGTCTGGATTCCTCTGTTATCAGAAGAGAAGATCGACGATGAAGACGTTCATATTAAGTTTGGAATGCGTTGTAAGAAGCAGATATTGACTGTGTTTAATTCATAATTCCATGGTTAACAACATGTACCGTTACACTTGAATCGAATTCCACCTTTGCATAATCATCCGGCCAGTGCAGTCCTTTCCAGGTATTCGGATAATAAGCCTTGATACTCTGTCCGATTCCGAACCCGTCATGGTTGGCCTGCTGTATTTTTTGCGTTATGGCTTGAGCTCTTCTGGTCAGTTCCTCCCCTATCGTCTTATTTAACGGATTCACATATTTCTTTTCATTGAGATGATCTCTAGGGTATTCGGTAGCCGCTACTTTTAATTTTAAATCCAGCTTTACTTTAATTTTTCGGCCGTCCTGGACGTTTATTTTCAGCCTTCGTTTTAGGCTTTGGATGTCTATCGCGATATAGTTTTCCGGGCGCTGATTTTCCGCGTTCTCTACTTTGAGCGTCAGGTTCGCTTCTTTTGCTAATTTATCGGCCATCAGCAGATACAGCACCGAGTCCTCTGCGGATAATGTCCCTGTCATTTTATCGTTGTAAAATAAGGCTATCCCGGAAACGGTCGGACTCGTCTCGGTTTTGGTAATATAGGGAGCTGCAAAATCATTGCCTTGAGTCAGCATCGATGGACATGCCAGCTGCAGGTTAACATCCGGTACAACTGTTTTACGCTCCATGCTTTGAATTAGTTTGTTAAAATGCTCGCCAATGAGTTTTGTTCCCACCTTTTTGAGATTGATGGCCTCGCGTGCTGAACCTTCAACGACAGCAATCCTGGCATTCAAGGCGCTTGTAGGATCACGGTATAATACGTCCAGATACGGATATATGCCCTCTTTGGCCAAAGCCTCGCCGAGAAGAATGACACGGAGCTTGGAACTGGAGTATATGCCAGAAATCTCCCGGTCAAGAATATCCCGCAATTCCCTGGTCGTATTTCCCTTTCCCGAATGGACTTCGTTCAATTCCTTCTGGGTGGATTGCGAGCCGCTGACATCCATCACGGAGGAGGTATTTCGAAGCTTACCTTCCGGCTCCAGATCCAGGCCGCTAATATCTATGATTCTGACGTCTTTTAACAATTGCTGATCCCAACAGCCCGACAGAAGCATGGCCATTAAACAGGCTGCAAGCAAAATTCCTGTTGTTCTCAACTTGTTCCCCTCCTAGTCTCTGTGATCTTAAACAGAACGGAAATGATTAATAAGACCAATGGGGTCACGAATATCAACAAATAAACGGCGATGGCCAATATTTTCTCTATTGCATCGATTTGGAACGGATCCTTGATGACCAGCGCAATGATGAATACAACCGCTGCCGTATACGGCACGACCTTACGATGTTTGCCTTGTTGACGAAAAAGATGGGCAGCACCCCTGGAGGCCATAATAAAATACCCGATCGATGTAGTGGTTACCACAACCATCATTAGGGATAGAAAATAGAGGTCCGGCCGCTCGACCACACTGAAGGACAATGCCTTAACCATATACAGCAGAGGCTGGGGCAGAAGATCCAGCTCCGGCGGACTAAATACGATAAGACTTGTAAAGACGGCATAGGCATAAAACAAAGTAGTGAAGGTATTTGCCAGGGTTACTGCCTTTAGTTTCCCGGTACTGCCCCCCTCTACGAAGGGATAACAAATCAACAGAATCTCATATCCTGCTAATGAGTCCATAGTACCGAATGCGCCCTTTGTAATATTCCATAATCCTGCTTGTCCCACCGGTAACACATATAGAAAGTTAACATTGAAATACGCAAAGGCTATGATGATAATCACCAGGATATTGCAGGCAAACACCACATTAAAAAAACGGGAAACCGTTCGAAGGCTCTCTCGCCCTAAATATATGCATAAACTGGTCATCATGGCTATAAAAACCCATCTGGGAGTATCAATTAACACCCAATTTTGAATCGTTATGGCGAACCTTATAATGATGAAGCTTGTCACGAGTGTGAAGAAAGCGACATATATAAGCTGGACAAGTCTTCCTATAAACCTTCCTAATAGAGCTGGCAAAAAATCATACAGTGAATGTGAAGGGAATCGCTTGTTTAAGCACCAGATGATCACAATAAATAGTTGCGACATCAATCCGCCTAGAAGGACGGATATCCATGCATCTCCCTGGGCTATGGAATGTACCTTGGCAGGCAGCATTAATAGCCCGGCGCCGATTTGAGTCTGAGTGACCAAAAAGGCGAGCTGATGTGGTTTAATTTGTTGCTCCTTCTGATTGACCATCGCGCTTCTCTTCCTTTTCTGATTGGGGCTGCAGATTTGATTGTTGCGGAGCTGGATCCTGCGGGCGACGATTTAATTTGTGCTGCGGCATCCGAATAAAGGTATCCTTCCAATCTTTCCAACGGAATGGAGCAACAGGAGCGAAATAAGGCCTGCCGAACGACTCCAATAAACATAAATGGATCAGAATAATCATTAGGCTATAGACAATCCCGATAAATCCGAACAAAGCTGCGGCGATCATGACAGGAAATCGCAGTATTCGGACCGATCCGCTCATCTCGTGGGAAGGGACCACGAAAGAAGCAATCGCCGTTAAAGCGACGACAATGATCATCGCATTCGATACCAGACCGGCCTTGACCACCGCATCCCCGATGACGAGCCCGCCGACAATTCCGATCGTCTGTCCTACAGGCCCGGGAAGGCGCATACCAGCTTCGCGAAGCAACTCGATCGTCAGTTCCATGAACAACGCCTCAAGAATCGGCGGAAAGGGAATATGCTCAATGCTGCTCTTAATGGGAAGCAGCAAATCCTGCGGGATGACTTCGAAATGAAAAGAAACCACCGCGATGTAATAAGCAGGAAGAGCAACGGCTATGACGAAACTGAATACCCGGATGAAGCGGATGAATGACGCCTGTATTGAACGATAACCATAATCGTCTGGAGATTGATAGAAGGAGAAGAAGGTAACAGGCATAATTAGAGCTGTAGGACTGCCTTCTGCTAATAGCGCCACCCTGCCTTCCAGCAGATTTCCTATGACCCGATCCGGCCTTTCAGTATGCAGCAATTGAGGAAAGGGTGACAAGGAGCTCTCTTCGATATATTCCTCGACAAATTCCGCAGAAGTAATCGAATCCGCTTCAATACTCTGGATTCTGTGGTCGATTTCTTCGACGATCGCGGGATTGGCCAAATTCCGCAAATAGATAATGACCGCTTCAATTTTCGTTTCATTTCCAAGCTGATAGCGCCTCACAACCAGGTTCCTGTTTGCGATATGCTTACGGACGAGTTGTAAATTTATACTTACATTTTCCACGAATCCTTCGTGAGAGCCCTCCACAATCCGCTCATTGGCCGGTTCACTGACACTGCGAACATGGCTCGACTTCACCTCAATGACATAGCACTCTTTTAACTCCTCAATAAACAGTACTGCATTTCCGCTGACTAACAAGTCGATGGCTCTCTCAAGATCATTATGTTTGTTGGCTCGCATCGAAATCAGAAGGTCTTTCAAATCTGCGCCTTTATTTTCTGAGATCGGCTTTAATATTTCCTCACGGATTTTTTGCTGGTCACACATGGTGTACATAAAGAGAAATTGGCTCGTATGTCCCGGAATAGCTACAGTTTGACTGACTAAATCGTCCGTATGAAACAGCGCATCTCTTATATATTCGATATTCTCCTGTACGGTGGGAAATACCGGTTGCTGCATCATGGAAGGCCTTGAGGAATCAGGGTTATTCTTTTTCCGGCTTTTATTTAATATCTTTTTGATATAATGCATAACCTGACCTCCTTAATAGTGATGCTTCTTTGTAGACTTCCCCGAAATTGGATGAATATGCCTTGACTAATTCACATCAACATCAACATCATTTGGTTCTCCAATCGCATTCCAATATAAAACCCCCATCGGGAATTCGCCAATGGGGGTTTGTCAATTATGGGTCATTAATTACAATGAACCAGATTTTCTTGTGTGATCCGTGTACCTGCTTTACCTTCCAGCGCTAGATCGGCCTGATTTAGTGAACAGATGACCGCTGTTCCACCATTTTCGACAAAGCGAATCGCGGATTCCATTTTAGGGCCCATGCTTCCGGCACTAAATTGGCCTTCCGCGGCGTATTGCTGGGCTTCTAATAAGGAGATTGTTCCAAGTGACTTTTGCTGCGGCTTTCCATAGTTCACATATACGTTCTGAACATCCGTCAGAATCATAAATACGTCGGCATGGACGTCGCGGGCAAGCTGATATCCGCTGCGGTCCTTATCGATTACCGCTTCCACGCCTGACAGAGTTCCATCCGCTTGTCGGCATACGGGGATTCCTCCACCGCCCGCTGCAATAACAATGGCCCGACTGTCGGTCAGAGATTTGATAACATCTGCCCCGAGAATGGATTTGGGCTTTGGAGAGGGGACAACACGGCGCCAGCCACGGCCCGCATCCTCTTTCACGACCCATCCTTTCTCAGCTGCCAATCGATGAGCTTCATCCTCTTGGTAGAAGACGCCAATAGGTTTGACTGGATTAAGGAAGGCAGGATCGTCCATGGAGACTTCCGTCAGGGTGAGTATGCTAACTACTGCATTGTCCAGCCCATGCTTTTGCAGCGCGTTCTTCAGACTTTGATCCATCATATATCCGATGAAGCCCTGGGATTCTGCACTGCACACATCGAGCGGGAATGGTGGAACCACTTCCTTGGCTTCCTCTTGCTGACGCAATATATTGCCCACTTGTGGGCCGTTGCCGTGGGTAATAATCACTTCATAGCCCTGTTGTACAATTCGGGCGATAATCTCACAGCATTGACGTACATTCTCTAATTGATTCTCATAGGTAGCTTGCTGCTTGGGCTGAAGAATAGCGTTGCCGCCAAGCGCAATCACGACTTTCTGTGCCAAGTGGGATTCCTCCTTAGGATCAACATACCAATTAGTATGCCGAATGATGTATCCAGACCTGAGCTATGACCGACGCACAGAAGCTCTCGGGTCCGCTTCATTAGTTCCTCGCCATCTTCCAGGGCAAGGGGGTTCAATACATTGGATATTACGGAACTGAATTGTCCCTGCAGTGCATATTTCAGGTATTCCCGGCTAATATCTGTAGTCAGGGCTTCCTTCTCTACTAATGTAGATAAATGGAGACGGAAGTGATCTGTGAATACTCCTGTTATTGTGTCTACCGCGAGCATCCCCGCCAGCATGTCATCTCCAGCTGGAGTCAGCCCGTTGCCGCGACCCATCCAGTACCTGAGGATCTTATCAATTTGAGGCAAGCTTTCGCTCTGGGCTGCGTCCATGAGCTGTATAATCTTCTGTTCATGTTCTGACCAGAATGGTTCAGCTTCACTGATCAAGCGTTCAAGGAAATGGCTCACCAGAATACCTGTGCCAGTATGCTGATTATGAGTACATATTTCGGATGCAAATGCATTTAGACCAGACAATAAGGACAGTGCTTCAATGGGTCTCATCTTTGAGTCATAGGCCCGAAGAGGATCCAGCTTAATAGCAAATGAAGAGAAGAGGAGGGCAGAGACCTCTCTATCATAGAGGAATGTCTCTCCCATACTAAGTAGGGGAATGAGCTGAGGTAGCAGATCGTCCTCCAGATGGATGCCAAAGGGAAGCTCTCCGTTTTTCCTGCTGCCGATAAAGATCAGCCCGTTCCCACATCGAACATTCCAGCCATTTTTAAAAATGCTGTGTACATAGCCCGGCTCCTCAGATTGAAGGAGAGGAGGGACAGTCGAACTGTACGCCCCGCTCGCTTGTATGAGATGTTCCATTCTGCTCTCCTCCTAGTGTACTCCCTTAGATGAGCCCTAGCTTCTGGGCATAAGCCTCGAGTGCTTTCTCGAAGCAGGCCAGAGGTGCTCGTACGGTACCTGCCCCAATCTGACCTACCCCGGGCTCTTTGTGAGCGATTCCGGTATTAATTACCGGAGTAATCCCGGTCTCTACTACTTTCCTGGCATCAATCCCGAGACAAGTTCCCTGGAAGTTCCAAGTTGGAATCGCAAAGTTCGGGTTGCGATCGATACATATTTCCGTCATTTCATTACTGGTCGCCAGTGCATCATCAAATCCTCCGGCACCCACAAATCGGGTAACACCCGGTGCGGCTACCATGGCCATACCTCCAATGCCAAATGCTTCGGTAATGGCGCTGTCGCCGATATCCGGGTTAGCCATCTCTTGGGAGTAGCCTGTGAAGAATAAGCCTTGCGGTGTATTTACAGGCGCGGTGAACCATTCGTCGCCCATTCCGCTGATCCGGATGCCGAAGTTCTGGCCATTTCGGGACATCGCAGTGACTACGGTGCCATATTCAATCGTTCTAGCGGCATCAAGTACGGCTTTGGATGTGGCCATGGCGATATTCAGGAAGAACTGATCAGTATCAGCCAGGAATTCCACGACCGCCGATTTATCTTGTTCGGACAAATTCGTCCGCAGAATATAAGGAGTGATTTCCTTCAAAAATACGAGCGAAGCGGCAATATTCCTTTGATGGAATTCATCGCCCATCGTGATGGCCTTAGCGATCATCACATTGATGTTCAATCCATTGTCGGTAAGCGATAACGCCTTGGAGAGGGCAGGGGCAAGCACATCCCGCATCCATTTCAAGCGATTGATGACCTCATCAGAATAAGCACCGAAGCGCAATACTTTACCGATTCCTTCATTCATCGTACAGTAGGCGCGGTTGCTATCCGTGCGGTTCTCGACAACCAGCACTGGCATATTCGCGGAGGTGATTCCTCCCATAGGTCCTACAGCCTTCACGTGATGACACGGAATGAAGCTGATCTCCCCCTGCTTCAGAAGAGTCATAGCCTTCTCCTCATCTTCTGCCCAGCCTTCGAATAGACAGGCTCCGACACAGGCCCCTTGCATCGGGCCAGTCATATCTTCGAATTGAATCGGTGGGCCTGCATGCAGAAGCACTCGTCCATTCAGCTGCTCCACTACGGATTTAGCGGGAACTACGTCTACCAGGAAGGGCGCGCCAGCTACAATTTTTTGAATAACCGCCTGATTCGCTTCATCGATTGTTTTATAGGGTCCGTACATGCTGCATCCTCCTAATATTGTATTTCGAAATTTGTATTTGAACTTTATTTGAGAAGGCTCAATATTTTGCGCATTCTTTCATTACCGCCAGCGATTGGACGCCAATCGTATTGCACAGTTTGTCCACCGTAGCTATTTATCGTATTGGCGAATTTCTTAAGTCCGATATTGACGACTCTCGGTTTACTGCTGAGCAATTCAGTAATGGCTTCTGAAACCTGGAACTGGGCTGGCTTGGTTCCCTCTACTGGTAAGGACGTTTTGTTATTGTCCTGCAGCCAGATACCCATCATTGCCAGAGCGGTTCGGACTGCTCGATTGTTGCTGTCCTTCACGATAACCCCAGCTTGCTCCAGCTTGGATTTTTGCTCCTGATAATTCTGCGGGTCTTGCGCCGTTCCGCATACAGCCGCTACGAAATACAGATTCTTGCCTTTTGCCATGGCTTCGCTTCGTGTGCTCTCAATGACAGGGAGCAAGGCTCCGGCCATATCATCATGGGAGCCGTAACCCAGTACAATATCAAGAAGGATGATGGCCGTGGATTCATCCATGGCAGCCTGCTTAATATATTGAATTCTCGTCTCCGGGTCGATCATCGGATGTGGCTTGCCTTGGGTATACTTGTCGTCTCCCAAGTCGATAACTTCATGACCGTTTGCTCTCAGCAAGTAACCGTCGTCGTGAATAAGCTGCCCGAGATTCAAACCTTTGGATAGAAGGACAGCAGCTTCATAGGCGAGGGTACCGCCAGAGTAGAGCCCTTTAATTGAGGTTTGCTCCGGTTTGAATGCCACCTTCGGAATTTTTCCATTCGACATGTTGTAATTCATTAGGATCACTCTGTCTTTGGATAGATCCACGGCAATCATAGCTGTCTCCTCTAATGTAGAGGCATAGTATACATTGCCTTCATGAGCCGTCGGTTCTTCACCAACGAAGATAGCCACCGCTGGCTTTGACAGATGCTGCAGCAGCTGGACGACCTGATCCCGCACTTCTCTTGCCGGAGGTTTGGATATGACTACGATAACCTCGGTGGCTTTATGCTTCTCCAGGCCTTGAATCGCACTTAGCATTGTGATCGCGCCGATCGTATCCGACAGATCGCGTCCTCCGGTTCCAATCGCATGGCTGATGCCTCCACCCAAGCGGTCAATCAGGCTAGTGACTTCTTGAATACCTGTGCCAGAAGCACCAACAACGCCGATATTGCCTTCATTGATGACGTTGGCGAAGGCGATTGGAATATTGGAGATAATTCCGGTGCCACAGTCTGGTCCCATAACCAGAAGTCCCTTGTCACGGGCTTTCTGCTTGAGGCGCAGTTCGTCCTGGATATCCATATTGTCACTAAATATGAAGGCATGAAGGCCATGGTCTAAAGCTTTGTCCGCCTCCTCCGCAGCATATTGGCCTGGTACGGAGATCAAGGCAAGGTTAGCATTCGGCAATGCCTGCAGAGCTTTATCCCAAGTACGGACCGATTCGAAGGCCTGTTTGCTGCTGCTCACCGCCTGGTTTTTCAACTCTTCCTCGATAGTATTGAGTACTTCGGCTACTTTCTCCTCATGATCCGTACGGATTACAATACACATATCATTGGGTCCGGCGGATTCCAGTTCGTCCGTATACATGCCGGTATTGTGGAAGATTTCTTTGTTCGCCGGCGTGCCCATCATAATAGAAGCTTGGTCTACACCTTCCATTGCGGAAATCTTGTTCGTAAGAAGCATCAGGTTAACGGAATCTTGATAGGAATTCTCTTGAATGATGGAATATAACATGAAGCTGCGCACCTCTCTCGTTCAGATAGAGTTTTCATATTTCAGATTGCCATCTAGATCATTTGGCAAACGGATCCTTGTGGTCGTATTGATTGCGATGGACCGTATCGGATACTAGATATTCATAAATCTCATCAACAATCTCGATGCCATTTTGTTCGTACTCTTCTTGAATCAGATCATTATTCTGTCCCGGGAATAGAACTTGCTCGAAGCCCGGAGCCGGCTTAATCTGGTTCAATTCATCCATGGTCTGCGAAATATGCTGTCTAAATACAACAGGGTCTGTAAAAAATGCAGGATTGATGACGAGATGGAACTGTCCCAGATTGCGGTATTCGGTCAGATTATGGTACATCGATGACACCTTATTCCCGAAGGGAAGGCCTAGCAAAATACCTGACAGCACATCTACCATCATCATCAGCCCATATCCCTTAGGACCGGCGATGGGAAGCAAGGCATTCACTTTGAAGGGATCCGTCGTTGGATGTCCTTCCTTATCGACGGCCCACGAATCAGGAATCGATTCATTTCGGGATCTGGCGTGAAGAATTTTCCCCCACGCCTGCACGGTTGTGGCCATGTCCAAGGTAAGAAGACGATCATCATTGCTTGGAGCAGCGAATGCAATCGGGTTCGTCCCGTAATAGGGCTCTGAACCACCGAAGGGAACGACCATCGGATCGGATTGACATACGGAGATGCCAATCATTCCGGCTTTGGCCGCCTGCCTCACAAAATAGGACAGGGCACCGCTATGACCGATTCTCCGGACACCAACGGCTGCTATACCGCTGGTCTGTGCCATTTGGATCGCTTCATCCATCGCTTGCTTGGCAGCCACATGGCCTACCCCGTTGTCCCCGTCAAACACAGCTGTGCAGGGACCAGTAACTTCATATTTGAAATTGGGCGTTGTGTTTATTCCGCCTTTGGCGATTCGTTCCGCATAATATTCCACTCTCATGGCGCCATGGGAGTGAATTCCTCTCATATCAGCATGGACCAAGACGTCTGCTACTCCATCTGCATGTTCCTTGGAAAGACCGGCTTTATGCAGCTTCACAGCTATCAGTTGATTTAAATCGGATCGGCTTACTTTCATTTTCAACACCTCTGTTCAGTTAGGTTTTATACGATAGGTCATCTGCTATATGCGGCAAGTTTAGAGGTCTGCATCCCGGTTGCAGTCTTTGGAGTAGACATAAGCGAGCTTCTCCCGGCCAACGGCATAACAGGCTTGCTGTACATAAGGACCCATGAAGATATAGTCGCCTTTCTTGACGGGGATCCACTCATTGTCCAGATTGTATATACCTTCTCCAGAGAGCAGATAGGCTCCGTGTTCCTGTACATGCGTCTCGATGAATGGATGGCAAGCACCGGGATCGAAGGTCAGAATATGGAAGTTCATATCAAAAGCAAGCTCTTTTGGCAGCAAATCCTGGATCCGCATATCGGTCATGCCGTCATAATCAACTTCGGGAATATCGTTCGAGTTGCCAGCTACGACCCATGGCTTTAAATCTTTCAACGGTTTATGCTTCTGCTTGTACAGGAATAATCTGCTGTCGCCATCCTTCAGGTTCTCAAGGAACATCGTCGTTCCGGGAGGGCAATAAAGATAGCCACCGCTTGTCAGCGTATAAGTCTTGTCATCTGCGGAGGCTTTGACTTCACCTTCGAGTACATAGACGAAAGTCTCGATATGCTCTTGTCCGCCGAATCCGTCCTTGTTCACGCCTCCTTGATGCATGGTTACTAAATAATCAACAAAGCTTGCTCCAAGCTTCGGTGTAGCCAGAATGGATATAGAGCAGTTCTCAAAGCCGGGAACTACGTTATTGACAAGACCTTCCGGAGCAATTAAGGCGTATTTGCCATGTTTAATGATAGAGCGGCTAGATAATAGATCAGTTGGGTATCCCATTGAGATTCTCTCCTTTTGTGTATCGAGTATAATGTGATGAATTAGTGCTTGGTTTGCGCTTTCGTGCGTTTGATCATATTGGCCATGAACAGGAACACGGTTCCGACAATAATGATGGCGATAGCCAGGTAGAAGCCCAGGATCTTGCTTCCCGTAGCGTCGGAGATCACTCCCGTAACGAACGGAGCAATGACGGAGGACATCATACCGAAGAAGTTAAATACGCCAAATGTAGTGCTGTAGCCTTGCTTAGGTGCAAGATCTGCTACATAGGAGATCATGATCGGGTCCACCGCCAGCTTGCCGAAGAATCCGTACATAATCAGGAACAGGATTAGCAAATTATTGTTTTGAATAGCAACCGTCAGATATAGGGTTAATGCGGCAATGATCTGTAAAATAATGACGACCATAATCTTTTTGTTCTTGAATTTGTCGGACAGCTTGCTGAACAGTAGAGCGCCGGGGACAGATGCGAATGCGACCAGTGCTGAGGCGAAGCCTATAGCGGCGCCCTGGAAGCCTCTCTCCATTTGCAGGTAACTCGGCAGCCAGGTCACAATCATGTAATAGCCGTAACAGATGGCGAAGTAGATCACATAAGCTGAGATCATTCGAATGTCGCCAAATAGGGTCTTGAGTGTTGCCTTGTCTCCAGCATCTTTCTCCCTACTGGCATTCGCTGCAGGTTCCGGTTTTTTATCCTTAATGACCTTGCCGAATGCGATGGCGACGGCAATAATCAGGGCAGTTGTGACAAAGAGAAGTGGTCTCCAGTCCCAGCCCAGCCCTTTGACCAAATACGAGGAACCGATATATCCGATCGCCATACCCAGAGCTGAGCCACTGTTGATAATAGCTGTGGAGAAGCTCCGTTTCTCATCCGGTATAGAGGAAGAGGAGATCGAGTAAGCGGGTCCGTAATAGGTTCCTTGTCCAAGGCCAGCGAGGAAGCTACCGACAAGCAGGAACAACAGGGAAGGGGCAATTCCGACCGTGAAGGCCCCGAATGCGAAGATTAAGAAACCTGGGATCAGCATGATTTTTCTGCCGAATTTATCAGCCAGGAAGCCGGAAGGAATCTGCATTGAGGTATAGGCCAAGAAGAATAGACTGGAGATAAGACCCATGCTCGCATCGGATTCGATTCCGAGTTGCACTTTGATTTCAGGTAAGATGGGATTCAGCACAGTTCTGTAAATCCAGATGACAGTCCATCCAAGACAGAATAGGATAACAATCTTCTTCCAATACTCCATTCCGCCTTTTGGATTCGTTGAAGCTTGTTTGTTCATCTCTTGTATCCTCCTTAGTAGTGAAGGGCTCGGGATGCTGCTGCTTGCCTGAGTGGTGCTTTATTCCTCGTATGCCAGCGTATATAGGGTGCCGATCAGAGCTTTAACCCCCTCGGCCAAATCGTATGGATCGGTATATTCCGCCGGATTGTGGCTGATTCCATCCTTGCTCGGCACGAAGATCATCGCTGTCGGAGTCAGGCCCGCTAAGATTTGCGAGTCATGTCCCGCTCCGCTGTGCATCAGCTTGTAATTCAAGCCGATCTCCTTGCATTGCTGTTCAATGACTTCTACGATGCGTGTATCCATCGGTACAGGGTCCGCATCCATCCACATATCGATTTGGAGTCCTACGTTCATGTCCTTTGCAATCTGATTCAAAGCAGTGGTTATCTCTTCGGTGAATTGAACCAGCATGCTTTTCTCGGTATGGCGGATATCCAATGTGAATAGGGCATGTCCTGGAACGACGTTCACTACATTTGGTTTGACCTCGATTTTGCCAACTGTAGCTACTAACGGGTCTCCGTGCACACGGGCTCGATTTATTACGTCACAGATCATGGCGCTAGCTGCCTGAACCGCATCCTTGCGATAGCCCATCGGTGTGGTACCCGCATGATTGGCTTCGCCGGTCACTTCCACGGTGAATCTGCGCTGCCCAACAATGTTGTTCACAACCCCGACCGACTTCGCTTCCTTCTCCAGCACGCTGCCTTGCTCGATATGAATTTCTACAAACGCTTTCAAATCCTGGCGAATGGTTGCCGACTCATTGCGGAAATGAAAGCCGCAGTCTCTCATCGCGTCTACGAATGCAATACCGTCAAAATCGGAGATATTCTCTACCTCTTCGCGCCTTGCTGTTCCCACTATATTTTTGGAGCCCCAGAATGCATAAGGGAATCGGCTTCCTTCTTCCTCTGCCATTGATACGAGCTGCAGACTGCGCAGCGGCTGTCCGTGAGTCTCCTTCAAGTGCTTCAGAGCGAGCAGGCCAGCAACAATCCCGAATTGGCCGTCGTATAGGCCGCCATTGCGCACCGTATCCACGTGCGAGCCGGTCATGATCGTCTCATTTGGATACTTCGTTCCTTGCAGGCCTCCGAACAGGTTCCCCACTTCATCGAAGTGAACGTCGAAGCCTTCCGTATTCATCCAATGTTCCAGAGCTTTCTGGGCTTCTAACCACTCTTTGGTATAGAGCAGCCGGGTTACTCCCCCTTCAGGGTCATTACCGAAATATCCGAGCCATTCCAGCAGCTGCATGATATCTTTGCTTAATTCTGTCATGCCCATCGTTCCTTTCTAGTTGATGAAAAGTGCTTACTGAGCTTAAATCAGTGAAGATTAGTTCTTACATGAAAATTGTAAACGCTTCCTAAAATGAGATCATTAACAGAAGTGGATAAAAGTCCGACGGACGTTTTATCCACTTTGGGTAAAAAACAGGCATGCGCCTATATTGTTTTTTAGTTGAAACCTTCTTTTTTTAACAAATTTAGAATCTTCAGGCCAACTCTGGTTTCCAGCATTTCTTCGGGATCTTCGAAATCCATGTCAGTGATTTCCTTGATTCGTTCCAGCCTGTACATGACGGTCTTGTAATGGACGAACAGATCCTGGGCGGCTTTGGCCGCGTTTTGATTATGCTGCAGGAACACTTCGAGCGTATGAAGCAGGTCGTTCTTGATCGCATTTTTGCTCTCCATTAATTTGCCTAGTGGCGCGGGAATGAAGGAGGTGAGTAACGACGGGTCCGGGAATTGGCAGAGTAGCCGGAACAGGCCAAGCTCAGAGAAGGCAGTAACCGCTTCGTCGCCGAAGAGCATGGCCCCAAGTTCCAGGGCCTCCTGAGCCTCCTGATAGCTCCCCGAGATATCCATCGCCGTCTCCGCCACACTACCAATGCCGACCTGAACGATAATATCTGTCGTCTTCATGTGGACGGTTTCTTGAATCTTGTGTGCCTTTTTCTTGGTCGACATTAGCCAGTCCTTGCTCTTGGACTTCAGTGATTCCACCGGTAGAAGCAGGATAATCATATCGCTGCGACTGCGCATGATGCCGTCAAAGAAGGTGAAGCGAATCGCATCATGCAAATAAGTGAAGGCTTTGCTCTTCAGCATGCGTGACTTTTTGGGCTTTTCCATCTCTTTATCGCCTAGCGAGGAGAACTCTTCTTTTACATGAAATAACAGGACCGCATAAGAACGCTCCAGATCCCAACCAATCAGGTTAGCTCGATGATAGACTGTCTCCAACATTTGAGCTTTGCCGGCAAGCAGATCGTCGATGATATCGTTCTTGAATTCTCGCTCTACTTCCGCAACGGCGAACTGCTTAACCAATTCGAGGGACAAGGCTGTAGCTGCATTTTCTATCGCGATAAAATCGAGCTCTTCCAACGGCTTCAAGGCTTCAGTAACAACCAGATGCACCTTGATGCGATTCACGGTTCGGATCGGAACGACGACCTGATCGACCGTCTTGACTGCCGGCTCTAATATTTGCGTCTTTCTCCAGAAATAAGGGAATTTAGTCTCGAAGATCTTCTCTCTCTCGGTATCGGCCTCTTCGTTCTCTATAGGAACCGCGGAGAGAGAATCGGAGATCATGCAGGCGAAATTACGATCATAGAGAGCAACGGGATTGCCGATCAACGATTGCAGTGTCGCAATGATAGGCTCCAGCCCTGCATCGGTTAAGGATAGGGTCGTGAAGCGATCATGCACATCCTTGAAATATTTAAGCTTCATGACCTGGGTATTGAATAGTTCTTCCATTACCGGATAGAGGACATCGACATAAGGAATGCTCTCAGGAATTTGAATAATGGGCAGGGCGGTCTTTTCACCCGTCTTTACGATGACATCGGGAATATTTTTGACAAAGCGGTGATTCTTGATCATTAGAGCACTGACTCCCTTGTCAGCCAAGCGCTGTATGAATACACGCTGCTCTTCCTCTGTATAATTGAGAATCGGATAGAGGCTGGTCAGCAGCATTTCTCCACCCTTCAACCAGTCGGCAATGTCGGGGGCCTCCATAATCGTGATGCCTCGGATTACATTGGACAGACCGGCTTTGCCTCCAAGGACCTGGGCATTATGCAATCCTTTCATTCTCAATATATGCTCGACTCTAAATTCCATATTCACGTCTCCTTCTGAAGCGAATTATGTAAAATTAGTTATCTTGAATTTAAAGCATTAAATAATCCCCATCTTAGTGGAAAGACGGGGATCTAATCTGGGGATCATATAGCTTAAGTTGTGATGTTCGTATCGGGGTGTGCATCGTTAGGATGACTCTAACTCATCATTCTAACTCCCTAATTTTCGACACATATGCTTTGATATCCTGCCCCGATAGACAGGCTGTTGAACAGGACTAATAAAGCCAGTAATATAAAAGATACGAATCCGGAGGTTTTTCGGTTGGTTAACCATAATATTATGGTATTCCTAGCAGGAAGGGGAAAAAGAGTGAAAACGGTTTGCTACAAAGCAGTTGGAGATGTGCATTTATTAGGAGACTTCTATAGTACCGGCCAAGCAAATTCACCTGTTGTCGTCTATATTCACGGAGGCGGCTTCATCTTTGGATCAAGGGGAGAGATTCCAAGGGATCAGATAGAGGGGTATAATACGGCCGGATTTCACGTATTCTCCATGGACTATCGGCTAGCGCCCGAGACGAGGCTCACGGCTATTGCTGAGGATATTCTTGATGCCATTCACTGGCTGCAGAGCGATGCTTCTGCAGAGCTTGGAATTGAGCCATCCTCCATCGGTGTAGTGGGCCATTCGGCAGGCGGATACCTGGCGCTTCTGGCTGGAGCAAGGGAACCGAAGCTGAGGGCTGTTGTTTCCTTCTATGGCTATGGGGATATCCGGGCAGCCTGGGCCACTGGGGCAAGCTCGCATTATCTGCAGAAGCCAATTGTTCCCCGTAAGCTGGCTGATCAATTGATCGCAGGGGAAGTACTTACGGAAGCTTCTGTTCAGCAAAGATTCGGTCTTTATTTATATTGCCGTCAACAAGGTACCTGGGTTCAAGAGGTTACAGGGTTGGACCCTGAATGGGATCAATCCGAACTGCAGGCACTCTGTCCGGTGGAAGCTGTAACTGCGCAATATCCGCCAACGCTGCTATTGCATGGGGAACAGGACAATGATGTGCCTTATACGCAATCGGTTCAGATGGCAGAGCGTTTGGAACAGGTGGGAGTCGCCCATACTCTGATTACATTGCCTGGTGAGGATCATTTATTTGATTTGCAGAAGGACAAGGAGAGTGTCCGGCATGTATTTGCTCAGGAACTAGACTTCCTACGAGACCACCTACTGTGAAGCTTTTTATGAGGTTATTGTGGAGGCGAAGAAGCAAGGACTTGCATTTTTGGACCGATCCAACAAATTAAAGCTACAACTTAAGAGTCTTGAAGTGTGGCTGAAATTGTATTCTAAAAAAACAGGAGGAAAACTTCAAAAAGGTTTTCCACCTGTTTTAATTAAACATTTTATGACCAACATCCGATAACAGGGAAGTCCCTAGTTGCTCACGATCACCTCGATCGGCTCTGATGAGACGGTAACACCATCAAGCGTAATTGTAGCTGTAATATGGGTTGTTCCAGCTTGTTTGGCCGTGATCACTCCTTTGTTGTCTATATCGGCAACAGAGGCTTCGCTGCTTGAATAAACTATAATTGCTCCATCCAAATCAAGAGTGGTTCGATTCTGCTCAAGCAAGCCTTTAACGGTTAGTGAAGTCTGATCGCCTACTTTCATCTCAGAAGATGCCAGGGAGACCTCAACTCCTATAAGTTTGAGTAAAAGATCTGGAATTGAGTATTTATATAGATTTGGTGTCTCCGGATTAGTGAACATATAGAAGCTTCCGAAATCATCCTGAGCAAGCTTGCGAACACCAGTGGCCAGTATGGTGACTTCCTTCGTGGCTGCATCAATCTTGAAGAAGTTGCCATCGACAGTGGCATACATATTGCCATCGGTTCCTGTCTCCATCGACCCGTCAATCCACCGTCCTGCTGCACTTGGGAAAAAGTTATTGTTATATATCACTTGACGGGAATTAGTATCGAAGATGAACAAAGCCCCGTTTGAAAGTCCCCAAATATTCCCGTCCGGTCCAATATGAAGAGATGTAATCGCTTGTTTGCCGCTAACTGGAACGGTCTCGAATATTTTCTTCTTATTGTTTACATCCCAAATAAACAGCTTAGCTTCAGTTGTCGTCGGCGTGCTTCCTTGCCCTCCGTAAATAGATGTTCCTCCATAGAGCAGCCCGTCCTTATAAGCCAGGGAGAGAATACTTTGATTCGGTAGTAGATTGACATAAGTCTCTGGCGTTCCGCCGGTTTCGATGTCATATATGGTCAATGAACCGCCTAGCATTCCATTCTTCGGTACGGTGCCAACAAATAGTTTGTTCAGATCCTCTGCACCAGCAAGCCCAAATGGCCTATCTTGATTGATGTCACCAAGTCCGAACAATTTAATCGGGTTAAGTGCGTTGGAGTTCGTACGATTCCATGGCTTTGACAGATCATATTCATAAATTGAAGCGCCAGGATATAGGCCAAGATATAGTTTGTTATGAATGGTTGTCATTCCTTCTCCTTGGCCAATTCCATCGTAATAGATACTCTCGCCGGAGGAAGGAGTATAAACACCAAGGTTGCCTTGGAGATAGCCCGCCGTATAGATCTTGCCATCCGGTCCTTTTATAATTTCATGGATATTAACCGGCTCTGCAGGGACTTGAACATCTGTAGTCTTTATTGCACCTGTCTCTAAATTGTACTTGAACATCTTTCCAGAGTTGCCTGATAACCCAACTAGGCTATAGCCAGGGAAGCCGGGTTCTCCCAGTTGAACATATCCATAAGCAATTGCTGCGCCTTCGATAGATGCACCAGTTGTACGATAACTATTCGTGTCTAAATCATATTCGTACAACTCACCACCGACAGCAGCGTAATAGACTTTATTAGCGATTGGTGACACGGGCGATACGCCGCGAGAAAAGTTGATGAAGGTTGTCGATTTCTCACCTGTATCCGCATTCGTAACTTCGACCAGTTTGCCGCTATGAATATCAATGACGAAGGCCTCATTTGCATTATTTGCTTCTTTACGTGCGAATAATCGTCCATCGGCAATGTTCAGATCGTAGACGGATACGATATTGTCGAATCCTTCAGGGAGCAGGTCTCGTTTTGAGCCTGTTGCCAGATCATATTCTAACAGTCGCGGAACGTTGCCTACTCCCGCATAGATCTTATGCGACTCTTCGTCGTACACTGTAACCCGCGTCCAGCGTTCGCCACTAGTATTTTTAGACATCGTCCCATAGTTGGTAAACTTATTTGTTGCTGAATCATAGGAGTACAGGCTAGCGGTTGGATAAGTGCTACCATACATAATTCCATTCTTGCCGGCCGCCATAGGGTATAATACGGCATCCTTAGTGTCCAAAGGGTGGCCTAAATTGATAAGTTGATCTGTCGAAGGAATATACCGGTACAGTAGACCTAAATTATAGGCGCCCATATAGACGGATCCGTCATTAGACATCGTAACCGCCCACGCACCAGAGGTGTCCGGCATGGGAAGACTCTTAATCACTTGTTCAGTCTTAATATCAATGATCGTAAAAATGGAAGGCGCACCTGCCACAACGGTATAGATCACTTGCCGATTATTTTGATCCAGGCCAATAGCGCCACGCATTAAGGTAGCTTTACGTATTTGGGGACCAAGATTCTCACCTACAAGAGTGATGGAGTCTTTCGGTTGTGATGGTTCAGAAGCGTGATTCCCGCGAAGCAGTTCTACGTCATCTATGAAATAGGAATAATTCTTAGTATTACTTCCTGCGAATAAGATAGCTGCAAACTGTGCGCCCTCAGGAACGACGGTTGTTACATACTGACTGAACCAAGTGTCTGTAGGAGAAGAAGCAATCTTCCAATCTTGCTTACCTATATAAGCGCGATTTGCATTGAAATAGCGTACATACATATCAGAAGTGCCATTCTCAATAAAAGTACGAGCAATAGCCGTATAGGTTGCTCCTGCCTCAACAGGGATAAGGTCACTAATGACATTTATAAATTGACCGGGGGTGTCTGTAATGTGAAGACTTCTCTCACCGCTATTCTTGCGAGCAGTAGATATTTCGAATGAATTTGCATCACCAGGTTTAGTCTTGCTCCAACCAGGAATCAAGCCTCCACTTACAGGCTGTTCCATGTTGCCGTTTGTTATTTGCTTCACTATATTTACCTCATCAATATAGAATTTGAAGGAATTTCTCGATCCCGTAATTAGAGAAACTTTCAGTTTTACTCCTCCGGGCTGGACAGTGAATGCTTGGTCATGGTACTTCCATGCTTCATGTCCTGAAGTGGCATCCAGATATGCATGGTAATTGTTCCCTTCAGCACTCTTAACGATCTTGCCATCCTTATCAAGTACATAGACGTACAATCCTTGCATAGATCCTTGCTCCAGGTATACTTGAGCAGATAATATGTAGGTCGCATTTGCTTCAACGTCGATTGGTTCAGATTCTATGTGGATAGCGCTTTGCCCCTGATCCTTGACTAGTTCCGCTTTTAAGCTATAGTCTCCGATAAATGCTTGGTCTGTGCTGACTCTTGGTGTACCCGATTTGATAGTCCAGTTAGGGATGATGCCGTTAACAGTGCCTTGTTCAAAACTTCCATTAGCAATGTTATAGACAGGGGGGAGAGAGGCTAAGTCGAGCCCTGGATGAGTATCAGGATTTTCAACAGCAGAATACACAGAGTTCGTTACTGTGGAAACTTCGGCGTGCGCGTGGGCAATCAGAACATCAGGATGAGTAAGCGCTATCAAAATACAACAAAGGGAAATAATACAAGCTGTTCTTCGGAATCTCGATAACATGAACATACCTCCTTATAATCGCGACAAATTTTAATACGTGTATATTACATGTATATATAATACTCAACTACTCGTCAAGATAGAATTCCCAAGATAGAAAAAGGGGGGGGAGCAGTACTAAATCTGCCTAGCCCCCCTTTCTTTCTAGAACAACTTACCTTGTGTATAGAGAATCGTTGAGATCCTCTTAATCGCATGATCATAACAAGTTTGTCTAAGTGATTTATTCGCTCCAAAATAGAGTGGATAAATGGTTCTCATTGTCTTCTCCATCTTAGTTAGAAGCTGCTCAAATACCTCTGATTCGCTGTAGTATTGCGTCTCACGACCTTGCAGCCATTCAAAGTAAGAAACAATAACTCCACCAGCGTTAGCCAAAATATCAGGAAGGATAAGTGTGCCTTTAGCAGCTAATATTTCATCAGCTTCACCTGTGATGGGTGCATTAGCTCCTTCAACAATGATTCGAGAACGGACTCGGTTCACATTGTCCATACGAATCTGATCTTCTAGTGCAGCTAATACGAGCACATCCACATTTAAATATAGAATTGCTTCTCGATCAAGAATCTCAGCCTGAACACCTGCCTCACGGATTTGTTCCAGAGAAGAGGGGAGATCACCTAGATTATTGGCTGTGTAATTGGTAAGTGCAGAGATGTCTATTCCAGCTGGATTATAGAGCGTAACATTACGGTCACTAACCGCGATAATTGTATTGTTCAAAAATTCACAATTATAAGCCTCAGTAGCCATCACGGATCCTACATTACCAAAACCCTGAACGGCCAAGGTTAACGGCCTATTCAAGCAGTTTAAGGCTGTTGCCGCTTGACTTTGAGAATGGGATAACTGTTGAAGGTTCTTATTCAGATAATCATGCAGCAAATATCGGAGTGTGAAATAAACTCCCTTGCCGGTAGCTTCTTTACGACCAAGAGAGCCGCCATTAAGTACGCTCTTTCCGGTGAAACTGCCCAAATAAGGCTTTCCGTATTGAATGCTTTTATATTCACTCATCATCCAGTCCATCTCACGTGCACTAGTTCCCACATCAGGAGCAGGAATATCTTTATCTGGACCCAAAATTTCGGCAAAATACTGCACGTATTTAGCACAGATCTGATGCAGCTCTTTTGTCGAGTACTGCCTAGGATCAATGGCAACCCCACCTTTTCCACCACCGAATGGAACCTCATGAAGAGCATTTTTTAAAGTCATTAGAGCAGAGAAGTTAACAACTTCTTCTTCATTTACTGATTCGTGAAAGCGAATACCGCCCTTGTAGGGACCAAGTGTATCATTATGCTGCATACGAAAGGCAGGGATACGTTCAATTTCTCCATTTTCTCGTGCGACTCTTAGATACGATTTATGGACATGATTTGGGGTTGATAAAATTGTAATAAGTGAGTTAACGGCTTTGGTTCTTGCCTCATCTTTGAGTTCAGGTATGAACTGGGGGTCGTCATGCAGGTCGAGTAAAGATTTTTCAATAACGTCTGTTGTTGTTTGTTTAGCCATAGCTTCGATCACCTCAATGATTAATTTGGGCCGTTTTAAAAAAGCACGGCAAAATGGAGACGCTATCAAATAACAGAAAAATTAAAAGATAGTAATCCTTCATCTGTATCTCATGAATAAAGATGACACCTCCACGTTCATGATAGCCTTGCTGTTTATATTTTAGATACCTGTATATTACATGTATACAACTTATTAATAAACCCGTCAACCATCAATTATAAATATTGTTCTAGATTCGAAAAATTTGGCAGTGCAATAAAAGATATTACGACAAATCTTAATTTAGCCATTGACAATAATTATTAGTTTGGATATTTTATAGACAGGTAATATACAGGTGTTCAAAAAGGGGGGACTTATATTGACCGAAGTTTTTAATCGAATGAAAAGAGAGCGCTTTATTTATTTATTGTTACTGCCAGGTCTTTTATATTTTATTATCTATCGATATCTTCCAATGGCTGGATTGATTATTTCCTTCCAGGATTATAATCCTTTCGTAGGAATTTGGAAAAGTGATTGGGTAGGATTCAAGCATTTTGCACGGATGTTTGAAGATGGCGAGGTCATCCAGGTTCTAATCAATACGCTGCAAATTTCAGTATTACAAATTTTCGTAGCGTTCCCCGTGTCTATTATTCTGGCGCTGATGCTCAATGCACTGCGTAACGAAACTTACAAGAAGCTGATCCAGTCAATGGTGTATTTACCACACTTCTTGTCTTGGGTCGTAGTTGTCGGGATCTTCGTCGTATTCATGCGTGGAGAGGGCTTGATTAATTCCATCTTGGCGCAATTCGGAATCTCCCAAATTCCATTTCTAACGGAGCCAGCACTCTTTAAACCGATAATTGTTCTTCAAACGATCTGGAAGGAATCAGGTTGGGGGACAATCATCTTCTTGGCTGCTCTATCAGGGGTTAACCCAGCTTTATATGAAGCAGCCGTCATAGATGGCGCCTCTAGATTCCGACAGTTATGGCATGTGACGCTGCCAGCTATTCGAGGTGTTATAGTCACTCTATTTATTCTGCGATTAGGCAGCGTTCTCGATACCGGGTTTGAACACATCTTCTTAATGCTAAATCCATTCAATATGGATTCCGGTAATGTGCTAGATACTTATGTCTACTATAAGGGGATTCAACAAGGAAATATTAGCTTTGCTACATCCGTGGGAATGTTCAAAGGAATCATCGGACTTATCCTCGTTGTAAGCGCTGACAAATTAGCGAAGCGGCTAGGTGAAGATGGGTTATATTAATTGGTTTGGAGATCAGGACCAGGAAGAAGGGAAATTTACCTATGGACACAAGATCATATGTGGAAAGAATATGGGACTGGTTTAACGTCATAGCCCTGGCGGTGATTGCAGGCTTGATGCTGCTCCCATTCATACATATCTTTGCGGTATCCTTCTCATCGTTGGAGGATGTGTTACGGAAAGATTTTATCCTATGGCCTACAAATTGGACGATAGATTCCTACAAGGTGATCTTCCTATCCAAGCAATTCATTGGCTCGCTGGGTGTTACGGTTACTATTACGGCAATAGGTACCCTTGTTAGTTTGATACTTACAGCATCCATGGCCTACGCTTTAACTCGCAATATATTGGGGCAACGGGTAATCCTGCTCATGGTTATCTTCACCATCCTTTTTAACGCCGGGATGATCCCCGTGTATCTGGTTGTTAAGTCGACGGGTCTTATAAATTCTTTATGGGCATTAGTTATTCCGGGAGCAATTAGCTCATTTAATCTGATAGTCATCAGGCAATTCTTTCTTAGTATTCCAAGTGAACTGAGTGAAGCCGCATTAATAGACGGTGCGAATGAAGTAAGAACATTCTGGTCGGTTATACTCCCTCTATCGAAGCCAGCTCTGGCTACATTTGCTTTGTTCTATGCCGTCGGTTACTGGAACAAGTATTTTGAAGGGATTCTATATTTGAATGATGCGAGGAAATGGCCCGTTCAAGTCGTCTTACGCCAAATGGTAATTATGAATGAGACGACATCTACAGTGGGCTCGGATGTAATGCTGCAATTAGAGAATCAGCCGCCTCCTGTGACGATACAGATGGCTGCGATTCTAGTAGCGACATTGCCTATTCTCGTTCTGTATCCATTCCTGCAAAAGCATTTTGCTAAGGGGGTGATGATCGGTTCAGTGAAGGGTTAATGTTAAGCATCGTCAGATAATGAATGCAAGGCTGCTTCACCATTAATTGTCGGAGGGGATCAATTAAATGAAGTTCAAAAAGCTGACCATGTTGGTAGTTATTCTACTATTAGTATTCATGACTGCATGTTCATCCAGCAAGGATAATAATGCGGCAACGAACAAGAACACATCAACAGCACCAGGACCAGATAAAGTGGAGGAAAAATATAAGATTACCGGTGCAACTTATATCTTCGGCAACCCACCTCCATCAGGGGGCCGTGGGCAACAGATGTTAAACGAGAAGTTTAACGTAGATTATTTCGCGGAGAAGATTCCTAGTGAGAACTTTGTAGAGAAAATCACGGCGATGGTCGCAGGCGGTAATATGCCGGATCAGATTAGCTTTCGTGCCGCGAATATCGAATTGTTCAATCGCTGGGCGAAGCAGCAAGCTTTTCTACCCCTTAATGAGTACATTCAGGAATTTGATTATTTGAAGGAAATTCCTGATGAACTTTGGCTGCCATTTACGGTGGGTGGCAAAATCTATGGTATTCCGACATGGTCTCCAGTGGAGTCTCAGTCATTCATAGTACGTAAAGACTGGTTAGATCATTTGGGTCTGCCCGTACCTACAAGCTATGAAGAGCTTAAACAAGTAGCTATTGCATTTACGAAGAATGACCCTGATGGCAACTCGAAGAACGATACTTATGGTTTAGCTATTGGGCAAGATATAAACCCTTCATACGCGATGGGACCCTATTGGCAGAACGATACTTGGTATCACAAGGATGCGGATGGCAACTTTATCCCTGGTATGATCTCAGAGGGCCGTAAAGAACTGATTCAATTCTTCGCCGATCTGTACAAAGAGAAAGCACTTACCAGTGATTTTGCTGTTGTGAACTGGGCAGATACGAATAATGAATTCTATTCCAGTAAGGCGGGCGTGTTCCTGATTGCCGTACGCGGAATGTCTCAGGATTACATGGATGCATTGCAAAAAATTGATCCTTCCGCAGAATTCGTCGTTCTTGAGCCATTTGAGGCTACTGACGGTTCCAAGGGCTTAACAGCGGGTCCTGGTTACTCTAGATTTCTAGCGCTAAATGCTAAACTGGCTGACGATCCAGATAAAGTGCGCAAGATGCTTGAGATCCACGGATTCTCACGTCAATATTACCCAACATCTACAACTACTTCAGCTAATGAAGATTTCGATTGGTACTACGGTAACGAGGGTGTTGGCTACAAATTGGACGAGAATAATGTCCGTGTACCTCTTACTGAACCAGGCAGCGGTACAGAGCCATTCTTGTACTTTATAGATAGCACAGCATGGGTAGGTGCTGAAGATGACGCCGAATTCCCGCTTGCTTACACGAATTCGAAATTAAGAGAAGCTACACAGCAATTAGTAGATATCAATAAGTCATATAAGTTGTATTATCCACCGAGCGTAGGCATCATTTCTGCTGCTGAGACGGAGTCCGGCGCTGAATTGAACACCTATTTGATCAATGAACAAACCAAGATGATCACAGGCAATCGTTCTATAGATGAGTGGGATGCTATGGTTCAAGAATATTTGAAACGTGGTGGTTCGAAGATCATTGAAGAATATAACACGGTCATTAAGGAACGTGGATACACAGAGCATATTTGGAAGTAATGTTTAATGTATACAGGGAATATGCTGAGGCTCAGGCTTATCTCAGCATATTCTCATCATCTAAATAAAGGTTGTGAGAGCGATGGGAATGGCAAGGGTAGGCGTATGGCTAGATAAAGAGGCCATGGAGCATAGACATCAATACGGGGTTAATGTATTCCAGACATATATTTATGAGATTATGAACCACTCGGGGATTACGTACACGACACTTAACCATGTAGATCAGATCAATCGCGAATTCGTAGATGTTGTCATCATTGCATTGGCTAGTGAGCAGCAAGCGGATAATAATGTGCTTTGGAGTTTCATGGTAGAAGGTGGAATTGTTATTTCCTATGCAGGTCTAACTGCACTTTCTTCTAAATTAGGATATAAGCCAATGAGAGAAATTCCAATAGCTTACGCTGATTTGACTGCTTCATGGTACGAAGATGTCAAACTGCGTGGCTTTGATTATCGCCCATGGGTTAGAGGAAATACAGATGACTCGGATATTGTTAGTAGTAAAAGCTACGGTTTGATTCATCAGGGAAGTCCGGATGGAGAAGTTTGTGGAAATGTCATACAAAGCTTCCGTATCGGTGGAGGTCGATTGGAGCGCTGGGCACTGGATATTCCAGCAACTATTGTTAGACTACAGCAAGGTAAATCACCAATTGTGACCGATGGCTTGCCGGCGCCAGATGGAACAGGCGCTGTGGATGATTGGATTCTAAAAGCAGATGACGACGTACAACAGGACTGGGAATATGATCGGCTAATGACTGAGACTGGAATGAACTATTTTGCACATCCGTATGCAGATCTATGGAAACAAGCTTTTGCAGGGCATTTATTGAGTGTTGTTACAGAGCAAGGACTTATATTGCCATTCGTCGATTATTGGCCAGAAGGCATCCAGCAGATTGCAATGATATCCCATGATAGTGATCATAACATAGATGAATCAGCAGAGATCGTATTGGATATTTTGAGAGAACAAGATGTACAGAGTACTTGGTGTATGATCGAGCCCGGTTACTCCCCATATTTATACGATCAGATTAAAAATGATGGCCATGAATTGGCTATGCATTATAATGCATTACCTCTGGATAACGGCTTCTGGGATAAAGATGAATTTAGTAGACAACACGAATGGTTTAAATCGGTAACGGACTTTCCTCATGCAATTTCAAATAAGAATCACTATACTCGCTACGAGGGATGGGGGGAACTATTTGATTGGTGCGAGGAGTATCAGATAGCATCAGATCAGACTAGAGGACCGAGTAAAAAAGGTAATGTTGGCTTCCCATTCGGGACTTGTCATCCTTATTTTCCAGTGGCTTGGTCTGACCAGGGTAACCGAATTTACAATGTGTTGGAAATCTCTTTTTTAACTCAGGATCTGAATCATAATGCTCTAGCTGACAGCAGTGTGATTACTCCATTCCTAGAAGGTGTAAAGAGAGTTCATGGAGTTGCCCACTTCTTATTCCATCAGGTACATATTTTGAAGCAATTGCCTGTACGAGAAGCGCTTATCGAGGTCATTACTGAGGCGAAGAAGAAAGGATTTGTATTCTGGACTGGCAAGCAAATCAATGATTGGGTAAGAGCTAAGCGCCAAATTAAGATACATGGTATTCGTGAGAATAGTCAAGTTGAATTCAGTAATCCAAGTCATGTAAGTCATGCTGTAGTTTGGGTTCCCCTACTAATGGATGAGCAGCCCGACTCTGGAGATGTGCAATTGAAGTTTGGGATACGCTGTAAAAAACAAGTATTGACAATATAAGAGGTAGTTCAAAAAGTCCGCTTTTGATCACGAAGTGAATCAGGAAGTAATTCGACATCGAATCTTGAATTCAGCCGGGCCCTCCGGTGCTCACGTACCAACTACGTACGCTCCGCTCCTCAGGCCCTAGCTTCATTCAACCTTCTCGGTGCTGAAAACCGGCCTTTTTGAACACATACTATAAATGAGGTGAATTGAATTGACACATTCTAGTAGACTCGCGATTCACGGTGGAGAGAAAGTAAAGACAACACCTTTTGGGACAGGAAAGAGGTTTGGATCGGAGGAAGCGAAAGAATTGTTAGAAGCGTTGGAGCAGAATACTTTGTTTTATCATTTTGGCGCTAAGGTGAAGCAATTTCTAACGGATTTCAATGAAATGTATGAAGTGCCGTACAGTGTTGCAACGTCCTCAGGGACAGCAGCTATCCATGTGGCTTTGGGTGCAGCTGGTATTACTGTAGGTGATGAGGTTATTACTAGTCCAATCACAGATTACGGTTCAATTATCGGAATTTTATATCAGAATGCTATTCCAGTATTCGCGGATGTAGACCCGCATTCTTACAATATGGATCCTGCATCCATTGAAGCACACATCACTCCGAGAACGAAAGCGATATTAGTAGTTCATTTGGCTGGCAACGCATGTGATATGGACCCGATTATAGAGATAGCCAAGAAGTATAATCTTAAAGTGATCGAGGACTGTGCACAAGCGTATCTGACAAAATATAAGGGACAGCTCGTTGGAACGTTTGGCGACTATGGTTGTTTTAGTACTAATGACTTTAAGCATATTTCAACAGGCGATGGCGGGATAGTAACCGTTAATTCGGGTGACAAAGAGGATTATTATCGCACACATGCGTTTGCAGATAAGAACTATAAACGAATTGGAACCAGTTTGGATCGTACTCCGAGCAGCCTGGCACCTAACTATAGAATGACTGAACTGCAGGGTGCTGTAGGTATCGCCCAATTGAAAAGGTTAGAATGGCTGTGCGGTAGAAGGACAGAATTAGGCAGCGCGCTAACTGAAGGGCTGAAGGATCTTCCACAGCTAAGCACGATGGAGGTTGCCCCGGATAATTGCTGCACGTACTGGTTCTACATGTTCCGACTGGTTGATGGTAAATTGAACTGTACACGAGATGAATTCGGTGCAGCACTTGATGCTGAAGGTATAAAGAATCGCTTGGGTTATATACCTTCTGTAATCTATATGCAGCCGATGTTTCAGAATAAGCAGGCCTATTTAGATAGCCAATTTCCTTTCGATTTGACTGGTGCTGACTATAAGCAAGGCGATTGTCCTGTGGCGGAAGAGGTTCTGCGGACTGCAATTCAAGTTCCAATCAATGAGTTCTATACGGATCAAGATATAAGGGAAACCATTGAGGCAATTCGAAAAGTCACTTTATTTTATTCTAAATGAGGTAGTTCACACGCACTAAATAGGTGTTATTGGAGGTGAGTCGGCAAATGAGTTTCACGGATTTAGGTATTCCGGTAGATGCTGTGGAATCGAGGACTGCGGCAATATGTATAAACGATGCTAACGAAAGTAGAGTCGTCATTGCGGCAAGAGGATTTCTACTTGTCGTTGACATAGAGACGGAGGAATGTACCCAGTTACCCTTCCCTAATCATTATATTGAGTATCCGTATGATTGCTTCGCAAGTGATAGCGGGATGTTCTATGTGGGCGTGGGGAATATGTTCTATGCCGTTGATCCGTTCCGGCTCATCTATGTGGGTGCCATTCAGGTTAGTGAGAGAGACGAGTTATGCGGATTTGGCTATGCCGAGAACAGGGAGGGGCATATCTATATGGCCTCATACCCAGAGTGTCGTCTATACCGTTATCGTCCCAATGAACGGGACATCCTTGACTATGGCAGTATGGATTCCGAGCAAAAATATCCTTCTCATATGGCTGTAGATGCTTATAATTGGGTCTATCTTGGAATAGGTACGGCTAAAAAGAACATTATTGCCTACAATCCTCATAGCGGAGAACGCCTGACTCTGCTCAGTGAAGAACTGAGGACCATCGGTATCGGGCAAGTTATACAAGCGGGAGATCATCGGGTTTATGCGCTCTTAGGAGAGCATTGGGCGAGGGTCGAACAGGGAGTGGTTATCGAGCGGCTTCTAGATAACCAGCTCCCTGCTTCACTTTACACGGGGACGAGCTTTGATAAGTTTCATCGCCAACTGCAAGGAGAATGGAAGCTCCTTCGTCACAGTCTATCGAATCGTGAGCTAGTGCTGAAGCATAGAGAATCTGAACAAGTAAAGGTGATTCAGCTAGTGTATAAATCGGAAGGAGCTATGCTGTCTACTTTGACTGTAGGACCGGATTCACGTATATACGGAACATCGATGCATCCTTTGCATTTCTATCATTATAATCCTCACCGCCAAAATCGAGCAGAAGAGCAAGATCCGCTGATTAATGGGGGGCCACATGTGATTCAGCATGGATTCGGTGGGAATATAGCAGCTTATGCTGTGCAGGGGAACCTGCTGATTGGAGCGGCTTATCCTGGAGGAAGACTCCATCTGTATGATGTAACAAGACCGATTCAGTCCGAGGAGAGGCAAGTATTATCGAATGGACAGCTGTCTACGCGTAATCCGATTTGTGTAAGTTCGCATGAAGAAATCCATCGGCCCAGATGTGTGGTTGCGCTACGCGATCAAGAGCATGTGTTGTACGGCGGGTTCCCTGGTTATGGAATGGTAGGAGGGGCTTTATGTTTATATCATTTGCCATCGGGAGATGAATGGCTCATACCGAACTCGGAACTGATCGAGGAACAAAGTACGGTCTCGCTTGTCGAAAATATGAACGGCATCTTAATTGGCGGTACTAGTATAGAGACACCTGGAGGCGCTGAACCTAAGGCGCACTCTGCTTATATTTATACCTTGAATTTGCAGAAGAGGATCGTTATGAACCGCTGGATGATTCATGAAGGGATTCGCGAATATACTCTACTGCTGGTAGGTCCTAATGGATGGGTTCATACTATAACCTCTTGCGCTAAGTATCTGGTGTGGGACCCGGTTCGTGAGGTTCTATTGCATGAAGTAGATTTGTCGGCTTGGGGGAAAGTATTGAAGGAGAGCTGGGTTCTGTGTGAGGAGGACCAATGTATCTATGGGGTAATGGGCAAAGCAATCTTCCGTATCCCTTTGAGCAGCCTGCAACCGGAACTTATTTCTACTCCGGAAGGGGAGATTACCGCAGGTTTTGCTAAGGTAAATTATGAACTTTACTTTGGTATCTCTGCGCATTTGTGGAGCTATTCGATTAAGGAGAGGTGACGAGCATGAGCTATCGATTATCAGAGCTATCCAAAGATTATTTTCCAAATTTATTAGATGGGATTCATAACATACATGATTGGGAAGAGAAGAGAACGCGAATTGCGCGATTATGGGAGCAGTGGATCGGATGGATGCCCGAGCTAGTCCGGCCGGTTTATACTATACATTCCGAGCTGCAGAAGTCAAACCATGTACGTGTACATCTCTCTTATGAAACTGGATTCGGGGATCGAGTATATGCATACTTGCTTATACCTGGCCAGGAAAGAAACCCACAAGCCAAGCTATACCCGGCGATGCTGGCACTTCACCCGACGGATGCGAAAGGCAAGGACGATATTGCGACGGATGAGGGGAGGGAGAGTCGTAGATATGCGTTAGATCTTGTCTCACGAGGTTATGTTGTCCTGGCGCCGGATACAATTACCGCAGGCGAGCGCATTTATGAGGGGGCAGAGGCATTTCAAACCGCTCCTTTCTATAGCGAATTTCCTCATTCGACAGCGGTGGGCAAGATGATCCACGATCATCAGCAGGGAATTGAACTATTATTAGACCTGCCTTTTGTGGATTCCAAACGAATCGGTGTGATTGGACATTCACTAGGTGCTTACAATGCGTACTTCTTAGCTGCAGTAGATGCACGGATTAAAGTTGTTGTCTCCAGTTGTGGACTATGTCCTTTCACCGATGACCCAACGCCTAATCGATGGGGGCAGCGTGATTGGTTTACACATATCCCTAAGCTTACGGACGTCATGCAAGAGGACAGAGTTCCGTTCGAGTTTCATGAGATCATGGCACTTACTGCTCCCAGACCGTTATTCAACTGGTTCACTCAGAATGATCTGATCTTTCCTAATTGGCAAGCTGGGGCGCTAGCTTCAAATAATTTGGATGCTCTATATCGATTTTTAGGACATGAAGATTGTTATGTATCTCTGCTAGGAAATGGCGGACATGACTTCCCGAAATACATTAGGGAATTGAGCTATGAATTTACGGATCGTTGGCTTAGGAACAATGAATCGTTTATAATATAGAAAAATAATTGCCTATAGTAGGAGCGGATTGTTTGTGTTAAGTAGAAAAAACGAATTCTTAATACGTTATCAGACTTTGAGAGACGATCTGCGCGGTGAAATATTAAGCGGTAAGATTAAGCCAAATGAATATATATTACCTGAGAACACGCTAAGTCAGAAATATAATATTAGCCGAGTATCCGTTCGTAAGGTATTAGCCGAACTCGTAGAAGAGGGGCTTATTGAGAAAATCACAGGTAAGGGGAATCGGGTCACTATTCCTAAAGATGGTTTGCCCGTCAAGGAAAAGATTAGACTCGCATGGTTCTCCACTTCTTATGAATTAGAAATTGTTAAGGAAATCATCGGGAAATATAATGCTTCTCAGCCATTTGCCGAGGCTGAACTCTCTATTATTCCCGAATCTAGTTATATGGAGAGTATTACTCAGCTCATTGAGGGTGAAGACGGCCCTGATGTATTTATGATTTCAGACAGCCATTTTAGACAATTGCTAGATATGGGAAAGGCTCATCTCCTTCATCCTTATTTGTCAGATAAAATGGATCCACAGACAGATAGTTATCCCAAGTTGTATGAATTATTTGAGTATGATGGACAGCCGATAATCACTCCCTTTTTATTCTCGCCTGTTGTAGTTTGCTATAACAAAAGATTGTTCGAACAAGCTGGTATCAGCGGTCAGGATCCTATTCATAACTGGACAGCCTTAGTTGATACGGCTAAGTCCTGTACCAAGGATACAGATGGGGATGGCCGGATCGATCATTATGGATTCTGCTTCTCATCTTCTCCTCATAGATGGCCTGTATTTATGCTTCAGAATGAAGGAACACTGATTTCCGATAATAATGAATGTAATATAGATAATAGAAATACAATAGAAGCATTGCAATTTTGTCTGGATTTAATGTATAAGGAACAGGTCTCGCCGATTTATTCGCATGGTAGTGAGTATATGGCTGAAGCTCTATTTGTGAAGGAACGGGTAGCCATGATCCTTAGTACGTATTACTTCATGAATGAATTCAGAGGAAGCACAATGCAATGGAATGTATGTCCGGTACCAGAACAGAAGTCGGAGGGAACTTTGCTGCTAGGAGGCGGACTGGGTATTAACAAGAATAGTCAGCGCCTGAAGCTGACAGAGAGCTTCGTTGATTTTATGGTTGGGACTGAGGCCCAAACCTTAATCAAGAAGCTGGGCTGCACGATTCCCGCGTTAAAGCATGTAGCTGAAGACGATTCATTACTTGATTGGGCGATACACCCTAAGAACTATAATGTGTTTCAGGAGATTATGCCGTATACTAGGACATTGCTTGAATTAAAGATGAATACGAGTGAGTTCGATTTGCTGCGGAATGAGATGCAATTGATGTGGATGAACATAGAGGGTCCCGGGGAGGCTTGCGGGCGAATTGTACAACTTATTAATGAGCGGCGAGCCCAAGTTATGGATTCTGTTAGTTCTAAGGAATTGCAATGAGATGAATAAATTAGAAGTACAAAATAAGGTGTGTCACGTACGTCATTCATATGACCCGTGCACACCTTATTTTTATGAACATTTGTACATTACCTACAAAATATTCTCCTTCCGGGGAGTATATGGTCTATCTAATTTACATAAATATGAACATCATTTGGTTCTCCTATAATAATCCGATGCAAGAATAAAGATGTTGTACAAGTCATTATCAATCGGAGGGAAATGATGAACAAATTATATGGAGTCATCTCCAAATGGGTAAAGTCAGGGATTGCTCTATCATTGGCACTATCGATTCAATTGGGATTAGGTCAAGAGGTTCCGTCTGCTCATGCAGAAGGACCAAGTGATCCTGCGCCGTTTATTGCGGCCAAGGTCATTAATGAGAATGCCGGAAAAAAAGTGCTCTTCGACAACACACACGGTCAAACGTCAGGTGCTGCGGATTGGGTCATCGACGGCGGCTTCTCGGATTTCGGTAATGCGTTGGCTAATCGTGGCTATGATGTGAAGGAGCTTCGCAAGTCTACTTCATTTACTTATAGCGATCTGAGCAATTACTCGGTGTTCATCGTTGCCGAGCCTAACATTCCATTTAAGCAGAGCGAGCAGCAGGCGATGAAGCAATATGTAGAGGCAGGAGGCAGCATTTTCTTCATTGGCGACCATTATAATGCGGACCGCAACAAGAATCGTTGGGACGGTTCGGAGTCTATCAATGGGTATCGCCGTGGAGCTTGGGAAGATCCAGCGAAGGGAATGAACGCTGAGGAGAAAAATTCAGCAGCGATGCAAGGCGTTGTTAGCTCTGACTGGCTCGCGGACAACTTTGGCGTACGCTTCCGCTATAACGCACTTGGCGATATTACGGCTAATGATATCGTTGCGCCGAACCAAGCCTTCGGCATTACGCAAGGGGTATCTACGGTAGCGATGCATGCCGGTTCAACATTGGCGATCATCGATCCGAACAAGGCAAAAGGGATTGTCTACTTGCCGAAGACGAAGGATGCCTGGGCTAGTGCAGTGGATCAAGGCGTCTATAATAGCGGGGGCAAGGCTGAAGGCCCGTATGTTGCCGTATCCAAGCTCGGCACGGGCAAGGCAGCATTCATTGGGGATTCCTCGCCTGTAGAGGATGCCTCCCCAAAATACCTGCGTGAAGAGACAGGAACCAAGAAGACGACTTATGATGGCTTCAAAGAGCAAGATGATGCAACACTGCTCTTGAACTTGGTAGATTGGCTGTCGAAGCAGGAGAGCTATACGAGTCTGGATCAAGTGAACAACTTACAGCTTGATACGAAGACAGAATTGCTTCCGTTCGAGACACCTGCCGCTTCAACTGAGCCACAGGCCGAACCATGGTCTGCTCCAGCTGCTGGCTATAAGTGGTGGGATTCATCGACATTCAAACCGGGTTCGTATGGTGGACCAGCGGCAACGGCGAATGCAACCTATTCGTTCGTGCATCAAACGGTTCTTCCGAACGCACAGGACTTCCAAGTCCGCGTTGCGGTAGATCATCTGCCGGCTAACTCCACAGTGTCAGGCTTGAGTGTCGGGATTTATCTGACTGGCGGTACACAGGTGGCCAAGGTTCAGAATGCAAATGGAAGCTGGCCATCAGCTTATGGATATAGCGAGACGTTTAGTGTGACTTCGAACAGTCAAGGCCGTGGATATAAGGATCTGACGGTTCGCATTAAGCCAGGTACAGCAGGGGCCGCCAGTCTTCGTCTAAGACAGAATGGCAATAATTTGTTGACTACATCGGTATCATTAGCAGATGTACCTGCCGAACCGCTTCCGGAGGAAGGAGACCCTAACCAGATTCCGGCATTGAGCACGATCGCAGAAGGAAGAAGCAAGTCGGAAGGAAGCCTCGTTACGCTACAAGGTACGATTACGACTGAACCGGGCGTGTATGGGGGACAAGCCTTCTACATGCAGGATGAGACCGGAGGTATATACGTATTTCAGAGCACCAGCGGATTCCATCAAGGGGATGTTATTAAGATTACCGCTCCTCTAGCGCTTTACAATACGGAGCTAGAGCTGGCCGATCCGATTGCGATCGAGAAGGTGGGAACAGCAGAACTGCCTCTGCCGAAGCAGGCTGCTTCCGTTAATGCCGATAATCAAGGCCAACTGGTTGAATTGAAAAAGGCAACAATTCATAATATTATCACTGCTTCACCGGCAGGATCCTTTGAATTTGATGCGGTAAGCGACGGCATCAGCAATCATGTCCGTGTTGATGCAAGAACAGGCATTCAGCTGGCAGATTTCCCTTATAAGGAAGGCCAAATCGTAGATATGAGAGGGATTTCCGCTATTTTTAAAGGCGTATATCAATTGAAGCTGCGGGGAGCGAGCGATATCTCTCTTGCGGAAGCTGCTTTAGCGCCAGTAACTTCAGTGGCACTGTCTGAAGTACCTAATGATCACGACTGGTTCAATCGGGGTGTGGTGCTTACTCTGACCACTGATAATCAGGGGTCTGGCGAAGTAACTACGAAATATGCAATGAATGGCGGAACAGAAGCAGTCTATACAGGACCTGTCTCTATCACTACCGAAGGAATCAACACGGTTCGTTATTATTCGGTTGGTACGAATGGTCTTGTAGAAGAAGCCAAGTCGATTGAAGTCAAAGTAGATTTGACCGCGCCTTCGGCGGTTCTAACTCAATCGGGGAAAGCTGTAGGCGACGTACTGGAGCAGGATGTACTGAAATTTGAGCTGGTCAGCTCGGATACAGGTTCCGGGGTAGCTACGCAGCAGTTGTGGGTAGATGGAAGAGAAATTCAAAGTGGACAAATAGTATACGCGAAGGACCTTGGTGTGGGCGCTCATACTGTGAAATATGTGGTAGCAGACTTGGCTGGCAATGTAACGGAGAAGAGTATTGCTTTCCAGGTTGGCCAACCGCTTGCGAAAGGTGCTCCAGGTACTCCTGTATTATCCTCGACGAGCGGACATTCTAACGGACTGCGGGACGGAAATTATAAGATCACAATGAATTTATGGTGGGGCAATAACGGTACGGAGTTCAAGCTGTATGAGAATGGCGTACTGATTAGCACAAATGAATTAAAGGATGTATCGCCATCAGCTCAGTCTGTAAGCATTGATATTACCGGCAGACCGAATGGGACTTATGTCTACACGGCAGAGCTGATCAATTCGCAAGGAACCACGAAGTCCAATCCGCTGACCATCGTGGTTGCCGATGCCGCTCCTGGTAAGCCGGTTCTGTCACAGGACAATTGGGATGGCGACGGCAACTATAACGTATCGATGAATCTGTGGTGGGGGACGAATGGTTCGGAGTATCGTCTCTACGAAAATGGGGTATTGGTTGATACACAGATTTTATCGATCAACACACCTTCCGCCCAACGGGCAGTTACTAAGGTAATTGATAAAGCGATCGGATCCTACGAATACCGCGCTGAACTGGTGAACGCCGCAGGTATCACCTCCAGTGAGACCGTTGTGGTTCGTGTAACGAAGTAGCGGAAAGACGTAACTAATAGAGTAGACAGTTAAGGGGATGTCCCAAGTCTTTATAGACTTTAGGGGCATCCCCTCTTCTTATGTGATTGTTCAAGATGGCATATTAATTTATGAACAGGAACTATTACGGTGTTGTCGAATATGAATTTAATAAAGGGAATGGCTTCGGCCAATCCCTTTTTGAACAAGCTTCGCATTGAATGAAGACCACCATCACTTAAGTAGCCCCAAAACTGCAAAAGTACATCTTTTTTCGCTTACCGCATACTTAGCTAACCATATTCCTGCAAAAATGCAGTTATTTGACCCGAAAGTTCGTTAATTGGGGGTAGATTTAGTGGAAATACCTGCATTATTACATCAATTTATCGAAAATTGGCGATTATTCTCCCGAATACCTGCACTTTTGCAGTTTTGTTCAGGTGTGGGCCAGGTGCCAGCACGTGTTGAGCGTGTGCGAGGTAGGCTACCTGTACATTTGAAGTTATAAAAGGCCAATCCGCACTACTTTTCACAAAATTTGCGCGTACTTCAGACCGTTGAGGATGCCGCCGTGATCAACATGGGTAGTTACATAGTTTGCATATGGGATCAGATCCTGATGGGCATTCCCCATCGCGATGCCAAGGCCCACCGCAGCTAGCATCTCTTTATCATTCAGGCCATCGCCGAAGGCAATAGACTCCTTAGGTGAGAGGTCTAATAGGCGAAGCATCGCGTTGATTCCAATCGCTTTGGATGAATCAGCGGGAAGGACATCCATAGCGGATTTATGCCAACGGATATAACGTAGTCCGGGAATATGCTCTTGATACAAATGTTCGTCTGTCTCCTCACAGTGGAGGAATATTTGATAGATGTCCTCTTTTGTCCAATAGTCAGGGTCATAGCCGGGAAGATCAACCTTTAGTGACTGCACGGAGGTTTGAACAGAAGGATCGATCTCACTATTTGCATAGAAGGCAGAACTCCCCTCAAAGACAAGGGAATGACAATGCTCCGTAGAGAGCTTGACCAGCGCTTCTACATCGGCACGGGGGATTGGGTGTTGATAGATCGGTTTCCCTTGGTATACGACATAGCCGCCGTTCAAACTAACATAGGAATCAATGGCTAACTGCTGAGCCAGCCTCTCAAAGAAATACGGCGCTCTGCCAGTAGCGATAACCGGTTCAACTCCACGACGTCTGACCTCGGCGATCGCCTCAATGGTATCCTGCGGAATCTTCTTCTCGTCGTTCACTAGCGTACCATCAATATCAAAAAAGGCGATTTTATAGTCCATTCATTCGTTTCTCCTATCCTCTGAGATCTCTCTATTAATATGGTCGTAATATACCATCCGCTTGAGTAGGTGGCAAGTTGGAGACAAGCGGATTAATATTATATATACTTCAATATTTATAGTGTGAAGTATAAATGTACACGGACTCTGGTTATATAGATATAGTACAATTATCTAATAGATGACCGATTCATGAAAGGATGAAAAGCATGAACAACAAAGTTATTTTTCTGACGACGGATAGTCTTGGGGATGGAGATAAGGAGCTCGGAGCGCAGCTGCTAGAGACTTATGTAAATCTGTTGAAGCAGCGCGAGACTCTGCCGGCAGCGGTATTTTGCGTGAATCGGGGGGTGCTGGCATTAACGGAGCAATCCTTTGCATCTCTGCATTTGAAGGAGCTTGAGGACAAGGGGGTTCCTGTATTTGCTTGTGGGACTTGCGTTGACTACTATAAAATTCACGATAAGTTAGTGGCCGGGAAAGTGTCCAGTATGGGATATTTCATGGAACTTGCTGAAAAATACGAAGTTGTCACAATCGCGTAGCTTACCAGAATGATACGATGATATAAAAAATAAGAAAGAACCAGAGCCAAGGGGCTGCTGGTTCTTTGCTATTAAGAACAATGCAGATTTCTATTTATGCTGCAATTGCTTCCTTCTCAAGAAATAGAGGAAGATACCAAGGGCAATCAGTGCCAGACCCGTCAATTGGATAGGGAGAAGGCTGGACTCGCCTGTCTTAGGAAGCATCTTCCCAGAGTTCCCTTTCGTTGACGTACCGTCCGCACTAGGTAGTACATCGACATCTACTTCATATTCAACCTCGTTCCCTAGCGCATCTGTAACCTTGATCTTAAAGGAATCATGGCCTACGTAGCCTTTATCCGGCGTGTATACCCAATTTCCTTTGGAGTCTACAGTAACTTTGCCGTTCTTAGGTTTCTCGCTAATTTTCGGCGTGCTGTTCTTAGGAACTTCAACCTTGCCTTTGATCGGCGTTTTATTCGTTGCTGGCACCTTATCTGTTGGCTTAGTTGTCTTCTCCGGCTCAGGCTTAGGCTCCTCGGTTCCTGGCTTAGGCCCTTCCGGCTGAGTTGGATCTGGATTCTCACCAGGACCAACTTCCTTGTCCGGATCTACTGGAGGCTTAGGAGTCGGATTCGGATCCACTGAAGGAGTACCTCCGCCACCACCGCCGCCATTCCCACCACCGGTGGATGGTATTCTATTATTTGTCTTTTCTACGAACACAGTTTCTGTCTGTTTATCCGTAATTTCAAATGGTACTGGTGTCTTATCCAATAAGTACCCTGCAGGTGCTTTGACTTCGATGAACTGATATTTGTTCGGCTTCAAGTCATCTAAGAAGAGTTCCCCATTCTTGTCCGTAGTCAATTTGGACTCGTCAATATCGGCAACTTTTTGATATAGATAGTTTCCTTCCTGATCAAAGAGAATCGATTGCTCCCATAACTCGAAAACAGCGCCCTGAAGCTTAAGATTTTTGCCTGAGTCGTATTTGGTTAACTTAACGGAGCGGTCGTTCTCCTTATTCACAATCGTCTGGTTTGTCTCCGGCTGAATAATGGATACCGCGGTCTTAGCCTGTTCAATGACGAAGCCGTCGGCCTTGGTCTCAACCAGCGTATAGTTGCCGTATTTCAGATTCTCAAACACGATTAGGCCGTCCTTATCGGTAACGCCTTGACCGACAAGCGTATCGGAGCTGTCGCGAAGCTCGAATTCAACGCCTTCAATGGCGGACTGATCTTTGGCATTCACTTTGGTTACGATCAGTTTTGCGTTGGAACCCCATTCGTTGGTTTTCTCTAGTACTTTGATTGCGGTTTGATTCTCTACAATGTCGAAGGTGATAGGTGTCGAATCTAATTTATAAAATTCCGGAGCTTTGGTTTCAACCAGTTGATATCTCCCTGGCTCTAAATCACCTTTAGCAATTTTTCCGCTATCATCCGTTTCTAAAATATCGATAGGAGTACCATTTGGAAAAGTGCTAGTGATTTGATTTAATACGAATTTTGCTCCTTTTAAGGTCTTGCTCGAATCTGCCAAGTCCACCTTCGTTAATTCGAACCCTTGACGAATAATTTCATTAATCACCTTAAATGGTTCGTCAGAATCTTTGAAGTAGATTGTTTTCCCGGCAGCATATTCCGTATCTTTAATATAACCGCTAGGGGTAGAGACTTCTTTTAAAATATAGGGCAAGCCATCAGTGCTGTTGAGTCGGTAATTCCTAACGGTAGAGGCTTCCCCCTTCTCGTCAGTGATTAGTGTCTCAAGCAAAGTGGTGTTAGATGCGTTCCATAGCTGGAATACAACATCTTTAATTGGATGGTTCAAATCATCTACCTTCAGAACCTTTAGTTTTCCACTTCCGGTAGAGGCTCCCCCGCCTGCTCCAGCAAGCGAGACTTTAATCCCTTCCTCATTACCTTCACCGATGAACGAGATTGATATACCGGAAAATTCGGCTTTATTCTTGAGTCTTTGGCCAGTATCTGTATTAATAAATGATTCATATTCAAGGATATATGCTGTCTTTAGTTCCTTCTTGAATGTGAGAGTGATGGTATTGCCTTCAGCCTCCAGCTTAAAGAAGTCATTGTCATTATTGCCATCCTTATTAAGCTGAGATCCTTTCTGAATATTTCCAGAGTTGTTTTCAGGAAGGTTTGTTTCATACAGTTTTAAAGAATCCGCTAATAAAATCTGATTGTCAGATAAGGTATCAGTTAATTCGGAACCCACTGGAATATAAGATTGGCTAGGATTCATAGTAACTGTCCACAAGGCTCTATCGCTTTTGCTGACTTGGGCTCCTGTCTTGTATAACAGCTCGCCGCCGTGTTTTGGTGTTACCTTGCCTTCTTGACTAAAGAGCTCCTGACTTCCATCAAATAGCGCTGCATTATTGGAATACTCCCCTTTAATATTGAAGTCGCCATTAAGACTCGTTTTGTATTTGATTTGATAGGCTACTTCGCCAATATCACCAAGCTTCAACTCGAAGCTTTTACGATCATCAGCTAATTTAAGCTCATAATTTGTAACGGGATCACCTAAACCTACCTGATTATTTTCCGTATTTAGGGTGAGCTTATTAACCTCGAAGGAACCGTCTATATACGTCTGATCGCCTTTCAAGGAGTCTGTGATTATAGCATCCTTCACATCAAATAGATTGTAGTTGGCAATAACCGTCCAAGTGATTGCTTTGTCCTTAGCCTTATACTCGCCTGTTTTTCTACCGTTATTATTGGTATAGTCCTGAGGTTGGACAGAGTCTTCTCTTACAAGACTTTTTTGCCCATTTATATCTTCCCATGACAATGTTGCTATGTTTTTATATAACCCTTCTGCCGGTTTGCCCGCCTTAGGATCAAACGATGTTACGTATGTGATGGTAACTGTATCATTGATTGTTTCTCCGTTTTTTAGTTTGAGTGTAAATCCTTCACTATAATTACCTGGTTCCAGCTCAAAGGCAGAATCCTCAAGCTTCAGTTGATTCACCTTAATACTATCTTTGAGCAGCTCCATATGTCTGCCCGCGTAATCATCTTGGATCTTAATTTCGGACATATCGAACTTATCCTCATTGAGAACAAGCTCCCATTCAATTTCCTTTTTGTTAAAATCCTCGCGTATTACGTTCTTTTTGAAGATCCGTTCATTAAGCCATTTATGATCTGATTTCGTTATTGTTCCGAAAGTCACGGAGTTGTTAACATCTTGACCGCTGTAAATACGCTCCGTTATTTCCGTCTGATATTCGATGACATAAGCCTCGGTGATCTCGTTATTAAACTCTAAAGTGAAGCCTGTTTCAAATCCAGAGGCGTCCTTCAGGATTTTCAAATCGTATTCTTTCTCGTTGATCAGAGCGTCTCGAGTAGCGTTGCCATTATCATCAATGTCAACTTTGTATACATTGACTTTGTCATTAACTAGATTGAGATGGACCCCGTTTGACGGTCCAAACGTGTCCTTAATAATAGGCTGGCTTATCTTTTGCTGGTTATAGTTATACTCGATAGACCAATCGACGATCCACTTGGAGCCAGGACTGGTATTGATAATATCAGTGTTTCCAACCTTCTTGTTCAGAGGTTCATTGAAACTTATTTCTACGCTGCTTGGTATACTTTTCGAGTATCCGTCATTTCCAGTGAGTGTAGCGGTATTCGTGAAAGGTCTTTTTTTAAACGGTCCTTCTGTTGGAGCTTCAACGCTTGTCTTGTAAGTCACTCTATAGGCTTTATTGGTATCCCCTAGATTAATAGGGAAGGCCGTTTCCGTTCTTACATTATTCGTTGGTTTTAAATCCCCATTTAAGAGAACTTCCATCACAGTGATCGTAATGTCACCTTTGATCTCCAAGCCATCTCCAAGATTATCCGTGAGCTGGGCACCTTTGATCTCTTGCTCTCCTTGGTTGAACTCAATCGTCCACTCGATTTCATCGGAGTTAAAGTTTTTTTTGTTGGCAGCTCCTGTTTTCTTGAGCTTACTGTCGGCCGTGTTGGCAAAATTCACAGTGATATCCTGCTGACCAACAGAACTGAATTCAATCTTATGCTTCAGACTTTCTCCAAGCTTGGATTGATCAAAAGACAGCCACACATAGAATTGTCCTTGTAATTGTTGTCCGCGAATTTGATCGTTAAATGTAAAGATTACTTGTCTATCCTCGGTAACGACATATTTTCCTACCCCTCCGGTCAAGTCGCCCTTTAATTCATACGGTATGGCGAACTCCTCAGGGAGATAAAAAGTGTAGGTCGATCCATCGTCATATGTATGCCGATCATTCGGCAAGGACCAGTCATAAATAATGGCTACTTCATCAGAAGGTTTAGGCCGAACATCCTGGATTTCTTTGCCTTGTACAATAATCGTTCCGTCATTTTCAACAATGGGTTGTTGGTTATAAATTTTAACACCTGTAATCAGATTCTCTGTAATCTCAATTCCAGTGCCAAGGAGCGCGTTCTTGCCATATACATCATCTGTTACACTCTCTTGAGTGACTATAGCATCTTCGGTCTCACCCTCAGCACGAGTGATTGAAGAAGGGAGTACGATATTCAGCATTAGAATTATAGCTAGAAATAAAAATAATGGTCTTCTGAATTTCTTCATAACTAAGTGATTTCACCTCTCCTTAATTTATAGATTCCGAATCATGCAAAGGCTAAGTATCTCGATAATCTCACAATCTACCTCCCTTGCTGGACCTGTCTCCTAGTAAGCGGTAGATATCAATCATTGTCGATTGTGCCTACAGGAAGTGTGAGTATCCCCAAACGATGTCGATTCAGGTCGATACTTATCCAAATTACTATAAAATAGGTCACTGAATATTTTCTGAACATTTGCCTTATAGAAAAAAGCGATGTGCTCCCTTTGTTGGGAAACACATCGCTCTAATTCAAGTCAATTTGCTATATTCATCTGCTATATTTTGAATACCAATCTATGAGCTCTTGGCTCGGGGTAACATCGAATTCATCCTGCAGCCTGTTGGTGAGGATCTGGAACATCTTCCTGACTTCAACTTGATGATTTAATGTAGAATAGATTTGCATTAATCCGAAATAGCCGTCTTCCATATGGGGTAATTTGTCTACGATTCTCTGGTATAGTGATATCGCCTCAGTATGCATTGCCCGTTGCAAATAGAACTCCGCGATCTGCTTAATATGGGCCAGCCAGACTAAGCGGAGACGTTCCTGCTCGTATTCGGCCCATACATATCGATGGTCTGCGAGATAATCTCCTTTGTATAGTTCCAGAATCAATAAATGCTGCTCCAGAGTCTCGGCCGTGACCGGCGGAGCTTGATTCACCTGGGATTCCCAGGCCTCAACATCCAGTCGCTGGTTCCCCAGCAACAGACTGTATCCGCTATCCTTGTACTTAATTTCAAGCTCAATCCTTGCTTCTTTGAGCACCTTGCGAATCTGATATATTGCTGTATGTAATTGCGCAGTTGACTTCTCAATATCATATTCGGGCCATAACAAGTCGATCAAGTCTTGCTTGGTCACGGTCTTATCATGGTGATAGAGTAAATAAGCGAATAACTCCGGTGCTTTGAGTGTTCTCCAGGCAAAATACTGCGTTTCCCCATTAGCGTCAATGTAATGGATACTCTGTAAGCAGTTAAGCTGGATCGACCCGGCGTTCTTCGTTCCAGCAGAGACTTGTAAGGAAGATGCTATGCGTTGTAGGGTGATAATTAACCTATCCTGGCTCACGGGCTTCAATAAATAGTCGAGCGCGTTGATTTCAAATGCCTTCAAGGCATATTCCTGAAAGGCGGTGGTGAATACGATTTGAATATGCGGCTGGATATTCAGCAGTTGATTGGCTAATTCAAAGCCATTGATCTCCGGCATTTCAATATCCAAGAAAGCCAGCTGCAGAAATTGTCGTTGGGCTATTTCAAGAGCTTCGTGGGGATTCATATAGGAACCGATGATTTCTATATCCTGGACCACGGTCTGTTCCTTCAGCAACTTCTCCATTTTAAATATAGCAAGGCTTTCATCGTCTACGATAATTACCTTCATTCCCATATCTCTCTCCCTGCACCTCCGGTCAATTCTTCCTTCATTCTAACAAGCGCATGCCCGTATGTCCAAAGCAGATTTAATCGATGGGCGATTAATCTATCACCATGTTAGGCTCAGTGATTAGCAGTAATCAGCTCCTACTCCGAGGATTGCTCCTATGGCACCAATCGGTGTATGGTTGGATTAAATAGATATCATGCTGACTAGATGATTTCCTGAATCGGGAAATATAATATGAAGATAGTGGATTATACGCTAAGAAGGGCAGTGAGTAAAATGGCGGAGTTAAATCCTGAGACGATTATACAATTACTTAAGCAGCAGAAGAGCATCATTAACGGGGGAAAGACCGGATCACTGGAGTTCAGGCTGCAGCAGCTTCAAGCATTGAAGCGGTCTGTCCAGCAGCATGAGCGTGAGATAATTCAAGCTTTGCATCAGGATTTGCGCAAGCCAGAGTTTGAGGCTTATTCGACAGAGATCGGATATTTGTACGATAGTATTGGTTATGTAATGAAGAACCTTCATAAGTGGATGAAGCCGGATCGCGTTCGTAACCCGCTCGTTCACTTTGGCTCTAGAAGCTATATATATTCGGAGCCTTACGGCTCGACCTTAATCATTGGGCCATTCAATTACCCATTCATGCTAGTGATGGACCCGTTGGTTGGGGCGATTGCAGCCGGAAATTGTGCAGTAATCAAGCCTTCAGAATATACGCCACATGTCTCAGCGGTCATCTCCAAATTGATTAGCGAATGCTTCGATGAGTCTTATGTGCGGGTCATTCAGGGAGGTCAGGAGACTACCTCTACATTGCTGCAGGCTCCATTCGATATGGTCTTCTTCACGGGGAGCGTGCGGGTTGGCAAGATTGTGATGAAGGCCGCGGCCGAGCATCTCACCCCGGTCGTATTGGAGCTTGGAGGCAAGAGTCCATGTATCGTCGATAAGAACGTAAATCTGGATGTAGCGGCACAGAGAATTGTGTGGGGAAAATACTTGAATACAGGGCAAACCTGTGTGGCCCCTGACTATGTGCTTGTTCATAAGGACGTCCGTGCACAATTAATTGCGAAGATGAAGGAATATATCATTTCTTTCTACGGAACGGATTCACAGTTAAGTCCCGACTATGGCCGCATCGTCAATCATGCACATTGGCAACGTCTAAATGGACTATTGGAAGGTGCTGTTGTAGCAGCAGGAGGGCAGACTGACCGGGAGGATTTATATATTGCGCCTACGTTGCTTGACGGTGTGAATTGGAGCGACAAGGTGATGGAGGATGAGATATTCGGTCCGATCCTGCCGGTGTTGGAGTATCATAATCTGGATCAGGTGATTGAGGCGGTGAACTCCAGGCCGAAGCCGTTGGCGCTGTACTTATTTACGAATGATAAACAGATTGAACAGCGGATAATGAGTACAGTGTCTTTTGGCGGAGGATGTGTGAACGATACAATCATGCACTTAGTCAGTCCCTATCTCCCATTCGGGGGAGTTGGCTCTTCAGGGATGGGAGCCTATCATGGGCGGCACAGCTTCGATGCCTTCTCGCATAAGAAGAGTGTGCTGAACAGGCCGACACGGATTAATCCAAGCTTCCTGTTCCCACCTTACAATGCTAAGAAATTAGGACTTGTGAAGAGGTTTTTGAAGTAACAACAGTGGCCGTTTGTCTGAATGAGATTCAGGCAAACGGCCATTTTGATGTTTACAGTAAAGAATGCCTCCGAATTAAGGAACCGATCCACTAAGGTGAACCTGACGAATCTGACGAGTCTGATGAACTTGAAGAGCCCGACGAGTCTGCAGAGTTTGAAGAGCCCGAAGAGCCCGAAGAGCCCGAAGAGCCCGAAGAGCCCGAAGACCCCGAAGACCCCGAAGAGTCAGATTTCCCTGCCGAGTCTGAAGAACTCGATGCCATTGACGAATTCGACGAACTTGATGAGTCTGATGGCCCTGATGAACTGGACGATTCTGAAGAGCTCGATGAGTTTTGCGAATTCGACGGATTTGATGAGTTAGGCGCATTAGAAGCATTAGAAGCCGGATTGGCTCCGTTAGTTGCCATGTTACGAATCATATGGGTGAGCAGCATGACAACTGGCAGGAACACAGACAGAACCAGGGTATAGGATACCCATGTTGAGCTATCCCAGGTTTGATGGAACGAGACGTTAGGGTAGACAATCTCTGACAGGCTCACCAGGATCATGCCAAGGGGCATAACCAGAGGACGATAGTTCCGCAGATTGAATATATAAGTTAAGCTGATAGCTGTGAAAAAAATATATATCGCAATTCTGATGAACAACGTGGTATACCACATAATTGCCATAATGACCTCAATTCGCTGCAGGAAATTGCCGATATTTATTTTTTGCGCTAATAGATAGCTTGGGTACATACTGCTGATAATAATGTCTGGCCCGAAGACTAATATAGATAGAGCAACGATCAGAGTGATGGCCAGCCCTCCCATAGCACTCCCTATGAGCAGAGCTCTCCGTGCTTCCTTTGGCTTATTTACCGCGGAGGAATGGAATATAAGCAAGGTGATATGCGGCAGCAAGACGGTCGCCATGAAATCCAGTGAGGCGGACCAAATCGGCCTCATTCCGTTCTCCATCACCGGGAGAATATTCTGTGTCTGAGTCTGGTTCAGGATAAGTATGACGAACGAGATGAACAGGATAATAAATGGGAAGAACATTAGCTCAGAGGAACGGGCGATGGTCTCAAGCCCAAGCCTAGCACCCATGATGATCACTACGACAAATAGAATATTGATGGCCTGCGTCGGTGTCTCTGGCATGATCTGTGTCGTTATAAAGTTGCTGGTGAAATAGAGCGCCGGGGACGGACCCGTTATAAATAGGCTCACTACAACTAATAGAGCGATCAGTTTACCCAACCATTTGCCAAAGACCGCCTCCATCATCTGGACCAGGTTTAACTGGGGATAAAGCTTAGTTAGCAGGTTGAACATGCACAGTATCAATATTCCGATAGCTAGCCCTACAAGACAAGCGATCCACGCGTCCTGCCTTGCTATCGTAGTCACACTGGATGGAACGATAAGTATACCGCTGCCGATCGTGAAGAAGACGGTCAGGGTAGTCAGTTGTCGTGCCGATATGTTGGATTGGCGATACTTGTTCATCTATTTCACCTCTGAGACCGAATTAGGCCGACATATTCAAGTAAATTATTGAGCGGAGTGAACAAGGTTGTCAGCGCATTAAGCGGTGTAGGGACATTCTGAAATACATTTACGATCACATTCATCGTGACCCCAATGAGCAAGAGGATAGAGAACACCCACAGATCTTTGGTATATTTGTTTTTCATTAGGGAAGGGACATCGAATCGTATAATCAGACCGGTTACCCCCAGGATGATCAAACTGCTGAGCATAGTGGACTACTCCTTCATATTTTTCAGAAAAGAATCCTTGATCGTACCAAGCCGTTGAATCTTGACAGATACATTAATGTTTACAGCCAGGTTGCGGAAGTAGCGCTCATCCCAATCATGTCTTAGTTCCTTCCATGCACGTGGATTGGAGCGGTGGATAACCTCGCCGAAGCCGAAAATATCTCCGCCATACTTCTGTTGAACGGTACGGATAGAGTCTTCCATAATCGATTTGATTCGCTTATTCAGCAGTTGTTCAATCATCTCGATCGTCTTGACATTTAACAGGTTCAGATCTTTACATTCGACTTCAGCGATATTACCGTTAACTTGAACGTTAATATCTATTTGCGGCTTGCCTTCGATAACCTTACCGCGCGATTTGGTCTTGGAACGGATAATCTCGAAGGAGAGCTTGCCTCCATCCGGGCATACGGTGTGTTCAATCGTATTCTTAATATTGTCACGAATGAAATTGTAACCTTTGCTCTCCTCTTCAGTGAGCCAGCCGGCGACTTTATCACGTTTAAATGCGGCGATTCCTGAAAATTTCAGCCGTGTTGGAGTATCAATTCCCTCGACATTCTGCTTCTTTGCGCCGATCTCGGGATTGCCCAGGATGCGAATTCCAGGAAGCACAGGTTGCTTGCCGTCGCTAAGCAGGTCGCTGATCATCTCATTCAGAGTTTCCGTCAAGCTGGGGGCCCAGGTCTTCTCCGAGGTCTCTAGCGAAGAGAACAATTTATTGGCCGGGATCTTCTGCAACGGAGTCATGATCTTGAGTGCGTCTTCCGCTGATGCATCTCTTACAACCGCCAGATAAAAGTCGGTCCTCATCTCGTGATCCCGCAGTAGGAAATCAAGTGCTTCGCCAACACCGCTATCAGCTAAGGATTGTCCAATCAGCACCATTCTTAATTGGGAGACATATATTTTACGCGGGCTGACGTTGCTGATTCTACGAATAGCCTCGGAGACCGTATGGCCTTTGGCCTTATATAAGGTGGCCGGGGATTCTCCCCCTCCTTTGCCGCTGGCTACCTCACCTGGGTTGACAATTTGAACAGATACCAGATATTCATCCTCGTCCATGTCCAGTCCAAGTCCAACGGCAATGGCAATTTCATTCAATTCACGGCGGTTCCAGCATCCTGTTAAGAGTGTAGACATCATAAGAAGCAGGAACAGGTAAGCTGTAAATCTCTTCATAACTTTGTCGGGCCACCTTTCTATCTTGGCTTTGGAGGCTTCTGTCCCGAGTTGCGAGATTGTCGCCGGATATTCTTCTGATTGATAAGCCGTGGGCGCGTGATCATGAAGCGATGCGGGAGGCGCAGGAGGGTATCCTTAATATCGCTTGGAACGAACGGACCGAACGGAGTCATATACGGAACACCGAAAGTGCGCAGACTGCAAAGGTGCAAAATAATCGCCGTACATCCAACAAAAATGCCCACCAACCCGAATGAAGCGGCCAATCCCATGAGGGGGAACCGCAGCATACGGAAGGCGATGGACATATTGTAGGAAGGCAGCACGAAGCTGGAAATCGCCGTAAGAGATACGACGATAACCATAGCAGCCGAGATGAACCCGGCTTGCACCGCAGCTTGGCCTATGACCAGAGTACCTACAATGGAGACTGCTGCTCCGATATATTTGGGCATCCGTACGCCAGCCTCACGTAGGATCTCGAAGGTCAACTCCATCAAAAGCGCTTCGATGAAGGCTGGAAAAGGCACGTATTCACGCTGTGAGGCCAGGCTCATTAGTAAGGAGGTCGGAATCATCTCCTGATGAAACGTCGTCACTGCAATATAGAAAGATGGGCTCAGTAAAGAAATGACTAGACCTACATACCTTAAAATTCGGATGAAGCTGCTGATATCGGCCCGCTGGTAATAATCCTCCGCCGCATGCATGAAGGAGACGAAGGGAGCTGGTACAGCCAGCACAATGGGCGTGCCGTCGACGAAAATGGCGATTTTCCCCTCCAACAATTCGGCGGCGATGACGTCTGGCCTTTCCGAATTATAAATCGTTGGAAAAGGAGTCATTGTCTCATCCTGAATCAATTCCTCGATATAGCCGGTCTCCAGAATTGAATCGATATCGATTTGGTCCAGTCGGGTATTCACTTCTTGCACGATCTGATCGTTAACGAGACCTTTGATGTACATTATTGCAACATCTGTCCGTGAGACATGGCCGATCTGCCGTGATTCCATCCACAAGGTAGGCTCCTTGATCCTGCGCCGTACCAATGCGGTATTCGTGCGGATAGATTCAGAGAAACTTTCGCGCGAACCGCGGACGACGTTCTCGGATGAGGTCTCGGAGACACCGCGATCTCTCCACCCCCGGACACTGGCCGCAATAGCAGCAGTCTCCCCATCTACGAACAGGATGGCATCCCCGGACATCAGAGAATGGAACAGCGTGTTGTAATCATGCAGATCATGAATGTCGCCAAAGGTGAGAGCACGATCCTTAATCAATTGGAGCACGTTAGTGGTGTCAATTTTCTCCTTATCGAGCTGAGCCAGTGCCTTCCCTTCAGGCTGCATTAACGATTCCATAATGTAATCATTAACGACGGAACCGTCGCATAGCCCATCGATGAATACTACTGCGATGAGCCGGTCATTTGCCGGGTTAAAAGGGAATTTTCTTATAATCAGATCAGTGCTCTTACCGAGTGTATTTTCAATGTACTTCACATTCTTATCCAGGCTTTTATCGATCGGCGGAAGCTTGGAATCAAGGTCTGTTTCTATTTGTTGTGTTTGCTGGGAATTTTGATTGTTCTGTTGGTTTTGTTGGTTCTGCTGATTCTTTGTCTGCTGGCTTTCGCTATTGCCAGAACTACTGTTGTTATTATTGCTCTTACCGCCATCAGTGGTGTCACCATTATTACCGTTACTACCATTGTTACTGTTGGCATTTCTGTTGCTGTTAGTGGAACTATTGCTATCGCTAATGTTATTGGCGCTACCGTTGCTGTTAGTGATACTACCGCTATTGCCATTAGCGTTGTTGTTGTTGTTGTTGTTGTTGGCGGGGGTACTATCGCTATTGCTGTTTTGATCGTCTCCGTTATTGTTCGTATTGTTGCTGCTGTTAGGGATTTCGCCATTAGCACTGTTTTGCTGCTTGTTACTTTTCTGATTGGCACCACCGTTATCATTACTGCTATTACTTCCACTATTTCCGTCGTTATTCTGAATACTGCTATCGTTATTTGTTAAGTTGTTCTGACTATTTTCATAGTTTTCATTTTGTTGAGTTGTTTGCTGCTCATTTTCACGTTTCTGTGAACCTTGATTGCTTTGGGCCTCTTGTGCGCTTTGCGCATTCCCAAGTTCCAAGATCTCCTCTGCTTCCTGATTGCCTTGGCTATCCTGAACTAGATGATTTTGCTGGCTATCTTGACTTTGCTGGCTTGAATTATTTTCTTGCGCATTCGCCGTTTGGTTATTACTTTGATCCGCTTGGTTCTCAGAAGATTTATTATTCTCCTGCATTTCCGGCGTTTTTTCAGACTTCTGATCGGCAGAATCAGGGGATGCTTTTATTTGATGAAGGCTTTTTCTTTTACGCCTGCGCATGGTGTTCACCCTCTTACGTTATATTAGCAATCATTATTGCCAATGAGAGTGAGCGATAAACTATAGTCTAAGGGCGATCATTCGTCCGACAGAATAAAAAGCAGGCCCAAGGAGTTTTAATTCCTGGCCTGCTTCTTTGCATATCATATTTTTCTCAAAGTTCGATGGATTATAGCTTAACCCAGGCAACCAGTCCATCTGGTTGATCCGGATCGATACCTAATTGCTGAGCTTTACTCAGGGCAACGATCTGCGGAATGAAAATGAATGGAATACCGCGTGCCGCTGGGTCGAGCTTGTTCTCGGAAACAACGGCAAGGTCAACGTAATCAGAAGGGATCACTTCTGCCTGGTCCGCGAAGGCGATAATCTTTGCCCCTCGGTTCTTAATATCGCGCATGAGCTTGCTCTGGTGCTCCATTCCTTGCTCGGAGAGTGCGGCGATCACCAAAGTATCTTCGCCTACGGTAACCATTGGACCGTGTCGTACATCGAGCAGATGGAAGGAATGAGCTTGAATCTTGGCGATCTCCGTCAAAGCGATAGCCCCTTCAGAAGCGAGACCTTGTAGTTCTCCATCCGCCAGCAGGACCGCGTTGGACCAGTTGAAATCAGCTGCGCTGCGTATGCTGTCCTCCACGCTATTCATATAGGCTTCTCCCTGATGAATTGCGGTCTGAAGATCTGCGATCAGCTTATCATCCTTGCCTAAGAAAGCGCCAAGCAGCAGATTGGCCATATACAGATTGGTCACTGTCCGGGTCTGGCAGACACTATGGTCGAATGCCCATGGTAGTTCCAAGGCATAATTGGACTGCTTCGAGAGTGGTGAGTCACTGACACAGGACAGGGATAATACCGGAAGATTACTGTCATTACCCTCGCGGAGCAGACGAACAGCTTCGACGACTTCACTGGTGCTGCCGGAGCGCGAAGGGGCGACGAGAAGTGTATTTCTCAGCATAGGGCGGTATTGCTCATAATTCAACATGAGATCGCCCCCGGCCAGCGCATAAGCGGGCAAACCGGCTCGCAAGGTGACGGACATCGCAGCGGAGCGGCTAAGACAATAGCTTGAACCACAACCTACGAAGGTGATTGAAGTGATAGCCTGGGCTTGAACGAAGTCAATAATACGTTGTCTTTGGCTCATCATGTAGTCATAGGTTTGTTGCAGGGCAGCGTATTGCTGCTTGATTTCACTATAAGTCAAGCTCATAGACGCTTAAACCTCCTATAAATTAATTCGAATGATCATTCATAGCGTATGAAGACAGTTTATATCAATAAAATGATTATTTCAATCAAAATAAAATAAATATTGATCATAATAGTTGATTTTTTATCATAATATTCAATATAAACTCAATTTATAATCAAAAATATATTGATTTACTCCATAAACAAGAATATTATAATCATAAAATGATTGAATCAATCAAAATATACATCAATGGTATGGGGAGGGTGCATCTATGAAGTCCAGCTCGCTTCAAATTCATCACGCACGGATCCTTACGCCCCGTGGCTGGATTAACAACGGAAGCCTATTCATCAAGGATGGAGAGATTGTCGGCATAGATCGCGGCGATGGAAGTGGAGTGGAGAGCAGCGGACAATTGGCCATCGCCGAAGAACCGTGGATTCAGCTTGATGCGGGAGGAAGGATGCTGCTGCCTGGTTTCATTGACCTGCATGTGCATGGCGGCGGAGGATACGACGTTATGAAGGGAAGTGCTGATGAGCTGTATGGGATGTGTCGTTTCCATGCTTCTAGAGGCACTACTTCATTATTGGCGACGACGTTGACCGCTTCGCATGAGGAGATCATCTCTGCACTGGAGGCGGCGGCCGGTGCGGTTCAAGACTCTGATCGTGAGCCGAACGGCGCTCATCTTCTGGGGATCCATTTGGAAGGGCCATTTCTAAATCAGACAAGGTGTGGAGCGCAGAATCCTGAGGATCTTCGTGAACCGTCCATAGAGGAATTCGAGAGCTTTTGGTCTGCTTCCCAAGGGACGATCAAGCTGATGGCCATTGCTCCTGAGCTTCGTTCTGCAGAAGAAGTGATCGTCCACGCGGTTGATAGAGGGGTCACAGTCTCATTGGCTCATACGGATGCGGATTACAAGACGATGAAGAAGGCTGTGGAGTGGGGCGCAACGCAGGTTACGCATCTGTTCAATGGCATGCGGCCGCTGCATCATCGGGAACCTGGCGTTGCCGGCGCGGCGCTTATGCTGGATGAATTAGCGGTAGAACTGATCTGCGATGGCTGTCATGTTCATCCTGATTTAGTCAAATGGGTGTTCGACATCAAGCCAGAAGGTAAGGTGATCATGATTACGGATAGCATGTGTGCTGCTGGCTGTCCGAATGGAGAGTACTTGCTCGGCAAGCTCCCGGTTCTGATGCATAACGGTCAGGTTCATCTGAAGCTGGCTGACGGATCTTTAGGAAGCTTGGCGGGAAGCTCGCTAACAATGATTGATGCGTTATCCAGAACCGTCGCATTTACCGGCAAGGAGATCGCTGACATCGTTCCTGCGCTGACAATTCATCCAGCTATCCAGATCGGCGTACAGGATCGGAAGGGAACGATCGAACTGGGCAAGGATGCCGACATGGTCATCATCGATGAGGAGTTTCAAGTATATCAGACCTATGTTCAGGGGAATCGGGTCTACGATGCAACAAGCCGTTAGAACCTAGCAAAATGAATCGTTGAAGGGAGCGGAGTTCATCTATGAGATATGCCATCGGAGTCGATGTAGGGGGTACCAATATCGTCTGTGGATTAGTTGATGAGGACGGGAACATCGTCGTCCAGCGGAAGTATCCCACCGCCGCGAATGAAGGCCCCCAGGCCATTCTAGTGAAGATTGGCAAGACGATTGAACAATTAATAGAAGAAACCGGCATATCCAGGGAGCAATGTATCGCGGTGGGGATGGGAATCCCCGGACTGGTAGACCCGGTGCAAGGCGTCAGTATGAGAGCAGTCAATCTGAATTGGCGCGACATTCCTGTCGCTTCCAGGTTAAGTGAGCTTATCGGCAAGCCAGTCTATATCGATAATGATGTGCGCATGTATGTCTATGGAGAAGCGGTAGCTGGAGCAGGCAGAGGTTATGACTATGTATACGGCGTTACGATCGGTACAGGATTGGCTTCGGCGTTTGTACAGCATGGCAGCTTGCATTATGGACATCGTTATATCTCCGGGGAGATCGGGCATGTTCCTATAGAGCATGTAGATTTCCCATGCAACTGCGGTCGGATAGGCTGCCTGGAGACAATTGTGTCGGCGACTGGCATTGCCAGACAGGCGCGTGACCGGATTGCAAAGGGAGAATCGAGCCTGCTTCAGGAGTGGTTCCCCAATCCAGCGGACATATCGGCGAGCGCCGTATCCAAAGCCAGTGATGACGGTGATGTAATGGCTCAGGATGTTCTGGCCCAGACGGGCAAGACATTTGCCAGGGCATTGGCCTGGGCCGTGCCGTTGCTCTCGCCGGATGCCATCGTGATTGGCGGAGGCGGAGCACTGGCCGGTGAAGCGCTATTTACCCCGATAAGACAGGAGCTCGATCGCCTGCTGCTTCAGGATTATATCGGCCAGTTCGTCATTAAGCCGGCTGAACTGAATGACCATGCCGGCATTATCGGAAGTGCTCTGTGGGCACTTAAATGTAGTGACGTCTAGACCTAATCATATCAATACAAACCAATTCAATCATATATTTAGGAGGACTTATTATGCCACTTATTTCGTCTACTTCCATGCTTCAGCAAGCAAGAGAGAATGGTTATGCGATTACTGCTTTTAATGTTCATACTTTGGAGATGCTGCAGGCTGTTGTCGAAGCTGCCAGCGAGACCAATTCTCCGTTGATTATTCAATCAACAGTGGGAACCGTGAAGCATTTAGGGCCTGAATATATTGCAGCTGCAGCTAAGGTTGCAGCGGACCAGACTGGCCTGCCTATCGCTCTGCATCTGGATCACTGCACAGATTTCGCCACGATCATTCAATGTATCCGGGCGGGTTATACCTCTGTCATGATCGACGCTTCGATGCTTCCTTTTGAGGAAAATATACAGCGTACGCTTAGTGTCATGGAGGTTGCTGCTGCGGCAGGTGTGAATGTGGAAGCTGAGCTCGGCAAGGTTGGCGGTGTAGAAGATGATATTGTCGTCGATGAGCGTGATGCAATGCTGGCTGATCCGGATGATTGCCAGTTGTTCATTGAACGGACGAATGTACTGACATTGGCGCCAGCGATCGGTACAGCGCATGGTATTTACAAAGGGGAGCCTAACATCGATTTTGAGAGAATTGCCAAGATTGCTGAGAAGGTAGAGGTACCTCTCGTTCTTCATGGCGGATCGGGTATTCCGGCTGAGCAGGTACGCAAGGCAGTCTCACTCGGTATGTCCAAGATGAACGTAGCGACAGAACTAAGAATTGCATTCTCTGATGCGATCAAAGAAGTCTTCACTAAGTCCCCTGAAGAGAACGATCCGCGCAAGTATATGGTTCCGGCAAAAGAAGCCGTGAAGCGTCTGGCAATTGAGAAGATGGAATTATGCGGATGCATCGGTAAGGCGGGAACTTTAAAATGATCACCACTGTCACCTTGAATGCGGCGATTGACAAAACCTATTATGTTCCCTCGTTCATTCCTGGTGAAGTGCACCGGGTTGCCCGGCAAGTTGCTGAACCGGGTGGCAAAGGGAACAATGTGGCTAAGGTGATACGGCTATTGGGCGGTGAGGTGACAGCATCGGGCTTTATCGCTGGCAACAATGGGGCATTCATTGAGACAGAGATGCAAGCTCGGGGAATTCATACGGCATTCATTGCCGCCTCTGGGGAATCACGCGTATGTCTAAATATTATGGATGAGGCCAGTGGGCTATCTACAGAGCTGCTGGAACAAGGTCCAGTAGTTGGACGGGCGCAACTTGCACAGCTGAAGCAAGATTTGCTTGAACTGGCGAGGAATTCAAGCATTGTCGTCTTGTCTGGGAGCTTGCTTCCGGGCGCCTCAGCTGAGCTGTATGCAGAATTGATCGGTATTGTGAAGGAAGCAGGAGCAAGGGCATACCTGGATACAAGCGGGATTGCGCTTAGTGCGGGAATCGAGGCGAAACCGCATTTTGTGAAGCCAAATGAGCATGAATTAGCCGTCTGGCTTGGTAAAGTGAGTTTAACCGAGAACGAATGCATCGAAGCGGCTAAGAAACTGTTCGACGAAGGTATTTCACAGGTATGTGTCACATTGGGCGAGCGAGGAACGATTGCTGTTATCGATCGGCAAGTATTCCGCGTTAGTCCGCCTTCGATTCAGGCGATAAATACTGTAGGCTGTGGAGATTCCTTTGTAGCTGGCATGGCATTCTCGGAGGCATGTGGGGACGCGCCGGTGGACAGGCTTCGCATCGCAACGGCTGCGGCTGCGGCAAATGCAATGTCGGAGAGAGCAGGGCATATTGAGGATGATGTATTTAATCTGTACCTTCATCAAGTGAAGGTTGAGCCGTTGTAGGTTGCCGCTTGCATTCTTGTCCTTCATCCTCCAAAATTATGATAGAATTGTTGACGGACCATAAGTGTATTAGAGGAGAAGGCTATGGAAATTTCTAAGACCGGACTTCGTAGAGCGAAGATTCTGGAACTGATCAAAGTGAGCGGTAAAATATCGATCCAGGAAATCATCGAAGCCACAGGCTGCTCGGAAGCGACGGCCAGACGTGATCTTGACTCTCTGGAAAAATCGGGGGAGATTATCCGTACGATCGGCGGTGCCATCTATGATGGAGATCGTTCGATGACTTCCGAGGTGTCCTTTGCTGATAAGCGCTTCTCCCATCTTCAGGATAAGGAACGGATTGCTCGTATGGCGGCTACATTAGTTGAGGAAGGCGATGTGATCGGTCTTACCGGCGGCACGACGACGTTCTTAATTGCCAAGGAGCTGAAGAAGCATCGCAATATTACGATTGTGACCAATGCGGTTAATATCGCTGCCGAACTGGTCGAAGCGGAAGAGATTCAAGTGGTTGTGACAGGCGGTGTCATGCGCACGAAGAGCTATGAGTTAATCGGGCCACTGGCTGAGAGCGTAGTTGGCAGGATCAACATTACGAAGATGTTCCTCGGTGTGGACGGGGTGTCTCAGGAGCATGGATTTACGATGCATTCCGAGCTGGAGTCGCGGATCGCCCAGCAGCTTATTGAACGCTCCAGTCAGGTTTTCGCTGTGTTCGATGACAGCAAACTGCAGAAATCAGCTTTGTTTACGATTGTTCAGCTCTGCCAAGTTACGGGGATCATTACAAATCGGCTGCCAGAGGGATGGAGCATGCCTGAATGCGGGGATCGCCAGATTGAAGTTCATATCGCAGCGAGTGAAACGCAGTTGGGCCTCAGCTAACGAAACGACAGATCGTTATTTCCACACAAACTGCGGCATTTCAAATCTAACGAAACTCTATATCGTTATTTGAAAGAAATATAGGCTTTGAACGGCTAACTGTCTTCAATAGCGGATACCCAGTTTCGTTAAAATTTCTTAGCACCTATTATTGGCCAAATAACGTTACCCAGTTTCGTTAGAGTGTGGAAATATAATCAACGGGATTGCCTATTGGCAATCCTTTTTTGCTTGCGGGGATTATTCTGTCTAAATGTATAGAAAAAGACGAGATCTTCTAATACTACGGATATAGAAAAATAAGGTTATTTAGGGTATGATCCAGTAGAGTCAATATGCTCTAGAAACTTCAGTATTCACTCAGGAGGGGTAATATGAAATATCGTACACTTGGTAAGACAGGGTTGGACGTATCCGTAATCGGCATCGGAACATGGCAGTTCGGTGGAGAATGGGGGATTCAATTTACTCAGGATGAAGTGGATGCTATTCTCGATAAAGGCCAGGAGCTCGGTATCAATCTGATTGATACGGCGGAGTGCTATGGCGACCATTTGTCGGAATCCTTCATTGGAAATTATATCGGCCGGCGTAAGCGCGAGGATTGGGTGATTGCTACGAAGTTTGGACATCATTTCCACGAGCGTTTTACCCGTACAGATGTATTCAATGCTGCCGATGTTCTCAAGCAACTGGATGCTTCATTAAAAGCATTAAATACAGATTATGTAGACTTGTATCAGTTCCATTCAGGTCCGGACCAGGTGTTCGATAATGATGATCTATGGACGATGCTGGATAAGCAAGTACAGGCTGGTAAAGTGCGTCATTTAGGTACTTCGATCGGCAGCAATGACAATCTGCATCAGACTGAACAATCTACTAAAGTGAATTCGCAAGTGATCCAGGTCGTATATAACCGATTGGATCGCAAGCCGGAAGAGCGGGTATTCCCGTCCTGCGAGAAGCAGAATTTGGGCGTGCTTGCACGTGTACCGTTGGCTAGCGGTTATTTGAGCGGTAAGTATAAGCCAGGTGCCGTGTTCGATAATACAGACGTACGCCATCGCCATGATCCGGAGAACACTCGTCGTAAGCTGGAAGAGGTAGAAGAAATTCGTCGCAATGAGGTTCCTCAGGGCGTTGATATGGCACAGTGGGCATTGGCATGGTGTCTTAAGAATCCGATCGTATCTGCTGTAATTCCGGGCTGCAAGAATCCGGCGCAGGTGGAGTCCAATGCTGCGGCAGCCCAGCTCCTATAGTTCCATGTTTAATCCGAATTTAATCAAGAAGGGCCCGTGCTAGAATGCGGACTCGTTGAATCACGAAATTTACAAGAATCGGTGTGATGGTTGTAATGACATGGCACCGATTCTTTTGTTATTTTAATGGAGAGCAAGCATTCTTCGACAATAGAAAACAGACAAAAACCTTTAACATTTGGGAAAAATTGACGAAAACGTGATTTTTTTAATTGACCAATGTCAAAATTAGCCTTAATATTAAATTATAGTTTTTTTTCAATATTATGGATTTGCGGCTAGGCATTACTTCCATAAGGGGGTGAATCCTTTTTGATTTCCACCGTCACGATTCGCGCAGAATTAGAAAGTTACATCAAGAAGGAGGGGATAACACTTCATCAATTTGCTGAACTATCCGGAATTAATGTGGGTACCCTAAGCGGCATCATCAACGGGAACAGACCAGTATCGATTGGACAATTGGATCTGATTACCGATGTTATGAGTCTTCCGGAGGGCAGCTTTTATGAGATGTATGTGGATGAGAGCTTTGCTTCAGCTGCTCCTCATTGGCGTAGATTGCGTCCCTTTCTGCTTCGTTGCGCGGAGCTTCGGAGACATGATTGTATTCAAAAGGTGCTTGAACTCCTCATTGAAGATATTAAGCAGGTAGCAGGCATTTTTGAAACGGCGGAAATCATGTTTGAACAAGGTCTGAAAGAGGCAGCTATTCTTCTGTATGAATGTGTGATCGAGAGTGAAAGGTCAAGTCATAGTGAACGTCTAGCTATCAGTTACTTCAGGTTGTTTCAAATCTATCAAAAGGATAACCATAGGAATTTTACTGCTGCTGCCCAATTTATTCCTTATCGTCACAGACTACCAGAAGCGCTGGTTCTTGATGGGTTAGTAATGCTGGTAGAACTGTACTATGTGAATAAAGATTGGGAAGAAGTCGAGAAGTATACGGATGAATTATGTAACCTGACGGAGATCCTTTATACTAAGCGTCGTTGGGAGAAGCCGGATTTCAAACCTTCCCGATCATTGGTCTATTATTATGGTATAGGCTATCTCTATAAGGGTGCCTGTTATGAGTTTCGAAGAATGTTTACTGAATCCAGAAAGTGGATTGCTAAATACGCTGATCTTAGTTGGTTCGAAAGCTCGGATCAGAATATGGCGGTAGATGTAGAAAGATACAGGATGTTCGCACGTGCTAATTTGCTCTCCATAGATGTGAAAGAAGGGAAGGTATCAAGAATCCCTGAATACATTCAATTCTTGAAGGAGAATCCAAGCGAGGTATTGGAAGGATTGATTACCTTACTAGAATCAGCAAATCGGCATAAGTTTTTTGTAGACGAGCATCTCCAGCAGTTTTCGGATGAGATTAAGATCTATCTCCGCATTAGTAAACAGAGTCAGGATGATAATAATTCACAAGAGTTTGTTTACAAAGAACAAGTTCATACATTCCGCTGTTCCTTATTTTTTCAGAAATATGCGATTTACTGTTTTCGGAAGAAGATGCTGTCGGAGGGAATCAAGAATACCCTGGATAGCCTCAAGTACTCTATTCAAATCAACAGTAAGAGCATGATGGCGAACAGCATGATATTATATGAATTCTACAGAGACTATACAACTGAGGAGCAAAAAAAAGCTTATATTAAATTATGTGAGGAGGCGTGGGACAATGAAGAAGAGTTTAGTATGGATGACTATGCACATTCTCTCCGTTAGCATTGTTGTTGGAGGGGTTATCACAGCTTTCACTCATGGCGCTGGTTACTAGGATTAATGTTAGATCTTAAGAAGAATCGGCTCAAATTGAGTCGATTCTTTATTTTTTTAACCATAAATGGAATTTTTTATTGTATGCACAAACGATCAATATGCATTATTTAGCAACAGACCCTAAAATATAACATAGGGTGATTGACAGTGATTAGAAGAGAGACTATAACAACTATTATTGAGCAGGAACGAGAGGAATTAAACCGACTGGCAGCGCAATATGGTTTGTTGGACAAGCGTGTGCTTGAACAATCTATAGAGCTCGATGAATTGATAAATAAATATAATAAGGTCAGGTATTATGACTCTCAGAAGAAGAAGCCGATTGCTTGAGCGAAATGGCTTCTTTTTTGTTTTATCAGGAATGCAAACTTACAGGAGTTTCTATACATTTCGCATTGGGCAGAATATTAAAGTGCGTGTGTAAAAAGATCGGTTCTGGGAGATCTGACATTAATATTATCGGCATAATCTTTGCAATAATTATGGAGGCACGAAATGCGTAAAGTATGGTGGAAAGAGGCTGTGGCATACCAAATTTACCCCCGAAGCTTCATGGATTCCAATGAAGACGGTATCGGCGATCTGCAAGGGGTTATTTCCAAGCTCGATTATTTAGAGGCTCTCGGGATCGATGTCATCTGGATCTGCCCCATTTATAAATCTCCAAATGATGATAATGGTTATGATATTAGCGATTATTACGATATTTTGGATGATTTTGGGGCGATGAATGATTTCGATGAGCTGCTGGAGGAGTGCCATCGCAGAGGCATCAGGCTCATTATGGATCTGGTTCTGAATCATACGTCAGATGAGCATCCCTGGTTCATAGAATCCTGTTCCTCGCGGGATAACCCCAAACGGAATTATTATATTTGGCGCGATGGCAAGAACGGGGCGGAACCGAATAACTGGGAATCGATGTTCAATGGGTCTGCATGGGAATACGATGGGCATACGGAGCAATATTATTTACATCTGTATTCTGTAAAGCAGCCTGATCTTAATATGGAAAATCCGGTGGTGCGTCAGGAGTTAATCTCAATGATTCGCTGGTGGCTGGATAAGGGAATTGACGGCTTTCGAGTGGATGCGATCACGCATATCAAGAAGCTGCCGGGGCTGCCAGACATGCCGAATCCGAAGCATTTACGTTATGTTGATGCGATGACGGGTCATCGTAATGTTGAGGGGATTCATGAATTTCTGCAGCAATTCAAGCGAGAGGCCTTCGCTGATTACGATATTATGACGGTTGGAGAAGCAAGCGGGACGCCGATCTCGGAAGCGGATAAATGGATAGGCGAGAAGAATGGCGCGTTCAATATGATCTTTCAATTCGAGCATGTCAGTCTCGATTTTGGACCGGAGGGGCGCTGGGATTGTGGACCGTGGAGTCTAGATAAGCTGAAGCAGATTATGCAGAAGTGGCAAATTGGACTGGACGGGGTCGGCTGGAATGCTCTCTATTTGGAGAACCATGATCAACCTCGCAGCGTGTCTCGGTTTGGTGACCCCGTAAAGTACCACAAGGAATCTGCCAAGATGCTGGCCACATTCTACATGTTGATGCAGGGGACCCCCTTCATTTATCAAGGGCAGGAAATTGGTATGACCAATGTTCACTTTCATAATCTCAGCGAATATAGGGATGTTGAGATTTATAACTATTATCGAGAACGACTGATGGATGGTCAGGATATTGAAGAGACGATGCGCAGGATTCGATACCGGGCTCGTGACAATGCGAGAACGCCGATGCAGTGGAATGATTCCCCGCATGGCGGATTTTCCGACGTGGTACCTTGGATTCGCGTCAATCCTGACTACCATTGTATTAATGTGGAGCAGCAGTTGATTGATCCTGATTCTATACTGAATTACTATAAAAAATTAATCGTTTTGCGTAAATCAAGCGGGACGCTGATATACGGCAAATACGGCAGCTATATGGATAAGCATCCGGATATATTCGCATACACCCGCTCTCTGGGAGATGAGGTTTATTTGATCGTCCTTAATTTCTACGGAAATACCCCTGAATTCAATATACCGCAGGAACTGGGCGCCTATAAGCGCCATATTGTTCTATCCAATTATGAGCAGGATGACAGCCGCCTGAATCATAGCTTTGTGATGAGGCCTTATGAAGCGCTCGTCTACAAGTTAGATTAACAGTTACTCCTTAATAATAAGTCCGAACAAATTGGCAAACACATAGGCTTGTTCACGGGTAATGATACAGCCTCGCAGATTTTCTACATTGACGCCTAGTCCGTTAAAGGCACAATCGCTTAGATCGATTCCGTTCAAATCTATGTCGGACAGTTGAGCTTGATCGATATCAGCTTGGTAAAATTCTACTTTTAACCATTTGGAATAGCCGAAGTCGGCTTTGCGTAAGAAGCTATCCTGTATAATGACCTGTTTCATGTTGGAGAATCTGAAATTTGCGTAATCCGCCAGGCAATGGTTCAATACGACATTTCTCAGTGTAGCATCCGTTAGGTTCATGCCCATCATTTTGCAATCCCTGAATTCAGTCCGATGGATGATGGCGCCGCTGAAATCTATATTCGACAAATCGCATTTCTCAAAAATGACATCCGTCAGTTCGATTCCGGTCAAGGAGGTGTTTGAAAATAGTACGTTTTTAAATTTCACCATATCAAAGGTTGCCTTATTAGCCTCCTGATCCTCTATTACACAGTCTTGAACCAGCGCCATTTCGTAATTGTCATTGGACCCGATTCCAGGGAGTTCTAATAGAGAAAGTTCGTCTGGAGCTACTCTGGGCGGTTCAATTTTCAAAGTTTTTCTCTTCTTGTTCACTAGGTGCAGTCTCCTATCCATAGGTAATAACAAAAGTTAATCAGCGTTCTTCTATATTCGATATAGGGTTCGTAGATACCTTTGCCTGTTTTGATATATATAGTTATTTTGTTTGTTTTGTTGTATAAATATAATAACAAATATATAACAAATTATTTCTGGGTAGATAAAAAACGATTTAATTGCGTTTACTTCATGGAGGGGAAATATGAACCAGCAGATTGTTCTAAGCAACTGGAAATTCAAAGCATACGATGAAGCGGTTTGGCTCCAGGCCCAAGTACCAGGATCGGTACATACAGATTTGCTGCGGCACGGCATCATTAACGATCCATTCTATGGAGTCAATGAACACGAATTGCAGTGGATCGACAAGAAGGATTGGGAATACGAAGCAACGATAACACTTTCCGAGTCATGGACCGGGATGAGACATTTGCAGCTTGTATTTGAAGGGTTGGATACTTACGCGGATGTTTATGTAAACGAACAGCCTGTATTGTCCGCTGATAATATGTTCCGCGCTTGGCGGGTTGATGTGAAGGATTATGTTCATGCTGGCGATAACAAGGTTAGAGTTGTATTTCATTCTCCTATAAACAGGGATCTGGGTTCATTGCATAAGCAGGGCATGGAAATGCCGGCTCCAAATGATCAATCTGAGCTAGGTGGACTGGAAGATCATAAGCTCAGTGTGTTCGCGAGGAAGGCTCCGTATCATTATGGATGGGATTGGGGACCTCGCTTCGTGACTTGCGGAATTTGGCGCGAGGCTAGACTAGAAGGCTGGTCGGCGCCGAAGATCACCGGACTCTATATCCGTCAAAATCAAATATCTGAGCAAGCGGCCGATCTAACGGCTGAGATAGAGATTCATACTCCCGTTGACTGGACAGGTAGGCTGCAAATCACCTCCGACGGTAAAGTATGGGACAGAGAGGTGACGCTCTCATCCAGTTCGCAGATCATTGAGCTGGATATGCAGATCAGTAAGCCTGAGCTGTGGTGGTGCCGTGGTCTTGGTGAACCATCCATGTATACTTTCAAGGCGGAGCTTCTGGAGCAGGACCATCCAGTGTCCGAAAAGCAGGTTAAGACGGGGCTGCGGACGATTCGTCTTGTGCGCGAACGTGATCAGGCAGGAGCCTCTTTTTATTTCGAACTGAATGGTGTTCCTGTGTTTGCGAAGGGGGCCAACCATATTCCAAATGACAGCTTCATTCCTGAAGTGACGAATGAACGATATCGTCATGAGATTGCTACTGCCGCAGCCAGCCATATGAACATGCTGCGCGTCTGGGGCGGCGGAATTTATGAAGAGGATATCTTCTACGAGCTATGTGATGAATACGGCATACTCGTCTGGCAGGATTTCATGTTCGCTTGCAGCATGTATCCGGGGGACGAGGCGTTCCTGCATAATGTCTCTATGGAAGCAGAATACAATATCCGGCGTCTGCGCAACCATCCTTGCATTGCCCTATGGTGCGGGAATAATGAGATCGATTCAGCCTGGGCTCATTATATAGAAGAGAGCGGTTGGGGCTGGAAGCAGAACTACGATAGGAACCAGCGAGAGAAGCTGTGGACGGACTATGAGACGCTGTTCCACCGTATACTGCCGGAGACGGTATCCCGTTTGGCCCACAATATCGCCTATTGGCCATCCTCTCCGCTCCGCAGTTTGAGTCGGGATGAGAATCAGCATGCCAATACATTATCTGGTGAAGGGGATATCCACTATTGGGGAGTGTGGCATTCCGTAGAACCATTTGACAATTACAACAGTTATATAGGCCGATTTATGAGTGAGTATGGGTTTCAATCTTTTCCCGAGCTTAAGTCCGTTCTTAGTTATGCTCCGGAAGAGCAGCTTGAGCTGGAATCAGACATTATGCTTGCCCATCAGAAGAACGGTAGCGGCAATCGGCTTATCAAGGAGTATATGGAGCAGTATCTGCCTGATCCGAAGGACTTCAAATCTTTTCTCTACATGAGTCAGGTTCTACAGGCTCAAGCGATTAAGACAGCCATCGAAGCTCATCGCAGGAACAAGCCTTACTGTATGGGGACGCTGTATTGGCAGATGAATGACTGCTGGCCTGTCGCCTCTTGGGCGGGAATGGATTATTATGGGCGGTGGAAGGCGCTGCAATATACGGTACAGAGAAGCTATCGCGATATTATGCTGTCCGTACTGGAATCGCCAGAGGGAGAAATTATTGTCTATGCGGTAAATGATCTCAGAGAGCAGGTATCTGCCAGATTGCGGCTGCAGTTGTTCGATTTCCATGGAAGAGTATGGTATGAAGGGGATGAGACTATTGTATTGGAGCCGGATTCCTCAGTACAGATTAAAACTGTGTCAAGAGAATCGTTGCTTCAGTCGAGTGATCCGCAGCAATCCGTCCTGTTGATTAGTCTGGAGAGAGAGCATGAGTTGCTGACGAGTAATATCTTTTATTTTGCCGGATTCAGGGATATTGAACTGCCGCAGCCGCGCATCACGATACGTGAAGTTCCGGGGACAAAAGGAACCTCCTTCACACTGGAGAGCGATTCGTTAGCTAGGCAGGTATGGCTATCTGCACAGGAAGAGGGAATATTCTCAGACAATTTCTTCGATCTGATTCCTGGGGTGCCGATGACTATACAATTCTATCAACGCAGTAATGAAGAGAGGCCATTTGTTGAGGGTATTCCGGGCGACGTTACAGTGAGGTCTATGGTAGACTTTATTAAGTAGTATCATCTGGAGTATTCAATCTTTGGCTTCTAAATCACGCGGCGAGATAATGGATTTACTATTTGAGGGGCTGAATAGTTCAGCCTCTTTTTTTAGTTTCCACACTTTAGAGGCGGTATTTGCCAATCTGTTCAAGTTAGATAATCTTGCTCATTGCTGTTATAATGTTGACTTGACCAATACTAGAAAGAGATGAAATGAGGATGGAAAATTACCGAATTATGAACCGATGGAAATTTACTGCTACGTTCCTGCTTATATTACTTAAAATCGGCCTGATGCGTTATTTCTTCTACGATGGAGTTCATTTGGGGGGAGTGCCTGCCGAGGCGCTATCTGCATTGGCTCTTCTCTGTCTTGTTGACTTATTGTTCCCTATTAAGAGAAAAGGGATCGTATATACTAGTTTTAATTTCATATTTTCCCTTATGCTGTTCGCAGCTACTTTATATTTCGCCCACTTTGGGACGATTCCAACCTACGCTGTACTGGGTGAATTGAATCAGGTTCCGCAGATTCGGGGCAGTGTAAACGCGTTGCTGCGGCCGGAGCAGTTTTTGTATTTTGTTGATTTTGTGGTGTTATTCATCGTATATATCGTTCGCAAGATGGTCTCCAATCGTCGGAGTCGCAGACTCAGCTTCTCTATGGAGCGTCGTGATTCAGGCGGCAGAAGCCGCGGCTGGGTCATCGGGGTAGCTGCCGGGTTAATCCTCTGTGTCGGTGCATCGGTGCTATATGTTCGTTCCGGCAAAGACATCGATAATGAATTGGTTCGTGGTGAGAAGATCGGTTTCTTGAACTATCAGATCGATGCGGTTCTTCGTAATCAGAAAGAAGAGAGAAAGATCCAGGAGGGGAATCTGGAGGAGACAGCTGGCGAGATTCACGCTTTGCAGAACACGTATCCTTACCGCGATCAGAAGGCATCGGGGACACCCCAATACTTTGGTGCGGCCAAGGGGAAGAATCTGATAGTCATTCAGCTGGAGTCCTTTCAGAATTTCCCGATTCATCTGAAGATCGGTGATCAGGAAGTAACGCCGGTACTGAACGGACTTGCTAAGGAAGGGATGTATTTCCCTTACGTCTATCAACAGATCGGCCAGGGAAATACATCGGATGCGGAGTTTATGTCGAATACCTCGATCTACCCAACAGCAGCCGTAGCGATGTCTACAGGGTACGGGAACCGTGAATTGCCAAGTCTGCCTCGGTTGTTGCAGGAGCATGGTTATGTGGCGAATACGTTCCATATCAATGATGTAACGTTCTGGGACCGGAACAAATTATATCCGGCGCTTCATTTTGATAAGTACTACGACAAGCCTTATTACGAAAATGATCACTTTAACGATTTTGGCGCTTCGGATGAAGAGATGTATCGGGTTGGCGTAGAGAAGCTGAAGGAGATCGATAGCGAAGGCAAGCCATTCTATGCTCAATTCGTGACGACATCCAGTCATTCTCCTTTTATTGTCCCTGAAGACAGGAGACAGATACAGCTTCCAGAAGATATCGAAGGAACGAATCTGGGGAATTATATTACGGCAATGAATTATACGGATTACGCAATCGGACAGTTGATAGACCAGTTAAAAGAGACTGGCATGTGGGACGACACGATGCTCGTCATCTATGGGGACCATTTCGGAGTACAGCCGAGTGATACGAGCGCTAGCGAGATTGAGCAGAAGCTGGGTATCGCTTATGATGACCGGGTGAGCCGCTTCAATATTCCGCTCATTATGCATATTCCCGGACAGCAGCCGGGTATCCGTGCAGAGCGTGTTGGCGGTCAACTAGATATTATGCCAACGGCATTGAACTTGCTGGGCATCTCTTCACAGGATGAAGGCTTTACAGCTCTGGGCCAAGATCTGCTTAATATCGACCGCAATGTAGTCGGTATGCGATATTATTTGCCGACCGGGTCTTTCTTCAATGACGATGTCATGTTCGTTCCGGGTCAAGGCTTCGATGATGGCTCCGCTGTCTCGATCAAGACGCTTAAACCTGTCGCCGACTTCTCGAAGTATCGCAGCGACTACGAATACATTATGAAGCTGATGGGTCTGTCCGATCAGTATGTGAAGCTGCTGCCCAAGAGAGGATAATCGTTCAACCTCTCCTCTAACAAGCATGCTATTTCAAATATTAAGCCCCGCAGGCTTCTGCGGGGCTTAATTAATAGACAGATCAAACTAGAATATATGGTACTTCTTGGCAACGCTTTCGCTTATAATCGCGACAAGCTCCTGTGATTGCTGCTGATAGGCCTCGATGGAGATATGACCATCGGCCAATCTCTGATCCAGCTGTTCTTGCAGCTGAGATACTTGCAGGCTGATGACCGAATCTACATCCTTCTGATTGGATATAGCGATATCGGCAAGAGAGTTGCCTGCCGTCAGTGCTTCGTATAATCCATCTGTATGATCCTCGCTATTAGCTATACCTACTGCATGAATAAGTGGGTCACTTTTCTTCTGTTTGGAATTGCTATTATTCTGGTCAGCTTGCTTGACCGGGATAAGCGCCAGCGCTTTGGCTGCTGCAGCAGTCTGTCCCGATAGACCTGAACCCAATGTAATGAAGCAAGCCATCGTCCCTACTATAACGATTCGTTTTATAATCATAGAAATGTAATCCTCTCCAATCGTACTATATAGAGGTTGACCTTGTACTATGAATAATACGTTGAGGAAGACGGGAAGGTTTCATTTATTATTTTATATTGCAAAAAAGATACAATTAGTGCGAAAAATAAGGCCGAATGGTTTCAATGTTGTACCTGCTGTGTTAAATTTTCTTTACAAGGGAAAAAGAAGAAACTTTTATGCCTGTTGTTGCGTTAAATTAGACGATGATAATTATCATGCCAGATTAATCGAAGGGCATGAGGGAGGGTGGAATTTTTGAAGAAAATATGGACTATGCTTCTTGCAGCGATACTTGTTGTCCCGTTATTGCTGCAGCCAGCGACCGCACAAGCGGCTAAGGCCATCACGATCTATGTGGATGGGGTTCAATTGAAGACCGATGTGCCACCAGTGATGGTTCAAGGGCGTGTCATGCTGCCGCTTAGAGCAATTTTTGAGGCATTGGATGCAAGAGTGTATTGGAATCAAAAGAGTCAAACCGTTACTGGGATTAAGGGAGATACAACGGTAGTTCTTAAGATTAAATCGAAGGTAGCTACGATTAATGACCAGACAGTTACGCTTGATGTACCAGCACAGACATTGAGAGGCAGAACAATGGTGCCGGTCCGCTTCGTTAGTGAAGCGCTTGGTCAGGATGTGGGCTGGAATTCGAGAGATCAGATCGTAACTATTAAATCTGACACTCCAATCAACACCAGTATTTCTCCAGTGAGCTATGTATCAGCTCGAGACATCGGTAATCAAGGGGATGGGCGTGACCTGGAGGTCAGCTTCTCCAAATCGTCTACGGAGTCACTCGTTGATCATTACCGGGTTCTGGTAGTGAAGGCTTCAAAAAGCTTCAATCTGGCGTCAGCTCTGAATGTCTCCGCTTCGAATTATACAACGGTGTCGACTGCAAATTCGGATCGTGCGGTAACCTTATCGCAGAGTTCACGGGATGTAGACGGAGACTATATTAGAAATGATCAGCCTTATGTGGTTTATGTACTTGCTGTTGGGAAAGGTTCATATTCCAGCGCATTGTCGAGCTCTTCTCCGAAGATTACTCTAACAGATGTGTCTTCGGTTGCAGCGGTAACAAATGTGAAGATGAGCGATATTAGCGACTTCGGTGATGGACGTGACATCTCAGTCAGCTTCACTCGTCCGCAGAATGACAACAATATTTCGAATTACCGTGTGTTTATCGTCAAGACTAAAGATGCTAACAATTTCAGTCTTACTACTGCGAATAATTTATCCAGCAGCTACTATACGACAGTATATAAATCGGGGAGCAACGGCAGCACGATGACAGGCACTCTGTCTTCCTCGGCACGTGATACCTCCGGCGATTACATTAAGAACGGCGTACCTTATACAGCGTTCGTTCTGTCTGTAAGCAACACTAATTCAGCCGTTAATAAGCTATCGTCAGCTTCATCGTCGGTAACACTTAGTCCAAACACAGTGTCTACTCCGGTTATTACTCAAGTCGATGATATTAGTGACTACGGTGATGGACGCGACCTGCGGATTGGCTTCAACAAAATGTCTGATGAATCTAACATCAGCTCCTACCGGATCTTTGTGGTTAGAGCCAACAACTATTCGAACTTCACATTAACGAAGGCGAACAATCTGTCCAGCTCTTATTACACGCAGGTGAACAAGACGGGCTACAACATTACTCAGGTCCTCTCATCCGGAGCCCGGGATACAGATGGTAATACCATTCAAAATGGGGTCAGCTATCGTATATTCGTTATGGCCGTAGCTAAGAACTCAGGGAATAACGTGTTATCGTCTGCTTCCAATGCGATTACACTATACAGCAACAATGTAGGTACAGTATCGAATTTGTATGCCAGCGATGTGAATGATTATGGGGACGGTCGTGATCTCTATGTTTCTTTCAATAAGGCGGCAGATGAATCTAATATTAGCCATTATCGGATCATGGTCGTACCTACTTCTTATTACAGTAGCTTCAGCTTGTCAGATGCTAATAATGTATCCAGCTCTTATTACACGCAGGTGAACAAGACAGGGAATTACACTTATGGGCAGGCGCTCACATCATCTACACGGGATGTGCGTGGCAATTACATCAGGGAAGGTGTTAGCTACCGCGTCTATGTTCTCTCAGTAGGCTATGGCAACTATTCCGGCAGCAATGCGCTGTCCTCGGCATCGTCTACGATTACACTCGGTAAGAACTACAATGTGCAAGCCGTATCGAACCTGACTGTCGCTGATGTGAACGATTATGGAGATGGCCGTGACCTACAGGTAACGTTCACGAAGCCTTCCGATGAATCCAATGTCAATCAATATCGGATTCTGGTTGTGCCTACTTCTTATTACAGCAGCTTCAGTCTGTCGCAAGCTAATAGCAGCTCTTATTACACAATAGAGGGCAGAGGCGGGAACAGGTCGGTAACCCGGACCCTGGATGGGGCCAAGGACGTGCGCGGCAACTACATTACGGAAGGCACCAGCTACCGTGTCTATGTACTGACTGTAGCAAACGGAAATTCCTCGAACGCTAACGCGTTGTCTTCTGCTTCATCCGTAATTGCGCTTGGTAAAAATAATAAAGCCGTTCAAGCGGCGAGCAATGTTAGAGCAAGCGATGTAGGTGATTATGGAGATGGCCGAGATTTGCAGGTTTCGTTCACGAAGGCTTCCGATGAATCCAATATAGGTAATTACCGTATTCTCGTTGTCCCTGCCTCAAAGGCAAATGGCTTTGGTGTAAACGAAGCCATTAAAGCTTCTTATTTTACTGACGTAAATAAAGGTCTATATAGTTTGAACTTGAGAAATGGTGATAGAGATACGGATGGTAACCTAATTGCCAACGATAAAGAGTATCGTGTTTACGTATTGTCAGTAGGTACGGGAAGCTCCAAAGGAATGTATAACTTGTCCTCTCCTTCCGATGTTATTAAATTGACTAATCTTGCAAAAGTTGATGAAGTAGGGCAAGTAGTGTTAAATGCTAAAGGAAGTAAGTATAGTGATATCGAGGTCAGTTTTAAGAAAGTCAAGGATGAGCAGAATGTACAAGAGTATAGAGTGTTTATGATTCCAGAGGGGTGGGCCGGTACTTTCAATCAACAGAGTGCCGAAAGCATTAAAGATGGCAGCTGGTACTCCATAATTAGACCCAATAATAATGATGTTGTGCAAACCTTGATGACTTCAAAAGATGCCTCTGGGAATCCTATTGTAGTTGGAACCTCGTATGTTGCTAAAGTAATGACCGTAGCTAAGACAGGAGCCAATGCATTGTCAAAACAATCTAACGCAGTAACACTCTCGCCAAATCCAGATGATATCACGGTTGAGGCGGCCACAATAACAACTGCGGATGCTGATGCTAACGGCATTACGGTTAAGTTTAACAAACCAGCTATAGACACAAATATTTCCGAGTATGAAGTATTTGTCGTTAATGATGGCTTAGATCTGACTTTGAACAACTTAAACACGGCTGTTTACTCTCAAAAAGTGTCTAAAGATTCGGTGGAAGCTAAGCTTGTGGTGAGTACAGATAAAAAATATAAAATTTACGTGTTATCCAAAGCCAACGGGATCAATGCTAAAAAATCCTCATTATCGCAACCATTTATCACAAACGTGGTAACACCAGCCCCATCTCAAGACGCACAATCTTAAGAGATAGGCTAAAATAAATTCTCCACAAAAGGGACTCCTCAATGGTGCTTCATGGACCATAAGAAGGAGTCCCTTCTTGTGTGCGCAGCAGAGCACATCCCTGCGACTGCATCCCGGAATAAATGGCGTAGACTGGCATAGGGCAATCAAGTAGTTGTACAATAAAGGGACAAGCTTTAATACCAAAATTTAGGATAAGGTGGACGTGGATTCATGAAGAAAGTCGGTTTAGTAATGCGTAAAATTCAATTTGCGGAGGCGCAGGGTCCCAGGGTATTTGCCGAACGGCTGCGGAGTATCGCTAAAGAGCTGGGAATCGAGATCGTCTTTATTTCTCCTGAGCGGCATGTCAGTGGCCACGACTGGATTCCGGGATACGAGCATGAGAAGGGGGATCTGGTCAATTACGATATTGTTCTTGATCAGATTTACGCAGAGCGTATCGAGCATGTGATCTATACGGTATCCGGGTTCACCTTCCTGAAGATGTTCCTGAAGAATAGCGTGCTGTTTCCACATAGCTTTCCTGACCCAGCCCTAACAGGTTATGAGATGATGAAGCCCTTCTATAGCATCGTAGACAAGGCGGTTGTGCAGACAGACTTTCTGAAGCGCCAGCTGGATACGGTATTTGGCGTTAGCGACGTGGATGTGATCCCCATCGGCTTCAGTGAGGAATTAGCCCATCGGTATTACGACCCGAATGCTGTCGTGGCTAATCGCATATTATGGATCGGCCGTGATGAAGAGAATCGTCGCCCGGATCTCGTGCTGGAATATGCCAGACAGAACCCGGACAAAGAGGTTTATATGGTGTTCGGCGGAATGCGCTACAAGGAAAGTATGAAGAAATACGATATTTCTCACAATGTGAAGCTGAAATTTGCTCTGACTCAGGCGGAAGTATTTGAGCTGATGAACTCGGCCAAGGTGTACTGGAGCTGTTCTAAATTCGATACGTTTGCGATGCCGTTGACCGAGGCGCTGGCGATGGGGAAGATTGTGGTCAAACCAGAGCACCCTTGCTATGATCACATTAGCTCGCGGCATGCCTTTGCTGGCAACGAGCAGAACTGGTTTGAGCTGGTTAATATGGCGGCGGCCCTGCCACAACAGACTTCCGTACATAATCGCGAGTACGCTTTTGGTAAATTTTCATCTACAGTGATGAAGCAAGGATATGAGAATTTTTTTGATCAGTGGTTGAGTAATTAAATGCAAATTATTTGAAGAACAAGCGAAATCATCCGAATTGAGGAAATTGGGAAAAGGTTATTTCATATGTATAGAGTAGCCCTGTTTTTAGGGTATGGGTAGAGATACGTAGTAGGCACTCTCGGGTTAATCACCCGTAAGAGTGATTCTTATTTTGTAAGCGCTATAATTTATAATTTTGGGATGATGAGGTTATGGGCGGGAGGAGAATGCAGGATGAGTTTGAATCACAGCTTGGGGTACGAAGATGACGCGAAATTGTTAATTGTAAATGCGGATGATTACGGTATGTGTCATTCGGAGAATCTGGCGGTTCAGCGGCTATTCCAGGAAGGGATTATCTCTTCGTCAACAATTATGATGCCCTGTGGATGGGCAAAGGAAGCTGCGGTCTGGAGCGCGAATCATAATGAATATGATGTTGGCGTGCACTTGACCTTCACCAGCGAATGGAGCGGTTATAAATGGGGACCCGTAACAAGGAATGGCGATGTAAGATCACTGGTAACGAAGGAAGGGTACTTCCCGACGGACTGTAAAACATTTGAAGAGCAGGCTGAGCCTGAGCAGGTGCGCCTAGAGATCGTCAATCAGATTGAAGCTGCGCTGGCGATGGGAGTCAATCCGACGCATCTCGATAATCATATGGGCAGCCTATATGGCCTGGCGACTGGCAAGCAGTTCCTGGATGTTGTCTTTGAGATTTGTGCTTGGTACGGGCTGCCCTTCCGCATGCCAAGAGCGCTGCCCGATATGGAGAAAATACCTCCCGAGGCAATAGAAGTGACGAATCAGGTTACGGCTCTGGCCGACCGTATGGGCGTCGTTATTCTAGACCATTTGATTGGTCTACCCTTCGGGAAACTGCCGGGGGAGACGTATGATAGCTATAAACAGAGCATGATTGAAGTGCTGCAGAATTTGCAGCCTGGGGTGTCGGAAATTCTGATTCACCCGGCGATTGCGAGCGAGGAGCTTAAAGCGGTCCATCACGAATGGGAGAAGCGGCAATGGGATTATGAGCTGTTCCGTGACCAAGAAGTACAGCAGGTGATTGAAGAGCAGGGAATCGTTCGGACCTCATGGAATGCATTGCAGAAGGTACAGAGACAAGGGAAATAAATCGGAAAGCAGCAGGGGCTGTCCTGTGAGTCGTCAAGACTACATGGGATAGCTCCTTTTTTCGTGAACACAGTAAATTTTTAGAGAATCTGATTTACCTATTGCATTATACAGTGTAACTGTATATAGTATAACTATACAGTTCAACGATATATAGTTCGACTGAATAAAGGGGGAAACGTAATATGAAACGGGATAAAAATTTACCGCTGACAGAGACGGTTTATTATATACTGCTGGCTTTGCTTGAGCCGGCCCATGGATATTTAATTATTCAGAAGGTGGAGGAGTTGAGCGCTGGTCAGGTACATATGGCAGCCGGGACGTTATATGGGGCGGTGGACAATCTGCTGAAGCAGAAGCTGATCCAGCCCGTACGCAGCGAGGATAGCCGCCGCAAGGTTTATGTTATTACCGAATTGGGGCGTGATATTCTGCTTCAGGATTATGCACGCATGCGCCATATGATTGAGATGACAGGGATGCTTATGGATCAGGAAAGAGGGGGAGCAATATGAAGAAATATAAATTTTTTACCGATTTTGACCGTGAAGAGAAGTGGCTGAACGAGGTGGCTCGTTCAGGACATCAGCTCGTGAATAAAGCCTATAGCTATGAATTCGCTGAAGGATCACCCGAGGAGGCAAATTACCGGATTGATTATCGGACCTTCAAGAATAGACAAGATTTCGAGGATTATCGGATGTTATTCGAGGATAGCGGCTGGAAGCATATCGCTGGGACGAAGAGCTCGGGAGCTCAATATTTCAAGCAAGTGATGGATCAAGGAGATGAAGATATATTCTCGGACGTAGACTCCAAAGCGGCGCGCTATAAGCGGCTCTCGGAAATGTGGCTGTCGCTGGCTGGCTGCTTCATCCCTTTGTTCGCGGTATTGATATCCACGGGTGCGATTAACATCACTGCTTTTATTAAGCCTAAGCTTCTCTATTATACGCCAGGACTTTGGGAGATGAGCGGGACGCATTTCTGGAGAGCATTTCTATTCGAGACACCATTCGCCTTTTTCCGCGGCTTCGGTTGGGTGATTTTACCGATTTTCATTCTGGTGTATGTGATTTTCGCTTATAAAGCAAAGAAGCAATATGAGAAGACGCAGCAAGGACACTAGAGCTACCTTATAAGAGCAAGAGCCTCCCAGAGACCATAATATCGGTCCTATGGGGGCTTTTTCGCCTTTTTCTGCCTGGTACAGAAAAAATGAAAGAAGTTTTGAAACTTTTTCTGCCTCTTCTCAGTCTAACGAGCACAACAGCAAGCCAAGCTTGTAACAAGCAAAGGATTTGCGATCCAATTGGGGGTGAACCAACTGAATAAAGAAACAGCACAAATGACGGAGCAACAGTTCAGCGAACGGATCGGAGCGTGCAAGGAGAAGCTGTACCGCTTTGCCTACTGTTATGTGAAGAATGAGCAGGAGGCGCTAGAGATCGTATCGGAGGCGACCTATAAGGCCTATCTCGCATACAGAAGATTAGATAATCCGCAGTATTTCGAGACCTGGATCAGCCGAATTGTCATTAACTGCGCCATGGACCATATGAGAAGACACAAGAAATACACCTACATGGAAGACAGCGTGGTGGAGTTCTCCGCCAAGGAGGATCCGGTTCCACTGGAGGACAGATGGGATCTTTATGAGGCGCTGGATCGTCTCGAGCCGGAGGATAAGGCCTTTATTATTTTGAAATATTTCGAAGATCAGCGGTTCAAGGATATGGCCGAAGTTCTGTCGATGCCGGAGAGCACTGTGAAGACGAGACTCTACCGGATACTGGATAAGCTGAAGAGACAATTAATCAAGGAAGAGGTAGATATGCTATGACCGGAAAAGAACGCTATGAAAATATAGAAATTCCTTCTCAGCTCTCTGACGTTATTGAAGAGGCAACGCAGCGCGGGCGGGCTCACCAACGGAACCGAAGAATGATTCGTGGAACTTCCACTCTTGTCGCAGCATGTGCTGCATTAATGATCGCCGTTAATGTACCAGGTGTGGCCATGGCGTTATCCGATGTACCCGTTGTAGGATCGATCGTCAAGGTTCTGCAGGTTGGAGGCGGGGGAGAACGTACGGATGGGGCCAAGGTGAGTACGTCGGTTCAAGAGAATGCGCTGGATATTCACTTCACCGTCGATGGAGAACAGATCGCCAGCGTACCTGCATATACGGTGGACTATAAGGAAGCACCGAACCGGTTGATCTTTAACTTCAACGGCGTCCGCGATCTGGATTTGCAGAAATTGCAACAGGATATTCGTTCTCTCTCGAATGTGAAGGACGTGTATAGCAATGTTATTCTGGATGACTCCGCAATCCGCTTCGTCGTTGAGCTTAAGGATAATATCGATTATTCTGTGTCTGAATACAAGGAGCCTGGTTATATTCAATTGAAGCTGTTCGGTACTGCCAAGCAGGCGGAGCCTCACGAAGTTTTCTATGTCCGCAGCCAGGAGATGGAGCAGGGTGAATCGCTTGGTATGCTGGATGAGCAATATGCTCAGGATGGAAGTTCGGTCATCAAGACGAAGAGCGGTAAGTTCGTGCTGGCGATCGGCGGCTTTGCATCTCGGGCCGAGGCCGAGGAGATGCTTCATCAATTGTCTGAACGCGAGGATTATTATGAGACGCTGCAAGTAGATAGCTGGATGAGCAATGAGAACCCGCAATAATAATGCTAGTGAATAACCGTCTGATAAATAAAAAGAGAGTTGAAGGGGATACCTTCAGCTCTCCTTTGCTTTCAAGAAGCTGCTACATGCAGCGCGACGCTACTTCAGCGACAACGTTTCTTCGTATAGCAATGCTTCTATCTTCTCCTTACTTAATGGCGGACTATAATAGTATCCTTGTATTTGATCGCAGCCATGGGCCTGGAGGAACTTGAGCTGTTCTTCCGTCTCGACTCCTTCGGCGAGCACCGTTAAGCCCAGCGATTTGCCAAGCTGAATAATGGATAGGAGCAGAGCCGTATCCCTTGGATTTTCTGGTGTTTGCGTGATGAAGGTCCGATCGATCTTGAGCACCTGAAGAGGCAGTTCTTTTAAGTAATAGATCGAAGAATAACCTGTACCGAAGTCGTCGATGGATAGTGAAATTCCCCGTTCCTTCAGGTAGTCCAGCTTATTCTTAATAATTACCGGATCATTCAGAATCGACTCAGTAACTTCCAGTTCGAGGTACTGCGGGGCTAATCCGGTCTGCTCCAGCGCCGCCTCTACGATATGTACGAATCTAGGATGCCGAAATTGAATCGCCGAGACATTAACAGAGATCGGCAGCTTCGGATAGCCGGCTTCCTGCCAGGCCTTATTCGTCCGACAGGCTTCACGCAATACCCATTCTCCAAGCTGTACAATAAATCCAGTATCTTCAGCCACAGGAATGAAGGTAGAGGGCAATATTCGCCCGTGATCGGGGTCGTTCCAACGAATAAGAGCCTCATAGCCGGTCAAGACCAGGCTGGATGAATCGACTTTGGGCTGGTAATATAACTCAAATTCACCATTCTCCAAGGCAAGCGGCAATTTCTTCTCGATTTGAACTCTTTCCAGCAGCTTATCCATTAAGTAATAATCAAAGTAGTGCGGTTCCTGTACAGAGGCTAGCTTCGCTTCCTTCATCGCTAATTCCGCATGCTTCAACAACTGGGTTACATCGGTTCCGTCATCCGGAAAAATGCTGATTCCCATGCCGAATCCGACATGAATTTTCTCCCCATTGACGAGATAGGAATGTCTAAGCGCCTCGCATAATTCGCAGGCCATTTTATGTATTTGCAACGGATCAGACAGGCTGGATAACAGAATGATGAACTCATCGGCGAAGCTGCGGCAAATCGGTGTTCCTTCCGGGAAGGTAGCACGCATGCGATCTCCGACTCCCTTCAACAGTTCATTTCCAGCACGCTCTCCATAGCTCTCATTAATATATCGGAAGCGATTCAGATTTACTCTAAGCACGGCTGCTGTCTTCTGCTCGTCTTTAGTTTGCTCTAAGCTGGCTTTCATCACTGTACTGAATCGGCTCATGGTCAACAGATCTGTGACAGCGTCAAAATACGTGAGTTGACGGATCCTCTGTTTGGAGGCGTTACGATCTTCGATTTCTTCCGTTACATCGAACTGTAAGCCGATAAAATAGATCAATTCTCCGTCGGGATTCAGAATCGGGCTAATAATGAACTGATTCCAGAACGTGGATCCGTCTTTGCGGTAGTTCTTAATTGTCACCGTATCCGCTCGGCCTTCCTTGATCGCTTGCCTGATCACTCCTAGATGACGTTTGTCCGTCTCTTCCCCCTGTAGAAAGCGGGAATTGCGCATGAGGACTTCTTCACGCTTATATCCAGTAATCTTCTCGAATCCCTGGTTGACATATACTAAGGGATTGTCCTTGAGCCTAGGGTCCGTAATAGCTATCCCAACACCCATCATATCGATGGATCGGAGCAGGGCCGAGGAATTGATAATTGACTCAATATGCGTATAATCTGACGCTTGGTCCATACTAATACCCCCTAACAACCGTAATGAAATATGTAAAAGAACCAATTTCATGAAGCGTGTTACTCAAATAATCAGGGTCGTGTTGAAATTGACTCTTTCGGACGATGTTCGGTTGGGAGCACCTCTCTTCCACATCATACATGCTGAACCGAAAGGAAATCAATGGTAGAACTCATCGTTCCCCAGCAAAATTATGTATTGTCTAAGATGATATTACCATATTCGGAGCGATACGTAGTTCGATTGTTCTGAACAGTTTGTAAATGTAGTAGATAAGTACTAGCTCTGGCGAACATAAAGAAGCGATTTCGCGCATTCAGCGAGAAATCGCATACCACTCTTATTATTCCCCGTTACCCGAATGCTCCTGAGGGGTGAACCGCTCACTCTCTAAAAACAGCTTGCCTCGGTACTCAAAAGGAGATATGCCCTCTAATTCCTTGAACACTCGTGAAAAGTGCCTCGTATTTTCAAATCCGACCGCTTCACTGATCTCTGCTATCTTCAGCGATCCATTTCCGATTAATTCCTTCGCCTTGCGAATGCGCACCTTCTTCAAGTAAGTCACGAAGCTTTCTCCAGTAAAAGTTTTGAACGCTTCGCTAAAATAGGAATAATTCAGAGATACGTGATTGCTTACCATAGCCATATTCAGCGGACGATGATAATTTTCTTCGATAAAAGCCACAGCTTCCTTCATATCCCCATGCTCGGTATGAGCCGATCGGATCTCCTTGATGTATTTGTCCAGACTAGACAGAAGCTGCTCCAACGATCTGAAATAATTGTGAAAATGGTCGAAATTGGAGAGGTCGCCAACCTTGCGATACAACTTGATCACTTCTACAGATGCTTCTCCATATATTCGGAATACCTCATCAAGGACCTGTTCATTGATTTGCTTGCTGACAGCCTCCAGATATTGAGTATCAATCCCTGCCAACTGATCAATCCGAAAGATATGATGCAAGAGTGGTCCGATCTCTTTTTCCCGGCCTGTACCCAGAATGTTGCCCAGCTTGCGAATATCCTCCATAGGTATAGCGTAGAACTGCCGTTCCCTCGGGAGCTCGGAGTACCAGATCAGACGAGTCTTGGGATATATAAAGGAGTAGTTCAGAGACTCGCTTGCTTGTCTGTAGCATTTGGCGAGATCCTCCAATCGATTTCCCTCTTCGCTGACGCCGATCAATAACCCATTAAGCCCTTTGCTGCTGGCCAAAAGCGACATGTCTGCAAATTTCTGCTGCGATCCTCCTACGAGCACAACTCTTCCTTCACGGTCCAGTAGAGAGGCGTTTAGCTTGCCCTCTACACTTACAAACAGATCCTCAGCGAGGGTCTTCAATCCTTCCTTCTTGATCCGGCTGCCGTTTTCGTATTGATAGGTTAGCACAGCGACCGAGAAGGGCAGGACATACTGCTCAAAGTTGATCTCTTTGTTCCACAACCGGATCTCATTCTCCGACAAATCCCGCTGCATCAACAAATCCTGCAAGCGTACCAATTGAACCTGCAGCCGATAGCCCTCAGTAATGGCCATCTGCTCGGCAATGAGAGAGCGTCTTGCCAGGTGATCGTTACATTTGCGCAGCGCAGTGAACAATTCATCTCTGTGGATCGGTTTGAGCAGATAATCGATCGCCTGATACCTGATCGCTGCTTTGGCATATTCAAAATCCTCATATCCGCTCAAAATAATGATTAGCGGCCGCTCATCTTGACTCGCTGGCAGAGGCTCTGTCGATATTTTCTCAATCAAAGAGATTCCATTCATAATAGGCATCCGGATATCAGTAATAATAATCTCGGCCCCATGATCCCGATATAGCTCGAGCGCCTCAGCGCCCTGAGTAGCCGTAAATAATGCAAACTGGTCGGGAAATTCGCGTTCAATCATCGTTTTCAGACCCAGACGAATATTTTTCTCATCATCCACGATTATCAAATTTGTCATTCATGCCTACCCTCCCCGTTAGCAGTACCTTTGGCAAGGACATCACAACTGTTGTGAACTGACCTTGTTCACTGAATACTCGAAGGCCGTATTCGTTGCCGTAATATAATCGAATACGCTCCTGCACATTTCGAAGGCCAATTCCATTACGATTCGCCTCTGGTCCGGAACTGCGGAAAAGTTTATCATTCATCCCTATAGACTGCAATTCCTGATTTAAGACGGACAAATCCTCCGCGTGCATCCCTATGCCATTGTCCGTGACTATGATCTGCACGTCGTGATTCTGCCAATCAAGCACTTGAATCAAAATTTGTTTATCGGACTCTTCTCCGATCCAAGCATGCTTTACGGCGTTTTCGACAATCGGCTGAAGGGACATCTTGAGCATTTCCAGCTCCATGGCCTCTTCAGGAATATCGAGCTTAAGAAGAATCGGTTCGTCAAATCGGATGTTCATCACTTTCGTGTAATTCTCGATATGCCGAATCTCATCGCGCAGCTTCGCGTACTCTCCAGACCATTTAAAGTTGTATCGCATCATTCCCCCAAGGGAAGTTAACGAATCAGAAATCGTTCGTTGATTCTCAATTTCGGCTAACATTTTTATGTTTTCCAATGTATTAAATAGAAAGTGGGCGTCAATTTGATTATGAAGCGAGCGCAGCTCCGCTTCCTTCGTTAGCGCTTGCTTGTATACCGCTTGAGCGACCAATGTATTAATCGTATTCATTAGCTTGGAGAAATGATGTGCGAGCTCTCCGACTTCGCCGCCGCCGCGAATAGAGATTCCACTGTAGGCTTCTCCTCGCCGTACCTTTTTCATCTCCTCCGTTAATAGGCGAAGATTTTTTAGAATAAAGGCATTCAGAATATAAGCGATCAGGGTGACCAGCGTAATAAAAACGATATTGGCTCCGATGAGGAGATTACGTGTACGGGATATATCCTGGATCACACCCTCCATGGATACGATATTGATCAGATTGGCATTAATCCGTTCAATTCGCTGATGCAATAGTAGAAACTGTTTTCCGTTCTCCTTATAACGAATATCCCATTTTCCCGTATCCTGATAACGCTGAAGGCGCTCCTTAATAATACTTTCCATTTCCGGGTTCGCTTTCAGAAAGGAGTCCTTCTCCCGTGTGAATGTCTGTGCTTCGCTGTCCACAAGCAGCATCTGCGACTTGCTGTCCTGCATGACCGAGTAAGTCCTCGGACTGAAGTTCTCCAGCAACATGTCAACCTGAACCATACCGACATGATGGCCCGCAGGGATGCTCAATTCACGAAGCAGCGATACCTTTGGCGTAAGCGCAGGCGTTTGCCCTATGTACCGTTCCATCAGATCCGGATCATTGTATTGGAAAGACCAGGACTCCAAGCCCTTCATCTGTACGGCCTTCTTATACCACGATTCATTGGCTACACGGTATTCGCGGAAGAAGATCGGCCAAATCTCCACAATATCACTGCTGGAGAATAGGCGAAGATGTGCCACGTTGGGATTGTAATACTGAATGCGTGTCAGATTCTTGAAGATATAGTTGTTGAAGTTGACCAGTTCATCGGGATCCGGATCGCTGGTATGAGCGAGGTAATCCTTTACCTCCGGGTCTTCATAAGCGACCACAACCGCCCGGACCATAGATTCAATTTGCGTATCAATATGCAATTGCTCCATTTCCAGTAAGGAGATACTCTTGTCCTCGGCATCGCGCAAATACATGTTGTTGATCGCTTTATAAGAATAGAAGGACACCAACAGGCAGGGTCCTAAAATGATAAAAATATAGGCAGCGATCAGGCGGCTCTGCAGAGAACGGCGCCCAATCCAATACATCAATGAATCCCAAATCGCTCGCAAGCGCTTCCCCCTCATCATAGCTAGCGACTCCTTTATAGACACCCAAAAGCCCGCGGTAAGCGGGCGTTTTGGGCAGGGCTATAGTTACATGCCGAGCTTCTTCTTATTCTCTTCATACTTTGCTTGTTTGTATGCCTGTACTTTGGCATATCCAAGGTCATCTTGCTTCTTAATATATTCATCCCAGATTTTATCGAATTCGGTTTCGGAACTTGCCATAATCAACTTAGGCAATGTCTTGCCGCGTAAATCCTTAATCTTGGTATTGATGATGCCTTCATCAGAATTGGCAAGTGGATCAAGCTCATCGAACTCAGAGAAGCTCTTCGTTTTGCCGCGAGTCCAATCTTCCAATTGTTTGTACGGTTCAACCGATTGCGGTGCCCATTGCTGGGTAATATTCGTATTTTGCATCATCCAGAAGGTGAAGGAGGAACCGTATTTCTTATCGAAAGCGGAACGGTCTTTGTTCATCAGGTCAAATGCTTCAGGCAAGAATTGCTCCTTACCGTCAATTGTATCATAGCTGACGCCTTTCTCACCAAGATAAAAGTCTTTCTGGCCTTCCTCACTGTTCAGATAGCTAAGGAATTTAATGGCGCGCTCTTTGTCTTTCACATCTTTAGAGATCAGGGTCAAAGTCCAACCGGAAATGCTTGGGCCGTTCAAGGTTGGTGCGTCCAGGTTAGCATTTGCAGGACCATCGACGGCGATATAGATCTTGTTAGGATCTTGCTGGAACAAAGTGCCGAGCTGGGCCGCAAAGTCTGTACGCTGGTACAGCATCGCGAAGTAACGACCTTGGGCGATTTTTTCTTCCATTTGTGCACGTTTGTCGATAAAGATATCTTTAGCCAGCAAGCCGTCTTGATTCGCTTGACGCAGCACTTTCATCCATTTGATATATTCTGGATCACGTTCGCGCTCATACAATTGACCGTCTTTTTCCCGCGGAATCGCCAGGAAGTTCTGAATATAACCTTCCAGGGAGTCATTTCCTGTCTGAATGAACTCATGCAGTCCAAACGGAATCATCGGTTGGCCGTCGATTTGCGGGAACTTCTCCTTAGCAGCCTTCAGGGCGGCAAGGAACCCTTCTGGAGTGCGCATGTCGGGACTGCCAATCGCCTCATAAATATCCTTACGCACTACAAACGTCTGGTTGGATACATAAGTATCACCAAATTGCTGGTAGTCTTTGGGGGATGAGGAAGAGTTCGGATAACCGTACACGTTACCGTCTTCTTGTGTGTACCAACCCAGCTTGTCAGGGTCGGATACTTTGAAGAAGTAAGGATCGTATTGTTCTGCCAATTCGTTGAGCGGAAGTACTAGCCCGCCTTCGATCATCTTCTTCACGCCATCTTCCCACCAGCCAAGCGTAATGAAATCAGGCAGCTTGCCGGAAGCAATCAGTGTATTCAGCTTCTCGTTTTCGTTACCAGCAGGAACGATGAAGTTAATATCAACGCCTGTCTTTTTAGTGACATACTGGGAAGTCGGATCAACGCCCCATTTATTAGGGAACCAGGCAAAGTTCAAATACCAGTCAAACGTAATCGGAGATGTGTCTGACTTCCAACCTGGCTCGTCTGCGGATGGAGCTGCTTTGTCAGACGTTGTAGATGTGTTCGCTGGAGCATTGTTAGCGTTTTCTTTTTTGGCGCTATTATTTCCTTTACCGGAACAAGCCGCCAAGGACAGAACCATGATACATGCCATAAGAAGCATTATCACTTTTTTGGACTTTCTTTTCATGCCCATGCATTTTAACCCCTTTTCTTAATTTGATTAGTGCTATATTGTGCAACTCCAAAGCCGCCGTTAGGCGGCCTGGAGGAGTTACTGTAAGTGAGGCCTTATCCCTTGATGGAGCCGATCATCATTCCTTTGACGAAGTAACGCTGCAGGAAGGGGTAAGCGAATACGATTGGAAGCGTAGTTACAACCATCGTTGCCAGCTTCACCGATTGCGAGGTGACTGTCTTGGTTACGGCGCTTCCCTGCAAGGCGGTAGTCATAATATTCGAGCTGGACTGAGCGACTACCCGGTAAAGGAAGGTCTGGATCGGTTGCAGCGACTCTTTATTGATGTAGATAATCCCGGCGAAATAGTCATTCCATTGGTATACCCCGTGGAACAAGGCGATGGTAGCGATAACAGGCATCGATACCGGAAGCACGATTCGCACTAGAATCGTCCAGTCGTTGGCGCCGTCGATCCGGGCCGCCTCATCTAGTCCGTCGGGAATTTCCCGGAAGAAGGTCATAAAGATGATGAGGTCAAAAAAGCTGAACAGCACCGGAATAATGAAGACCGCAAATGTATCAAGCATATGCAAATCGCGGATCAGTAGATAAGTTGGAATGAGACCCCCGGAGAAGATCATCGTGATCGTTCCTAGAAAAATATAGAACCTTCCAAAAATCAACTCTCTGCGTGAGAATGCGTAAGCTACCATGGCGGTGAAGAAGACGTGAGCTCCCACGCCCACGAGAGTCTTGGCAACGGTGAGCAGCATGGCCGTCGTAATACCGGGATTGTCGAATACTGCCTTGAAGTTCTCCAGGCTGAATACCCGCGGCCACCAGTAGATGCCGCCCAGCATGGCGTCCTTACCGTCGTTGAACGCATTGATCAGGACATACCAGATCGGATACAGGGTAACGAAGCAGATTAGCAGCATCCCTAGATTATTAATAATATCAAAAACGGCTTCGCCTTTTGTTTTACGTTTTATTAAAGACATTTGAAGTTCCTCCTCGGCCTAAAATAACGAAGTATCGTTGAGTTTTTTGGATACTTGGTTCGCAATCAGCAGCAGCGTAAGCGCAATAACGGATTTGAACAATCCGATCGCTGCAGAGTACGAGTAACGGCCTTGGGAAATCCCTGTATAGTAGACATAGTAATCAATAACATTACTTGCACTGTCATTCAGAGAGTTACGCAATACAAGGATCTGGTCAAAGTTGGAGTTCAGCACACCACTGACTGCCAAGATAAACAGGATACTGATCGTTCCTTTGATCGCTGGAAGTGTGACATACCACATCTTCTGGAAGCGTCCGGCACCGTCAATGGTTGCCGCTTCATACATTTCAGGCGAAATCCCTGTAATCGCTGCCAGATAAATGATCGCTGACCAGCCAAGCTCCTTCCAAATATCCGATGTAATGACAATCGTCCAGAAGTATTTCGGTTCAGCCAGGTAGGAAATCGGCTGATCTATCAAATGCAAGGCCATAAGGATATCGTTAATGATCCCTACATCTGACAACCAAGTGGCCAGGATTCCACCGAGTACAACCCAGGATAGGAAGTGGGGAAGGTACGAAATGGTCTGGATCGCCCGCTTGAACCGCAGGATGCGCACCTCATTTAGAAAGAGCGCGAATATAATCGGAAGCGGGAATGTCATCAATTTAATCAAGCTGATCCCCAAAGTATTCTTCATCACGTAGCCAAAGTTCTCATCCGACAAGAACTCCTTGAAATGCTCCAGTCCGACCCAGGGCGCTTCGGAAATCGTTCTGATAATGTCATAGTCCTTAAATGCGATAATAACGCCGTACATAGGGATGTAGTTGAAAATGATCATCCATGCGATTCCGAGCAAAGCCATAATTTGAATATGTCTTTGAGATACAAGTTTCTTCAGCCATTTCTGCCTTGCAGTTGGTGGTGATAAATTCGAATCTATCATGGCTGTGGGCGGTGTAGACTTTTGCATTTCCATAGTAACCTCCAAGTTATGCAGTATCTTGTTTGAAAGCACTTTCGCTGAGCTTACTTTCATTGTAATTGGAAAACCCAGGAAGGATAATGCTTCAGATTTCGTATTGATGTACTCATTTTTCGGTTTATAGAACAAAAAATCTGTGAAAAGAAATGTCCGTTTTATTTTGTGATATATTTCATTTTTTCGACAATCCATATGGTGGTAACATGCTCAAAACATACTGCAGTACAGCAAATCTGGGAGAGACCCCATGCCTTAAGGCGGGGGATAGATATATACTGGATAGGGAAAGAGGCCTCGGGAACTTTAGTTTCCGAGGCCTCTTTTGTAATAAATCGAGATTTAGGGCAGCATACTGTTGGCTCGCTGGATAATCGAAGATATTTTTGACTCATGATTATAAATATTTTGCTTCTTCGTATTGATTTGGGTTGATAGAGTAAGTAGTCTGGCCAGAGTATCCGTCGCCCGATCCGCGTCATTCTTCTTCACCGCAGCTTTGAAATTGGACCATTCGGTGGTTAGCTGTTTGTTGGGGGTGGAGATAGCACTTTTCTCGGCCTTGATCTTCGTCTTGACAGCATCGATTTCCGATAGGACGCTGCGAATTTGCTTCTGTTTCTTCGTTCTTTCTGATTTGGCGGTCTTCAATGCGGCCTCCTTCGACTTGAGGTCCTGCTTGGTGATATCGACAACCAATTTCATTCCTTCGGCTTGTGCCTTCAATACCTTGTAAAGAGATTTGTCCTTCAATTTATTGGCGGCGGCTACCTGTTTATTGAATGAGGTATACGAGGTATATAGAGGCTGGTATTTCGATTTGGTTGTCTTGACCTGCTCCTCGAGCTTGCTGATCTTGCTTGCATCGATATTGCCGATGGCCTTGCGCACAGCGGATGCCTTGCTCTCATTGTCGTAATGCAGGGCCGATGTTCGGTCATCCAGACTTAATATCTGTGTCCGGCTGCTCTTGAAGTCCGTGTATTGCTTGCGGAGCTTGGACCCGTTCTTTCCCGTTTTATCTGCGGTAGCGTCGAGTTGAGCGTTGATCGAGTCGGTGAACTCGATGGCTGCAGCGGATGCCTGGCCCGGAGGGGATAAGGCGGTGATTCCCGCAGCAATGAGAATGATGAGCGCCAGTACAGTTATGCCAGTCCTAAGATGGTTTACCATAGAGCATCTCTCCCTAATCAGATTGTGCTGCATACGAGTCATAATCATCTAAGTACACGCGAAAAAGCACCCGCAGGCCAGGCTCGTGAAGAGCCAAGCTTACGGGTGCTTCCATCGTAAGATTGATCGTATTGCAGCTTCGTTCAATATACACGAAAATGGGGGATTTTGTCAATTGTAGGATGTGTTTTTGGAAAGTGAATAAATGGTTCACAGAATCGTAATACTTGACTTGACTTTGTTCAGAAATCATGGAAAATGAGGGAAATAATATACTTGGAGGGTTTATGGAGACAGAATCGCTATTGAAGGTTGAAGAGCTGGCCTTGAAGAAGTATAAGATCTTCCGGCAGAGCCAACTGCGCTACATCGCGAGGTCTATGCTGGCAAGCATGTTTATCGGATTCGGAGTGATTGTTGCTTTTAAGACCGGAAACTTCTTTTATATGGAGAATTCCCCGTTCACTTATCCGATGGCGGCGATTACTTTCGGCGCGGCCATCATTTTGATCGCTTATGGTGGAGGAGACTTATTCACCGGCAATACGTTCTACTATACCTATGCGGCCCTGCGCAAGAAATTGCAATGGTCTGAGGTCGGGAAGCTATGGGTATTCAGTTATGTAGGAAATATTATGGGAGCGGCAGTGTTCGCCCTGCTTATTTTCCTGACAGGTCTATTTACCGATGCTTCAGTGAATAGCTTCCTGCTGAATGTTGTAGAGCATAAGATGAATACCTCGGCGATCGAGCTGTTCTTCCGGGCTATTCTTTGTAACTGGCTCGTCTGTCTGGCCTTCTTCATTCCAATGTCGCTCAAAGGCGACGGGGCCAAGATGTTTGCGATGATGCTGTTCGTGTTCTGCTTCTTCATATCCGGTTACGAGCATAGTATTGCGAATATGTGTACCTTTGCGATCGCGCTTGTGCTGAACCATCCAGGAACGATCTCCTTTTATGGTGTTATCCACAACCTCGTTCCTGTAACAATAGGCAATTTGATCGGCGGCGTACTGCTGATGGGCTTTATGTATTATTTCGTGAACAAGCCTTTTCTGGATGCGGTGGAGAAGGAGAAGGATGAGTAGTAAATGGAAGTTAGGGCTGGTGACGGTGATGTCACCGGCCTTTTTATTTCCACGTAGAACAGTTTATGAGTCGGCAGCATTACATAGCTTCTCCATATATTTGAACAGTGCATGGAACTTGCCGCTATAGTCTTTCTTCCAGGGCTTTCTTTTGCCGCAGAAATGCAAGAATACAGTATGGTCTATCACATGCTCCATATCCCATTCGCCGTTGCTCGTAATTTTGTAATAGCGGTAGTATCTCGCATCATAATTGTACAGCTTCTCATCGATGCTCTTGATCCGTTTGGTATACAGCGCATTGATAATATCCTGATCCGGCATAATCAGCTTGGAGCGATTATTCTCAACGAAGTCGTAGATTTCTTCCTCGCTAATCCGCTTTCTTTGCAGCTTCAAATTCATCAGCAGTACTCCAGAATTATAATAAGCCTCGATTTTATAAGGGTTCAACCTCAGCTTGTTGATTTCTTTAATAGAGATAAGGTCATGAGAAGCAGCGGCATACAAATAATGCTCCAGATCGGTCTCGTAGAGCTCCCTGATGGAGTTAAGCACCAGAATATCAGGATCCAGATAGAGGATTCGCTCCATATGGTCTGGCAGGAAGCGGAAGGCGAGCAGGCGGTAATACATCTCCTTGGTGTAATGAAGCAGGGTAGGGGCTTCGGCGAAGCTTTGGTCGTCGACTTCAATCTCCTCTAGCAGGCTGCCGTTCCCTTGCTCAGCGCATAACCGGCGCAGCCCCTCGATCTCCTTGCGCTTTAAGCTTGAGTGCATGACATAAACCGTAAACCGCTCTCCCTTATTATTAAGGAATAAAGAGTAGAGCATCACTCGCAGAGGTTTCAAGTAGTTAGAGTTTAAGGTGACCAGAATATTTAGCGGTTCAGACATGTGGACATGCTCCTTGTAAAGATATTTCCATTGAGTATTCAATGGGCTATACCCTTATTGTATGAATAATGGGGGCAAACGAAAAGGTCCACTGGAGATTACACCCCAGTGGACCGGAATAGTATAGCAGATCAAGGGATCATTCCCTGACGGAGAATCTTATACTTATAGTGCGTGTTCAAAAAGTCCGGTTTTCAGCACCAAGAAGGTTGGATAAAGCTAGGGACTGAGGAGCGGAGCGTACGTTTTGGGTACGTGAGCACCGGAAGGCCCGGCTGAATTCAAGATTCGATGCCCGGTTGCTTCTTGATTCACTTCGTGATCAAAAGTGGACTTTTTGAACAACCTCTTATATTACTTGCTAGGAATTCAATGCAGCCTCCGTGACGCTCACGTCCGGCTCTGCCAGGAATACAGTGATCGGCAGGGAGGCAGCTCCTAACGCAGTGGAGCGAATACCTAATTTGGCGAAGTCGACATGGGTCTGCTTACGATGATAGGACAGGCTGCGCTTGCCTAGTGTACTTAACATCGCTTGCCGCAAATAGTCACCGGCCAGTGAGAGGCGGTTGCCAATCACAATTAACTCCGGATTAAGGATATTCACCAGATTAGCAAGGCCAACACCGAGCTGGGAACCAATCTGTTCAAGCAGAGTAAGCACTTGCTCATTACCTTGCTTAGCCTCCTTCAGAATGTCCTCTAGACTCGGAGCATGATCCTTCCACAGCGTTCCTGCTTGATCAAGCAGGGCCTTCTCGGAAGCAAGTGTCTCCCAGCATCCTCGATTCCCGCAACGGCATAATGGCCCATTCTCGGCAACGGTCATATGGCCGACCTCGCCCGAGAAGTTGGAGGTACCGCGGTATAGATCCCCGCCTACGATGATACCCGATCCAATCCCGATTCCGATGCTCAGGTAGATCAGGTCCTTTGAGTCTCGGCCTGCTCCGTACAATTTCTCACCGATTGCTCCGGCGTTCGCTTCGTTATCAATATGAATATTAGACCCAAATTCAGCGCTCAGAGCTTCATATAGATCGACATTATCCCAGCCAAGATTAGGAGCAGAGATGACCTGGCTCTTCTCGTCTACCAGACCGGGTACGCCAATGCCGATTCCAACAACGCCGTAGGGAGATGCAGGCAGTCTTCTCATCAACCCGCGAATCGTCTTGCGAATTTGATCAAGCACTTTGCCCGGAGAGTAGTCTTCCAGTGGGATCGTCTTCTCGCGGATCACATTGCCTTCCATATCTACGAGGACAGCCAGCAGATCATTAACGCGGATATCCACACCGATGGCAAAGCCCGCGCTACGATTGAACAGGAGCAGAGTAGGTTTACGTCCTCCGCTGGATTCACCCGGTCCGATCTCGGAGACGAGCTGGCTCTCGATCAGTTCAGACACAAGTGAAGAGACTGTTGCTTTATTGAGTCCGATCAACGATGAGATATCCGCCCTTGATAGCGGCTGCCGCTGTCTGATCGTATCCAGGACGATCGTCTTGTTCATTTTCTTGATTAACTGCTGGTCGCCCGTAATTTTCATCATTAATCCTCCAGAAATTATTGAACATAGTACTATAATAACACAAGGCGGGAAATAAAAATAAACAACTTAGTTAGTTTGATGAACAAATTAACGTTATTTAGATCTTACTGTAATGAAGGTGGAGCAGATGCTCGATCACACACAATAAATACGATAGGAAAAGGAGCTGACCAGGTGAGTAGGCAAGCTACTCATTCAGTCAGCTCCTTATGGAATTAAATTACGCTTGAATGTAGAAGATCAGTTCTTGGCCGTTCTTTACAGGCTCTTGCACAAGGGTATAGCCATGCTTGACAACCTCTTCCGGTACGTTCTTGAAGGCAGCCGGACAGTCTGCAATGACTTGTAATACCTGACCCTTCTTCATGTCCTGCAACGTTTCTAAAGAGTAGATTACAGGATACGGACAAGGTTCCCCTCTAAGATCCAATGTGAAATCGATGGTCATTTGTTTGCACCTCCTTTTTTGAAGCCAACGCCGAAGCGGTAATTTTTTTGCCAGTAGCTTGCTACGATATATCCGACGGCAAGCAATACGAGCGTGACGATAAGTGCCCAAGCCGGTCCCATGACGGAGATCAGATTGATTTTCGCTCCGCTCTTCACGAGCAGGTCGAATACGCCAAGATGATCCCAAGCATAGGCAAGGAAGGTAGCTCCGATAATGTTGCCAATGAATACGGGCAGGAAGATCACTTGTCCTTCCATTAAGCGGTACATCATACCCGTCTCGCAGCCGCCGGCAAGCACGATTCCGATGCCGAACAGAAGGCCGCCGATGAATGTGCTCGGCGCAGCTATTTTCGTAATCGGATCGACGCCGTTCACAAGAATGACGATAAGCGTCAAGACAGAGCTGATCGCCATCCCAAGAATAATAGCCTTCGTCATCGTGGCGCGTCCACTAATCCACAGATCGCGAAATGCAGAAGTGAAGCAGATCTGTCCTCTTTCAATTAGGATGCCGAAAGCAGCCCCGAAGATTGCCGCTACACCAAGCATCGTCTTGCCATTAAGGAAGAAATACACGATGAGTCCTGCGTAGACAACCGCAACAAGCCCGCCGATATAAGGCTGAACCTTTCTCGACTTGCGTACGGCGGGTGCCGCATTTCCTTTTTGCAGAATAGGCTTGCCCTTCCACCACCTCGTGCTGACGATCTTCACACCGACATACGTGCCGATGGCTGTAGCTGCCATGAAGATCCAGGCATGAAATGAGAATTGCGGTACACCCGTGAAGAAGGCAGCTAGATTGCAGCCCAGTGCCAGTCTTGCACCCACACCTGCAATAATGCCGCCAATCAGGCCCTGCACCAAGCGCCGCTTCTGCTTAGGTATGCGGATCTTGAAGTTGTTGCTTAACAGAATCATGATCAGTGCGCCGATGAACATGCCCCAGACAATCCATCCGTCCGTACGATCGAAGGTTGAGCCCTTCATCTGTATCAAGTCGAAGTAAGCCCAGTCGGAAATATCGATGCCGAAGAGCTGGAGAATATGTCCTCCAAAGCGAGTGAACTCGCCAGTAACGGCCCATACCGTATTGGTAATGCCGAAGTACAGAGCGCTGAGTACGCCTGCGATACCCATCGCGACATAAGGGCTCCAGTAGTTGGTGAACAGCTTCCGTAATGTTGTCATATCTTTATTACCCCTTCAACCCATCATAGTAGAGTCCGTTGGAAGCCGATAAGAAGCGGCTTTCTATACTCGACTGAACTATATGGATTTTTTTGAATACGGCCATTCACATTCTGCTAGAGCATAGTTGCAAATAAAACCATTTTTCATTCTACTACAATCTTCGCAAAATGTGGTGAAATAACATTTTGGAAAACAGACCATAGGTGCCCATGAGACATACTATTATATTTCAGTTAAATGTATTCATACGGGGTATACCGGGAGACCGCTGTGACGAAGCGGGATCATAACTGAGACATGGATAATAATATTTTCTTGTAGTCTTAGTTAGTTTACTAGACAAACTAAGTTGAACGTGATACGATCTAGGTGCAAAGGCAATCATACCTTTCGCAGATAGGGTGTAAATGCTTTCAAAAAACTCTAATTCAGGGAGGATTTTAGCGTGAGTTATTTTAAGAACATTAGCAAAATTCAGTATGAAGGCGCAGGTTCCGACAACCCGTTGGCATTCAAACATTATAATGAAAATGAAGTTGTGCTCGGCAAAACTATGAAAGAACATCTTCGTTTTGCAGTAGCTTACTGGCATACATTGACGATGAACGGCAGTGATCCATTTGGTCAAGCGAATATGATTCGTCCATGGGAGACTGTATCCGGTCTTGATCTGGCGAAAGCTCGCGTCGAAGTAAACTTCGAATTCATCGAGAAATTGGGCGCTCCTTACTTCTGTTTCCATGATGTTGACGTGGCTCCTGAAGGCGCAACGCTGAAAGAGTCTAACGAGAATCTTGACGTAATTGTCGCTAAAATTAAAGAAGGCATGAATTCCACAGGTGTTAAATTGCTCTGGAACACAGCTAATATGTTCTCCAATCCGCGTTATGTTCATGGTGCTGCTACTACTAACAATGCAGATGTATTCGCTTATGCAGCGGCGCAAGTGAAGAAAGGTCTGGAGACTGCGCTTGAGCTGGGCGCTGAGAACTATGTATTCTGGGGCGGCCGCGAAGGCTATGAGTCCTTACTCAACACGGATATGGGCTTCGAGCTGGATAACCTGGCAAGATTCTTCCAGATGGCTGTTGATTATGCGAAGGAAATCGGATATACCGGTCAATTCTTAATTGAGCCTAAGCCGAAGGAACCAACCAAGCATCAATATGACTTCGATGCAGCAACAACGATTTCTTTCTTGCAAAAATACGGCTTGGACAAACACTTCAAACTGAACCTTGAAGCGAATCACGCTACATTGGCTGGTCACACATTCGAGCATGAACTGCGCGTAGCTCGCATCAACAATATGCTCGGTTCGATCGATGCGAACCAAGGCGACATGCTGCTCGGCTGGGATACTGACGAGTTCCCTACAGATTTGTATGCTGTAACGCTCGCTATGTATGAAATCTTGGAAAATGGCGGTATTGGCTCCGGCGGCGTGAACTTCGACGCGAAGGTAAGACGTACTTCCTTCGAGCCTGAAGATTTGTTCTATGCGCACATCGCTGGTATGGATACCTTTGCTAAAGGCTTGAAAGTTGCTGGCAAAATGATTGACGACAAATTCTTCGAGAACCTGCTGGCTGATCGTTATGCAAGCTTCAAGACAGGCATCGGTGCCGATATCGTATCCGGCAAAGCAAACTTCAAGACATTAGAAGCTTATGCTCTTGAGCACAGCCACATCGTGAACAAATCGAACCATCTGGAGCTGTTGAAGGCTCGTCTGAACGAATATATTTTTGGAACCAAATAATAGCCGCTGACTAAACATGGTCAGTCGGGTGAAATAGATGATGAAGGGGCGCTGGTCGTCCCTTCTTTGTTAATAGTCCGGTTTTAATAGTTAGAACCCTAGAAGATTGAAGGGAGAAATATGAGATGAAGTACGTAATCGGTGTCGATCTTGGCACGAGCTCCGTTAAGACCTTGCTGGTGGATCTGCAGGGTGAGATCAAAGGCGAAGCAACCGCTTCTTATCCGCTTATTCACGAACGTCCTGGCTACAGCGAGCAGAATCCAGAAGAATGGGTGAATGGAACGATCGCCAGTCTGCAGCAATTGCTGCGGGAATCCGGTATATCTCCAGAGGATATTGAAGGAATATCCTTCTCCGGGCAAATGCACGGTCTTGTGCTGCTCGATGAACAGAACAACGTGCTGCGCAACGCGATTCTATGGAATGATACGCGCACGACGAAGGAATGCCGTGAGATTGAGCAGAAGCTCGGCGATGGATTGTTGAAGATTACCCGCAATGCGGCATTGGAAGGCTTCACGCTTCCGAAGGTTCTGTGGGTGCAGAAGCATGAGCCAGAACTGTTCGCAAGAGCGGCCCGCTTTGTGCTGCCGAAGGATTATTTGCGCTACCGTATGACGGGGCATATACAAATGGAAATTTCCGATGCAGCAGGAACATTGATGCTTAACGTTCCTGAAGGCAAATGGAGTGAAGAAATTGTTCAGGCATTCGGTTTGCCGGAGGGATTCTGTCCGCCGATCGTTGGCAGCTCGGAGGATACAGGAACGATTCTGCCTGAGTTCGCCAAGCTGAGCGGCTTGTCCGAGAAGACACGCGTATTTGGCGGTGGAGCCGATAACGCTTGCGGTGCCGTTGGCGCGGGGATCGTTCGTGAGGGCGATGCGATGTGCAGCATTGGCACCTCTGGTGTTGTACTGACCTATGAAGAAGACAAGAACAAGGATTTTGCTGGTAAAGTGCATTTCTTCAATCATGCGCATCCGGGCGCTTTCTATGCTATGGGCGTTACGCTGGCTGCAGGTTACTCTTTAAGCTGGTTCAAGGATTCACTTGCACCGGAGCTTAGCTTCGATGAGATGCTGAAGCCGGTTGCTGATCTGCCGCCGGGTGCGGACGGCCTGTTGTTCACGCCTTATCTGGTTGGTGAGCGCACACCACATGCCGATAGCGCGATTCGGGCCAGCTTCATCGGCCTGTCCGGTACGCATCGCCGCGAGCATATGGCACGCGCTGTGATGGAAGGCATAACGTTCTCACTGGCCGAGTCACTTGAGCTCTTCCGTCAGGCCGGAATCAACACCAGACGGATCATCTCCATCGGCGGTGGAGCGAAGAATCCGGTATGGCTGCAGATGCAGGCAGATATCTTCAATACACCGGTCGTCTCGCTTAAGAACGAGCAAGGCCCTGCCATGGGCGCCGCGATGATGGCTGCTGTAGGCAGCGGCTGGTTCGACAGCCTCAAGGAATGTGCTGACAAGTTTATCGCATACGGTAAGACGTTTGAACCGATTCCTGCAAATGTGGCCGCTTATACTCGCCTCTTCAAGCTGTATCAGCAAGTTTACTCGGCGACCCGCGAACTGAATCAAGGCTTACAGGAGTTCCGCGGTTAATCGGATATTAATCTTATATAATAGTGCAGCGCCCGACCTTCAGTAGACCCTGAAGACGGGCGCTTGTTCTATGTATAGGATAACGGTTATGATAATTCTGCCGGCTTTATCCGGATCGTGGCTTACAGATCGAAGGAGGACATTGATGATTCATGAAGATTTACCGCAAATATTTCAAAGATAAATTGTTTCTGAAGATCATTTTTCTCTTTTCGATGATTACGATCGTAACCATTATCATCTTCTCTTATTTGATGTTCCGCTCCATGTCTGACGCCGCGGTAGAGCGGCAGCTGGGTATCCAGCGTAGCGCAGTGCAGAATATCAATAAATATATCAACAACAAATATGAATCTGTGCAGAACATGATGCGTGACACTTATAGGGACGCTGATTTGGCTTTCAACACCTCTTATTTCCTGGAGCATCCGTACAAAGACTACGTCGAATTCAGGCTGAATCGCAATGATAGTGGATTGACCAGTGATACCGTGCAGATATTCAGAAATCGGTTCGAGGATGATCCAGACATCGCGACCCTGATGCTGTACAGTGCTTCTTTACAGCAGTTGTATGTATATAACGATGTTAATTTTAAAATCATCAGTACCAATGCGGCGAGATCTCTCGTTCCCGATGCGATGTATGCTGGAGAGAGCTCGAAGGTTTCCACACCTAATGTGTGGGTGAGAAAGACGATTGAGATGCCGGAGTCGCCGATGTTCTCCGTGCGCATACCGATCAACAATAACATCACATTGCGCAATATCGGCCAATTAGAGGTATATTTCAACTCAGAAAAAATATGGAACAGTATTGAAAATTACAGGGAGGAAATCAAGGGACGGATCGTTGTATTATCCGGTAACGGAGACGTCATTTTCGATACGGATGGAAGTTTCTATGGAGACAGATATCCATATGTGGAGCAGATTAACTCGGTGTACGACAATGATGTGACAGAGGAAGGGGACTCAATCATCAAGCTGACGGACACCCAGGGGGGATATACCGTGCTGAGCCTGATCCCCAAAAATGAACTTGCCGGAACCTATCGAGGAGTACGTAATACGATTGTTCTGGTCAGCTCCATCTGTATTCTGTTCGCGATCCTGATATCCTCTCTGTTCATTATGAATTTCGCCAGACGGACTCACAGCATTATTCAATTTACACGCAAGGTGAAGAACGGAGACTTGAATGCGAGAATTGCGGAGACCAAGGACGATGAGATTGGACAGATTGCCAAGAGCTTCAACGAGATGCTGGTCGATCTGAATTTGTATATCGACCGGGTCTATAAAGCGGAGATTAAGCAGAAGCATACCGAGATTGCTGCCCTTGAAGCAAGGGTAAATCCCCATTTCCTATACAATACGCTCGAAGTCATTCGCATGCGTGCCGTGTCCCAGGGGGCGGCGGATGTAGGGGAGATGATCTACAGCCTGTCCATGCTGTTCAAGAACTATGTTCAGCAGAAGCCTCGCTACACCCTGAAGGATGAGCTTGAAGCCTGCCGAATGTATCTCGAGCTGTTCCGAATCCGCTACAAAGATAAGTTCTCATACGAGATTATTTGCGATAAACAGCTGATGGGCAGGACTTTGTTGAAAATGTCTTTACAGCCGATTATCGAAAACTATATCCTGCATGGGATGCGGACCGATGGAACCGATAATGAGATTGCGATTAAGATTACGAAAATTGATGAATATCTATATGTTGAGATCAAAGATAATGGGCAGGGTATCCCTCCGGATCGCTTGGGACAAATTAAAGATGCACTCGCGAATTCGGATGAATATTCAGGCTCCTTTGGGCTGCGAAGCATACATGAACGGCTAAAATTGTTGTACGGAGCCCCGTATGGTGTAGATATCAAGAGTGATCTAGGGAGAGGAACGGTGGTCACCGTATTGTTCCCTGATCTGGGGGAGGATTGAATAGACGATGTACAAGGTGTTCATAGTCGATGATGAGCCATTTATTATTGAAGGCTTATACGATATTGTGGATTGGGCGGAGCTCGATATGGAGATCGTTGGACAAGCCGGGAATGGACTTGAGGCGTTAGAAGCACTGAAGCATATCCCTGCCGATATACTCGTCACCGACATTTCTATGCCCAAGATGAATGGGCTTGATCTAATTCGTCAGGCTCGTGAATTGCATCCAGAGCTTAAAGTGATTGTCCTGAGCGGTTTTAACGAGTTTGATTATTTAAAGGAAGGCATGCTGCTCGGCATCGAGAATTATTTGCTGAAGCCGATTAACCTTGAGGAGTTTAAAGCTACACTGAACACAGTTGCAGAGAAATTGAATGCCTCCAAGACTCCTTTCGTTGATCTGAGCGAGCAGAGCATATTGATCCTGAAGGACAATATTATGTATCGCTGGATAAGGAATCAGATTAAGCCTCAGGAGTTCCAGGAACGTGCTGACCTGCTAGGGATTCATTTAGACAAGCGCTATATCCTGGTATCGCTGCTGCGGTCCAGGGAATTGAGCCAATCGCTGTTCGATGCTGTGCTCCATCAATTGTGGGGCAAGGAGGGTGTGATTCCTTTCCGCGATGTAGAGGGAAATATTGTACTGGTGTATAACTTCGATGAACTGGAACAAGGCCTGGAGGAAGTGGAACTAACGAATCATCAGCTGATGAACGTTCTGCTGTCTTACCGTCCGCTTAGGATGTCGATTGGCAGTACCCAGGAGATGGAGGGAGAGTCCTCCCTGAGCTATATTCACGCCAAGAAAGCGCAGGAATACTTCATGATCTATCCGGAGGAGGAGATTCTTCACTATAACCAGTTGAAGGATCATCAGGATAATGCCGAGCGCAGCATTCCGATGAATTGGAACGATTATTCGAAGCTGATTATGGCGAAGGATAAGGCTGGGCTAATTGCTCGCATAGATGAAGATTTCGGGGTGCTGCAGCAGATGCAGGGCATATCGCCCAGACTGCTTCAGGAGTTGGCCATGGAATGGATTATTCGCTTCAAGATGCAGCTTGAGGAGATCAGGCATGACGAGGAAGCCGATCTTTACAAGAATCAGTTCGCGAGAATCCGCACGACGTCATCTATTGAAGAACTGGTTCAAATTATGCATGAGGTCGCAGATATTACGGTCGAATCATTAGCCAATGATATGAAAAGTCCGGTCGTTCAACAGGTGCTCCATTATATCGACCAGTCCTACAACGAGGACATTTCACTGAAGACACTTGGGGCCCTGTACAATATCCATCCGGTCTATCTTGGTCAGCTATTCCATAAGGAGGTTAATCAGTCCTTCACCGATTACATCAATTGGTATCGGATTGAGAAGGCCAAGGAGCTGCTGAAGCACAGTCCCATGAAGGTACAAGAAATCGCTCGGGGTGTTGGCTATTGGGAGACCGGGTATTTCTATAAGCAATTCCGTAAATATGTTGGTATTTCACCGACTGAATATAAAGGGCTTAGCTAGCGAATATCGCTGGCAAGCCTTTTTCTTTACTTTGTACATGGATTTATTTATTTTCACTTCTATTTGAAAATGCTTTCATAATTTAAAGTTAAGGTAGTCCTTGAATATAGAGCAGATAAATAGTCAAGGTTATATCAAAAGGAGGGTATTCAACAATGAGTTCTAAAAGAAAAAAATTCTCTCTAATGTTGGCCTCGCTGATGGCACTTACACTTCTTGTTAGTGCATGCGGAGGAAAGGCAAGTAATAACGCAGCTGGCGACGGTAAAGGTGAGAAACCAGTCGAATTGATCTGGTACACAATCGGCACGCCGCAAAAAGATACGGATAAAGTTATGGAAGAAGTCAACAAATATACGAAAGAGAAGATCAATGTCACTCTCAAGATGAAACAGATTGACTTCGGTGATTACAACCAAAAGATGCAAGTAATGGCTGCATCTGGCGAACCGATGGACATCTTGTTTACTAGCTCATGGGCATTTGATTATGTACAAAACGCACGTAAAGGCGCGTTTATGGAGCTTGATGATCTGCTGAAGACTCATGGTCAAGGCATCGTGAATACACTTGATCCTGCGTTCCTGGAAGGCTCTAAGGTAGATGGCCATAACTACGGTATTCCAGCTAACAAAGAATTGCCTGCTCAAGAAGTATGGCGCTTCAACAAAGAATTGTTAGACAAGTACAACCTGGACATGTCCAGCGTACACTCCTTGGATAGTCTTGAACCTATGTTGAAGACGATCAAAGAAAATGAGTCAAACATCACTCCTTTTGCGATGGATAAGAATTACATGCCTTTGATTCCATATGACTATGTCATTGAGAAATTACCAATGGCAGTTGCAATGGACACGAAGGACTATAAAGTAGTTAACGTTCTGGAAAGCCCTGAATTAAAAGCTGCTCTGAAAACGATGAACAAGTACTACAAAGCAGGTTATATTTCAGCGGAAGCGGCTACGACAACATCTACTGATGATCTGATGAAATCCGGTAAATGGTTCATGGACCGTGCTAGCACACAGCCTTATGCTGATAACCTCTGGTCCGCAAGTTATGGATACCCTGTAGTATCTACACCAGCTGGTGAGCCTTACATCTATAACTGGTCGGTAATGGGCTCCATGCAAGCGATCTCTGCTAACTCGAAATACCCTGAGAAAGCTATGGAGTTCTTGAACCTTCTGAACACAGATCCAGTACTTCGTAATATGGTTGACTCCGGTATCGAAGGGGTTCATTACGAAAAAGTTGGCGACAACGTTATGAAGAACTTGGATGCATCCAAGAATTATGATATGCCTACCTTCTCTCTTGGTAACGTCATGATTACTTACTTGAACGAAGGTGACCCTGCTGACAAGTGGGAAGAATTCAAGAAATTTAACGATTCTGGTATTCAAGCTCCATTGCTCGGATTCAACTTCGATACTTCGAAGGTAACAACTGAACTGGCTGCAGTTCAAAACGTGAAGGAAGAATACTGGTCTGCATTGATGACAGGTACGGTTGATCCGGATCAATACCTTCCGAAAGCAATCGAGAAGTTCAAAGCCGCAGGCCTTGATAAAATCATCGCTGAAGCTCAAAAACAAATCGATGAGTGGAGAGCAAGTACTGGTAAGTAATATCTAGAATATGAAGAAGATCGGGCGGGTGAATTGCCTACTGCCCGATCTTTTTTTCATTCGTACGTACGGCCGTCTTGAACAATTGTCTAAGGCCGACTATCTATCAACAGTCATTTTATTTCATTACATTCAGGAGGGGTAAAACGTGAAAAGGGTCGGCGAGTTTTTTCAGAATATCTTCAAAAATAGAATGATGCTGCTTATGGTGCTCCCTGGGGCACTCTGGTTCCTTTTCTTCTCATACCTACCGATGCTCGGTACGGTAATTGCATTTAAGGAATACCGCTTCGACCGGGATGGCTTCTGGGCCAGTATCGTTAATAGTAAGTGGGTTGGATGGCAGAACTTTAAGTTTCTGTTCAGTACGAATGATGCGTACATCATTACAAGAAACACGTTATTGTACAACATCGTATTTATCTTTTTAGGCTTGATTTTGTCTGTGTTGTTGGCCGTTATTTTGTCGGAAATCACGAACAAGCGGCTCTCAAAAGTATATCAGACCGGGATGTTCCTACCGTATTTTCTATCATGGGTCATCGTCGGTTATTTCACATTCAGCTTCCTTAGCTCGGATCGTGGTTTGCTGAACGGAGTGTTCAACTCGTTAGGGATTCCTCCAATTCAGTGGTATTCAGAATCAAAATATTGGCCGCTAATTCTTGTATTGGTATACCTGTGGAAAGCGGTAGGCTATAACAGCGTTGTGTATTTGGCATCGATTATGGGTATCGACAAATCCCTTTATGAAGCAGCAATGATTGACGGAGCTAGCAAAATGCAACAAATTCGTGCGATTACATTGCCGATGTTGAAACCGATCATTACGATTATGACTCTGCTGGCGATTGGGAAAATATTCTATGCAGACTTTGGTTTGTTCTATCAAGTACCAAGAGACTCCGGTACATTGTACGGGGTAACGAACGTTATCGACACTTATGTATATCGTGGACTGAAAACAACAGGTGAAATTGGCATGAGTGCTGCGGCAGGCTTATATCAATCCGTCGTAGGTTTCACACTCGTCATGACATCGAACTATATCGTACGCAAATTCGACAAGGATAACGCCTTGTTCTAAATATACTGCAAGGGAGTGAGCAGAGTGTCTAAAAGAAAGAAAGAACGTGATTTTCACAATCTATCGACACCAATGAATATAACTTTTAACCTGATTGCCGGAATTTTTTGCAATTCTTTGCGTGTTCCCTTTTCTATTCGTGGTTATCATTTCCTTAACGGATGAGGGAACGCTGGCCAAGAACGGCTATCGGTTAATTCCGGAGAAATGGAGCCTGGGTGCTTACCGCTACATGTTCGACATGGGCGATACGCTGCTTCGTTCATATGGGGTAACGATCTTAGTCACCGTGGTCGGTACAGTCATAGCCTTATTGTTCATGGCATTCTATGCCTATGCTATCTCCAGGAAAAGCTTCCGCTACCGTAATTTCTTCTCCTTCTTTGCTTTCTTTACGATGTTGTTCAACGGCGGTCTCGTTCCGACCTACATCATCGTAACGCAATTGATGGGACTTAAGGATACGATCTGGGCTCTGATCCTGCCATTGGCCGTGAACGCCTTCTACATTATGATTCTGCGGACGTTCTATGCAACAAGTGTTCCTGAGGCTATTATAGAATCAGGGAAAATTGACGGCGCGGGCGAGTTCCGCATCTTTATCAAGCTCGTTCTTCCATTGTCCTTACCTGGTCTTGCAACCATCGGCTTGTTCAGTACCCTCGGTTACTGGAATGATTGGTTCAACGCGTTGCTGTACATCGACAATCCAAATCTAGTACCGCTGCAATCGATGCTGATGCGGATTGAGACAAGTATGGCGTTCATTATGCAAAATGCACAGAACAGTTCGCTTAGTCTCGAAGCGATGAGATCAATGCCGCAGGATACTTCACGTATGGCGATGGTCGTTATGGCTACGCTACCGATCATCTTTGCGTATCCATTCTTCCAGCGTTATTTCATCCAGGGTCTGACCGTAGGGGCTGTTAAAGAATAGGTTCTTCATAGAAATGCAAGTACAAAAAGTCCAATTTTCAGCACCGCGAAGGTTGGACTTTTTGAACACAACCTCTGGAAGGAGAGTGCGGAAAACTGTGATCTATAAGGATCGTAACTATTCCAACTCGGAACGAGCTCAGAATCTGCTCAGTCTGATGACGCTTGAAGAGAAGGTTGGACAACTGGTTCAACCGTTCGGGTGGCAGGTCTATGAGCATAGGGACGGTAACATCGAACTGACCGAAGCTTTCAAGAAGCAGATTGAAAGCGGAGGAGTTGGCTCCCTATACGGTGTGCTTCGCGCTGATCCATGGACCGGCGTGACGCTGGAGACAGGATTATCGCCAGAAGAAGGCGCGGCGGCTGTCAACGAAATTCAGCGTTATGCAATCGAGCATTCCCGCTTAGGCATTCCGATCCTGATCGGAGAGGAATGTTCGCATGGTCATATGGCGATAGGTGCTACTGTATTCCCGGTGCCACTCAGCCTGGGTAGTACCTGGAATGTGGAGCTGTATCGTGAGATGTGCCGCGCTGTGGCCCGTGAGACACGGAGCCAGGGTGGGGCAGCCACTTATTCGCCGGTACTTGATGTAGTCCGTGATCCGCGTTGGGGCCGGACTGAGGAGTGCTTCGGCGAAGATGCTTACTTGATAAGTGAGCTTGCAGTAGCTTCTGTGGAAGGGCTGCAAGGTCAGTCGCTGGATCAAGATGAGAGTGTGGCCACTACCTTGAAGCATTTCGTAGGCTATGGAAGCTCGGAAGGCGGCAGAAATGCCGGGCCGGTGCATATGGGCAAACGGGAACTACTGGAGGTCGATCTGCTTCCATTCAAGAAAGCTGTGGAGGCAGGAGCGGCATCGATTATGCCGGCTTACAATGAGATCGACGGTATTCCTTGTACAACGAATCATGAGTTACTGCAGGATATACTCCGCACGGAGTGGGGCTTTGAAGGCATGGTTATTACCGACTGCGGTGCAATCAACATGCTGGCTGCAGGTCATGATACCGCAGAAGATGGTATGGATGCGGCTGTTCAGGCTATTCGCGCTGGTATTGATATGGAGATGTCCGGTGAAATATTCGGCAATCATCTACTTGAGGCTGTACGACAAGGCAAGTTGGATGAAGTTATTATCGATACTGCCGTTCTCCGCGTACTCGATTTGAAGTTCAAGCTAGGCTTGTTCGACGCACCGTATGCTGATCCTGAGCACGCAGCCAGAGTTATCGGTAGTGAAGAACATATTACAATCGCTCGGAAGCTCGCTGAAGAGGGCATTATTCTATTGAAGAATGAAGATCAGACTCTTCCGTTATCGAAGAAGTCTGGTAGGATTGCCGTAATCGGACCGAATGCCGATATCGGCTACAATCAGCTTGGAGATTATACTTCTCCACAACCGCCTGCGAATGTAACGACTGTACTAGGCGGAATTCGCAGTAAGCTTGCGGACGAGCCGGAACGCGTGCTCTATGCTCCAGGCTGCCGGATTAAGGATGAATCGAGAGAGGGCTTTGATTATGCTCTTGAATGTGCAAGACAAGCTGATACGGTCGTGATGGTTGTTGGCGGTTCCAGTGCGCGTGACTTCGGTGAAGGAACCATTGATCTGAAGACGGGAGCCTCGAAGGTGACGGATCGCTCCTGGAGCGATATGGATTGCGGTGAGGGAATCGACCGTATGTCACTCAAGCTGTCCGGAGTGCAGCTTGAATTGATTCAAGAAGTATATAAGCTTGGTAAACCTGTAATCGTTATCTATATTAACGGCCGTCCGATAGCGGAGCCATGGATTGAAGACCACGCGAATGCGATTCTTGAAGCTTGGTACCCAGGTCAAGAGGGAGGACATGCCATCGCAGATATCCTGTTTGGCGATGTGAACCCTTCCGGCAAATTGACAATTTCCATACCGAAGCATGTCGGACAACTGCCAGTTTATTATAATGGCAAGCGCTCAAGAGGTAAGCGTTATCTAGAGGATGATTCTCAGCCGCGCTATCCGTTTGGCTATGGACTGAGCTATACAGAGTTCAGTTATTCCAATCTTACAGTTCAGCCGCAGACCATTTCTGCGGGAGGAACAGCAAAGGTTAGCGTTGAAGTAAGAAATATCGGCGATCGTGTTGGCGCGGAGGTTGTGCAAATGTACATTTCCGACGTTGCTAGTACTGTAACTAGACCGGCCAAGGAGCTTAAGGGTTTTCACAAAATAACTCTGGCTCCAGGTGAGAGCAGGACGGTAGAGTTTACAGTCGGTGCAGAGCAGTTGCAATATATCGGAGCGGACTATAAACCGGTCGTTGAGCCGGGAGAGTTCCGTGTGCTGGTAGGTAAGCATGTGAACGACACGTTAAGCGCCCATTTACTTGTGCTGGAGGATTAATTGGGATGGAACGGATTAGGCGTTTTATTCGGGAACTATCTGAGTGTCAATGGTTGGAGCAGCGTGAGCTGCGTGATTGGGAAATCGTATCATCTACGTACGAATTGCCAGGACAATATGTCGATTTAGCTCCTTTTACAGAAGGGCAAAATTTCGAGCTTTTTCCTAGCAAGCAGGGAACGACATACTTTTTCCGTAAGCAGCTTGATATTCCGCAGGATTGGATGCAGCAGGGGCAGCATATCGGCCTGATCTTCCAATCCGGGGGCGAAGGGCTGCTGCGTATCAACGGGAAGTCTTATCAAGGTCTGGACCGCAATCATACTTTTGTTACCCTAAGCAATGACATGATAGGACGTCCGCTGGAGCTTGAAATCGAATTGTTCGATCCGATTCCGGAACCGGTAGATCCGTTGAATCAGCAAGCCGTGATCCAGCCGCCGATCCGCTCGATTTATAGCTCGATCGTTAGCGTGAATCGCCCGGTGCAACAGCTGATGTATACGGTGACGGTTATCCGCGATTCGACGGTACTGCTGCCAGAGCAGGATTTTCGCAGAGTTCGTTTGATTGAGGCGTTATACCAAGCCATGGATGAATTTGTCTCACTTGATCGAGGGGCTATTCGTGAAGGCGGCCTGATAGCGGCCATAGATGAAAAGCTCAGACACAGCATCTTTGCGATCGGTGGAAACGCCGAAGGTTTGATCCACATGGTTGCTCAGTCGCATATCGACATTGCCTGGTTATGGCCGGCACGTGAGACGGTGCGTAAGACGAGTCGCACTTTCTCCACGGTTGATGCGTTAATGAATGAGTATCCAGAGTACCGATATGCCCAGAGTCAGCCGCAGTTGTTCGAATATCTGAAGGATAATGATCCTGAGTTGTATGAGAGAGTGAAGCTCAGGATTCAAGAAGGACGCTGGGAGCTTGTCGGCGGCATGTGGGTTGAACCGGATTTGAATATTCCGAGCGGTGAGTCGTTAATGCGCCAGATGTTGTACGGACAACGGTTCTACGAGGAAGAGTTCGGACGCAGCTCCAAGATTGAATGGCTGCCGGACACCTTCGGGTATTGCGCATCACTGCCGCAGATTCTGAAGCATGGCGGCATTGAATATTTCATGACGACGAAGCTTGGTTGGAACGACACGAATGTATTCCCATATGATCTGTTCTATTGGGTAGGTATCGACGGAACGCCAATGTTGTCTTATCTGAATCATGGCGTTAATGAGAATACGCTACCTAAGGATGTTCACGATCATTGGCAATCTTTCCGGGAGAAAGCAAGGCATAATGAGCAAATGCTGCTGTACGGGCATGGCGATGGAGGCGGCGGAGTCACTCGGGAAATGCTGGAGTATATTAGGCGTTCTGAGTTGATGGTTGGTCAGCCTTCTAGTCAATTTAGCTCAGCGGCTGACTTCTTTGCAGGTATTACTGAGGCCTCGCCGCAGCTTCCAAGATGGAGGGGCGACCTATATCTGGAACTGCACCGTGGGACCTATACAACCCATGGACGTAATAAACGGAACAACCGGAAGGCTGAGGTTCTGTACCGGGAGGCCGAATTGTGGAATGCGTTGGCGGCGCCGGAGTTAGTGGCCGATCAGAAGCAGGAGATCAGCCGCTCTCTGCATAACGGCTGGAAGCTTATTCTGCTTAACCAATTCCATGATATCATTCCAGGCTCTGCGATTACGGAGACTTATGAGACCTCAATGAAGGAATATAGAGAGATATTTGAACTTGGGAACAACGGTCTGCAGCAAGGTCTGAAGGCTTTGACAGATTGCGTGAATACAGAAGGCGAAGGCCAGCCTTATATCGTATTTAACAGCCTAGGCTGGAGCCGGAATGCTATCATAGAAATTGCAGGTCCTGATCGGAGCAATCTACTAGCTGTATATGATGGGGACGGACTTCGTCTCGCTCATGAAGCTATTGGTGCTGCCGAAGGAAGCCAGCCGATACTGGTTCAGGTACCGGATGTTCCGGCATTTGGCTATAAGACGGTCTGGGTGAAGCAGGAAGCATCCGAGGCTCCGGCCTTATCAGACAAGATGTCTGAAGATCTCCTGGCGCAGGGTTGGGAGACTGGGTACTACCGGATTCACTTCAATAACCAGGGCGAGATTATCAGCTTGTATGACAAGTCAGCTGATCGGGAGATCATTCAGGCCGGGGAACGTGCGAATCGCTTCCACTTCTTCCATGACCGTCCTACGCTTTGGGATGCCTGGGATATCGATACCAGGTATGAGGAGCAGCCTGCAGGTGATGCAGAGCTGCTGGAGATGAAGGTGCATAGTACAGGCCCCATCCAGGACGTGCTTCGTTTCCGTTGGAAATTGAATGAATCAGAGATTACGCAGGAGATGATCCTGTATCATCAAGACAGGCGCATCGATTTCAAGACGAGAGTACATTGGAACGAAGCCCATAAGCTGCTTAAGGTAGGATTCCCTATCGATATCGTAACGGATAAAGCAACATATGAAATTCCGTTTGGTGCGCTGGAGCGACCTACTCATCGTAATACGAGTTGGGAGCAGGCGCAGTACGAGGTGTGCGGCCATCGCTTCGTCGATGTGTCGGAGCATGGGTATGGTGTCAGTCTGCTGAATGACTGCAAGTACGGTTATGATATTCATGGCAGTACGATTCGTCTGTCACTGCTGCGAGCGCCGAAATGGCCGGACCGTTCCGCTGATCTTGGCGAGCATGAATTCACTTACTCGCTGTATCCGCATAAGGGAGATTGGCGTGAAGCGCATACGCTTAGAAGAGCAGCGGAACTGAACCATCCTGCTGAGGTGACTGAAGTGGAGCGTGGGCAAGGAAAGCTTCCAAGCGTGCAGTCCTTGATCCAGTTTACAGGACAGCATGTCGTACTGGATTCAATTAAACCATCGGAGGATGGCCAGGCAAGTATTCTACGCCTGTACGAATCCTCTGGCGGACGGGAGAGAATCACCCTGCAATGGCCGCAGTCATGCAAGGAGATATTCCTCTCGGATGCCCTGGAGCATGAGCTTGAGGTCATAGAGCATCAGGGCGGCTTGATCGAGCTGCAATTTGCTCCATATGAGATTAAGACGATCAGGATTAACAATTAATTCCATTAATTTTATCAGACTATAGGAGCGTGACGTGACGACATGGAACAATTTAGACTCCCGAAAATACCGATGCCTAAGCTGGAGCTCCCGGCTGCGATAAAGGATGTAATGGCCGAAGCTGAGGTGAAGCTGGCACATCGTCCGAAGCTTTTGCAATTGTTCAAAAATTGCTTCCCAAATACGCTAGAGACGACAACTAAGCTAATGGAGGATGGAACGACCTTCGTTATTACTGGCGACATTCCAGCTTCCTGGCTGCGCGATTCAGTTGAACAGGTGATTCAATATGTACCGTTCGCGAAGCAGGACGAGGATTTGCAGCGCATTATCAGCGGCTTGATCAAACGCCATATTCAATATATCCATATTGATCCGTATGCGAATGCTTTCAACGAATCGGCAAATGATTGGCATTGGAATACGACTGATGAGACCGATATGTCCCCATGGGTGTGGGAGCGCAAATTCGAGATCGATTCCCTATGCTTTGTCGTACGCTTAGCTTATACGTATTGGAAGGAGACCGAGCAAACTGATATCTTTGACGCTGGCTTCAAAGCAGCGATGAGAAAAATCGTGGAAGTCTTCAAGACTGAGCAGCATCATTTTGAGAATTCGCCTTATCGCTTTACTCGCAACAATGGAATTCCTGAAGACTCGCTGCGCAATAAGGGTCTTGGTATGCCAGTCAACTATACAGGAATGATCTGGTCAGGCTTCCGTTCGAGCGACGATGCTTGCGATTTCCATTACAACATTCCAGGCAATATGTTCGCGGTTGTAGCACTGCGGCAAATGCAGGAATTTGCAGAATGGGTATTCCGTGATATGGACTTCCTGGCTGAGCTGAAAGAGCTGGAGTTCGAGGTGGATTACGGCATCAAGCTGTACGGTATTTACCGCCATCCGGAATTTGGCCCGATCTATGCATATGAGACTGACGGCTTCGGCAACTACTGCCTGATGGATGATGCGGGTACACCAGGTCTGATCTCCATTCCTTATCTCGGCTATGTAACAGCTGATGACCCGATTTACCAGAATACGAGACGCTTTGCGCTAAGCAAGGAGAACCCGTTCTATTTTGAAGGGAAAGCAGCTAAAGGAATCGGAAGCCCGCATACTCCAGAGAACTATATATGGCATATGGCGCTGTCGATGCAGGGAATTACGGCGCAGACGAAGGAAGAGAAGCTGGAGATGATCGCGATGCTGGAGAGCACGGATGCGGATACCGGATTCATGCACGAGGGCTTCCATGTCGATGATCCAACGATCTTTACGCGGAAATGGTTCGCTTGGTCGAACAGCCTGTTCTCACAGCTCGTATACCGGGCGATGAAGGAAGGCATTCTGTAAATATGAGGTATAGGCTGCTAAGGCGTGCGAATCTGCATGCCGAAGGCGGACCCACGACTTGATGTCGTGATTCTTCAATTGCAAATCAAGTATCCGTCACTTACAATTCGTAGTGCGAAGATGATCTTAAGTATGTTTTCTAATTACTCGAAACTTATCGTTTTTATAGAAAAGGAGAATTGAAATGAGCAGAATTATTGGCGAAAAACTGACGAACATCCCTTGGCAGGACAAGCCTGCTGGCAGCAACGCTCCGGTATGGCGCTATTCCGCTAACCCGATTATCCAACGGAATGCGATTCCGAATTCCAACAGCGTATTTAATTCGGCCGTAGTGCCTTTTGAAGATGGGTTTGCCGGTGTATTCCGTTGTGACTCCAGATCCGTTAGCATGGACATTTTCGCTGGCTTCAGTAAAGATGGTGTGAACTGGGAGATCAATCATGAACCGATCCAATTTGAAGGAGATCCAGAAGTAACTAAGAGGGAATATCGCTACGATCCACGGGTTGTTAAGATTGGAGATCGCTATTATATCAACTGGTGTAATGGCTATCATGGGCCTACGATTGGAATCGGCTATACGACCGACTTCAAGACTTTCCATCAATTAGAGAATGCATTCTTGCCATATAACCGTAATGGCGTTCTGTTCCCGCGTAAAATTGGCGATAACTATGCAATGCTCAGCCGTCCAAGTGATACAGGACATACTCCATTCGGGGATATTTTCTACAGTGCAAGTCCCGACCTTACTTTCTGGGGCAAACACCGTTATGTAATGGGTACAATCAATGGTGATGCCTCTGCTTGGCAATCCAAGAAAATTGGCCCAGGGCCAGTTCCGATTGAGACCGATAAAGGCTGGCTCTTGATCTACCACGGCGTTATCAATACTTGCAATGGCTTCGTATACCGTATGGGTTGTGCATTGCTTGATATCAACGAGCCTTGGAAGGTGCTGGCGCGTTCCCGTAACTATATTCTTGGACCTGAGACGTTGTATGAGTGCGTTGGCGACGTTCCGAACGTTACCTTCCCTTGTGCGGCTTTAACTGATGCGGATACTGGCCGTATCGCTATCTACTATGGTTGTGCGGACACCGTAACTGGACTTGCTTTCACAACTGTGGATGAACTGCTCAGCTACATGGAAGAGTATCCTTTGGAGACTGAAGCTTAATATTTGAAAATAGAACAGGGCTGGCCCTTAGTCATCGACATGACGGGGCCAGCCCTGTTTTAATATGACACTGTAGTTTGCTTTATTTTAAATGGCGGCGTAATGGTTAACGGGTCTGTTGAACGTCTTATTCTCCCGCTGCTTCCCGCTCTGCGTTAACCAGTTTGAGCTGCTCTAGCAGTCCGTCCAGCGCTTCTCGAATCGCGGCAGCATCTTTGGATTCCTCCGCCTTGGCCAAGGCGGCCCAGCTCTTCAAGAAGGCATCTTCTGCTACAGTAGCCTCGTTCTTGGAGACGAGTACAGCGATTGAAGTTTGTCCGGGTAATGTTTTTGGTTGCTCATTGCCACTTAATTTGATTCCAGACAGGCCTTTTACTGGAGCCAGCTTCGCATCGATTGTGTTTGTAGGAAGAATGTTTTCCCCCATCTGTTCCAATACTTGCTTCCAATCCTCCACTGTCTCGGGAGCATATTGCTTGGCCAGCTCTAGCGGATCAGAGATTTTGACAAAGGAGATCATTTGCGATTTCCCGTCCATGCTTACCATAGTTGCTGCCTGTGTTTTCACATCTTGAATTTCTGTTTGTACTGTGTTTTCCGCAGCATGGGTAATTCCCGGTACAGCGGCTGCGGATAACATAACGGCAGAAAGTACTGTCTTTTTGATTACATTTTGCATGTTCATGAGTGAACACTCCTTTGAAAGATAGATTCTGCAAGCTTCCGTAGGATCGCGGCAGCTTTGGTTCGGTTCGTCTTAGGCAGAAGAGCTCTCTATATTTCTGCTAATGGCCGAGACCTCCCCATATCACGTCGTAGGTTAGTATTGCAGCTCTGGAACTGGCCAGAAATACGAACCAGCATATCAGCATAAAACCGGCCATCAGGCATGCCTTTTTCATCGTTGCAGTTATTTTTCGAATTGGATTCCATCTGTTTTTTGGCACCGTCTAGTCTCCTATTGCTGAAGTGATATTGCCCCGCTTGATGTTCCATAGGCGCTTGCAGGTATTAGTGTAAGAAACGTCTATGTCATGCCGTTGGTGGATTTGTGGAAAAACAATGGCATTCGCCCTGCCGCCCTGAATTCGTTGTTATACTGATGTAGGAGAAACCGCTGGAGGACATGAAAATGAATAATCAATATGTGATTGCCGTCGTCGATGACGATTCAAATATTCGAAATTTGGTAGAGGCTTATCTACAGAAGGAAAATTACCGTACCGTCGGTCTGAGCAGTGCGGAAGAGGCCTGGAATCTTTGGAGAGACCATCCGCCCGATTTATGGGTGCTGGATATTATGCTGCCCGGCATGGACGGGTATGAATTTTGCAGACGCATCCGCAACGAAGCGGAGGTGCCTATTATTATGATTTCCGCACGGGATAGCGAAGTTGATAAAATCCTGGGCCTGGAGCTTGGCAGCGACGACTATTTGGTCAAGCCGTTCAGTCCGCGCGAGTTGGTGGCCCGTGTCAAAAGACAGCTTCAGCGCTGGTATAAGCTAAATCAGTCTGAGGAGCCCGCAATTCCTTCTCAACCTATACAGATCGTGCTTGGCCGACTGCTGCTGCTGCCGGAAGAGCGCCGAGCTTTTTGGGACGGAGAGGAAGTGGATCTGACTAGCAAGGAATTTGTGATGCTGCGGGTGTTCGCGGAGAATCCGAATCGCGCCTTTACGCGGGATGAATTGCTGGCTTATGTATGGGGGGATGATTATTTCGGCAGCGATCGGGCAGTGGACCATTTGATCAAACGGGTGCGCAAAAAAATCGGAGATCTTCCCATTGAAGCGATATGGGGGCATGGTTACCGGATGAGAAATGATGGAGGTGGAAAGGTAGAATGAAACTCGTACATCAGATCAATCTGGCTTTTGGCATTGCAATGGTGTTGGTATTGTCGGTTGCCGGAATCGTCATTCACTATGTATTGCTGGATCACCTGATCGGAGCGCAACGGGAGGATCTAAGGGCGATGAGTATTGAAATGACATCTTTACTCAAGGAGGATTATCCCCAGGTGACCGGTGTCTCGGTGACAAAATTCCCGACTGAGCTTCCAATGACTGCTCCTTACTCGGACATTAGTGCCGTTCTGACCGATCAGACGGGCAGTGTGATTGCGGCGTCTCCATTAACCTATACAACCAAGAAGGTAGAGACGCTGGCCGCGGCTACAATCAGCACGGCTTCCAGCGTCAAGAGCATTCAGGCAGGATCGGATAAAAACTTCATTACGGTAGAAAAATTAACGCCTCAAGGAAAACTGACACTGTACACGCCAACCAGCAAAGTCCGGACTATTGAACAGGCTCTGCTGAAGCGATTGCTCATTATTTTCGGCGCTGCCGGTTTAGCCATGATTCTTCTTAGTATCTTTATTACTAAAAGGCTGATTAACCCGTTAATCCGACTTCGCAATGAACTGAATAAAGTCAAACAGCGCCAGTTCTCGGACGTGGCCCTCATTAAGGCAGGAGGGGAGATCGGCTCGGTCGCTCAATCGGTGCATGAGATGGCAACAGAGTTGAACCACTTCAATCAAGTACAGAAGCAGTTCTTCCAAAATGCATCCCATGAATTAAAAACGCCGCTGATGTCTATTTCCGGTTATGCGGAGGGGATCCGGGACGGTGTCTTTGAGGGAGATAATGTCCGGAGAGGACTGGACATCATTATGGATGAGAGCGCCCGACTTAAGAAGCTCGTGACCGAGATGACGCTTCTAGCCAAACTGGATAGTGAAGAGGATGTGTTCAGAAGCGAGGAGATTTCCCTGGAGGAACTGCTGACAGAAACCGTAGAGCGGCTGAATCCACTACTCGTCAAGCAGGAGATCACTCTTCATACGGAATACGGGAGTCTCGGAGCAGTCAAGCTGCGCGCAGACCGCGACAAGCTGCTGCAGGCGATGCTGAATATTGTCTCCAATGCAGTGCGTTATGCGCAGCATCATATCTATATTCATGCCGAGCTATGCAAGGGGCAGATCATAATCAATGTTAGCGATGACGGACCAGGAATACCGGAGGAACTGCTGCCGTATCTGTTCCATCGCTTTGTCAAAGGCAAAGACGGCGAATCCGGGCTAGGGCTTGCCATCTCGCGTGCGATTGTTGAGCGCTGCGGGGGACTCATTCAGGCGGGTAATGGAAGTAAAGGTGGAGCGGTCATTTCGTTGAAGTTTCCGGGAGTAGTCTAGATTATTCCAGGTATAAGACCAGGGTTGGCTGTTGATCATGGAACATGAAGGAGCCAGCCCTGTTAACTTTTAGCAGCATGTTTTCGTACATAATTATAGTGCTGTCCAACCGTCTGGCTGTCCGGGCGGTTTTTTGTAATGTAAAGAAGTGTATATTGTCAGCGAAAAAATCCCTGTTATATGATAAAGGTGGATTATTCATCCATCTTTTTGAAGTAAAATGGTTTTTTCCTGCATCCATGTCAAGCAAGGTCGTTTCATCAAATCCAAAAGCATATGGAGGGACTATGAAGAAAATCATTTTGAAAGCCATTTCAACCATGCTGGTGTTAGCTATGATGTTGACACCTGTAGCTCAGTCGGCAACTGTCCATGCCCAGACTGCTTCCAAGCAAGCTGTGAAAGAGTCATCTTCGCAGACGAATCTGGCACTGAATAAGCCGGTCTTCGCCTCGGGGAATGAAGTGGAGGCATTGAAACCGGAGCTGGCTGTAGATGGGAAGGGGAATACCAGATGGTCATCCCCTTACAAGGATGATCAATGGTTTTACGTGGATCTTGGTGCGAAGAAGGATATCGACCGCGTTGTGATTCGTTGGCAAACCCCGGCGGAAAGCTACAAAATCCTTGTATCTGATGACGCCAAGCGCTGGAAGAATGTAAGAGCAGATGGCGGCACCATCACAAGCAAGGGCGGCGTAGAAACCGTGGATTTCCCGCTGCTTCAGGCAAGATACGTGAAATTCCAGGGGGTCAAGCGGGCTCCGGTTGAAGGCAAGTTGTACGGATACTCTTTTTATGAATTCGAAGTATACCAATTGCATGATCTTAGGACGATTGTGGACAACGTAACAGCAGCGCTTAAGGTAACTGCTGGACAGACGAAGCTCAATTGGTCTGCAGCCCACATCCCTCAAGATTATGAGGTTACCTTGTATGGCAGTGACCGATTGCCTGTAATTGATTTGGAAGGCAATATTCACGAGCCCTTAGTGAATGCCAAGGTAAATCTGATCATCCAGGTCACGGATAAGAAGAATCCAAACCGCAAGCTGCTCTCCGATAATATCTTGGTTATAGTACCAGGACAGCATAAACAAACTGCAGATCGCAATGCCGAACCGGACGTGATTCCATCCCTGCGGGAATGGTACGGCAGCAAGGGCGATTATACACTGACGAAATCGTCGCGGATCGTCGTGGATTCGAAGGATCGGGATATTCTACAGAATGCCGCCGAATTAACGCGCCAGGATTTGCAGGATATTACGGGATTCGATCTCGTGATTGAGTATGGGAAGCCGAAGAAAGGCGATTTGTACCTAGCGATTGATCCTTCTCTGACATGGCTTGGCGATGAAGGGAATCTGTTCCGGGTTGAGGATTACGTCTCCATGACCTCATCTACTGCCCAAGGTGTCTTTTTCGGCACAAGAACTGCACTACAAATTATTAAGCAGCATCCAAACCGGACCATTCCGCGAGGAGAGGCCAGAGATTATCCGAAATACGAGCAGCGTGGGCTGATGATCGATGTTGCTCGTAAGTACTATACGATCGATTTCCTGCAGAGCTATGTGAAGCTGCTGTCTTGGTACAAGATGAATACATTCCAGATTCACTTGAACGACAGTGTTGGAACACCATTCAAGGACGGCACGAAGGCTGCCTTCCGGCTGGAGAGCAGCACTTATCCGGGATTGGCTAGTCCCAATGGCCATTATACGAAGCAGGAATTTAAGGACCTACAGCTTATGGGTAAGGAATATGGCGTGAACGTTATTCCAGAGATTGATACGCCGGGGCATTCTCGCGTGTTCACTTCTTATAACCCATCCTTGGGTAATCCGTCCCTGGAAGACAACAATATGCTCGACATTTCCAAACCGGAGACGGTGCAGTTCGTCAAATCCCTTTTAGATGAGTATCTGGACGGCAATGACCCGACTTTCATCGGACCTGATATTAACATAGGCACGGATGAATATAAGGGCGATACAGAAGTCTTCCGCGGGTATATGGATACTCTCATCAAGTATATTAACAGCAAAGGCAAACGTCCTCACTTATGGGGCGGGCTTACCCATTATAACGGAGTGACGCCGATTAGTACGGATGCCACGATGGATATTTGGCATGAACCTTATGGTGCTCCGCAGCAAGCGGTGGATCTCGGCTATGATGTCATCAATGCCCAGAATACTTACATGTATATCGTTCCTACCGTATATGGGAACTACCTCAATACCCAGCTCCTTTATAATGAATGGGAGCCTGTCAAATGGGAGACAACGACGCTTCTACTCGGCCATCCACACGTCAAAGGCGGTATGTTCTGCTTATGGAACGATGCTTCAGAAGTGAACGGATTGTCGATGGATGATTCGCATGACCGTATGCTCCCTGGAATTCAGGTCGTTGCGGAGAAAATGTGGACCGGGACGAGGGAGGACAGATCCTTCGAACGATTTGAGCAGCGGAAGAAGAAGATCGGTGATGCGCCAACTGCGAATCTGTCCCATAAGGTTGCCATCAACAATGAAGATAACAGTGTCATTCAATATCTGTTCGAGAAGGGATTTGAGGATGCCTCCGGCAATCATTATGATGGCAAGGGCGTGAATGTTGACATTACGCAGGGAAAATATGAGAACGGCGTGCGGCTGAATGGGGGGGAGAGCTATATTGAGACTCCGGTTGAGACCGTTGGCTTTGACTGGACGGCCTCCATGTGGATTAAGCCCGATCCAGGCAATCCGGCCGATGCGGTTCTGATGGAATCACCTGTAGGAACGCTGAAGCTGAAGCAGGGCAGCACAGGCAAGCTTGGCTTTACGAAGGAGCACTATGATAGCACGTTTAACTATACCGTTCCAGAAGGCAAATGGACGCATCTGACGTTCAAAGGTGACAATAAAGGCGTGACCTTATTCGTTAATATCGATGAGTATGTAGAACGGATGGAAGAGACCTACCCTAAAATGAATACGCTTGTTCTGCCAACGCTTCGGATCGGCAGTGCAACAAATGCGTTTAAGGGTGTGTTGGATAATGTCATGATTTACAACAAGGCGATCGATTTGCAGAACAGCGACAATCTGGCCCTGCATCAAAAAGCGGAATCCTCCGCCACCGAATTTCCGTACTACTCGCCAGATATGGCAGTTGATGGGGATGTCTCCCCAACCTCTAGATGGTCCAGCGCTTATGTAGATGATGCCTGGTTCATGGTTGATTTAGGCGATATCAAGGATATCAGCAAGGTGATTATCCGCTGGCAGGCGGCTTACGCCGAGAAATTCAAGCTACTGGTGTCCACGGATAAGAAGAATTGGACCAGTGTATCCGGTGACAAGGACGGGGTGATCCACTCCAAAGGCAATCTCGATATTATTACCTTTGACGCGAAGCAAGCGCGTTATGTTAAATTCCAGGGTGTGAAGCGGGCAACCGTGTTCGGCAACTCCTTCTTCGAATTCGAGGTCTACGGTGCGGATCATATTCAGGAATACAAACAGCTTATTGCGCAAATGGATGAACTTCTGCAGCAAATCGGTAATAACGGCAAGCTGCACAAGCAACTGTTGCAGGTGCTAAATCGTTATCCATATGACGTTAATCGCGAACTACGACCAATGCAAGATCTGATTAACACGGCTGGGGCCAAATAAAGAAGGGGCTGTACCCGACTCGGGTACAGCCCCATTTATATTAGCTACAGTTCGTTCCAGATCCGCTTTACGTTATCGAAGGCGATCTTCGTTCCCCGTCGGCAGTCTTCCATGCCTTCATATTCGATCGATAAGTATCCATCGTACCCGGAGTTCTTGACGATTCCCAGCAGGCCCGGTATATCGAGGTCTCCTTGTCCGGCAATAGCTCCGCGCAGGTAACGGCCTGCTGCACTAGGGAACCAGCCTTCTCCCGGGTTGCGATCGGCAGGACGGATATAGAAGTCCTTCACATGCACCATGGAGGCGATACTGATATTATTTTTGACCGCGCGGATCGGGTCTTCATCAACACAGACGAAGTTGCCGATATCGAGCGTCGTCTTGTAGTTATCCCGGCCCACGGTATGAACCAGCGTCTGAACCCGGTCACTAGCTTGAACGTAGTAGCCATGGTTCTCTACACTTGTTGTAATGCCGAAGCCCTTGGCATAATCGGCGATTTTACGGCAGGCGTCCGCAATTCGCTTCAGATCGGAATTGAAGTTCACAATCGAAGTGTCGGGGCGGGAAGCGACATCATGGCGCATCAGCTTCACGCCAAGCCGGTGAGCGACATCTACTTCCTTCAATACTCGCTCGATCTCAGCCTCGTAGGCTTCCTCCGTATCTGTAATAAAGTTGGCACCGATGGCATAGTTGGAGATCTCGATTCCGGCCTTTGCAGCACGCTCTACGATCTGATCTATCAGTTCAGGATTGTCTACCAAGCTGAACCCCAGGGGAACGACCTCGATATGCTCGGCTCCAATCTCCTTCACCCAATCAATGACACTCAGTATATCCATAGACCCTGCTTCCATGGCCTGATATAAACTATAAGAGCTAATTCCCAATTTCATGACAAGTCACTCCTTCTCTATAGAGGTAGTTCAAAAAGTCCGCTTTTGATCACGAAGTAACACTGAGAGCTGATTCGACATCGAATCTTGAATTCACCCGGGCCTAGGCAGATGCTTACGAAGTCATGTTTCCTACGGAAACATCTCAGGTGCTCACGTACAAACTACGTACGCTCCGCTCCTCAGGCCCTAGCTTCATCCAACTGAAGCGTTTTGAAAAAAACGCACATCGGAAGCATAAGCTTCGGTGCTGAAAACCGGCTTTTTGAACACTCATTATAATCTAGTTGCGGTAAGCTTTAATGAACTTAACGGCCTTCTCGATGTCCGCAGCAGGGTTATCTCCGACTTCTCTCTCGATGGTCAGGTAGCCTTTATAGCCAATCTCCTGCAGAGCTGCGAAGTAGGCAGGGAAGTCCACTTTGCCTTCCCCGAGCGGAACTTCTTCGAAGGCTGCTCCGGAGCTGGCCATTTCGGCAATCTTCTGATGATCCATTGCATCATAGCCAAGATAGCCATAGACATCCTTAGGATCTATAAGGCGGAGACGATGTCCGTCTTTGACATGTGTATGCACGATGTAATCCTTGAGCGTCTTGACGCCCTCTACCGGGTCATCGCCTGTGACCATGACCATATTGGCAGGGTCAAAGTTGACGGAGACGCCGCGAGTGCTAAGCGTGTCCAGGAAGCTCTTCAGGTGGGCTGCCGGTTCTGGTCCAGTCTCTATAGCGAAGTACGCGTTCAAGCTGTTCGCATAGACGCCCAGCTCTTCACAGGCTTCTTGCATAGCTGTGTAAATTTGTCCATTGCGATCTTCTGGAACGATCCCGATATGGGTAGTCACCACGTTGGTGCCGAGGTCCATAGCCAGGTCGAGAATTCTTTTGGATTTCTCGATTTTTGCCGGGTTGGCGGCTGCATCTTGGAAGCCATGTCCGGCCAGGTCCCCGCAGAGCGCTGAGATCTCTAGCCCCAGATCCGCGATGTATTGGCGCAGTTCCTTGCGTTGGGCTGGACTAAGCTGATCCGGGTCCATTTCACCCGACACCGCGTAGATTTGTACGCCCTCCGCACCAACCTCCTTCGCTTTCTTCAAGCCTTCACGAACGCCAATTCCGAAGCTGTCTACAATGACACCGATTTTGTTCGTCAATTTCACCTTAATTCACACTCCTTGATATTTGTAAGCTGCCGAATGCATCAGAACGTCCAGCCGGGCCTGTATTCTCTTATTCAGCCACAGCAGGCCTCGTTCTGACGCTAACTAGAATCTACTTTATGAAAATTAGAACTGAATTTCCCTGCCCTCTGAGGCTGATTGATAGATGGCATTCAGAATCTGAATCAGTTGAGTTCCATCTTCTACAGGGCAGATCGTCTCGGTGTTCCCCAGACAGCATTCTACAAAATGATTGATTTCACGGTTGAAAGCACCCTGGAAGTCGAATCCTGGATATGTGATCTGCGGATCGATATTAATCATCGTATTATGTCGTTCTGTGGTGATCTTCAGCTGCGGTTCGAGCTCGGCGCCGCCTTTATCGCCAAAGATGCTGATGGATTGCGAATCCTGCGTCGCATGCAGATTGAAGCTGACATCAACCATCAGGGAAGCCCCGTTCTCGAAGCGGATCAAGGCGTTGGCCATATCCTCCACTGTATTATGAGAGGCATCATAGTCCGCTGCTTTATAGAAATCATAGTTCAGCACATTGGATCGGTTGCCTACCTTACGATACGTATTGCCAGTTACTGATTTAACCTTCGGTTTGCCCATCAGGTACCAGCATAGGTCGATAACATGCACGCCGATATCGATCAGCGGCCCGCCACCGGAACGTTCAATATCGGAGAACCAACCGCCGGGATTGCCGATTCTGCGGGTCAAGCTGGCTTTGGCAAAATAAACTTCACCCAGATCGCCTGCATCAATGAAACGTCTCAGTACTTCAATATTGGAAGCGTGACGGCGAACATAGCCGACCTGAAGCATCTTGCCAGTACGATGAACGGCTTCCTGTACACGAAGAGCTTCGTCTACCGTTTTGCAGAGCGGCTTCTCGCAGAGTACATTCTTGCCGGCTTCAAGAGAAGCGATGCTGATCTCTGCATGGGAATTATTCCAGGTACAGATGCTGACAGCATCTATTTCTGAGTTAGCCAACAGATCGCGATAATCGGTATAGACATGAGGTACATTATACTTTTCTGCGGCTTTTTTGGCCCTTTCCTCATTCAGATCACAGACTGCATACAGTTGGACATGAGGATTTGCTTGATAGGCGTTCAAATGACATTCAGAGATGGATCCGCAGCCGATGAGACCGATTTTTACCTGTTTCATTGTTTACGCTTACATCCTTTCATCCCCGCAGCGAATTTGCTACAATATTATGTACTTCATTCACAGCGGCATGGTTTATTTGTTCAATTACCTACAATCTATCATAAGAATTAGTAAGGGAGAATGTCCAGGATGACAAAATATATGGATTATATGATCAGCCCATACCCGATTCGCACCTATGAGCCGCTCGTTGATCCGAGCAAGCTAAAACTTAAATCATTGGCCTTCCATAGTGCCGGGCATTTACCTGGGAGGACGCTGCAAAGAGTGAATTCCGAGTTTGCTCATTGGGCGTTTGTCATGATAACGGGCGGAGAAGGCTTCTACCAGGTTAACGACGGAGAGAAGCAGAGGGTAGACCCAGGCTCCTGGTTCTGTCTATATCCGGGGGCTGTATTCAATTATGGGCCCAATCATAGAGGCTTCTGGGATGAGTACTATTTCACAGTCTATGGCGAACGGGTCGACGAATGGCTCCGGAACTGGCTGCATAATCCTGAACAGGTGAAGCATGGCGTAGTTGATGATGCGCTGCTACATCGGTTGGAAATGATGCTTATGATGATTGATAGCAACCAGCCGGGTAACCTGGACAGGGCTGCCATGATGCTGGAGCTGTTCTTGTACGAACTAGTGGTACAGGTAGAGCAGACCCAGGCCGGTCACCGTGGAACATTTACATTGAAAGTCATTGAAGACCTTTCCCGTTCCATTTATGTGCAGCAGAAACCGGAGGAAATTGCAGACAGGCATCATATATCCGTATCTACGCTACGGCGAATCGTCCATGAGTACAGCGGATATCCGCTCAACGAATTTATCCATCGGTTAAAGATCGCGGAGGCCAAAAATTTGCTGCTGAATACAGAAATGAGCGTTAAAGAACTCGCCGAAGCACTAGGGTATCAGGACATGTTCTATTTCTCTCGCGTGTTTAAGAGAGTCACCGGAATATCGCCAAGCAGTTACCGCAAACGCGGTGGCAGCAGCTAATACCTGCTACGCAGCAAGATCAAGAAGATGAGTAATGTCGTAAATTTTTTATCATGTTAAGGAGTTGTCACATGCTGCAGGATATTTCGGAAGAAGAACTAAAGATTAGATGGGAGCAGGCTGGCTCTAGAGAGGCGGTACTGTTCTATACACCACTCTGTGGGACTTGTAAGCTTGCGGAGAGAATGCTGGAGATTGTCCTTGAAGCAGGCGGAACGATTCCTGTATCTAAAATTAATATTAACTATGCGCCAGAACTGACGCAGGATTGGAAAATCTCCAGTGTGCCGGCGTTGATCATCTTTCAAGCTGGCTTCCTGGTGCAGAAGGAATATGCACTTCATTCGGTAGTTGATCTGCAGCAATGGCTGAAGCCGTGATCATGCTATTTACAGGTTCTGCTGGTCAGCTCAAGTTAAACTATCCTAAGTACTGGATGGTATAGCAGCATCTCGGTTCCCCTTTTTCGTAAATCTTTCCCGAAGTGATAGGCAAACACACAGTCGTAACCTTATGCATAAAGTGTAGGGTATTGATTTTCGGTAAAGAGAAAGGGGCAGAACTGGAAATGGCAGAGCAGGATCTTCATTATTTCATGCGGGGAAATACAGCGCAGGGATTAGTCAGCTTGGCGGATTCGATATTTCAGGGACTCGGCACCATTTACGTGCTGCAAGGCTTTCCTGGGGGGACGGAAGCAATGATGGGACGTATTGCGGCGGCATTGGAGCAGCGCGGCTTCTCCCTGCAGAGAATTCATCAGCCTCTTGACCACGAATCCTTAGAGGGGATTATCGTTACGAATCTGTCGTTCGGGATCGTCGATGGGAATGCTTGGTCGGTAAATGCGGAACCGGTCGGGGCGGACATCAGATATATCGACCTTTGTTCCGTGCTTGATACAGACAAACTGGAGGATTCGTCCGAAGAGATCGAACGATTGCAGAGGCAGATCGACACGGCCTATGAGCAGGCATATGATACGTTTCTGAAGACGCTGCGCATCCATGATGATTGGGAGAAGATTTATATTGATCATCTTGACCGCGAGGCGATGAATACGCTGGCGGCGGAATGGTCGGAGCAGTATTTACAACCTGTAAGAGCGGGGAAGAGGGCACAAATCGTCCATCGCTTCCTCGGCGCGGCGACCTGGAGAGGAGCTATCGATTTCGTTCCTAATCTGACTGACCGTTTGCAGACGCGCATTTATGTAAAGGGCCGTCCGGGTTCAGGCAAATCAACTCTATTTAAAAGTCTCGCTGCTTCCGCTGAGCTGAAGGGCATCGATATGGAAGTCTATCATTGTGGCTTTGATCCTAATAGCCTGGATATGCTGATCTTCCCTGAGCTGGGGATTGCTATATTCGACAGCACAGCTCCACATGAGCACTTCCCAGTTCGCCAAGGAGATCAGATCCTTGACGTATATCAGCTCGCTATTGCTGAAGGAACAGATGAGAAGTTTGCAGAAGCCGTTCTAGCGTTTAAGAATCGTTATGCTGCTTCAATGAAGCAATCGATCTCTTATTTGGCTGAGGCGAGGGAGCTGCGTGACCAGCTTAAGGATATTTACCAGGAAGCTGCAGCCGAGGGCAGTCTGTTCCCGCTGGAGCGTACCATCTTGAGCGGCATTGAAGCCAGAGTGTAAACCCAATATTCATCAGAAGGCCCGCTATAATCGTAGCGGGCTTTTTGTTATGATATATAGAAGGAAAAATATACATAACTATACTATTCTAATCCTATTCTAGTTATTAAGGCGGTGGAGCTATGGAATTGCAGCAGGCAGTATCGATATCGAAGCGAATTCATACCAATATCAGTGAAGTGATCGTAGGGAAGGAAGAAGTGATTGAGCTGTTGCTGGCTTCCTTGTTCGGCAAGGGACATGTGCTGTTGGAGGATGTACCCGGCACGGGCAAGACACTGCTGGCCAAGGCTCTGGCGCGTTCCCTGGACGGGCAATTCAAGAGAATCCAATTTACTCCTGATTTATTGCCCTCTGATCTAAGCGGAATTAACTTCTATAATCAGAAGACAAGTGAGTTCGAATTCAGGCCGGGACCTGTGTTCACGGAGGTGCTGCTGGCTGATGAGATTAACCGGGCGACGCCGCGAACCCAGTCCAGCCTGCTGGAATGTATGGAGGAGCGCCAAGTGACGATAGATGGCCTGACCCATGAGCTCTCCAGTCCGTTCTTCGTAATGGCCACACAGAACCCGGTCGATAATCAGGGGACGTTTCCACTTCCTGAGGCTCAGCTTGACCGCTTTCTGATGCGGATTGAGGTCGGCTATCCTACTCATGAGGAAGGCGTGGATATTCTGCAACGATTCCAGGTGAAGAATCCGCTAGAAGGACTTATTCCAGTAGTTACAGGTGCGGAGGTCGCTGCTGTACAGCGGTTTGTTGCTGGGATTAGCGTGTCTAAGGATCTGCTGAGCTATATCGTCCGCATTACGGAGGCAACTCGGAAGCATCCTGATGTGAGGCTTGGCGCCAGTCCGCGTGCTAGCACTGCTCTGATGCGTGCCGCGCAGGGAATCGCTCTGTTACAAGGTCGGGAGTATGTAACTCCGGACGATATCAAGCGAGTTGCAGAGCCGGTGCTGGCCCATCGACTACTCGTTCGCCACGGACTCCGTCCAGATGATCGACAAAGCGATGCTATAGTGCGGCAAGTGCTCAGCGAAGTGGAGGTTCCTGCGGAGGATGTACTGACAGGAAGAGGGAAGTAGGTGGTTGACATGCAATTAACCTGGTTAATTGTCAGCGCTTCCGTTCTGATCGGATTGTTGGCCTTTATTTATCAGCGAAGGGCGATGCGAGGGTTGAGCTATACTCGCTACTTCACAAAGGACGCCGTGTTCGAAGGGGATACGGTCGAAATGGTGGAGGTAATCTCCAATGCGAAATGGCTGCCACTGCCCTGGCTACGGTTGGAGTCGAGCATTCAAGCCGGACTCCGGTTCGGTGATCAGGCCAATCTGGACATCTACTCCGGGGATATCTATCAGAATCATATCAGTCTATTCTATCTTCGTTCCTATCGTCGAATTAAGAGACATCATCAGGTTATATGCTCGCGTCGTGGTCTCTTCCATCTGGATTCGGCTACACTGACGACAGGTGATCCGCTTGGTCTGATCTCCAAGGCGCAGAAATTTCCGCTGAACCTGGAGCTGCTTGTATATCCGCAAATCCTGGCCTTGCAGGAGCTTCCGTTGCCGAACCACAGCTGGATTGGAGAGCTTGCTGTTCGACGCTGGATCGTGGAGGATCCGTTCTTGACCTCGGGAATCCGCGAATATCGCCCCGGCGATGCTATGGGATCAATCAATTGGAAGGCAACGGCACGTACAGGTTCGTTGCAGGTCCATAAGCGCGATTATACAGCCGATCATCGGCTTATGATTTGTCTCAATTTGGAGGATAGCGATACGATGTGGCGTAATATTAATGACCCGGCGCGAATAGAACTGGGCATCAGATACGCGGCTACAGTGGCCGATCAGGCGCTGCGCAGCGGGGTCGAGACTGGATTGATCTGCAATGGACATCTGATCAATGGCCCAAGAGAATCTGTCAGGATCGAACCCTCCGCGGCAGCCGATCAGTTCGAGCTCTTGCTGTCGACGCTGGCCAGGCTTGTTCTGGATCGGACAGTTTCGATGTCAACCCTGCTCGAGGAGTTGTTGAACGAAGATCCGGTGGATACCGATTATCTACTGATTTCCTGTCATCAGGGTGAGAAGCTGAGAACGGCAACTGACCAGCTGCTGCAGCGGGGGAACGGCGTCGAATGGATGGAGATACCCCAGATTGGGAAGGAAGAGTCGGCGGTTTCATAGCTTGGAGAAGGGAGCTAGGAATAGCTCCTTATGCCGCATGAATGGTGCTGTGCAACTCCTCTCGGCTGGGCCGGGAGATCGGTGACTTTTTTATAGGAGGTAGAGGATGATCCAATATTATCGCGGTACGGAACAGGATATGGAAGTGTTATTCTCCGCTTTTCAAGCGGGATTCATCGACTATATCGTTAAGCTTGACCTTACCATGGAACAGTTCGCCGCCCACTTCTTCGGCCAGGAAGGAAATGCGCGTGAGCATTCTTTTGTAGCCATGTTCGGGGATGAAGCGGTCGGCATAATACTTGGCGGGATCAAGCAGTACGAAGGGATACAGACGATGCGCTGCGGTGCGCTCGCTGTCCGTCCTGATTTACGTGGGCAAGGGGTGAGCAAGGAGTTGTTCCGGCTGCATCATCAGGAGGCTGTTGATCAAGGCTGCCGCCAGCTGTATTTGGAGGTCATTCAGGGGAATGACCGTGCGATAGCCTTCTATAACCACCATGGATATCAGAGACTGTATGATTTGTCTTATTATACGCTGACGGATTTATCTGGATTAGCTGCAAAAACGCAAATGAATGCATCAGGTCATGGCATGGTTAGTATCACACAGCTTGACAGTCATCCGTTCGCGGAAGCTATACAAGGCCGGGAATATTTCCATCTGAACTGGCAGAATGACCTCGATTATATTCATCGATCGGACAAATACGTATTTTATGGGGCTTTGATGAACGGCAATCCCGTCGCTGTTATGGCTATTACCCGTCAAGGGCGGATCAGTCTATTGATGGTTGATAAGAATGAACGAGGACACGGAATAGCCCAAATGCTGCTGAATAGCGCCATTCGTGAATTAGCTTTAACACGGCTACAGATATCATTTTCCAATAACGCCAGGTTGCATGGATTCCTGCAGCATCTAGGATTTCAGAGGGATCCGATCCAGCAGTACGAAATGTACCGATTGCTCTGAAATACGGGATAGCAATCCTGCTCAATCATTGCTGAAGCTGAGCCAATTTCGAATAATCTTCACAATAGTTAGGCCAACCTGTAGGTCAGATGCCGATTGTTCCATTTTATCTCCCGTTATTAAATAAAACTAAAGATACGTTCGCGGCTCATATGCAGCAGTGCTCGTTATTACGCATAAGCAGGAGGAGATAAGCGTGATTGACGTAAAAAGAGCAGGGGCGCGGGGAGATGGAAAGACGGATGATACGGCAGTCATTCAGAGAGCACTGCAGCAAGCAGCCCAAAGCAAGGATACGGTTTATTTCCCTGACGGGGTGTATATCATAGATCCGGCCAGGACGCTGTCGGTAGGGTCAAATACTTCTATTCTTGGCAATGGCAAGACATCGGTGATTAAGGCCGCTTCCAGCGGGTTCGGCTGGGATATGATCAGGGTACAGGGAAGTAATATCAATATTAACAACATATCGTTGGATGGGAATAATCGCGTGAATCGGGTGCTGGCTATTGGCGGAGGCAGCTCTAATATTGTGATTAACAACTCTTCTGTGGCCAATGCCACGCACAGTACTGATAAGAAGAGCGATTATTACGTCGGGGTAGTGTCCGGGATCGTAATCTACGGCAATACGAACTCGATCACGATCTCCAACACGGAGATTTATAATGTCTCAGCCACTAATGTCTCTGAAGGAAGTCTGATCGCCAGAGGAATCTTCGTGACGACGACATGGGGCAGTAAGGAGAAAATCGGCAAGAAAATATTGATATCAGGTTGTTATATTCACCATATTAGTCCAGCGGATGACGGGGACGGCATTTATTATGAGGATCCGGCTATGGATAATAACAAAGGTGAGAATACCGGCAGTATAATTGCCAACAACCGCTTCACTTATTGTAGTAAAAGAGCGATCAAGATCTATGCCCAAGGGATGCAAATCCAGAGCAATCAAATTGAGAACCCGTTCTTGAACAACAATTATTATAAAGGCACGAAGAAAGGCACGCCTGCCCCGGATATGTATTCGGCGATAAGCATATATGGAAGCAACAATGTGGTTGTGAATAATATCATTAACGGGGTTGGCAGCTTCTACGCCGCGTTTGAGGTGAGTGCCGGCGATCTGATCGAGAACACATTGATTCAGGGCAATTCAATCAGTATGGGTGACAAAAGCAACATTGCGGGAACTACGGCGATTCGCTTGGGGAATGTTCGAGGCTTCCAGCTGCTGAATAACAATATCAGCAATGGGGAGAGAGGCGTCTGGACATGGCAGAATGCCGATCAGGGTATGATCCAGGGCAACTCTATTGTCGTGAGGAAAGGTACGGGAATTGATCTTACAACGTATTTAAGCGGATATGTTCAGAAGAATATTACTTGTATTGGCAACAATATTACGGCGGGCAAAGCGAAGATCGTCATTCCGCCCAGAGCGATAAATATCGTCATCAAATAAGTGTGATGATTACGTTCTATATGACTCAATTTTGAAGAAGCACCTGCCTCCTAGATCATTCTATTTAGGGATTGGCAGGTGCTGTTCTATTTGTAATACCAGCTACATCATTTCCAGATAATAAACTATCGAGGACATTGTTATCGTACTCTGCATCCTGACCCGCGATATAAATGGCTGTTCCTACATTACGAATTATATTGCCACGAACGCTAGAGCTATCAAACACTCCAAGGCGAATTCCTGTCGTCATTTCCTCCGCTTGCTCTGTTTGTTCTCCAACAATCCGATTATTCTCAATAACGATACGATCCAGATTTTCGAAGTCTGCTTCAATCGCAGCATAATAGCTCCCTCTGCCATTGATGAGATTGCCGCTGATCGTGACATGGCTTGCATAGATAGAGATTGCTGAGTACATATCCTGAGAGAGACGTTGCTCTGGGTCAAATAAATAACGGTTATTCCCCGAATAAGGGTTAGTGATGTAGTTGTTCCGCACTATCACTCCGGGAGTGGAGATCTTGATCCCTCTTTTGGCGGCATGATGAATCTTGTTGTTCTCAACGATCGAGTCGGACAGTTCCGCCGGGTTAGGGGGGACATCGAAGAAGATGCCGTCTGCATCCTCACGTGGAGTAATATATGAGATCTCGTTGCCAGAGATTGTCACACGCTTGGCTGGAGACGCACCTGATCCGTTCCAGACCATGATCCCCCGGGCAACGGGCTGCGAGTGCATCGCGCTGATGTTCGTGATGAGCGAGGTGAGCACCTTAATGTCCTCAGTATCGCCGTAGATCATAATGCCGGAGACGACCGCCGAATAGAGTGGGCTCTGTGGATCGGCTGCTTGTCTCATATTTCTAATGACCGAGTTAGCGATCGTGACGTCCGCTGAGCCAGGATGAATGCCGATGCCGCGGATGAAGCTGCCTGATCCATCCAGGTCGATACCATCGACAAGCACATCCCGACCAGAGATGCGGATTGCTTCATATCCAAAGGCTTCGGAAGGCTGGGCTATAAATTTTAATACAGGCTTGTCTTCTCCAATGAGGCGAGTTTTGCTGGATAGCTCAAGTGGCTCCTTCACATTTAGCAGATAGGTTCCTGCAGGCACTATGATTCGCGTCGAACCTTTACGTCCAGCCGCCTGATGAAGGGCTCGAATGAATACGGCGCTGTCGTCACGGATGCCGTCTCCACGGGCCCCAGCCTGCATAATATTGATGGTCATATTGCGATAGGGAGAGGCTATAGCGAGAACGGCAATGGCCGAGAGAGCAAAGAGCAACAAGTATATTAAGAACCTTGATTTAAATAAATTTCGCCGGAGTAAGGAGCCTCCCCGGTATATTTTAAATGCCATAATAACTAATCTCCTTCGCATATCTATAAAAGATTGAATCTGAACTATGAATATGTGTGTAAAGCATAATTTAATCCTCTCATTCATAAAGTGTTTAGACGGATTTCATTGAAGAATGGGAGAGTAGAAGAAAATGAAGGTGTTAGTTACCGGGGGAGCAGGGTTCATTGGCCGCCACACCGTGAGCCAGTTGCTCGAACAGGGTTATCAGGTCATTGTAGTTGATCAGCGACGAGGTGATCATAAGCTGTCCTGTGACCAGTCGGTTACCTACTATGAGGCCGATATTGTGTCGGAAGATCTGGAGCAAATTTTCGCTAAGGAGGAGCCTGATTATTGTATCCATCTGGCCGCCCAGGTTAGCGTGCCCCGCTCCTTCGAGAATCCCCATCTGGATGCCGAGGTGAATATTGTGGGGACGATTAATGTCCTTCGCATGTGTGTCCGGTACAAGGTGAGGAAAATTGTGTTTGCCTCTTCGGCAGCTGTATACGGGAACCCCGGTATTTATCCGATTGAGGAAAAGTGTACCCTTGATCCGCAATCTTTCTATGGGTTGTCGAAATATGTGGCAGAGAGCTATATCCGTTCATTCGCGGATCAGTATCATCTTGATTATACTATCCTTCGCTATGCGAATGTATATGGAGTGCGTGAGCATCGAACCGGCCAGGACGGTGTGATGACGGCTTTTGTCGAGCGGATGGCTGGAGGAATGCCGATGATTATATATGGTGATGGGCGCCAGACCAGGGATTTCGTCTATGTTCGGGATGTAGCTGTTGCGAATGCACTAGCGCTGGGCGCTGGTTCACAACAGATTTTCAACATAAGCAGTGGGGTAGGGCTTTCCCTACTTGAGTTAAGTGGAATATTGCAGCAGCTGTGCGAGCATAGCATTTCCGTTCAATTTATGCCTCAGAAGCCGGGAGATATTGATCGCAGCATTCTGAGTAATGATAAGGCCAGGAATCTGCTTGGCTGGTCCCCGTCGTACTCATTGGAAGAGGGCCTTCGGGCCATGACCGTACATGAGTATGGGGTCAAGAAGAAGAGAGGGCAGCCATTTACAACGAGTCTTCAGGACTATAGTAAAATTACAGCGATCTAGTAACCAGGGTTCTTCCTCTATCCGAGGCAGAACCCTTTGTCATTGTTTGGAAGTCTATAGCTGTGCTATGATTTAGCTTGAAGCACCCATTTGACGCCGATGCGATGGCAATGACGATGGAGGGCATTTCTAAATGGAAAATACGGGTAACGCTTACATCTCAAAAACGTTGAAATTATGCTTGTCCTGCCTTGGCGAGATGGTGGTGCTGATGCCGATCTATCTTGCCGGAATTATTATTCTAAGTCCGCAGTATCTGCCCTTAGCCTGGCTGGTGATACTGCCGTTTGTTTCTTTTCTCGGCGTAGCTATTCGCAGTTATGTCCCTGTATTATGGAAAAAGCTTGGAGCCGCTGTTCTGATCGGAGCGGCCTGTGCTGCTGTGTTTTTATCAAGTGGGGCGGCAGGCTTCTCTCCCTTAATTGGGCTCTGTGCAGCGCTATTCGCGTTGCAAGGTATGACCGCTACCGATCGAGCCGGTGTGGCCAAGCTGTACTGGTATGGGGTTGCGCTATATTTTGTGGCCGGGATCGTCTATTCCAGCGTCGCTCTACTGCGCGGAGAGCTTGGTCTGATCACTTGGTTCGGGGTAGGCTGCCTGGCGATTGCACTGTTCATTACGAATCATGAATATTTGCGTTATACAACGTTGTCCGACCATTCTCCGCTGCCAAGGGGCATACGCCGACATAATACCCTTTTTATTGTTATTATTCTCGGACTTGTTGTCTTGCTGGCTGCGGGAGCTGGGCGTTGGATCGGTAATCTGTTATTGAAATTCGTAAGATATGTCTTCGCTTGGCTCACGCGCTCATCTGGAGAGCCAAAGGAACTGGAGCCGGAAGAAGTTCAGGAGCCGCCGGCTATGTTCTTCCCAGGGGAAGTCCAGAAGCCAGGCTTGCTATCACAGATTCTGGATATCCTCTTCTATGTGATCGGCGGTGCGGTAATCGCAGCTATGATCGGTTTTGCTCTCTACTGGTTATATAAAAATGCTGGCGGCTTCTGGAAGCGTAGCATCGATCGCTTAATCGCATTGTTGCGCAGACAGGACCTGGCCGGTGAGAATAAGGGTTATCGTGATGAGGAGATCTCGATCTTCTCCTGGGAAGAGAGGAAGCAGAGACTGGGGAATTGGCGGACGGTCTTGTCCCGGTTCGGACGGCGTCAGGAACGTTATGAGGATATGCATAGCAATCAGGAGAGAGTACGTTTTTTGTATCGGCGTTTCCTCTTAGCCAGGCGCAGCGAAGGCTGCGAATTAAAGCCTGGGCTTACTCCGTTAGAAATGGCCCAGGATATACAGCGCCATGATGATAATGAGAAGAAGGATCAGAGAGGGAAGCCTAGGCAGGCGGCCCATAAGACCGCTATAGAGCCGTTAATCAAGCTTTACTACCGGGTCAGGTACGGTGGACAGGAGCCTGATGATGAAGAGGTAGCTGATATAAGACGGATGTTGAATTTATGATGACAAACCTGGGAAGCGGCCGTTCTTTGCGTTGTACGCCTAGCCTGGGCGTCATCTCTAGTCGTCCGATATTCGCTCAAAGTAAAGAGGACCCGGAGGCAGAGCCTCCGGTTTTTCTTAATTTTATAATAGGGAGAGGTCATCGCAACATCCACTTAACGACCGCCTCAAGCAACGCTTCCCATACAGTTTTGTTATCTTGCTCTAAAACACTCTCCGTGCGGTGACAAACCGCTTCTTCCAGGAATCAGAGAAATCCTCTAAACGAACACCGTATTTGACGGAGTAGGTGTGGAGCAGTTGGCCGTCGCCCGCATAGATGGCTACATGGCCGATGTCCAACCCCCGTGAGTCGAAGAACAGCAAATCCCCTTTGCGAAGGTCATTCAGGCCGACTTCTTTGCCTTCTTTGGCTTGGTCGTAAGAGACCCGAGGCAGATCGATCGACAGGATATCTGAAAAAATACGCTTGACGAACGACGAGCAGTCGAACGTTTTCGTCTGCTCCGACGAGGCGCCAAATTCATAGGGTGTGCCCAAATACTTCATGCCGTAGGCGAGGAGCTCGTTCGCTTGTTCCTCTCGCAGGGCAGGATTAGAGTAGTCGGTATATTTGGGCTTGGCCGAAATATATCCGGATCGGTTATCGGTAGTGCGCACCTCCAACCAAAATGGAGAGGCTTCGCGAACGACATGGACCTTTTGCCCGGCGGGCAGCAAGTCCTCGGAGGCCTGGCTCTCCGCATCTGGTGCGGTGCGGAGGTTGACGCCCCATAGAATACTGGTTTCATACTCGATCTGGGGGGCGGAAGTGATCCTAACGGTTTTGGTATCCGCCTCCCATTTCACCGAGCTGCCGAGCGCTTCGCTGACAAAGCGCAAGGGTACTAGCGAATATCCATGCTCGATCCGCCCCGGAAAAGCCAGGTTTATGGCCTGTCCGTTCAACTGTGCAACCGGCTCTCCGATACGGTAAATCAGCTTGGATTCGCCTTTGGTGGCCGTGACTGTTTTGCTGCTTTCCTCCCAGGCCAACTTAGCGCCTTGGGCTTCAAACAGTCCACGCATCGGAACGAGTACGGTTCCATGTACCAAGATTGGTTCGGTCTCGAGCTGCAGTTGTCGTCCGTCTAAGTAAACCGAAACTGGACTGGTTGCAGGCTTGGCCGATGGATCGATCACAGGGCTGGTCGCAACCGTTCGGGCCTCGCTTGAAGATTCGGCATGAACGGGAGTTGAATAAAGCAGGGACGCGGCCAGCAGAAGATAGAGTACGCCCTTTTGTGTTGTCATGTTATTCATCACCTTGTCGTTAGTTGTTACTTAATTGGACGAGAGCAGATGGATATAGTTGTGGTTCCAAATTATGACAATAATAAAGGGCATTGCAGACGGTACGTTGAAAGGGTAGACGTGTGAAAGGGGATTAGAGTCTTTGGAGGAAGTACCACGCATCAGGTCTAGAGGGGGTCATAACTCTACAACAAAGGCCAGCCCCCTGTTTGTGAGACAGGGGGCTGGCCCAAATAGATAGTGAATTTATGCTTAGGTTAGACTCCCGATTGTTCGGGAACCAGCTTAATAATCTCCAGTTTGCGGAAGCGGTTCGGCTCTTTCTCAAGCAGCTTGAAGGTCAGTTCTTCATGCTCAAGTGTCTCTCCAACCTTCATCTCGGGATTCGTTCCGAACAGCCATCCACCGATCGTATCGACATCCTCGGTACTAATATCAGCCATGAATAGATCATTAATATGGTTAATCGTCACCTTGCCATCGACGATAACATGGTTCTCATTGACCATTAGGAGCGGTTGTTCCTCTTCTTTATCGAATTCGTCGCGAATCTCGCCGACGATCTCTTCGAGGATGTCCTCGATGGTTACGAGTCCGGCGGTTCCTCCATATTCATCGATCAGAATCGCCATATGGGTACCCTCGCGCTGCATTCTCTGCAGCAGTTCATTCACCGGAGTCACTTCCGATACGGCCATAGCAGGCTGTAGAATCGAAGCGATATCCAGATCAGGGTTATCCTCGGAGGCAAGGAAGAACTGCTTCGTATTAATAAATCCGATAATATTATCCTTATTCCCGCGTACGACCGGGAAGCGAGTATATTGCTGTTCCTTGATAATGTCCAGATTCTCCCGGCGGGATTTCTCCGTATATAAACACACCATATCGGTACGTGGCACCATAATTTCCTTGGCTAATAAATTGTCAAAAGCAAATATCCGGTTTACATAGCCGTATTCGTTCTGATTGATCTTGCCACTCTCAAAGCTCTCGTTAATAATAATCTGTAATTCTTCCTCAGAGTGGGCTTCCTCATGCTCTGAGGCTGGTTTAATGCCAACCAATTTAACGAGCTGATTCGCTGATCCGTTCAAAGTCCAGATAAAGGGGCGCATGACCTTATTGAACCAAATAAGCGGTTTAGCCGTTAGCATAGCAACGGTCTCTGCCTTGCGGATCGCGATTGTCTTAGGGGCTAGTTCCCCGACGACGACATGCAGATAAGTGACGACGACAAATGCGATGATGAATGAAAGCACCTTGCTAACTGCATCAGGTATTTGGAGGCTGTGGAATAGAGGGTGCAAAATTCTTTCCACCGTTGGTTCCCCTAGCCAACCGAGTCCGAGAGCTGTGATGGTAATCCCCAGCTGACAAGCAGATAGATAGTCGTCCAGATGAGTAATGATCTGTTTGACACTGAGTGCCTTCTTATTCCCTTCTAGAATCATCTGATCCACTCTACTCTCTCTTACACGGACGATCGCGAATTCTACCGCAACGAAGAACGCCGTTAATGCGATCAGAATCGCCACCATAACCAAATTTAAACCCAATAGCCTGTCACTGTCCATTCTCTACATCTACTCCTTTTATTTATAAAATGATAAAAATGAATATCAATTATATTATATAATATCGCTCAATATTTTGCGAATTAACATGATAGATAGAGGATCGGTGTACAATTAATGTTCGTGTTTTGGCGGATATAATAATAATTAAATAAAACAAACTATGAATTATATGTGAAAATACGAATATTATCATCAAACTCTTATTGACTTATTCGCGTGATTTGGTAAGCTGTAATTGTTGATGAAAATCTAAATGCTCGGCACATGATTTCGTATATCCTCAATGATATGGTTTGAGGGTCTCTACAAGGAACCGTAAAATCCTGGCTACGATAGGTATGTTTCGTATACCTATTCATAGACTCAGGATTTTTTGCTATTTTTCTGACTTCAGGAGGGACATATATGAGTAAATATGATGTGATTGTCGTTGGGGCAGGACCAGCCGGTATTTTTGCCTGCTATGAGCTTACAAGGAAGGCACCACATTGGAAGGTACTGCTGGTAGATAAGGGACATGACATTTATCGCCGCCGTTGTCCGATTCTTGAGGAGAAGATTACGCTTTGTCCGCCAGCAGCTGGACGTAAGGAATTTGCCGGCTGCCTGCCTGCGTGTTCGATTACGGCCGGATTCGGTGGAGCAGGTGCCTATAGTGATGGTAAGTTCAATATTACGACTGAATTTGGCGGATGGTTAAGCGATTATTTACCCCAGTCCAAAGTGCTTGAGCTAATTAAATATGTTGATCAGATCAATCTTGATCATGGGGCGACGACGACGATCACCGATCCGACAACCGATGCCATCCGCAGCATAGAACAGCGTGGGTATGCTGCCGGATTGAAGCTGCTTCGGGCCCAGGTACGCCATTTGGGGACAGAGCAGAACCTGGAAATATTGAAGTCCATTTATGAATATTTACAATCCCGGATCGATATGCTATTCAAAGCAGAAGTTGAAGATATAGTTACTGTCAAACAGGACGGGCAACATCAGATACAGGGTATTGTTCTGAAGAACGGTGAGGTGTACGAGGCAGATCAGGTCATGGTAGCCCCGGGGCGAGATGGCTCGGTGTGGTTGTCGGAAATATTGAAGAAGCGCAGATTGAAGATGACGAATAATCAAGTGGACGTCGGGGTGCGCGTGGAGACCTCAGACATTGTAATGCGGGAAATTAATGAACACCTATATGAAGGGAAGTTTATTTTCAACACCTCGGTGGGGACTCGAGTTCGTACCTTCTGCAGCAACCCATCCGGGCATGTGGTTGTCGAGAATCATACGGGAGTGATGGCAGCAAATGGCCATGCATATAAAGATCCGGCACTAGGCTCGGCGAACACCAATTTTGCCTTGCTGGTCTCTCATAAGTTCACCGATCCGTTCGACAAGCCGAATGAATATGCGCGTGAGATTTGCAAGAGAGCGAATGATCTATCCAACGGTGGAGTGATCGTTCAGAAATATGGCGACATTCTGCGCGGAAGAAGATCGACGGCTGGAAGGATCGCAGAGGGCTTCCTGGAGCCGACATTGAAAGAGGCGGTGGCTGGCGATCTGGGGCTTGTCCTCCCATATAATACGATGAAGAGCCTGATCGAAATGGTTGAGGCACTGGATAAAGTAACGCCGGGAATCGCTTCCGAGCATACGCTGTTCTACGGAGTTGAAGCAAAATTCTATTCCGCGCGTCCGAAGCTCTCAGAGGGGCTGGAGACGGAGATCAACGGCTTGTTCTGCGGCGGGGATGGAGCTGGAATTACCCGTGGCCTGGCGCAGGCAGGGGCTGCAGGGGTCTGGATCGCCCGTAGTATGATGGAGAAGATAAACTAACCGAAGTGACATACCAGCTTTATAAGGACCGCCATTCACAAAGAAGCAGGTGATGGTGGTCCTATTTTTGAATATTGAAAGCAAAAAACCATGAGTGGGGAGATCACAGGCTGATCTTGGGTAGAAGCTCCACGGATCGATTGCTATGGATTTCCATGCTGTTAAATTGCAGGTCCTGCTGGATTCGTTTATATATATTTACATAGCTGAACATGCTAACTACGATAGCGATTAGCAACGGAAGCAAGGCAAGGGCGATTGGTATGTATAGGCTCGTCTCGCCGGCAGAGATAATGGCTTCTTCCTGCTGCTCATGATGATCCGGGTATCGCTGCTTAATAGCGCTGATCTTATGCTTCGCGTGGTACAGATATAGCCGATTCGCGATGCAGGCGAAGGCTGCCTGAAGGGAAAAGCCAATCAGTAACATCGTGATGCATGCTCCGACGGAGAATGAATAGTCGGGAGAGAGGATCACCGCTGCGATCCCAATGATCGTTGGCGCAAGGAGCAGGTAGAGGAAGAAGTACAAGTACATGCCTCGGTACAGCAGCCAATTTTGTCCAAATATAAAGGTGGCCAGTTCCAATGAGAGGCTTGCCTCCATTTGTTTAAATAGCTGGCTGCGTTCTTCCCGATGAACAGTTCTAGCTCCTCATCCGATACGATTTGACCCTGCGGTGTGTATACAGAAGGCTCAAGTAGGCGCTGCCTATCTGCAATGACTCGTTCTCTCTGTGCGATCCCGCAATGAAAACAGAATTTGTCCGTTTTTTCTAGATCTGCGCCACAATTTGTGCAATACATAGAGGCCCCCGTTCTGCATTGTAAGGTTATATGTGGTTCCAAAGAACTATATCTTTATATTTATCGGAGCGGCTGTGAAGGTTTTTAACGGTTTGACAACATATTTGTGCAAACGATTGCTCTAAGTGTGAAACGATGCTAGAATGCATGATATACAGTCTTTTGGACAACCTGTCTGGTAACTATGATGTGCAGCTGATTCCTTACTAGACAGGCCGTGAAGGTAGCGGAACGTTTTAGGGATTTGTTGCCATATGATACATTGGCATCTGATAGACCTTTCTCGATTTTCTCGCACGTTCACACTTTCATGAGATAGGAGTGAAGCCAGTGTCGGTACAGAAGGAAATGGATGTTGTTACGGATTATGGGGATCTTGCTGTAACGGATGGAATTTCTGTGTTTGATTCTAAATTTGACGAAGCGTTTTACTATGATGGCGATGATTTAGGGGTTACCTATACACCGGAGCAGACTACGTTCAGATTGTGGGCACCAACGGCCTCTGAAGCGAGCGTGATGATCTATGATAGCTCGGATGGAGCGCTTGTTGAGCGCAAGCCGATGGTTCGCGACGTTCGTGGGACCTGGGTGCTTACGGTGAACGGGGATTGCAATCATTGGTATTATACGTTCGGTGTGCAGGTTGGCAGTCAGTGGAATGAGGCGGTTGATCCTTATGCCAAAGCTGTTGGCGTCAATGGGGACCGCGGGGTTGTGCTCGATCTGAGCAGTACGCGGCCACAGCGCTGGACGGAAGATAGGCCTCTATTGGCAGCTCCAGTCGATGCGGTGATCTACGAGCTTCATGTTAAGGACTTATCGATTCATCCGCAGAGCGGAAGTGGCTATCCCGGGAAGTTCCTTGGTTTGGCGGAGAGTGGTACGACAGGACCGGATGGAATACCAACAGGGCTCGATTATATTTCTGGACTTGGTGTAACCCATGTGCAGTTGCTGCCGGTATATGATTACGCAACGGAGAGTGTAGATGAGACGAAGCCGGAGCTTCCACAATACAATTGGGGATATGATCCGAAAAATTATAATGTCCCGGAAGGCTCCTATGCCACGGACCCTTATTCCCCGGAGCTCAGAATCAGAGAGTTGAAGCAGACGATTCAGGCACTCCATGACCGCGGAATCCGGGTCATTATGGATGTCGTGTACAATCACGTCTATGACGGATACTTGGTCAATTTCACCAAGCTCGTTCCCGGCTATTATTTGCGCTATAAAGAGGATGGAACCTTCTCTAACGGCAGCTTCTGCGGGAATGAATGCGCTTCGGAGCGGGCGATGATGTCCAAATTCATTGTCGATTCGGTCGTATATTGGGCGCAGGAGTATCATATGGATGGCTTCCGTTTTGACCTGATGGGGCTAACGGATATCGCTACGATGAATGAGATCAGGCGTCGTCTCGATAAGATCGATCCTTCCATTATGATGATCGGTGAAGGCTGGGTGATGGATACGGTATTGCCAGAGGCCCAGCGTGCCAATCAGAGCAATGCTGCGCTTCTTCCGCGGATTGGCCAGTTCAATGATGGTTTCCGGGATACGGTGAAGGGCGATATTTTCGTATATAGCCTGAAGGGCTTTGTTAGTCTAGGACGCGGCTTCGAAGAGAAGGTGAAGCGGGGGATTGTCGGCGGGATCAAGTACGAGGGTGTAATCGCGCAGTATGCTACTGAGCCAGATCAGACAGTCAACTATGTAGAATGCCATGATAATCATACGTTATGGGATAAACTAGTGCTCTCTACGGATGGCCATACGGATGAGGAACGGCGCAGCATGCACCGGCTTGCTTCGGCGATGGTCTTAACGAGCCAAGGCATTCCGTTCATTCACGCTGGACAGGAGTTCATGCGCACGAAGCAGGGGGTAGAGAACAGCTACAAATCCTCGATTGAGATTAATCAGATGGATTGGCAACGCTGCGCCGAGCACCAGAGCGATGTTTTGTATATGTGCAGCCTAATTAAGCTGCGTCAGTCGCACCCGGCCTTCCGCTTGAGAACGGCGCGAGAGATCAGAAGGCATCTCCATTTCGAACAAGCGCCAGACCATGCCATCGCGTATACATTGCGCAATCATGCCGGAGGGGATCCGGATCGTCATCTGTATGTTCTGTACAACGCAAATCCAGAACCGACTACACTTGAACTTCCAGAGCTCGGGGATTGGGAAGTGCATTTCGGCAATGAGCAGGTCATCTCCCTGAAGAAGCAGCAAATTCAAGTACATGGAGTAGGTATGGTTGTACTGGCCGTTCATTCTTAATAATAAGTAAAAAAGGGCCATTCCTGAATGCAAAATTCAGGAATGGCCCTTTAAGTTTGTCTTTATAAGTTTGCCGAGGCGTTCTGATGCTTGATCTCACCATGTCCATCCACGGTATAGCTCGTGTCATATACGCAGATTGCCGCAGGGGCATCGGTCTCATTAACGACATGAATGCTGTCTCCGGTTACGTTCACCTTCAGGCGTGAGTCACGGAACATAACCTTGAACGAGAAATTGTCCCAATGAGATGGTACAAAAGGACGCAGAACCAATTCTCCGTCTACGACGCGAAGCCCGCCAAAGCCCTGAACGATGGACATCCAGGTGCCTGCCATGCTGGTCGTATGACAGCCGTCCTCTGTATCGTTGTTATAGTTGTCCAGATCGAGTCTGGCCGTCCGCAGATACATCTCATAGGCTTTCTCCTGATAACCGAGCTCGCAGGCAATAATAGAGTGCACGCAAGGGGACAGGGAGGACTCATGCACCGTTATCGGCTCATAGAAATCGAAGTTCCGTTTCTTCGTATCAAGATCATAATGGTTGCCAAGGAAATACAAGCCTTGCAATACATCAGCTTGCTTAATGAAGCAGGAACGCAAAATGCGGTCCCAGGACCAGTTCTGATTGATCGGCAGATTTCCAGCCGGAAGGTCCTTCACAGCGATCAGTTCCTTATCTAGGAAGCCATCCTGCTGCAGGAATACACCGCGTTCTTCATCGTACGGATAATACATATTGTCGATAATATGCTGCCATTGCTTCGTCTCTTCTTCCTGCAAATCAAGCTTGTCGATTAGAGCCTGATATCTGTCCGACTCATTAGCCTTCAGGTATTCAAGGACCTCCAGCGTATATTCGAGCGTCCAGACGGCAATCCGATTCGTATACCAGTTGTTGTTGACGTTGTTCTCGTACTCGTTCGGTCCGGTAACGCCAAGCATGACGTATTTGTTCTTAGCCTTGGAGAAGTTCACGCGCTGCTCCCAGAAGCGGGAGATCTCAGCTAGCACTTCAAGTCCGTATTGGCCCAGATATGCGAAGTCGCCAGTGTAATTCACATAGTTATAGATCGCATAGGCAATCGCACCATTACGATGAATTTCCTCAAATGTAATCTCCCATTCGTTATGGCACTCCTCACCGTTCATCGTTACCATCGGGTAGAGGGCGCCTTTGGTGAAGCCGAGCTTCTTCGCATTCTCTTTGGCCTTCTCGAGATGCTTGTAGCGATAGATCAAGAGATTGCGGGCGATATGGGAATCCGCGGTACTAAGGTAGAAAGGAATGCAGTAAGCTTCTGTATCCCAATAAGTGCTTCCGCCGTATTTCTCACCAGTGAAGCCTTTCGGGCCGATGTTGAGGCGGTCATCCTCACCGCTATAGGTCTGATTCAATTGGAAAATATTAAAGCGGATCGCCTGCTGCGCCGAGACATCGCCTTCGATAATAATATCGCTATCTCTCCATTTATCAGCCCATCCGGCAGCCTGTTCGCTGAGCAGGGTATCAAATCCGGCTTGCTTAGCAGCCGTGAGCAGGCTTTTACCAGCCGCAACCAAATCGCCAAGTCCATGATCACGGGAGGTCACATTGGCTACATACTTGAACAAAGTAATCGGCTCATTTGCATGCGCCTCAACGCTGACTTCACCGGCAACGTATTTCTCCTTCTCGCTTACGACAGGTTGGATATCCAGCTTGGAGCCATTCTTGAATATGTCAAAAGACATCACCGAGGTCACATGGAAGTCCAGCTTCTTCGTCTTCACCGTCAGATAATAAAGTTCAGGCTCGGCAGATTTCTCTACCTCTAGCCAGAATTTCTCCTCATAGTTGGAGTCCTTATTCTGTACATCCCCGTCAAGATATGGGTTTAGCGTGATTGTCCCGTTAAAATTGAGCGGCGTTACCGTATAGCGAATCGCCCCGATCTCATGGCGTTTGACACTGACGAAGCGGATCGCTTCCACCGCCACCTCTTTGCCGTCCTTCAGAACAGCGGTAAAACGGCGGGACAGATAGCCTTCCTTCATATTCAGCTCGCGCACGAAGTCCTTGACTTCGCACTCTGCCAGATCAAGCACAGCGCCATCGATCGTGACATTGATTCCGATCCAGTTCGTACTATTCAGTACTTTGGCAAAATACTCCGGGTATCCGTTCTTCCACCAGCCTACGCGGGTTTTGTCCGGATAATATACTCCAGCCATGTAACTGCCCTGTAGGCTTGTGCCGCTGTATTGCTCTTCGAAATTGGCCCGCTGTCCCATATATCCGTTGCCGATGCTGAAGATACTTTCGGATATTTCATGGTTTTGCGGGTCGAAGGACTCTTCGATGATGGACCATTCATCTAATTTCAAATATTGCTTCACGTTGATCTCTCCTTTTCATAACATCATTTATATGTTTAATGAGTGGTGAACAAAGCTATGCTTTATATCAACAAGCCCTTTTGCCTGCCCCTGACTTTTGGCGGCTCTTAAGCTTGTTCGAGCTGATCTAGACGTTCCACGGTCATCTCGGCGAGGGAAGCGATCACGAAGTCAGCCTGGCCTAGCGTCGCCAGTGACCCGATACCGATGCAATTCATATCAGCGCGGCGTGCTGCTTCAATCCCGGCTTCGGCGTCCTCGAAGACGACGCAACTTTCGGGGGATATGCCAAGCTCCTGAGCTCCCAGTATGAACACTTCAGGATCAGGTTTGGCACTAGAAGTATGTGTGCCGTCGATGATGGCATCAAAATAGGGGGTCAGTCCTGTATTGTTCAGGATGGTCATCGCATTTTTACTGGCTGAACCCAGTGCGGTCTTCAGCCCGTTCTCCCGGCAGGCTTGCAGAAATTCCAACGCTCCTGGCAAGATTTCCGTATGATCCATCCGGGAGATTGATTCAACATACCAATCGTTCTTGCGCGCGGCTAGCTCCTGCTTCTTAGCATCCTCCAATGTGAGCCTCCCAATACTTAGCAGAATGTCGAGCGAGGCCATACGGCTAACGCCCTTTAATCTTTCGTTATCCTGCTCCGTAAAATCGAAGCCCAACTCATTGGCCAGCCGCTTCCAGGCTAAATAGTGGTATTTGGCGGTGTCTACGAGAACGCCGTCAAGGTCGAACAGACAAGCTTGAATGTGACTCATCATATCTCCTCCTGCAATGAATAGTGGAATAACAGTGAATTACGATTTTGCGCAAACGTTTGAATCAATATTAAAAAATAAAAGAAGCGCGAATGCTTCCATTATTTTTGTAGAATGGGGACATCAAACCTTCGGAACGGAGAATATAGAAGACTCGCGTACGACCAGGCGATGTGGAATGACATATCTTGCTGTGCTCACTTTATCGTTGTCTTTGTGCTGAATCGCTTGAATCAACATCTGGGAAGCGGTGTATCCCATATTATAAATCCCGATATCGACACTGCTCAGCGGGGGTGTAGACATCTCCGCCAGCGGAATATTGTTGAAGCTTACCAAGCATAGATCGTCAGGAATCTTGTAGTTGAGCTCGTGCAATCCCCGCAACACGCCAAAGGAAATGACATCGTCGACCAGAACAACCGCTGTAGGGCGGTCGGGAAGATTCATGAAGAAAGAGATGGCCCGATACCCGCTCTCCTGTAGGAATTCGCCTTCGACAATCCATTCCGGCTTCGATTCCAACCCGGCATCGCTCAATGCCTGCAGATAACCTTGCAAGCGATCCTTGGATACGACGAGATCAGGAGGACCGCTGACAAATCCGATCCGCTGATGTCCGAGCGAGACCAAATGCTTCGTTGCATCGTAGGAGGCTTGTACATTATCTGTATCAACCGATAAAATATCGGCGTATTGCTCACTGCGCCCAATCAGGACGAACTTATGATTATTTTGGTATAGAAAATCGACAACAGGATCGTCGGTTCTTGAATAGAGTAAGATCACCCCATCTACTCGGTGTCCGTTCAAGAGCCTGGCTACCCCTTCAACCTCATCTTTCTCATTGGCTCCGGAACTCAGCAGCACATCAAAACCTTGACGATTAGCTTGGGTAACGATACCACGGATCAACTCCATGAAGAAGAAATTGGAGAACAACTCTTCGGCAGACTTCGGCAGCATAATGCAGATGCTGTTGGTCGTCCGGGATACGAGGCTCTTTGCCATAATATTCGGATGATAGCCGAGCTCCTCCATAATTTCTCTTACTCTTCTTGAGGTTTCTGCGCTTATTCTGGGATGGTTGGATAGCACCCGGGACACGGTGGAGGGCGATACTCCTGCTTTTTTGGCGACGTCCTTGATCGTAACGGCCATTGAAATACTCTCCTTTGTGGAACCGTTTGCTTTACACAGTAATATTAATCGATAAGGCATCGAATGTAAATAGGATTAGTGGTATCGTTTGCGCAACACAGTTACTTGCGTATTCAAACATCCATCATAAAAATAAAGCCCCCTCCTAATGCTGCTAGTATGGGAGGGGGCGTGAATGATCGATTATCGTTCCGATGTTAGAATGGCGTAGCCATAAGCAGGCAGCCTTACCATCAGCTTGCCGTCAGCTGCTGTATAACCCTTACCACTGATCTTGTCCAGCCATAGCTTATCTGTCGTATCGATCTCGAAGGTTTGGCCAGCGTCGTCATTGTTAAGCAATACAATTGCCGATTCTCCGCCCAGCTTACGCTCATAGGCGAGCTTCGAGCCGCCCTTCTCAGCTTCTAGGAAGCGGATTGTACCGGTGCGCAGCGGAGCCAGCTCCTTGCGCAAGGCGATCAGCTTGCGATAGAAGTCGAACAAGTCCTGATCCTGATGTTCAGGGCGCCATTCCATACATTTACGGCAATCTGGATCCGGTCCACCGTCAAGGCCGACTTCATCTCCATAGTAAATGCAAGGCGTGCCCATATAAGTGAATTGGAACAATGCAGCCAGCTTCATCCGATCCTTGTTATCATCGCACAGGGTTAACAAACGCGGAGTATCATGGCTGTCCAACAGATTGAAGGCCACTTCGCTCGCTTGTTGCGGATAACGGGAAATTTGCTGGCCGATAACATTGGCGAAGCTTTGAGCGTCCATCTTTTGCCGGATGACAAAATCAATTACCGCATTGGTGAACGGATAGTTCATTACGGCATCGAACTGGTCGCCTTGTAGCCAAGGAGAAGACTCATGCCAAATCTCACCGAGAATGTATGCTTCGGGATTCGCCTTCTTAACCACTTTGCGGAATTCGCGCCAGAACTGGTGGTCTACTTCATTCGCTACATCAAGTCTCCAGCCGTCAATGCCCACTTCTTTGATCCAGAATTCAGCGACATTCAGCAAATACTGCTTTGTCTCCGGGTTGCTGGTGTTCAGCTTCGGCATGATCGGCTCGAACGAGAAGGTATCATAGGTCGGTAGGCCGCGGGTCGGATCAAGCGGGAACTGATGAATATGGAACCAGTCTTTATAGCGGGACTTCTCACCCTTTTCCAGCACGTCAAGGAATGGGGCAAAAGCTTGTCCAGAGTGATTGAAGACCGCGTCCAACACTACCCGGATTTCCCGCTCATGGCAAGCCTTGACCAGCTTCTTCATCGTATCCACATCACCGAAATGTGGGTCGATCTTCATATAGTCCGTCGTATCGTACTTGTGGTTGGTTGTTGCCTCAAATACCGGTGTAAAATAGATGGCATTAATGCCGAGCTCACTCAAGTGATCTATATGATCGATGACCCCTTGCAAATCGCCGCCAAAGAAATTGTGGCGCTCTGGCTTGCCGCCCCAAGGGAGCACATCTTCCGGGTCATTGTCTGGATTGCCGTTAGCGAAGCGTTCCGGGAAGATCTGATAGAATACGGCATCCTTAACCCATTCCGGGACAGTGAATATATCAGCTGGATTAAGGAAGGGGTATTCGAACAGCCGATCTGGATTTTCAGGTCGTTCAGGAGAGAAGTTATCCTCCGTCATCCACATTTCACGATCCGCGCTCTTGAGCAGGAATCCGTATTTAAGTCTGCGGTACGTTGGTTTGATCGCACACTCCCAATAGTCGAACATTTCATCGCTAATCAGCTTCCGCATAGGAACCAGTTCCTTGCTCTGATCCCACATATATTTATCGCCAGCAAAAGCGAAAGCCTGTAATAGATCCCCCTTCTTGGCACGAAGGCGGAGATGAATCGTCTCTTGATCATAAGCATAGGACCAGTTGAGCTTAGGACGGTGGTAAACTGCTTCAAGCAACATAAGTAATCCTCCTGATTCTGTTATAATAGGTTGTGAAAAAAACAAAAAAAGATACTCCAGAGCCGAAAAAACTAGGGCCGAGGATGTATCTTGCGATAACAGTGCCTTCAAATTGTACGCCCCTCTACAAGGGGCGTTTATGTAACATAAAAATGATTTATTCGACTGGATTATAGCACTGTTCAAACCTTTGCACAAGGGAGGTTCAGCAACTCCATTTTCGAACTACCTATTTTACTAAATTATATTGCTCGTTATAATGGGAGGTACCAACGACGATGAGCGTGCAAGCCTGGAAATAGGATCGGAGGGGCACATGACTACACTGAAGGAAATTGCAGAACGGGTAGGTGTCTCCATCTCGACTGTGTCGCGGGTCATTAATCAGAATGATAGCAGAAGGATTAGTGAAGAGACGAAGCAGAAGATATGGAAGGCTGCTAAGGAAATGAACTATAGTTCAACCCGCAGGACAAAGTCTGCCAAGACGAAGCAGGGCAGGGATGCTACATTGGCTAGACCCGCTATCGGATGTATATTAGCGCTGCAGGATAACAAATACAATCATCCATACTTCTCCCCGATTATTCAGGGGATCGAAGCGAAGCTGCTGGAAAGAGGCTTATCTATGGCCTTCTTACACACGCAAGCTGAACTGCATAACGAAGCTATATTGGAATCTATGTTGGAAGTGACGAATCTGCAGGGCATTATTTGCATCGAGGGGTTAAGCAAGGAACTCTATAAGCGGCTCAAGGGACGGGTTCCGCTGCTCGTAGGCATCGATGTGAATGACCCGGATATTCCGGTCGTTACCTATGATCGGGTCGCGGCGGCCCAAATGGCAGTCAGACATCTGATCGAGCGCGGCCACACAAGAATCGGGTTCATTGGCGGTATCGGCTTATCGGGCAGCCTGGATCGGGAGAAGCGGTATGTTGGCTATCGTAAAACGCTCGAGGAGCACGGATTGGAATACCGGGACGAGTGGGTAATTAACGCTAATTGGGACGCGGATGAGAGCTATCAGAGGATGAAGGATCTGCTTGATCTGTCGGAACGGCCGACAGCGATGTTCAGTGCCAGCGACATGCTGGCCATTGGAGCAATGAGGGCATCTGCCGAAGTAGGAATGAGCCTGCCTTTGGACATGTCTTTTGTCAGCATAGATGATATTGAGTTCTCCAAATATACAGCGCCGCCATTAACGACAGTGCAAGTTCCAAAATACGAAATGGGCTATGCAGCAGCCAAAATAATGGTGGACAGCATGGAGGAGGCCTATCCATTTCCATTTCGAATGCAAGTTCCTATTCAACTTAAAAAGCGGCAATCTGTTCATCCCATGAAATAAGAGGACTGTGAAGATCGACGGGGTTTTGTCGAAATTCAGGTCCTTTTTTTCACGTTACAATTTGCCCCAAATAAATAAATATCATAATTAATTTGCGCAAATGTATTGACTCGGCAAATCGACGGATGTATGATGTAAGCGTTATGATGAATGGCGATATAATGCTGTTCAATTGCTATTATTATTTGAAATCATGCGATATACTTGGAGATATAACAGCTCCTAGGATCGTATGTTATATTAGCAGAGAAGGACGACTCATATAGTTAGCTCATTCGTTATTTGCGCAATTTTTGCACTAATTTGCATTAATGTTGTATGATCGCACGTTGCGCTGAAGCTGTACCGAATTGTGTTGATCTGCGGGGCCACATCTCTGCCAGCAAGCTTTTATTCTATCACTACATATGGGAGGCAGCGTACATATGGAGCAAGTCAGATTAGGGATCATTGGAGCAAGAGGAAGAGGTATCATTGCGAAGTATTGGCATAACCCGGAGGGTCGCTCGGTTGTTGTCGGTGCGGTTGACGTCGATCCCAAGAAGCTGGAGGAGTTCAAAGAGGATGTAAATTCGGATGCATTTGTAACAACGGACTATCGCGAGCTTATTGCCCGTGAGGATATAGATGCGATTGCTGTCATGTCGCCGGATTATTGTCATGAGGAGCATGCGATAGCGGCCTTGAAGGCAGGCAAGCATGTGTTCTGTGAGAAGCCGCTCGCAATTACAGTGGATGGTTGTGACAATATATTAAGAGCATGGAAGCAGTCCGGCAAGCATCTGATGGTCGGCTTCAACATGCGTTATATGAACATGTACCGCACGATGAAGGAAATCGTTGATTCAGGTGTAATTGGCGAGATCAAGGCCGTATGGGTGCGTCACTTCGTCGGACTTGGGGGCTATTATTATTATCATGACTGGCATGCCAATTCTAAGAATACGACCGGACTACTGCTGCAGAAGGGATCGCATGATCTGGATGTGATTCACTGGATCACTGGCCGATATGCTACGAAGGTTAGCGCGTTCGGCAGCTTGGATTTCTATGGCGGAGATAAGCCTAATGATCTGACTTGTCCAACTTGCAGTGAGCGTGAGACTTGCACGGAGGCGAGTCCTGGGCGACTTATTCAATGCGCCTTCCGCGAAGAGGTGAATGTCGAGGATAACAACATGGTCATCATGGAGCTTGAAGGCGGCATTAAAGCCTCGTACCTCCAATGCCATTTTACGCCGGATTATCAGCGAAATTATGTATTCATTGGTACGGAAGGCCGGATGGAGAATAGCGAGCCTGAGAATAAGGTGTATGTGAAGACGAGACGTTCGAACAATGACAGGGAACTCTCCGATCGCGTCTATCATATCAAGGAAGCCGAAGGCTCCCATGGTGGCGCAGATCCAAATATTTGCAAGGACTTCATCGATATGATTCTCGATGGCAAACAACCGGTAGCTACACCGATTGCGGGAAGAATGAGCGTAGCCGTGGGCTGCGCTGCGACAGAATCGATCCGGGCCGGAGGCAAGGTTGTTCAAATATCCCCTGCTCCTGAATTCATGCAACAGTGATTTTTTAACTATGTGTCCACACCCTTTATATATAGCTGTCCTCGTCGGTTATTGAAACGGCGCAGGGCAGCCTTTTTTTGCTTATGGAGGAGGGCGAGCTGCGGGTCGCAACAAAAGATTCTGGGCAAGCGTTAAAATCTTACAGTTTGCTACCCAGGTGGATTTTAGGAGGATCCCTAAGGCTGCGAATACAAAGTAATATGGGGAGTATGACGACACAAAAGCGCAGGGCAGCTGCTAAAGGCAGCCGCATTTGCTAACGGAAACTACAGCCGCTATCTGAGTAAAATGAGGCTGTTTTGGATTTTAACGGAACTGAGCGACCTTATTTCGTAAAAAAGAGGGGGTCAACTCGTATTCGTCAGGAATAGCGTCCCTTGTTCCGTTAGATTTAAAATGGGAGCGTTACGGCCGATATAAGGGCTGCTATTTCCCTTACATAGAATTGGGACGAGCCCGACCATTTACAGAGATGCTCGAGGCTAGCAGGGTCAAGATCTGTATATCGATGTCAACACAAGTATATAGAATGCATGCGTTTACATTTCTATACTTAAATTAAGAAAGCCGTAGTGAACGCAATTCACTGCTCATTCAAAAAGACATATGGAGGGGTAATATGAACAGAAAGGCAAAAATGCTACTAGTCTTAACATTAGTATTCAGCCTGGCGCTTACGGCGTGTGGCAAAGCTGAGGAGAAAGCTGAGCAGCCACAGAAGCCGGAAACTTCGGCAGCGCAAGAGGATCCAAATGCAGTGATTGAAGTATCGACCGTAGTACCGAGTGACCAATATTTGAAGTTTGATGAAGGCGAGACGTACGACAAGAATGCGGTTTACGATCAGTACGAGAAAGATATTGGTGTAAAAATCACAAATAAATGGATAACGGACACAAGCCAATTCAAAGAGAAGGTTAAGATGACGATCGCTTCTAATGATCTGCCGGATTTCATGCCAGTCAACGCAACTCAGCTAAAAGAATTAACGGAAGCAGATATGATTATGGATTTGACTGATATATACGAGCAGTATGCAACGGATCAAACGAAGGAATTCTTCCAGAAGGATGGCGGCATGCAGATGAAATCTGCTATGTTCGACGGCAAGCTGATGGGGATTCCGAGATCGTCTAACCCTTTATATCTCCAATTCTTGTACGTTCGTACAGATTGGCTGAAAGAGATGAATCTTCCTGAACCGAAGACGATGGATGAGCTGATGAAGATCTCTGAGGAATTTTCGAAGAGAACTGAAAACGGTAAATCGTATGGCCTTGCAGTTAGTAAAGATCCTTTTAATGTCGATACAGGCGTGACAGGACTTAGAGCCTTCTTAAACGGTTACCATGCATACGAGAACATGTGGATCGAAGACGGGAACGGCAATTTAGTGAATAGTGATATTCAGCCTGAAATGAAAAATGCTCTTGCCGCTTTGCAGGATATGTTCAAGAAAGGCCTGATTGATCCGGAATTTGCTGTTAAAGATGCAGAGAAGGAAGCAGAGTTAATCTACAATAATCAAATTGGGCTTGTGTATGGTGCATCTTGGGTACCAGCACAGCTTGTCAAAGGTGCAGTTAAGGATGGCAAGGTTGTTCAGGAATGGGGGGTATATCCAATACCTTCAGTAGATAGCAATCCAGCCTTGAACCAAATTGGTCTAGGGGCGGACGAATATTATGTCGTAGCGAAGCAAGCCAAGCATCCGGAAGGTTTTATTAAGCTGCTTAATCAGTGGATTGTGGTGGATAACGCACTCGATCCGACAGATGAACAAAAGATATATATGTACGGTAAAGATCGCAAGGAGAAAGGGAACAACTATTGGCTGCTTAGTCCAGTCCGCGTAGGCAACCAAACAGACAATAACGGAGTCATCTTGCCGAAAGCTATTGCCAACAAGGATGAAAGCATTCTAGAGACCGCGGATCAGCGAACTCGTTATGGAAGAGCTATGCAATATTTGGATGGGGATACCAGCTTGTGGTGGGAATATTTAATTTCTGGTCCTAATGGCGCGTTCTCGATCGTTCCAAAGGTACAAGAAGAGAAACTTTATTTGCAAAACAAGTTCTACGGTGCACCAACGCCTACCATGGCGGATCGAGAGGAAATCTTGAAGAAGAAGCGGGACGAAGTCTTCTTTAAAATTATTATGAATCAAGTCTCTATCGATGAATTTGATAAATTTGTTGCCGAGTGGAAGAAGCTTGGCGGAGATGAAATGACTAAAGAAGTGAACGAATGGTACGCCGATCATAAATAAAGGACATTCAGTATAGAGGGGTTGGGTCACTCAATCCCTCTTTCTATTCCAACGAGGTGATACGAGTGAAGACTATAACGCGGACATGGAGAAAAGAATGGCCGCTTCATATGATGCTGATCCCTGGACTGGCGATGCTTATTATATTCAGCTACATACCGATGGCCGGAATCATGATGGCTTTCCAAAAATACATTCCGAATCGCGGTTTGTTCGGATCACCTTTTATCGGCTGGTCCAACTTCAAGCTGCTGCTTGAATACCCGGACATCGGCCGCATCTTCTTCAATACGATATTTATTGCATTCATGAAGATTGTAGCTGGCCTGGTCGTTCCGATTACGATGGCGATTCTACTAAATGAGATTGCAAGAGAATGGGTAAAAAGGACGTTCCAGACCCTGGTCTATTTGCCTCACTTCTTATCCTGGGTACTGCTCAGCGGTATTTTGATCGACGTACTGTCGCCTTCCTCCGGGATCGTTAACCAGGTGCTCGGGCTATTTGGAGCCAAACCGATCTTCTTCTTAGGGGATAACGCTTGGTTTCCTTATGTAATGGTCATCTCGGATGTATGGAAGGAATTCGGGTTCGGTACCATTGTCTACTTGGCCGCATTGACAGGAATTAATCCTTCCCTCTATGAGGCTGCAGAGATCGATGGCGCAGGCCGGTTCAAGCAGACACTGTTTGTGACGCTGCCAGGAATGATGCCGATTATCGTTCTGATGATGACCCTGAATATCGGTAATGTCCTGAATGCAGGCTTCGATCAAATATTCAACCTATACAGTCCTCAAGTGTATGAAAGCGCGGATATTATCGATACATTTGTATATCGCATGGGGATTCAGCAAGCGCAGTTTGGCTTTGCTACTGCGGTAGGATTACTGAAGTCCGTAGTGTCCTTCATCTTTATGTCAATGTCATACATTCTAGCTTATCGAGTTGCCAACTATCGAATTTTCTAGTTCATTAGCGAATGCTTGGAAGGGAGCAGCATCATGACACACAATAAATCATGGGGCAGAAGGGTGTTTCTAGTCGGCAATTATTGTTTTCTAGGGTTCGTCTCCCTGTTATGCTTAATGCCGATCATCCACATTCTGTCGATGTCATTAAGCTCCGGAGCGGCTGCGTCTGCAGGGAAGGTTATCTTGTGGCCAGTTGAATTTACAACTGCCGCTTACGAGAATGTGTTTGGTAAACCGGAGTATTTGCGTGCTTTTGCCGTATCGATTCAAAGGGTGGTCTTAGGAACAGCTTTCAGCATGCTCTTAACGATCATAACCGCCTATCCTTTGTCCAAAGATACGCAGCATTTTCGTTTTCGCACCGGGTACGCATGGATATTTGTATTCACGATCCTCTTCAATGGCGGATTGATTCCAATGTACTTGACGGTGAAATCGCTGGGCTTGATCGACTCGATCTGGGCGCTGGTGCTGCCGGGAGCGGTGCAAGTATTTAATATTATCCTGCTGCTTAACTTCTATCGGAATCTGCCGAAGGAGCTGGAGGAATCCTCGCGTATTGACGGGGCTGGCCATTTCAAGACACTGTGGAAGATATATGCCCCGTTGTCGCTGCCGGCACTTGCGACTACAGGACTATTTACGATTGTAGGCCATTGGAACAGCTGGTTCGACGGAATGCTCTATATGAACCATCCTGATAATTATCCGCTCCAAACCTTCTTACAAACGGTTATAATTAATATGGATTTCCGGTTCATTAAGGCAGAGAATGCTGAATTGATGCTGAAGCTGTCGGACCGGACCAGTAGAGCCGCCCAGATCTTCGTGGCCGCATTTCCGATTTTGATTATTTATCCGTTCATGCAGCGTTTCTTTATTAAGGGGATCGTAATGGGAAGCGTTAAGGAATAGTTCCCACCTTCTCGGTGCTGAAAACCGCCCTTTTTGAACATGGATGAATAGGTTTATACAACTTGATTCATCTATACAGGAGAGCTAGCTATGAGAAAACTTCTACATTTCCGTGACTTTTCCATATTTAAGAAGATTATGGCGGCCTTTCTGGCTGCCTTGCTGCCGTTAATGCTGATTACATGGATTATTAACCAGCAGGGGGCTGCCAGCATTCGTAAGGGAATTTCCGAGTCGATGATGAACACCACCCATTTCTACCTCGATTCTCTCGATCAGGAAGTAGATCGTATATACCGCTATTTGCCAAACTATGTGATGGATACGGACCTGATGGAGCTGGCCGCTACAGGAGATGTGATGAGCGCCTACGAGCGGTCTGCCAAAGTGCTAGAGATCCAGAAGCGGCTCCATCTGATGAAGGATTCAAGTCCGTTCATTCAGGAGTCCAGAGCGTATGTGCCTCTGATTGAGCGAACGATATTAAGCTCCAGCTATGAGACGAAGGTTGAGGAGCAGGAGTATCAAGCGATGCGTCAGAGTACCAATATGTATGATCAGCCGTTCATCTATTGGCAGAATAGGCTGTTCATCAGCATGCAGTATCCTGGGAGTACGGTTAGAGATCCTCTCTTCGCCATCAGTATTGAGCTGTCCACCAACAAAATTATCGAGAAGCTCTCGCAGATTACCAATTCCCGAGAAGGGCAGACTGCGATGTTACGCATGGATCAGGAGTGGTCATTAGTAAGCGGGAGCAATACGGGACTTCTTGAAGTGATGAAGCAGCTGGCGGTTGACAAGCAGGAGCAGCAAGCGAAGGAAGGCTATGAAACGATCAAGTTTGAAGGGAAGCGTTATTTAACGGTCTATCGCTATTCCGAGCTCTGGAATTCGTATTTAGTATCAAGTGTTCCTGAATCGGCGATATTAGGCCCGATCCGTAAGTACCAGGTCTGGTTCTGGTGCGCTGCGGTTCTCGCTGTCGGTATCGTTCTGTTCTTCTCCTATTCGTTACGGAGATTGATCTATCGCCCTTTGATGCGGCTTATCTACTCGTTTCGACGCGTACAACAGAATAAGCTGGAGTATATAGCGATCGATCGGGGCGAGGATGAATTCGGTTATTTATATCATGCCTTTAACAACACGGTCAGTTCTTTGAAGACACTAATCGAGGAAAATTATGAGCAGCAAATCCGAAATCAACGGTCAGAGCTGAAGCGGCTGCAGTCGCAGATCAATCCTCATTTCTTGTACAATTGTTTCTTTGTATTATGCCGCTTGATCAAATCGGATCATCAAAAAGAGAAGGCTTATCAATTCTGCCTTTATATTGGTCAGTATTTTCAATTTATTACCCGCAATACCGAGGATGAAATCCCGCTCAGCATGGAGATGGATCATTCACGGACTTATGTCGAAATGCAGCGTATATGCTATGGCGACCGGATTGAAGTGGAATTTGATGCTCGCGTTCCCGATATGATGGTGCCGCGCCTTATTTTTCAGCCGATTATTGAGAATGCCTATGTGCATGCTCTTGGAAATATGAGAGGGAACGGCAAGCTTCGTGTGTACGGGGAACCGCAGGATAATACATTTATTCTCTGCGTTGAAGATAACGGCGATAGCATAAGCGATTTAAATATTCAGCAGCTTAATGACCGCTTGGCACGGCCTCACTATACCTTTGAAGAGACGACCGGTCTGATTAATGTTCATCGCCGATTGCAGCTTCGATACGGTGAGGAGTATGGAATCACGGTCTCACGTTCCGATCTAGGAGGCTTGAAGGTGACGATTCAATTAAGAATGAGCTAGAGGGGGAAACAGCATGTATCACTTGTTAATCGTCGATGATCTTCCCATTATTGTTGATGGCCTTCTCGAATTGTTCGAGCAGACGTCGCATCTGGAGCTTAAGCTGTACAAAGCCTATTCCGGGGAGGAAGCCCTGGAAATTTTGAAAGCGCATTCTATCGATATCGTGATCTCGGATATCAAGATGCCCGGTCTTGAAGGGATTGAGCTGCTACAGGAGATCAGGCGTCATTGGCCGTCCTGCAAAGTGATATTTCTATCGGCATATAACGACTTCCAATATGCTAGAAGCGCCATCACCTATGGTGGATTTGAATATATCCTAAAGATCGAGAGCGATGATAAAATCATTCATTCTGTGGAAAGAGCGATTGCCAAGCTGGAGGAGGAGGCGAAGGAGAAGGCGATTGTCGCTAAGGCTCAGGCGGATATGAGGATAGCCATGCCTTCGCTGCAGAAAGAGGCTGTGCTTGAACTATTGAAGGGTAGGCAGCTAAGTACAAAGCAGCTTCGCCATATGCTCGAGGAGGTTCGCATTCCGCTGGAGGCTGAGTTGCCGGTGTACATGATGCTGGGCCGGATCGAGGAATGGAAGCAAGGCCTGTCTGTGCAGGATAGAGCGCTCTATATCTATGCGTTCAAAAATATTAGCGATGAATATTTATCATCTCATGTGTGCAGCTACTCCTGCTGCTATGATCAGAATAGAATCGTCTGGCTGATCCAACCGGTCAGAGAGGACATAAGCGGGGGCGCCGAGCCCTTCATGGATTGGATGAGAGCGCATCGCGAGGCGAAGCGACTCATTCATGTAATTCAGCAGAGCTGTGAGCGGGTATTAGGTTTATCCGCCTCCTTTGTACTTAACAACAGAAGTACTTCATGGAATGAACTATCGCCATGCTTCCATACGCTTAAATATGATTTTGCCACCCAGCGGGAGGGAATAAGAGATATTGAATCTGCAGTATTTGCTGTGACGACCGACAACGATGAGGTCAGAACCCAGACACAGAGCTATGATCCGTTCTACCATACCCGTGTACAGCTTCTGATGACCTGTCTGGAGAACAACCATCAGGAGCAATTCAGCGAGCTTTACCTCGAACTCGTCTCTATTTGGAAGGAAGATACAGGGTCCTATGAGCGGAAAATCGAACTATACCATTCTCTGTCAGCGGTCTACTTGTTTTACCTCAGCAAGCACCCGGAGGTTCGGGAATATTTGAATACCCTGCTTGACTTGGATCAACTATTCCATCCGCAGCATCAAGGATCCTGGGAGGAGCTTGATCATTATTTCTGGCAACTGGCCGAGTATATATTTGAATGGATTGCCTCCAGGGAAGAGGATACTCCTGCCGAGGTTGTCGCCAAGGTCCATCAGTATATTGAGAGGAATATTGCCGCGGACACTTCACTAAATGCACTCGCAGATTATGTAGGCCTGAATCCTTCCTATTTATCCAGGCTGTATAAGCAAATAACGGGAGAGGGACTATCGAAGTATATTAACGATTATCGTACGTTGGCGGCGAAGTCCATGCTCTTGAACTCATCCAAAAAAGTAGGCGAGATAGCTGCTGCGTTAGGCTATAACTCCGCACTAGCCTTCATACGCTTCTTCAAACGGCAGAGTGGAATGACCCCGCAGGAATTCAGAATGCTGGGATCGGAGATTCAGCAGCAAAGTCAATAAGTGTATATGAATCTCTATTCTTATCTATTTATCCACCTCCAGGTCCGTTACTACAATATAAGTGCGAGTTCAAAAAAGTCAGATTTTTTGAACCACCTCTATTAAGTAACCGGTAAAGTGTCGAGGAGGAATAGATATGAAGACAATTACAGCTGTCTTACTGGGTGCTGGGAGCAGAGGGCGCTTCATCTACGGCCCTTATGCTGAGAAATTTCCAAATGAGCTTCAATTTGTTGCGGTAGCAGAACCGAATGCTGAGCGTCGAGAGCAATTCGCCAGCATTCATCAGATTGCGCCTCAATATGTATTTGATACTTGGGAGAAGGTATTCGAGCATGGGAAACTCGCTGATGTCATGATCATCAGTACGCTCGATCGGGAGCATTATGAACCGGCAATGAAGGCGATGGCTCTAGGTTATCATGTTCTGTTAGAGAAGCCGATGTCGCCTTCGAAGGAAGAATGCATCCAGCTGGAGCAGGCTTCTCTTCAATATCAAAGACTGCTTATTGTGAGCCATGTGCTACGCTATGCCCCATTCTGGTCGGGAATCAAGCGCTGTATCGATGATGGGGAATTGGGAACAGTAGCTACGATACAGCTGACGGAGAATGTAGGTTATCTGCATATGGCGCATAGCTATGTACGAGGCAACTGGAGAAATTCCGAAGAGTCCAGTCCGATGATTCTAGCCAAGTCCTGTCATGATCTGGATCTGATCTCCTGGTTAATGGACGAGAAATGCACCAGTGTCAGCTCATATGGATCACTGCTGCACTTTAGGAAGGAGAATGCTCCTGAAGGGTCAACGGAGCGCTGCATCGATCTGTGCGCGGTTGAGAAGGAATGTCCCTTCTCCGCGATGAAGATGTACATTCAGCCTCCTGAGCATCCGTGGGCTCGTTATATGACCGACGATCTATCCCAGCAGGGAATTCTGAAGGCGATCAAGGAAGGCCCGTTCGGACGCTGTGTGTATCGCTGCGATAACAACGTGGTAGATCATCAGATCGTCAACATGGAGTTTGCAAACGGAGCGAACGCCTCCTTCATCATGTCAGGGCTAACGAAGAGTGGTACAAGACGAGTGCAGCTTATGGGAACCCGTGGGGAGATCATTGGGGATATGGATGAAGGCAAGTTCACTTTATATCGTTACGCAACCAACGAGCGGGTCGAGATCGAGTGCAGTGTGAACGGAGATGGGCATGGGGGAGGCGATGAGCGTATGATCAGCCAGTTCATTAAGCATGTCCATACCTTCGAACAGAAGTCGGGTTATGGATTGACATCTGCGACGGCTTCGTTGCAGAGCCATCTGATCGCCTTCGCCGCTGAGCAATCCCGACTGAATGGCGGACAGCCCGTACAGATTTAGAAGGATGGGCTCCACAGGAATAACGTCGAAGGTGAAGCACATCATGAATGCTTCGCATTGAAGAAGGTCGAGTTTGGGCTGCTGCCCGGACTCGATTTTTTTGCTGTTCGTATCAGGTCACTATTACAATTCAATCTGACGAGAGAGACATTCGGAAATTGGATCAATACGATATTTGAAGAAAAGTAGAGAAATGATGGGAAATCACCATGAATTCAGGGAATAATCTCAAATACATATGATTTTGAAGGATTAGGCATATGTTGTATGATAAATAAAGTTGAGTAGGCAAGTGGTTCGTTATACAATTAATTACAAACGTTTGCACAACTATAGAGTAGGGCAAGAGAGGAGATGGCTGCTTGAGGAAAAAGCTTCAGGACAACATTGAAAGCGCTTCATATCAGACTGGAGTGACAGCTCTCCAACATGTAATGGAGGACACGGGATGAAGAGGCTTCGTCTTGGATTTTATTTTACAGATTTGTTCAAGGTCAGGGCGTTGAAGCAGAGATTGATCTTTGTCGTTGTCATTGAGACGATCGTCATCCTAATGATTCTGGCTGTTGTCTCTTATGAAGCGATTCATTCCATAGAGAAAAATAAATTAAAAACCTCGATGGTGATCGATTTGCAGCAATTGACAGACAAGATGGAAGAGAGCTACAAAAATATGTCGCAGGTATCGCAGCAGATGTCACCGGAAGGGACGGTAGGTTCCTTATTAGGCGATTATTTTCAGGAAAACTCTAATTTTGAAAAATATCAGCTAGGACAGCAAATTTCCGATAATCTGGTCAAGATCACTTTCTCGAACAGTAACCTCATTGGCAGAACATATTTTGATCCGAAGACGGGGGAGAGCTATTTCTATGACTTCTTGCCCTATGAGGATTTCTCTCCTAATCATTTTAACGTGCTGGGCAGGAACGGGACATTTGTGTTCCATTCCCTGCATCAATCCAGCATTAAGCGGCTGGGTGAGCATCAGGTGCTCTCAGTGTCGCGCAGCATTACGCTAGAGGATGATCGCGAACTGATCATTTATATCGAATCGCGCCTGGAGGCGGATGCCGTCATTAAGAATTTGTCCCATTCGCTGAATATGGACTATATTCTGCTGCAGCTAGATAGCGATAACCGGATTCAATTTTCCAGCAAGGATGATTTTACTGTGGGGCAGATGTTTCATTTGAGGGATGAAGAGCAAATAGGTTCCGGTTACTTTGGCCGTGCGGATAAGTATTTGGGTGTCAGGCTCAACACAGAGCTTGGATTCGATAACGTGCTGCTGTTGCCTTCCGCCGATTATAACCGCGAGCTGTACACCTGGATTCGTAATGTGGCCGGGATTCTGTTAGTAGCCCTACTCGTATTTATTGCCTCGTTTGTTTTATTATCACGGCTGATCTACACACCGCTCGCTATTTTCTCGAAGGAGATGAAGAAGCTCGGCAGAGGAGATCTGAACGAGGTGTCCGTACAGAGCGGCGTGCTGGAGTTCGATGCGCTGTTCAAGCAGTTCAACAATATGAAGAGGCAGATCCAGGGGCTGCTGCTGGATACGGAAAGGATGTCTCAGGAGAAGCACAGACTTGAAATTGAGAAGATCTATTATCAGATCAATCCTCATTTCCTGATGAACTCGCTTCATTCTATTCACTGGCTGGCGAAAATGCATGGGCAGGCCGAGATCGAGAACTTCATTACCGAACTGAACTATATTCTTGCCTACAGTCTCGATAAGATCGATAAACAAGCGACGCTGAGGACGGAGATCAGGATGCTTCAGGCTTACCTGAAATTGCAGAAGATGCGTTATGACTTCGAAGTGGACGTGGACATTGTGGAAGGAGCGTATCTGGATACACCAACTGCAAGGATGATGCTGCAGCCGATCGCTGAGAATGCACTCCATCATGGACTTGGTGACGAAGGGTGTCTAAGAATAACTGTGGCCCCTTCCTTAAGCCGCAATGCAATTGATATTACGTTCGAGGATAATGGCAAAGGTCTGGACGGCGAGGAGCTTGACCGTATTCGTGATGTTCTACAGCAAAGCCCCAATGAGGAACATAAAATTGATGGAATCGGCTTGCGATATGTTCGCTATATGCTGGAATCATTTTATGGGGACAATGCTGTGATTACCATTGATAGTGAACTGGATCTGGGGACCAGAGTCACTCTAGTATTGCCGATAGATCGCGAAAAACTGATGCTGGGCGTAGTGCAGAAATAAACAATAAATGCGTGTTTGGGGCTTTTGTACAACCTCAATAAGTGAAAAGGGGAAATGTCCGATGTATCGTGTATTGATTGTTGACGATGACCGTCTGGCGCGAAGAGGCATCATCTCGATGCTGCCGTGGGAGAAGTATGGCATGGTCGTGGCTGGCGAGGCACAAAACGGAACGAAGGCGCTGGAATTTCTGCAGGACCATCCCGTAGATCTATTATTCGTTGATATCGATATGCCCGTCATGGGCGGAATTTCCTTAATGGAGAAATGCCATCAGCTGTATCCTGAACTGCTATTCATCGTGCTTACCTTTCATGAGGAATTTCACTACGCTCAGTCCGCCCTGCGGATCGGAGCGATTGATTATATATCCAAGCTGGAGATGGAGAGCACGGATTGCGATGAGCTGCTGCGGAGGATCAGCGAGAAGGTAGGGACGATATTAAAGCCACTGTCTGCCTCTGCTGCATCCAGTGAATTAGAGAATAAGCGGGGGGCGTTAAACCGTCAGAACCAACATCATCTATCTGAAGCCCGCAATGAGAAGGAATGGCAGTATCTTGTTGGCAAATGGAACCAAATGTACTGGCTGTATGACGATACTACATTTAAAGAACTGTGTGAGGGGACTATGGCGCTCCATATTTCGGTATGGCAAGCGGCGCAGGTGCTGCTTCATTTAACGAGTGTAGCAGAGGAGAGCGTGGGAACAGTACAGAAGATTGTTCAAGAATACAGTAACTTGGACGAGTTCATTGATTGGCTTGCCAGCTTCAGGGAGGCGCTGTATAAGCAAGTCGCTGCGGAGAACAGCCTGGACAATATCCAGCTCTGTATTCTAAAGGCTGTCATCTACGTAAAAGAGAACTTGGGCGGCAAGCTGCACGGTGAAGAGGTTGCCCAGTTCGTCAGGCTGAGTCGCAGCTATTTCTCTATCAATTTCAAGAAATATACCGGCATGTCCTTCAATGAATTCGTACGCGAGGAACGCATTCGATGGGCTCAAATGCTGTTGATCGAGAGGGAGGATCTGATCTCGGATATCGCTCAAGAGGTTGGCTATGAAGATGTAAATTATTTCATTCGTGTATTTTGCGAAATCATCGGCATGACCCCTGGCGAGTATAGGAAGCAGAATGGTGTGAAGCAGAATTTAATGAGGGCATAGCATATCCAGCTCGATGAATCCGCGGCATAAGGACTGCTACGCAGCTAACTGAGGTTAGTTGCGGCGGCGGTCTTTTTTTTTCTGCACTTCAGCTTTTAGCTTCATCAAAGCTCAATCACGACTATTGTTTTGTAATTTGAAGAGGGCAGTGCTACTTTTTACGGAATGCATGAATGCAGCATAGGTGAATAAGACGATTCAATGATTTCTAGGCAACATTTATCCATACGGGTCGTCGATACATGGGTGATATAGTTGTGTTGTAATAAGAAAACGCTGTCATAGATTCGAGAGCATCTTTCTTGAAAGCGCCATTAAATTATGTGAAGGGAAGAACAGACAAAATGTACAGTAAAAAAAATATAAAGCACTATTGGCTCATGATGGCACCCGGTTATATTTGGCTTACTTTATTCAGCATAGTTCCCATGTTCGGAATCGTAATGGCATTTCAAGATTTCAATCCGGCCCTGGGAATCTTCAAATCGCCCTGGATCGGACTTGAGAACTTCAGTTATATGTTCAGCATGGACGATATCACCCAAGTATTCATCAATACAATTGTCATAGCGGTTGGGAAATTGATCGGGAACCTGATCATCCCGTTGATCTTTGCGATCATGCTCCATGGATTGACGATCAAGAAGCTCGTCAGGCCGATCCAGACCTTGGTGTACTTGCCGTACTTCTTGTCCTGGGTTATTCTCGGCAGCATCGTACTGAACATCTTCGGTGTCGATGGGCCTATCAATAGTCTGCTGGGCGTATTCGGTATAGAGCCGATCGTATTCTTTGGCCGTGAAGATATGTTCAGACCGTTGGTCATTGGATCAGATATCTGGAAGGGATTCGGTTATAACGCCGTCATTTATTTGGCCGCCTTGACTTCCATCGACCCCTCCTTGCATGAAGCTGCCGCCATCGATGGTGCTAGCCGCTTCAAGAGGTTGATTCATATAACACTGCCGGGGATTAAGACCACGGTGATTCTCCTGGCGATTCTCTCTCTTGGGAATGTACTTAATGCAGGCTTTGATCAGATTTATAACCTGTACAATCCGCTGGTATATTCCACCGGGGACATCATTGATACGTGGGTGTACCGTGCGGGTCTAGTAGAGCTGCAATTTAGTCTGGCTACTGCGGTGGGACTGCTGAAGTCCGTTGTCAGCTTCGTTCTGATCGTAACCAGCTATGCCTTAGCGGACAAATTTACGGGATACAAGATCTTTTAATAGCGCATTCATTCTAAGACTTCATGTGTGGGGGGAGAAACCTTGGTCGAGCAAAAAACGTTCGGTTCCAGATTGTTCAATGGCATCAATGCTACCTTGCTTATATTAATTACACTGCTATGTCTGACTCCGCTGTGGTATATCCTGATGATCTCGGTCAGCGATAAAGCGGCCGTTAATGCCGGTTCGGTTACCTTCTGGCCAATCGGGTTCAATCTGCTGTCCTACCAGAAGATCGTGTCAGAGGTGGCTTTCTTCAATTCCTTCTGGGTATCGGTCAAGCGGGTGGTTATTGGTACCGCTGTGAGTCTGGCCGCCATCCTGATGATGGCCTACCCGCTGTCGAAGACGTCGAAGCAACTGCCTCATCGCAATATCTATATGTGGGTGCTCGTCTTCTGCATGCTGTTCAATGGCGGAACAATTCCTTGGTACCTCGTTATGCGTGGTTACGGTCTGATCGATTCGATCTGGGGCCTCGTCTTGGCAGGAAGCTTGCCGATCTTCAATGTCATCCTCGTCGTCAACTTTTTTAGAAATATTCCAGCGGCACTGGAGGAGGCGGCTTATGTAGATGGCGCCGGACCTTGGCGCACATTCATTCAGATCTTCATTCCTATCTCGGCTCCGGTCGTGGCTACGATAGCTCTCTTCACCATCGTAGGCTATTGGAATGAGTTCTTCGCGGGATTAGTACTGAGTACTAAACAGTCCAACTATCCGCTGCAGACCTATATCCAGCAGTTAGTGGTGAACTTGAATCTATCGACGATGGATACGGAGCAGATTAAGCAAATCTCTCAGTTGAATAACCGCTCACTGAATGCTGCAAAAATATTCATCGCCATGATCCCGGTACTTGTTATCTATCCGTTCCTGCAGAAGTACTTCATTACGGGGATTACGCTTGGATCTGTGAAAGAGTGATTTTAATTGTGCCTGGGGTGCAATTGAAATATATTTTCTAATATCATTTCTAGGGGGAAAATCAATGAAAAAGCGCAGATGGCTACTAACTGGGTTGATTACGGTCATGCTAATGGCTACTCTGACAGCCTGCGGTGGCAATAAAGCGAACACAGGCGCGAATAGCCCATCCAATGATACTGCTGGCAATAAGGCCGGAAATACGGCCAATGCCAACAACGAGGCTTCCTCGGCGGCACTGGATCCCTTCGGAAAGTATGAAGAACCAGTAACTCTTCACCTTGTTCGTTCCCTTGACCCGAATCTAAAGTTTGATGAAGGCAAATCTGTGGAGGACAACCAGTACCTGGATGAGATCAAGAAGCAGCTGAATATTGAAATCGTGTATGACTGGATTAGCGCTCCGGCGGACTGGGATCAGAAGATTAGTCTGGCGATTTCATCCAACAATATTCCTGATGCAGCAATTGTGAACTTGACGCAGTTCAAATCGATGCAGAAGTTCGATCAATTGGCCGATTTGACTGATGTGTTCAATTCCACAGCCAGCGATATGCTGAAGGGCTTCTATGAGAGCGGCGGCGACGCCTTGAAGCAATTGGTAGAGAGCGACGGCAAGATTATGGCGATCCCTGCCACAGTGCCGAAGGCATCTGGAATGAGCCAGATGTGGATTCGCCAAGACTGGCTGGATAAGCTGGGTCTGGAGCCTCCGAAGAATCTGGAGGAGCTGAAGAAGGTAGCTCGTGCTTTCATTGAACAAGACCCTGATGGCAATGGCAAGAATGATACGATGGGGATCGTAGGTCCGTCGAAATCCGGCCTCCTGAGCGGCACAGACGGCAACTTATATGGTCTGGACCCGATTTTTGCAGCCCATAAATCCTTCCCGCTCTACTGGTTGAAGAATGAGCAGGGCGAGGTTGTATACGGCTCCACACAGCCGGAGACCAAGCAAGCGCTGCAGACCCTGGCTGATATGTATAAAGAAGGCTTGATCGACAAGGAATTACTCGTTCGCGACGACAGTCTGCAGCCGATTCTGGACGGCAAGGCTGGCATTTTCTTCGGACCTTGGTGGACCGGATACACGATTGCTGACGCCTATAAGAAAGACCCTACCCCTGACTGGCAGGCTTATGCTTACCCTCAGGCGGATGACGGTAGTTATAATGCTCATATGGCCGCTCCAGCGAATGCGTTTGTGGTTGTCAATAAGAATGCCAAGAATCCGGAGGCTATACTGAAGCTGGTCAATCTGCTCCTGCGTGATGAATCGAAATGGGTAGAGTCAGGCTTGGGCAAAAATCCTTCACCATCTGGGGGATACCCGCTCTTTACCGTATTTGACAACGTGGATGAGATTGAAGTGTCCTACGATATTCTCGCAAAATATTTGAAAGGCGAGGTTGATATTGACAGCATCGACTTCAGTACGCACAAGCTGCTTAAGGATGATATGAATGCGATCAAGAAGCTGAAGAAGGAACCGTTCGAGGATTTCTCGATCAACAATTGGGATTTGAAGGACAGCGGCGACCTGATAACAACCAACCTGCCGCGTCTCATCTCGATTATGGTCGGCGACAGACCGCTGGCGACAGATACGAATATTAAAGAGGTATACAGTCTGTACTACGGTCAGACCGATACGATGACTTCCAGATGGGCGAATCTGCAGAAGCTGGAGAAGGAGACCTTCGCCAAGATCATCATGGGCTCGGCTCCGATCGATTCCTTTGACGATTTCGTCAACAAGTGGAATAAGCAGGGCGGAGAGAAAATTCTCGGTGAAGTCGCTGAGATGAGCAAGTAAATAAAAAATAGAACAGCCGGTAAGCGCGAGGAGCGTTTATCGGCTGTTTTTTTGTATGGTTCAGAGTCTTTATTGAGTCGTTGTGTTAACGCGCATGAATCTTCTGTACAGCTCATCAAAATCGATGAACCGAGGCTGCTCTGGGAAGTCCGCGCTTTGGGCGCAAACTGCCATTTTATGCAGCGGATCGGGGGTATATTGCTTGAAGAAACAGCGTTGGAAGCTGTTCTCCGTATCAAGTTGAATATGGCCGTGCTGCTTGCTGACTGTAAATGAGGATAAGGGCAGGGAGAGGCCTCGGCCCTCCGCCTTGATGTAGCTCTCCTTCATAGTCCATAGCTCAAAGAAATAGTCGGATCTGACCTCCAGCGGTATCTCGCGTAAATCCCTAACTTCTTGTTTGGAGAAGAAGCGATCTGCAATCCCGAGATCAATGTCACTCATCTGCTCGATATCAATACCGACAGGGGCATTGGAAATGGCACTGACAATCCACTGCCCGGAATGGGAATGGTTGAAATGCAGTCCTTCGTTCCCCTGAAGAATCGGCTTGCCATAGGCATTTTGCATAATCTGCAGTTCCTCATTAGCTATGCCAAGATAATCGCATATTAGCCACCTGGAGAGAATGTCAGCGATCAGCGAACGATACGCATCCTCTCGGCGGGCAAACTTACGTATTTTGTCCTGCTTAGGCAAGGGAAGCAAGCGAAGCAGGTTTTCAAAGTGGAGGGGATTCATATTATGCTGAAGCGGAGTCATATAAATTTCTAACATAAGGTTCTCCCGTTATTCGAAAGTATATTGTTAAGAAGAAGCTCTTCTCTATCGATTTCCATTTTAACACAGTATGGTTGTAGTGAAATTTGTGGATGATAAAAAGGAAGAGGACTGTTCCCAAAGTTCCCAAAAATAATCTTAAATTAATCCTACCCATTTAGTCGAGATTATGATATTATATCGACATTAATAATTCAGTAAGGTCATTATGATATGACAGTTGAGGGGGAGACAGAAGTGGAAACCATTCAAGTCATTCTGAATGTTGTCGTTATGCTTGCATTAATCGGGCTGTTGCTCTGGATGCAGAAGAAGCATATTTCTTTTACAAAGCGAGTATTTACCGGTCTTGGATTGGGGCTCGTATTTGGGGTTGTATTACAAGCTATCTATACTTCCAGCTCTGATGTGCTGGCCAAATCGTCGGATTGGTTCAATCTTGTCGGACGGGGTTATGTCGGCTTATTGCAAATGGTCGTTATCCCGCTGATTATGGTATCGATCATCTCTGCGATTATGAAATTGAAGGGCAAACAGAATTTGGGCAAGATGACTGCTCTGATTATTGCTACATTGCTGATAACAACAGCAATCGCTGCGACCGTAAGTATCGTTACTAGCCTTAGCTTCGATCTGAAGGCAATTCAAATTGAAGCGGGCCAGAAAGAACAGGAGCGCGGAGCGAAGCTTGAAGAGCGTGTCGGCGATGTAGCCGATAAGACGATCCCGCAGTATGTCCTGGATTTCATCCCAACGAATCCGTTTGCGGATATGGCTGGTTCACGTAGTTCTTCGACAATGGCCGTCGTGATTTTCTCAGCGTTTATTGGTGTTGCTGTACTTGGAATAGACCGGAAGAAGCCAGAACAGGCAGAGACCTTCCGTAAAATCGTTGAATCTGTATACGCCGTTGTTATGCGAATTGTAACTTTGGTGCTGAGGCTGACACCTTACGGGATTCTGGCGCTTATCACCAATGTAGTGGCGACGACGAACCCGCAAGAAATTCTGAAACTGATCAAGTTCGTCGGCGCTTCCTATGTAGCTCTGATCGTGATGTTCATTATTCATTTAATTATACTGGCACTCTTCGGATACAATCCGATTCAGTACGTAAGAAAAGTATTCCCGACACTGGTCTTCGCGTTCACATCCCGTTCTAGTATTGCTACCATTCCGCTGAACGTGGAGACTCAGACGAAGCGTCTGGGTGTGCCTGAGGGGGTTGCCAACTTGTCGGCTTCGTTCGGCTCGATGATCGGGCAGAACGGATGCGCCGGGATCTATCCGGCGATGCTGGCGGTAATGATCGCACCGACGGTAGGTATTAATCCAATGAGCTGGGATTTCATCATTACCTTGATTCTTGTTGTAGTGATCAGTTCGTTCGGTGTTGCTGGCGTTGGTGGTGGAGCTACCTTTGCTTCGCTGATCGTATTGTCGACGATGAACTTGCCTGTAGGTCTGGCGGGTCTGTTGATCTCCGTTGAACCGTTGATCGACATGGGCCGTACCACACTGAACGTCAACGATTCGATCGTAGCCGGGGTTGTCACCGGCAAGGTGCTTGGCGAGAACGATAAAGACGTGTTCAAGCAAAATGTAGAATTGGATGCTGTGCAAGCATAATATATAAAATGATAAGGCGGCAGCCTCGGATCATCTTTCAAAGATGAGAGAGGCTGCCGCCTTTTTATACAGATGTAGATCAGTCTATTTGGCCTAATTATAGGCTCCCTTCAATGAACACAATATCGGCTGGCTGCTTCGGCGGCTGCTTGTTGATATCCGTTCCTTCGATGGTAAGTTTGTCGTTGCCATTGAGGTGGATTGCGCCGTTCGAGTATACATAACCAAGCAGGGAAGGAGAGTCGGATCCGGCATTCAATGCGATGGAGCCCGCGGCATAAATCTTGAATTGGCTGCGGTTATATAAAGTACCATTGACCTCGGATTTCACATAAATGCGTCCTGCTGTGAGTGTACCGTTAATATTAATTTGATTTGTATAGATATCTCCCTCAATGACTGCCTTAGTTGGAGTACTTCCGTTCATGTTCATAGATCCGTTGACGCGAATGGATTCTCCAGAGTGAATTTCGGCGCCTCCATTAAAAATTAGATTCCCGTTAATGTAAATATGGCCGCTGGCGGAGAGATTTGATCCGGGTTGCATCGTTAGCTCGCCTTGAATGACTAGGTCGCCATCAATTTCGATCATCGCTCCATCCATGAGTTTCAAACTTTTGAGAGCGGTCGACTCAGTATAATGCTCATTCCCAGAGACCTCGAAATTCGCCGGACGAATAGGGATTTGATGGAGCAAGTCAGATAAGGATTGGGATAACTGCTGATCAAACTCGGATACCATGGAAGCTACTTCCACCCTTGAAGGCAAGACCAGACCATTCATAGGTGGAGTGACAGGCGTCACCTTCTGGCCGTTAACGGTGGACTGGTTGTCTGCTAATGCACCGGCAGTGTAGATACTTCCCTCAATGATTGTCTTGTTGATATCCAGGGAGCCTTGACTAACGACGGCATATCCGTTGCCATCTTCTCCATCCGAGGGCCCAGTCGGATCGTAGCTTAGCGCGATCTCTACTTTTCTCTGCACAGTTTGGATGATTTTGCCCGATTTGCCTTGAGCAGATACTACTGCGGTATAGCGCTGGCTCTCTTCATCCATCATCACGGTATCAGGGTCCACATAGGATGCAGCTGTATCGTGGACAAGCTCCAAAGTGACCCTATCCTCCTGATCTTGCAAATTTATAATTTGTACACGGAGATCAGACAGCTTTAGCATCAGCTTCGTCTCACCGTCAGCCTGTGCGGATACGATATCTCCTGATATATTCACCATGCCTTGTGAATCGGCAACACTTCTCATGACAAGCGTTCCGAGGAGGAACAGCAGGACGGTAAGAAGCAGCACGGAGACGAGAGCGTAGCCGTGTTCAGTGGAACGTGGGGATCTATCCATGTTCTCATTCACCTCATGATATGAATTTGATCGAGACGAATAAATAAAGGGGTTCGACATTAGGCGCATTAATAAGCCGAAATTTCAGATGGAGCTGGAGTCCGGCAGTATCTTTTACAAAGAAAGAACCGGCCAGCGACAAGCCATCATCATTCATCTGGGAACCATTCACATACAGATTTCCATCGTTAAGCCGAACAGCAACGGGCTGAGTACTTCCGCTGAGCACATCGGTCAACACTTCAGCCTGGAACTTGTCCAGTGGTCCAACCGCGTCCCTATCGGTGATCTTGGTTGCATTCTTCAGCTTGGCCTGCAGACTAGAGCTAAGTGTAACAGCTTGGTTGCGTAGTTCAGTCTCATGATTGATGCGCCCATAGGCCATCAGGGAGGTGGTAAGAACTGTAGAGACTAGCATGAGCAGCAGTGCGGATAAGGCGATCGCGGCGAGCAGCTCGACAAGGGTCAGACCGTCCTCATTCTTGAACCGTTGCGCTAGGTTTCTCATGTCTGGGCACCTCCGTTCTGCTGGTAATCCCGTCTGGCGGCGCCAACCAGTGAGATCTGATGCCTGTATTGCTCTGGATGATCCGGATCTTTGGACCAATATACGGTGACTGTGATGTACAGGAAGTCGGAATTGAATGGATACTCGGGGTAGGACGAGCTTACTATGGTTTGAATGGAATAGATATCTTCAGCTTGCTCGGGCAGAGAACTGCCGGAGTTAGCATATTGTTGCAGCTGGTCAAAAGCCATGGACTGAGTTTCATGCAGCTTGGCATTGGCGAGGTGAGTGGCCGATAGCTGTTGGTTGATGAGCTTGCTCTGTGCGGCGCTGTTCGTGAAGTAAGACAGGAAGTATAGGCTGATCAGTGAGAGGATGACCAGTGCAGCCGCTACCTCAATCAGAGTCAGTCCATCCTCGCGCGCGAGCGCGCTGCGACAGGACATGCAGCATTTGCGGGCAATACCCATACTACTTACTCCCTTTCTACGGGGAAGATATTTTATTGCGAGAACCGACCCTATTAAACATATTTTCATACGAATAGGACGCTAGATGGAGTGACTAGGAACAATCTACCATTTATAATAGCATCTTTTCTAAAAAAGGTATATAATGTATAACATAACTTCCACAAACATCCTCGATTTTACATTTTTCTTACCTTACCTAGTATTTCTGACCTACTTTTTCTACTTTCTATTCAACACAATCTAGCAAATCTGTCGTTCAATTCAGAGGTGAATGATGCAGATGTTCAAAAAAAGGCTTGGCGAGCTTCTCTTAGAGTCTGAGATTATAACGGAAGCGGAGTTGCAGGCTGCACTGGAGGAACAACGGCATTCCCGAAAGAAGCTCGGTGATATTCTGTTGTCGCAGGGCGTTATGACAGAACATCAATTGATCGAGGTGCTTGAATTTCAACTGGGAATTCCTCATGTGACACTATCGCGGTATCAAATCGATTCTAAGCTGGCCCAGATTGTGCCCGAGGGTCTGGCCAGACGGTATCATGTATTGCCGATCAGAGCGGATGGACGCAAGCTGATGATTGCAATGACGGACCCGCTTGATTTGCTCGTGATTGATGATCTACGGATGAGCACCGGCTTTACGATCGAGCCGGCGATTATATCGCAGGGCGAGCTGCAACTCGGGATCGCCAGATTATACGGCCTGCAGAACTCCATGAATGAGATGATCAATGACATTAGCAGCGGGGACGGCCATATCGAAGTGGAAGAATCGTCTATTACCGATGAGGATTCCCCGGTCGTACGGCTGGTGCAGCAGATGATTGAACAAGCCGTTCGGCTTGGTGCAAGCGATATTCATGTTGATCCGATGGAGACGCAAGTGGCGATCCGCTACCGGATCGATGGCATGCTGCGCAATGAGCGATCCATTCCGAAGGCGATGCAGGGAGTGGTCACGGCACGGCTCAAAATTATGGGCAATCTGAATATCGCCGAACGCCGACTGCCTCAGGACGGACGGATTAAGCTGTCTGTTGACGGGAAAGGAATCGATATTCGCTTGTCCTCACTGCCGACAGTGCATGGAGAGAAGATCGTGATGCGTCTTCTGGACACCACATCCGGGATCAAGGGCATCGAGAAGCTTGGTATGACGAAGCACAATCTGGAGCTGTTCAGACGGATGATCGAGAAGCAGCATGGCATCGTGCTGTTAACCGGACCAACGGGCAGCGGCAAGACGACGACGCTCTATTCCGCGCTGCAGCATTTGAATCAGGAGCAGACCAACATTATTACCGTTGAGGATCCTGTCGAGTACATGCTGGAGGGCGTGAACCAGATGCAGGTGAATACGGGGGCTGGTCTGACCTTCGCCAAGGGGCTTCGCTCTATCTTGCGCCAGGACCCCAACATTATCATGGTCGGTGAGATCCGCGACTTCGAGACAGCCGAGATCGCGATCCGTGCTTCATTAACTGGTCACTTAGTATTCTCGACATTACATACGAACGATGCCGTCAGCACGGTAGTCCGCCTTAGGGATATGGGGCTTGAACCGTATTTGATATCCTCCTCATTAATTGGAGTCGTAGCCCAGAGGCTAGTCAGATGTATTTGCCCTGATTGCCGAACGGCGTATTCTCCGGATCTGCAGGAGAGGATCTATCTTGAACGTATTGGCGTTCAGGCCGATACGTTGTATCGCGGGACAGGCTGTGGAACATGCGGCAAGAGCGGGTACAGAGGAAGAATGGCTGTCCATGAGGTGTTGTATCTGGATGATGAGCTACGGGCTGCGATCGTGAACGGTGTTCCGATTCAACAGCTGCGCCGCTATTCGTCGGAACGGGGGATGAAGCCATTGTTCGAAGATGGCCTTCTCAAAATGCAGGAAGGTAAGACAACGCTGCAGGAAATACTTCGGGAGACCGGAGAGGAAGAGGAGGTGAGCGGAAATTGAAGACCGCTGAGGTTTATTTCGTCGATCTGTTGCGCCAGGCATTTGATAGCGGTGCATCCGATCTTCATTTAACGGTCAATTCCCCCCCGGTCCTGCGTATTGACGGACAGCTTCACCGCCTGGATGATGAGCCGCTGGTCCCATTGCAGCTGGAGGAGTTCACCAAGTCGATGCTAAATGAGGCGCAATATGAGAAATTCTCAGTCAGAGGCGAGTTGGACTTCTCATATGGGATACCTGGGCTATCTCGGTTTCGGATTAATGTCTATCGTCAGCGTGGGTCGGTCGGCATTGCGGCCCGGGTGATCTCTCCAACGGTCCCCTCTTTCGAGTCTTTGAAGCTGCCGCCGGTGCTGCTGAAGCTGGCGCAGAAGCCGCAGGGGCTATTCCTTGTGACAGGGCCTACAGGCAGCGGCAAATCTACGACATTAGCTTCGTTGATTGACCATGTGAACAGGTTGAAGAGGAAGCATATCGTTACGCTGGAGGACCCGATTGAGTATTTGCATCGTCATGATCAATCGATCATTAATCAGCGTGAGGTTGGTCTTGACACTACATCCTTCGGCGAAGGGCTGAGGGCTGCGCTCAGACAGGATCCTGACATGATTATGGTCGGCGAGATGCGTGATCCTGAGACGATTCGTACAGCAATCACCGCAGCCGAGACCGGCCATCTCGTATTCGCCACCCTTCATACCTCCGATGCTCCGCAGACGATCGATCGGATTATCGATGCCTTCCCACCGGAGCAACAGGGACAGATTCGAATTCAATTGGCGGCAACATTGTTAGTTGTACTGTCACAGCGTCTGCTGCCGTCGCGTAATGGAAAGGGGCGGGTATGCGCGACCGAACTGTTGCTCAATACGCCTGCTGTCGGCAACTTGATCCGTACAGAGAAGGTGCATCAGATCAAGAGTGTGATGCAGACGAACCACCAGCTTGGCATGCATACACTGGATATGAGCTTACAAGAACTGCTACGGCTCAACCTGATCGATGAAGTTTCAGCCAAGCCGTATCTAGCAGAAGGACATATTTAATATGCCGCAGTATGCATATCGTGGGAAGGATATTGTATCAGGGCGCAGCTGCCGCGGCGTCATCCAGGCGATTGACCGCAGCAGCGCTCTAGCCGAGCTGAAGCAGCAGTATGTCGTGACGGATATTCAGGAGCAGCGGGAGACCGTATGGAACAAAGAGTTCTACATCGGCAGCCCGGTCAAGAATGAGCAGTTCGTCGTATTCTGCCGCCAATTTGCAACGATGATCCGCGCTGGCATATCGATTGTTGAGGCGACGAACGTGCTGGCAGCACAATGCGAGAGCAAGCCCCTGGCCAAGACGCTGCACGAGGTGAATGCGGAGCTTCGCAAGGGCAATACATTCTCTGGTGCGATCTCTGCTTATCCGCGCATATTTCCCCCGATATTTGTCCATATGATCCGGGCCGGGGAAGAATCGGGCAGTATGGAGGATACGTTGGAGCGGTTGGCCGTCTATTTTGAACGAGCGTATTTTACCCGGGAGAAGGTAAAATCGGCGATGACCTATCCGGCCATCGTCAGCATAATGGCCGTGTTCGTAGTGATTTTTCTACTGAAATTTATTATTCCGCGCTTCCAGACGATGTTCACTCAGCTTGGCGGTGATCTGCCAGCGATTACCCGCTTCACTCTCTCGCTGAGCCGAAGCATTGAGGAGCGCTGGTACATTTGGCTAATGGTCATGGTCTGGATTGTAGCTGTTATATATTTATTGCTCCGTTGGGAACGAGGCGCCTATGCTTGGGATTATATCAAGCTGAAAGTGCCGGTGTTTGGCCTGCTGAATCGTAAGAGCGCTATCGCTCAAATGACGCGCACCCTGTCTTCGCTCTATGCAAGCGCGGTGCCGGTGTTACAATCTTTGGCCATCGTGGAGAAGGTGGTCGGCAACAAGGTAATTGGGGCGACGATTCACGAATGCCAAATCTCGCTTCGACAGGGTCGTCCGCTCTCGGAGCAGCTTAAGCAATCCTGGATCTTCCCTCCGCTCGTCACCCAACTGATCCTAGTCGGTGAAGAGACCGGCTCGATCGATACGATGCTGGGCAAGGTGGCCGACTTCTATGAGAGTGATGTCGAGAATAGCGTGGACAAGCTCAAGCAGCTGATCGAACCGATTATGATCGTCCTTCTGGCCGGTGTCGTAGGCTTCATTATGGCGTCCATCATGATCCCAATGCTGAGCCTTTATGGAAATATAAGCTAGTAGCGGTAATTCAAAAAGTTCACTTTTGATAAGAAAACCCATCGAGGCCAATTCAAGGCTGAGCGACCGCGATTCCTACGGAAACATCTCAGGTGCTCACGTACCCACTACGTACGCTCCGCTCCTCACGCCCTAGCTTCATCCAACTGAAGCGTTTTGAAAAAACGCACATCGGAAGCATAAGCTTCGGTGCTGAAAAGCGGACTTTTTGAACTTTTTATTATATAAATAAAAAAATATTTTAGGAGGTTAACAATTATGACTGCACTTATCCAACGTTTGAGAAAAGAAGAGAAGGGGCTTACACTCATCGAATTGCTGGCTGTTATTGTTATTATCGGGATTATTGCGGCTATCGCCGTACCGCTCATCACAGGGATGCTGAACAATACGAAGGAGAACGCCCGGATGGCGACGGCTAATCAGTTGTTCGAGGCCGCCAAGCTGCGGTCGATTGCAAAAAATAATGGGGAGTTGAAGGATCAGCACAGTTTGCAGCAATTAGTAGGTGATGGATACATTCAGGCGGGATTGACAGATCCAAAGACAGGCAAAGCCTTTGCCGCCGGGACCTTAGTTAATTTAGGCAATATTACATCAGGGAATGTTGTGACGCTTATTGTTGACGGAGAGACACTCAACTACACTGTGGACCAATTAACGAAGAGCACTGAAACCGCCAAAGCCCCTGAAGGCGAGGGCTAACAAACAAGACGATGAGTTCTACGTTCATAACCGCTAACTTTCTCATCGGATTGGGGGCCGGCTGGGCGATTGGCGAGGCCGGCCGATGGCTGCTTGCCCGGCGCGGGCTTACGCCGCCGGGCGAATCTCCCGCGGCTGGCGAAGCCGCCGCGGGGCAAGGCGCCTCCGGCCATGCGCTGCGCTGGCCGGGGCGCCTTGCAGCGAACAGCGCCGCCGCCTTCGGCACGGCGGTGCTGTTCGCCCTCATGTACATGCGCTTCGGCTTCACCGGCGCATGGGGCATCGGACTGCTACTGTCCGCGCTGTCCGTATTGGTGACCTACACCGATCTCGCGGCGCGGATTATACCGAACGGGATCGTGTTGCTCTTTGGCGGCGCTCTGCTCGTCGCTGCGCCGTTCATAAGCGGTGAACCGCTCTGGGTTCACCTGCTCGGTCTAGTCTGCGGCGGCTTGCTGCTTCTGCTGCTGTCTGCACTAACCCTTGGCCGCGGCGTAGGGATGGGTGATGTCAAGCTGCTGTGCATTCTCGGCGCAGTTGTCGGATTCCCCGGCGTTCTGATCTTGCTATTCTTAGCTAGCCTGCTCGGCATGAGCGTCGGTCTGACGCAGATGATCTGGCGCGGCCGAGGGCATCGTACAATAGCCTTCGGCCCCTATCTGACTGCGGCGGCCCTGATAGTGCATGCCTACGGAAAGGAGATCATCCATTGGTATATGACAAGCGTAGTTCATCTATAATTAATCGCTGGACACGACCGGCTGGGGTCGGAGTTACAGTGGAGGAGGAGGGCGTCCGCTTCGTCCAAATTGATCATAAGCTGGGTACCGTGACGGCTTGCGATTTCCTGCCTCTACCTTCGTTGATCAATGAGGAGGGCTGGCCTGAATTAACAGTTCATCTCCATACGCTGCAGGCTTGGCTGGAGCGTTATCGACTAAGCGGCAGCAAGGCGCATCTTGCCGCGCCGACTGCGCAGTCCTTCATCCGTATCCTTCGTGTCCCTAAGGTAAGACCACGACAGCAGAGGCAGGTAACGGCGCTTGAGATAGAGGGAAGTCTCCGCTTTCCTTTTGAACAGCCGATTATAGATTACCATTGGATTGATGAACGGCCTGAGGATTTGGAGAAGGGCATGCAGCCTACGTTCGTCGCCGCTGTTCCGCGTCCGCTCATCGTGGAGATGGTTGATGTTCTTGGAGCTGTCGGACTCCACATTGAATCGGTGGATCTTGGTGCTATCGCTTTATCGCGGATTTTACAACGCCAGAATCGATTGGAGCAGGAGTGTGTAATGGTGATTTTCTTTAAAGAAAAGGAAGCGGAGGTGTATTTATATAATCGTGGAATCCCTGACTTCATTCGTACATTTTCTCTGGAACAGGTGTCAGAGGATAGTCTGAATAACTGGCGGTATAGTGAGATTGTCTCATCGGTTACGCGGATTATCAATTTCTACGAATATACTTTACATGAAGGCGGGGAACGAATTTCCACAATTATTCTGGCTGGATCTGCTCCTGACAAGGAAACGATCAAACAACAGCTGAATACGGCCTTTGGTCAGGTTAATGTATTGGAATTGGATGTTCAGGAGTATTTTACAGCCGTGTCCTCGGATTGCCAGGATAGCTATGCTATAGCACTTGGGTTGGCGCTAAAGGGGGCGAGGCAATCGTGATCGAGATTAATCTTCTCCCATCGCGTCCACGGCCGGTATGGTCCGCGCTTCTGTTGCCGGTCATTCTTTTGTTGGCTGGGGCGTTGCTTGTCGCTTATTTAGTTGTAGGATACATTGAACTCAGGCAATCGGTCAGCACCATGCGGACAAGCATCCAGACTACGGAGCATCGGCAAGCCGAGCTGCAATTGGAAATACAGCAACTTAGCAAAATGCACGGAGTCGGGGGGGAAGCGAAGGATCTACTCAAGAGCTTGCGTGAGCTTCGTCCAGATCTAGAGCTCGTTATCCGTGAGATGGAGGCTCCCCTTCCAGAAGGGGGGCAAATGGAAAGTCTGCAATTTGATGCTGGCAGCGTGGAATGGACTTGTTCTTTTCATAGTATGAACGCAGTTGGCGCGTACTCGACTTCCATCCAGCAGATATTTGCAGAGGGGGAAGTATTTATTCAATCCGTGAATGAGCAGGATGAACGCTATATCGGGACTTTCCGGTTGTTAGGAAGGGACATCCCGACAATTCTTGGACAGATGCAGGCAGGTGAAGCCGGATGATCTCGGGACAGATGGAGCGAAGAGACGGGTTTCTATTACTTCTGGCCGTCATTATTTTTGTGTTTTGTGGTGTGTTTTATTTCTTATGGTACCGACCGGTATTAAATGAATCGCATAGCTTGTCAGCTAGACAACAAGAATCTGTGCAGTTCTTACATAAGACTGAGCAAATCGCTGAAGATAAGCGTGCTCAGGCTAGGGAGGCCGCTGCGGAGCAAGCGGGTCTGGACCAGGGCCAATTGCCGAAGAAGGTGGATCAGGAAGGGATGCTGCGCGACTTGGAAACGGCGGCGGATCTCTCGGGAGTCAAGGTGCTTGGGACGTCATTTCTTCTGGAGGAGCCCGTCACTGTGGACCAGTCTACTGCTGTTTCTACGGAGGGAGAGAGTATCTCAGCCGCTGATGGATTCAGTGGTCTGCTGGAGAGAGCTAATCAACAAATCCCGGGGCTCTTGTCTATTGGTATAGAGCTTCGTCTGGAGGGATCGCTGGAAGCGACTAAACATTTTCTAGCTGCTATTCATTCTGAGGAGCGTATATATATCGCTGAAGCCATGCAATATAAAGCGACCAGTGGGGAGGAGAGCGGGGTATCCAGCCTACGGTTGAGGAGCTTCTATATAATCCATAGTCGATAAGACTCCCTCCTTAGGGGGAGATCCATCGACTTTTTTGGGCTCGAGTGAAGAGTGGGATTATTTAACGTTCTATGCCTTAGATCTGATACGTATGCTTATACTAGTCATTACTGTCGTTCAGAAGAATGGCGTTTTTTTCGGAGAGAATTATACATTTTCCAACATTAGTACTGAAAAATTGACATATTCCAGGTATACTATCAGTAATCTTTGCAAATTAATGAGACGCTTTGCCGCTGTTCTCGTATATACTAGTATTAATACGCGGAAAGGTGGTGTATCTGTCAGAATGGATGCATGGGTGCTTTGGCTAATTGCCGCAGGAGTATTACTCGTATTTGAAATGATGACGCTGACATTCTACGTGCTCTGGTTATGTATTGGTGCAGTAGTCGCAGCGGTTGTCGGCTGGATAGCTCCAGATGCTTATATCCTGCAAGTTCTAGCAGGCTGTGTAGTGGCTATTGTGCTTACGATCTTTACTAAGCCATTATCGCGAAAAATTCGTAATTCATCCAAGGGGTATGAGGATACCGGTACAGAACTGGCAGGTAAGCAGGGAGTCGTTGTTGAACCTATTGAAGAGGGACAGTTCGGAATCGTGAAGATTGGCGGAGACACCTGGAGTGCTACATCAGTGCGTTCTCTGAAGAAGGATGAACTGGTTCGGGTGCTGAAGCGAAGCAGTACAATTATTGAAGTAGAAAGATGGGAGGATTTCACTTAATGAGCTGGGAATGGATAGTTATACTTGTTATTATTCTAGTTGTTGTTGTATTTATCTCACTTACTGTTAAGATCGTACCACAGCAACGCGTGGGTGTCGTAGAACGCCTCGGGAAGTTTAATCGCCTGTTAAATCCGGGTCTTAATATTTTGATTCCGGTGATCGATCAGGTTCGTGTGTTTCATGATTTGCGGATTCAACAGGCTAATGTACCGCCGCAGACGGTTATTACCAAGGATAACGTGCAGGTGCAAATCGACACGATTATCTTCTATCAAGTTGTAGGGCCGGAGCAGGCTACCTATGGAATTTCGGATTATGTATACGGGGTAAGAAATATTTCTACAGCAACGATGCGTCAAATCATCGGTAAGCTGGAGCTAGACGAGACGCTGTCCGGACGGGAGAAAATCTCTACAGAAATTCGTATCGCCTTGGACGAAGCTACAGAAAAATGGGGCGTGCGGATCGAGCGGGTTGAAGTTATCGATATTAAGCCGCCGCTTGATATCCAAGAAGCGATGGACAAACAAATGAAGGCAGAACGGAGCAAACGGGCCATCGTCCTTGAGGCGGAAGCAGCGAAGCAAGATATGATCCTTCGTGCCGAAGGGGATAAGCAAAGTAAGATCCTGAAGGCGGAAGGGGATAAAGAAGCGCGGATTCGTGAAGCGGAAGGTTTGCGTCAGGCGCAGGAACTGGAAGGACAAGGGCGAGCGAAAGCGATCCAGGTCGTAGCAGAAGCGGAGAACACGCGGATCCAATTGCTGCGCGATGCCGCATTGACCGAGCAGGTTCTTGCTTATCAGTCGTTTGAAGCGTTGAAGGAAGTAGCTAAGGGACCAGCCAATAAAGTGTTTATCCCATCTAACGCAGTTGAGACGCTTGGAAGTCTTGGAGCGATCGGTGAGTTGTTTAAGGAAGGGAAGGGCGCGAAGTAAGCCCTCCTAACATAAGATTTGTGTAATAGTTGGAGCCATCCCGGCAGCTATGAGCGCTGCTAAGGGATGGCTCCTTTTGCTAACGAAACCAGGTATCGCTATTTAGGCTAAAAGAGGCCTCTGGGAATGCCAACGAAACGGGGTAACGTTATTTTTGTGAAATAGGGGCTTAAGGGCTTCATATCCCGCAAATAACGGTCCGTAGTTTCGTTAGATTTATTTTCAGGCTGTTTTTGCCGAATAACGATCTGTAGTTTCGTTAGAGATTTAATGGCCCATTAATCAACTTAGGAGTAGTAGACCAAGGCATCTTCCAACTCCGTATTCACTAATGTGTAGGGGAAGTATGGCTCAGTAGATCTGAGGATGAGTCTGACATGGACTCCGCTCTCTACTTGCTTCATTGAGATCACTTTATATTCCCGGGCCAATTCGCTTAATTGATTGCGGTCTCTTATTACAGTCTCAGCAATCCGGCTTTGGATGCCACCTAGCCACTGATTCGGAGTTCCGCAGAAGTCCACGGTTTTGTTCTTGAGGAAGATGAGCTGGTCGCAAATAGCTGCAATATCATCTACATGATGGGTCGACAGCAGGATGAGCTTACGCTCTCCCAGTGCGGCCAGCAAGGCTCGAAACCGGATTTGCTCCAGCGGATCAAGTCCAGTGGTTGGTTCATCGACAAGAATAATGTCCGGATCTTTGATCATGACGAGGGCAATCCCCAGCCTTCTCCGCATTCCCAGTGAATATGAACCGACTTTCCGATAGGCGGCACCTTTAAGGTTGACCCACTCCAGTACTTCATCGATACGATCATCGATTTGCTGCCTAGTACCCATCTTGTTGAGCTTGCCGATATAGCCCAGCATTTCGTAGGCGTTGAGCTCATCATATAGACTGAAGTCCTGTGGGAGATATCCTACCCGTTCTTTGACCTGTATCGAATTGTCTACGGTATCGAGCCCGTTGATGAGAACCTTGCCCTGCGTCGGTTTTGTTAATCCGGAGATCAAATTCATTAATACCGTCTTACCGGACCCGTGATTCCCCAGAATACCCAATATACCTGTATTAGCTTTGAAATTAATGTCCTTAAGCACTTCATTCTTCCTGAAGGATTTATATACGTTCGCAACTTCTAGCTTATTCATTGTTACCTCCTTAGGTCGGGTGGGCCTGGTCTATGACTTTCTATCCTTCATGGCGGATACATTCAAAATAAACAGCAACGCTGCGATGATGATCAAAACGATCGTCCAGAGCGCTCCCTCGAGGTTTGTACCGTCTAATAGTGCCGCACCCCATAGTAGTAATGAAGCGATATAACCGGCCATACTATTTCTTGTAATATTCGCAGTGGTCAGTCCAACTACAGCCAGGAGCAGGCTGGAACTATAAAGGATCAACAATCTAGCCATGCCATTCTCGAGTCCGAACAGAAGCGCCGCCATATACATCAAGGTAATCAATGATTCCGAGACTAACGCACCAAAAATAAAGCGTTCGAGCATAATTCTATACCTTGGCGTACTGCTCGTATAAATGTACCCGGCCCGCTTATTTCCATATATCTCCGAATGTATAGGAATTAGTATGCAGCTAGGTAGCAGCACGATAACATATTTAAAAATGGACCAGAAAGAGTGATCTTTTGAAATAAACGCATACATGCAAAGGAGTAGCATAACTGTGATGACGGGCGCAGCTCCTTTAAGCAGAATCGCTTGATTGTAAGAAAAACATATTTTCCTAACTTTTCTTCTGCATTTTCTTGAATCATCCAGGTTGGATCTGTCCTGGTTCAACTGGGCACAGTACAGCCATACATAGGTTGTAAGAAGCAGGATGAAGACCATCAAAGCCAATAAAGTGAAATCGAAAATAGCTGGGACATAGATTGCGATTAAGAGCATTCCCACATAAGAGACAATCTTGCTGCGCAATAAAATATATAGAACGCTGCAGAACAGGGAAGCGATTAATACAGCAGGAACATCAACTCTGACAAACGCAGACAACAGCTTCATTACATTGTAAGGCGATCGCCCAATGAGTAATGGACTCACCGAGTACAGGGCTAAGCTGACAAGGGAACAGAAGAGATAGGCGGATATGACGGTCAGCCATTTTCCCAATGCGATGCTATAAAGCGGGATCGGTTGAGAGAATAATATATGATTCGTTAAGGTACCTTTGTGTTCTTTCAAGATCATGGCGATCGATAGCGGCATTGTACAAAGAACGAGAGTCCTTAAATGATGTGTGAACAAAGAAACCGCCTGATTCTCTGCCAGGTAGCTAGGGAGTATCGGATTGCTCAGAAATGCAGCTAACAATACAGCGGCTCCGATCATAAGCCAGCCATAATTTTTATAAAGCCTTTTGTATTCAAGCATTACTATAGTTTTCATCGAACGATTCCTCTTATTTGCCATAATTTATTCTCAAGTATGTAATGACTCTTATAAAACGGACTGTCAGAACAAAATGTTATAAAGAGAAGGAGGGGATAGTCCTAATCGTTATATGTATATGGCGAGTATAGGAGGGAGGCTGCCAAATGGACGCGATGTCTTTCTTTTCTGACAGATTATGTATAATGCCAGGGCTGCTGACCAACGAATCATGTCTCCGTTGTCCAGCAGCCCTGTGTATAATAAACCGCTTAGGAATTGCGCTTGGCGAGCTGTTCTTTCAGCCGATCCAGTTCTTCATTGACTGCTGTAGAATCAGCTGCGTTTGAGGCTTCGCTATGAATGCCTCGGGAATTAAGCGAAAGGTCGAGGTCCGTCTCCCACTCCAATATCTTCTCTTCCATCCGTTCAAATCCCCGTGCCGCATCGCCGCCCTCGATACCACGACTGAAGTTTGGCTGCTGTACTGCGGCGCGATCCTTAGCTTTTTGAGCTCTGGCTGCCAATTCATTGCGCTTTTCCTTAAGGCGGGCATATTCTTCCTCTGCTAGGCTTAATTGCTGCTGAAGTTCAAGAACATGTTCCTTCGCTTGGTTCATTTCCAAGGTGTGCTGCTGCACTTTGTCTTCGAATTGAATCTTGAGTATAGCTGCTTCACGGGCTGCGGCCTCATTGCCTGCTTGAAGCTCGGAGAGGGCGCGGAGCTCGTATTCTTTAACGGATTGTACGGCTTCATTTAATTTTCTCTCTGCTACGCCGGCTGCTCTTTGCTGTCCCTTGATATTCTCTTCAGCCCTGCGGATATCTTCTTCCATATTCCGCAAATACTGCCCAGTCATAAGGACCGGATCTTCCAGTTTGTTCAATACTTCATGGACGGTCGCTTTGGTTAAGTTGGAGATTCTCTCAAATATACTCATTGTTATCTGCTCCTTTGAATTTGGATTCGTATTTTGTGATTAGTAATTGCTGAAATGATCAAAGTACTCGGCGCCGCCGATCGGTTCCTTTGGAACGATCAGGGTAGCGATCAGATAGAGGGCGATCACTGTGCCGAAGCTGCAGAGGGCAGCTACAACAGCCACGAGCCGTACTACCGTAGGGTCAACGCCGAGCCATGCTGCGATACCTCCGCAAAGCCCACTCACCTGTCTGTTTGTTACAGAACGGTACAATTTTTTCATTTTTCAACACTCACTTTCTTATAGAGGTAGTTCAAAAAGTCCGCTTTTGATCACGAAGTGAACCAAGTAGTTTTTCGGCATCGAATCTTGAATTCACCCGGGCCTTCCGGTGCTCACGTACCCACTACGTACGCTGTGCTCCTCGGTCCCTAGCTTCATCCAACCTTCTCGGTGCTGAAAACCGACCTTTTTGAACGTATACTTTAAATTCAATCGCTTGGTTACTTGGTTGTTTGATTGTGTGTCGTTTTCTTATGTTTTTATTGTATATGGATTCGGTTCTCGGGATAACGGGCTTAAGATGGTTTGTGAACTAGACCTTAGTCGGGCTGAGAAGCACGCCACAAGACTGGGGGCAAATACAAAAAAGGTAATACAGGCTTAACATTGCAGGATTATACTAGGCTTATGGATAATATTATTTATAAAAAATAGGATTTGCCTAAGGAGGATACAACGTGACTAACTTGATAAATTTTGCCCATCGTGGAGCTTCCGCTTATTGTCCTGAGAATACAATGTCTTCTTTTGTCCGTGCTTTGGAGCTTGGTGCCAGCGGCATTGAGACAGACGTGCAGATGACGAAGGATGGCCATCTCGTGCTGATTCATGATGAATCGCTGGAGCGGACCACGGGAACGAAGGCGTTGGTGAAGGACTTGACCTGGGAGGAAATTCAGACGCTGGACGCCGGGAGCTGGTTCCATGCCGATTTTGCAGATGAGAGGCTACCATCTCTGGAGCAATTGCTAGAGCTTACATGCGATAAGGGGATTATCGTGAATATCGAGCTGAAGAATGGCTTCATCCAGTATCCTGAATTAGAGGAAAAAGTAATCGAGATGATTAAGCGCTATGGGATGGTGGATCGAACGATTATTTCCAGCTTCAATCATTATTCTTTGCGGGAATGCCATCAGATCGCGCCAGATATTCGCACTGGCATTCTGTATGGTGAAGGGTTGTATGAGCCATGGGTGTATGCGAAGGGGATCGGTGCTGATGCGCTGCATGCATACATGTATGCACTGACGCCAGAGTTGGTTGCCGAGGCGGCCAAGCATGGAGTTGCTTATCATCCGTTTACTGTAAATGAAGAGAGTATGATGAAGGCTTTGATCCAGGCTGGGGTAGCGGGGATTATTACCGATTATCCAGATAGACTGGCACAGCTATTATCAGAATAGTATTTAAAAAGTCAGACTTTCAGCACCGAAGCTTCTGCTTCCGATGTGCGTTTCTTCGAAACGCTTCAGTTGGATGAAGCTAGGGCGACTTTTTAAACAACCTTTAAATAGGGAGCGTGACTGAATGAAGAAAACTTGGCTGCTGGGACTCGGTTTTTTTTAGCATCAGTTTGACCTGGGCGCTTTATAACGCCTTCGTACCGCTGTTCTTGGACAATTATTTGAAGAGCACAGCGATGATAGGGTTTATGATGACGATTGATAATTATTTCGCGATGTTTCTACAGCCATGGATCGGTCACCGCAGTGATAGAACGAATACGAGATACGGACGCAGGATGCCGTATCTGTTAATTGGGATGCCGCTTGGCGCGGTATTCGCAGCGCTTATTCCTTGGCATACAAGCTTCCTCACCCTGGTATTGTTTATGGTGTTAATGAATTTGTCGATGAGCTTGTTCCGGTCGCCGACGGTTGCATTGATGCCTGATATCACAGAGGAGAAGAATCGTACCAAGGCCAATGGAATCATTAATTTTATGGGCGGCGTAGGCTCAGTGTTGGCTTTTGCCCTCGGTTCCAAGATGTACGGGATCAGCTCGTATATGCCATTTCTGTTTGCAGGAATTGTCATGTTAGGTTCCTTAGTTGTGTTAAAAGCAGTCATCCGAGAGCCGGTAACGCTGCTAAGCCAGGAGGAGGCTGCGAAGCCGATCCGTCCAATCTCCATTAAGGAAGAGCTGAACCGCACGACGCTGTTCATATTGGGCGCGATCTTCTTCTGGTTCGTCGCGTATCAAGGGGTCGAGGCTTTATTTACCCTGTATGGCACCAAATATATCGGCATGTCTGATAGTGAGGCTTCATTCTCGCTGACGTTCTTCTCGCTTGCCTTTCTCGTGTTCGCCCTCCCAAGCGGCTGGCTTGGGGCCAAGTTCGGTAAGAAGAGGATCATTTCAATCGGGGTAGGCGGTCTGTTTGTCATTTTCGGTTCATTGATCTTTGTCGATTCCGTATTATGGCTGCGAGTGCTTCTGATTATTGGCGGTATTTTCTGGGCATGCATTAACATTAACTCTTACCCATGGGTCATTTCGACTGGCCGTGAAGATAGCATTGGCACGCGAACAGGGATCTATTATTTTGTATCGTCTCTGGCGGCCATATCTTCTCCACCGCTATTGGGCTGGGTCATTGATATATTTGGCTATTCTGCACTGTTCGTATGCGCTTCGCTTGGTATGCTCCTTGCTCTGGTCTGCTTATTCGGGGCTGCATCCGAGAAGAGATCCTCCGGGCAGCCGAAGGACGGTTCGCAGCTGCCAATTAGGTAATAGAGATGAGCTTTTGACCGCAACTGAAAATGCACCTGCATAGGGGAATGGATTTCCTCATGCAGGTGCTTTTTGTTTATGTCCTATAGCCTGCCTTATCGCTTAGTTCTGCGCAGTGCGAGGAACAGAGCGATGATGGAGACGATCAACGCCGCAGTGGACAGAATAATCGAAGTTGTGGATGTACCTGAACCTTGACCTTGGGCAGGTTCGGCAGTCTGCTGCGCTGCGTTGCCCTGACTGCTGTTGGTACTGTTGGTATCCTGAGCATTATGGCTGTCTGATTGGGCAGCAGAATCGCTGGAAGCATCATGATGGTCATTTCCCTGAGACGCGGTACCGCCGGCCTGTGGGTCATTTGTAATCTTGGTGATCGAATGAGGCTTGTCTGACCCTTCCGCGCCCGTCCATTCTACGATGCTTCCATCGCTGTAGTATTGAAAGGCGTCCCAGGCCAGGTCCGCTTCATTATCCGGGTTTTTGCCGACAAATTCAAATTGCTGGAACTCTCCCGGGCCAATTCCATCCTTCTCCGCAGACCAGATTACGGTAGTAATCTGGCCGGACTCGTCCTTCGTTAGTTCTACCTTCCAGTCTGGAACCGGCCGATACTGCTTAAAGTCAAAGCCTTCCGGGACTTTCAAAGCCACTTTGGTTGTGGGGAGGTCCTTCTCCGATGGAATCTTGATGCTGTAGGTTTCCCAGGAGCCGGGCGCGGAACTGTTAGGCGATATGGTAACATGGGCGCTGGCGTTACCTGCAAATAGGATGAGAAATAATACGGCGGCTGACAATAGTGTAGTTAATCTAGTGAAATTTTTGTTCATGCATAACGCTCCTTATTCTTTAATTTCCGCTCTGTAGAATAAAATCATGATCAATGGAATCGAGTGTGGACAACAAAATGTGAATGCGTACATTCCATTCCCCGCCCATCGTAATCATCTCATCTGCTTCCAGCGGTGATGAACCTGGCATTTCAATCTGAATAACGCCCATGTCCATCTCTCTGGAAGTCAGGCTGATAGTAGCCTGCTCAATATTGTTAAGCTTGGTTCCGCTTGAGTCTTGGATCTCCAGGCTGAAGTGATTCTCGCCTAGACGGTTTGGACTGACACTCAGTGTGATCCGGTATCCATCCTCGGTTGTGGCCTGAAGCGATACCGGCCCTGGTGCGGAGGAGGCAGAAGGCAGATTTCCTAGAACAGCAGCAAGTACGAGTACAACAGCACCGAAGCAGAATTCGTACCATACGCCGCGTCCGAGCGGTCGGGTGCTTCTTCTCCCGCGCAGGAATGCCGATAAAGCAAGGGCCAGCATGATGAGCATAAGCGCAAATTTTGCCAGTAGGACAAGCCCGTATGGGGTATTCCATAACGCATGCAAAGTTGGAATATGCAGAAGGCCTCCATAGACCCCGGTGAGCAGCAACATCAATACACAGAGTGAGGCCAGCAGAGAAAAACGCCGGATAGCTCCCCAATAAAGTGGCCTTAGACTGTCTGACTGCTCGGTATGTCTGCGAACTGCCGGAAGCAGGAAGGCAATTGATAGAATACCTCCAAGCCATATTACGGCCGTGAGTAGATGTATGAAGTCAGCGCTTATAGCCATTAGCTTATGACTGGTTGTGGCTGCATGACCAATGAAGGCTTTGGCGACCATCAGGCCGATACAAGCGATAAGCACGAGCCAGGACCACAGATGCTCCTGTCCGATGAAACTGGAAGTAGCCCTGTCTGAAGCCTTGTGATGGTCCTTGTCCATGAGCTTCATGCCGCTATCATGCGGGCCGTCCTGTCCGGCGCCGGAAATCGTGTAGCAAAGCCCCATGATGAATACAGCGAGTAGCATGACTTGGATGACCTGCCAGGTCCAGACTTGTCCGAAGCTGGTGAAGCGCAGAGTCTCCTGCAGCAAATCGAGGTCCCAAGCTTGGGTCCATGAGACACCTGCATCACTGGCTGTTTGCTGGGGAAGACTGAACAATACCCCGGCTACAGTACAGACGAGCCCCATGTAGAGCAGCAGTAGACTGCGCTGTTCAAGTAAAGAGCTGCCGCGAAGTACTCGGGCTCCAGTGGGAAGCAGTAATAGGCGGAAGAATATGGTGCCGATACATAGGCTTAACCCGATGTAGAACAGCCAGCGGATGATTATTAAGCCTGCCCGGGGCAGCGCGTTGTCATTCCCGGCGGGAGTATGCATGGCATACCCGCTCCCATCAGTACCAATCCCAAAGGGAATCGTTCCGCTAATGGCATGTCCATCGCTGGATACAGCCTTCCATTTAATACTGTAGATCCCGTTCGGCAAGTCATTCTTCAGGCTGGCCACCAGTCGATCAGAACGTTCTGAATCGATGACAGCGTCACCCTGATCGGCGCGCCTTCCATCCGGTTCTGTTACTATGATGGAGTAGAAGGCTTGCTCAATCGATTCATTAAAAGTGATGGAGACCTCCTTAGGAGGCGATGCCAGAATCTCATTCGCCGCCGGGGAGGAAGAGGTGACGGTCGCATGAGCGGATGCCAGACTAGGATAGTAGATCATAGAGATGATACCGATCAATAGAAGCGGAAGCATCCAGCGGGAAGATATGGATTTAAAAATTTGCACAGTTGCACACCGCCTTATATATAAATGCAATGATATTTGTTACACTTAACCCTTATTTTAAAATTATTTTTACAGAATGAGTATGGCTATAATGGGCTATTCGATTTGTAAATTCGGTACTAAGTATGTCTAAAATATGAAAATTTCAATAAATCCGAGTTGTAATGAAGGGAATAGCGCTTACTTTTTATGTTAAATATTTAAAAATGGACAAGAGTGAGCTAAAATAGTTGAAGAGCTATTATTTGAAGGAGGAAGGTTTAGTGACATCGACTATTAAAGTAGGCATTGTAGGATATGGAAATTTAGGGCGCGGTGTAGAGAAAGCAATCAAACAAAATCCTGACATCGAATTGCGCGCCATTTTCTCAAGAAGAAACCCAGACGATGTAGCGGCTGCAAATGGCGTCGTACATATTTCTGAAATTGAGAAGTACAAGGGCGATATCGACGTTTTGATCCTTTGTGGAGGATCTGCAACCGACCTTCCTCAGCAAGGACCGGAATTCGCGGCTATGTTCAATACGGTGGACAGCTTCGATACCCATGCGAAAATTCCGGAGTATTTCGAACAAGTTAATGATGCAGCGACCAAAGGTGGCAATGTTAGCTTGATCTCCACAGGCTGGGATCCAGGCTTGTTCTCTCTTAATCGTCTGCTTGCACAATCCGTACTGCCTGAAGGCAAGGAATATACTTTCTGGGGCAAAGGGGTTAGCCAAGGGCATTCCGATGCGATCCGCCGTGTAGCCGGCGTCAAGAACGGTGTTCAATATACAATTCCCGTGGAAGCCGCAGTTGAGCGTGTACGTAAGGGCGAGAATCCGGAATTGTCGACGCGCGAGAAGCATCTGCGTGAGTGCTTCGTCGTTGCTGAAGAAGGGGCTGATTTGGCTAAGATCGAGAGCGAAATCAAGGAAATGCCGAACTACTTCGCGGATTATGATACAATCGTTCACTTTATTAGTGAAGAAGAGCTGAAGAAGGATCATTCGGCAATGCCTCATGGTGGAATGGTACTCAGAAGCGGCAAGACTGGGGAGAACAACACGCAAATTTATGAATTTGCGCTTAAATTGGACAGCAATCCGGAATTTACAGCCAGTGTGCTGGTAGCTTATGCGCGTGCGGTATACAAATTGTCCCAAGCTGGTCAGTCCGGAGCTAGAACGGTATTCGATATTCCGTTTGGACTGATGTCTCCGAAATCGCCAGAACAGCTTCGTAAGGAAATTCTGTAATAGCGGGATACAAACTTTGTAGAGCATGTAAGAAAAGCCTAGGGCCGTCGGCCTTAGGCTTTTCTCTTACATGCAGGCCCGGCATAGGCTCATTTTATATGGTGAGTGCCGAATCGTGACAGGGACCTGCATATTTCTCCCAGCCGGTGTAACCGACCGATGCATGCTGGCTTGCATGTGCAGTGATGGAGATTTGGGCTAGCCGCCTCAGCCATCCGATTAAAACGAAAAATGAGTGGAGCAGCTTTTTCAATTGAAACTCTTGCAATTGTCACGTATAATCCATAATGAAAATGATAATCATTATCAATTTGATCGTAAGCAGTCGGAGGCCAGGGTTCAAGTGCATGAGCAATGGCTTGTTCAGGGGAACTAGGTCAGCGGGGAGGCGTGTGAGGTTACAATGGAAAAGTCCGATTTCCACGAGAACTTTGATTTATTCTTTGATTCCATTCATGCGGGGCTGCCGGAGATACGGAAGGATTTTGCCGGGCAATTGCCGGAGCAGCCGGAGTTTGGCCATAAATCGATAAGACGTTGGTCGCAAAGGAGTGATATGGAAATCGTCGTATCCGAGTTCACCTTGAACAAGGATTATGCTTTTTCGCTTCAACCCCGTGCGGCGATGGTGGAAGTAAACTGCTGCTTGCTGGGGAAGCGGGAAATTAGCTTGCCGGACAGCAGTCATCAAGCGACGGCGGGGAGCTTTGCGCTGCAATTTGGGAAGCCTGGCGCCGCTCAGTTTGAATTTGCCGGAGGAGAGCCGTTCCGAATGCTGTCCATCGGGATTCCCGTCAAGACGTTTAACGGCTTCATGGAACAGGCATGGGATACAGGAGCTATGGTTGATTTTGAGCGGATCATTGGCAGTCGGCACTTGCGGGTCTTTCAAGAGAAGATCGGGCCTGCTGTTTCATTTCTGTTGAAGCGCTTCGCGTCTGCCGTCGGCAAGCCCGGAGCCTGCAACCTGGAACTGGAGTGTCATGCGCTGGAGATATTTATGCTGGCTTGCCGCATGTGCTTGAAGGAGGAAGATGAGTCTTCCCGAGCAGTGGCGTTATCGCGGGATGAGATGGATAAGCTTCGAGAGGCCCGGCTCATTATGAAGGAGCGCTTAGTCGATCCGCCAACGCTGATTGAATTGTCGCGACTGATCGGCCTTAACGATTATAAGCTGAAGGCAGGTTTTAAGGAATTATATGGTACAACCGTTTTTGGATATCTAAAAGACGAGCGATTAAGACAGGCGATGCTCATGTTGCAGACGGGCCGGGTCAATGTAGGTGAAGCGGCATGCGCGGTCGGCTACCTTAACCCGAGTTATTTCGCGGAAGCTTTCCGAAGTAAATATGGAGTTAATCCCGGTTTGTTTATTAAGGAGGTAAAGACAGAGTCTGGCCGCTATCCATCTTTGCTCTAATTCCCGCTAACCGCCGGACGTATTCCGCCTAGTGGTAGAGACTCGTCGATGTGGCATGCTAAAATGCATCCATAGATAATGAGAATCATTATCACAAAAATGGATGCTCTTATATAGAAGCTGATGAAAGAGCATGCGACACGGAGGGGTTCAAACGGATGAAGAGAATAAAGAGCAAGGCAGTCCTGTTATTGTTGGCTGCGTCGATAGGAATAGCTGGCTGCGGCGTGCAAAATGCAGAAGGAACGGGAGAAACCGTAACGAAGGCAAGCGGGGGGAATCAACCAACGGCGCAAACGAAAGCAGCGGCTTCAGAAGAGGACTATCCGCGGACAATCAAGCATTTAAGCGGCACGACAGTCATTGAAGCAAAGCCGGAAAAAATTGCAACGCCTTACATCGCATTCGTGGATTATCTGGCCGTTCTGGATGAATATCCGGTCTCGGCCCAAGGCGTCGAGACAATTATAAGCAATTTTCCAAGCTTGAGTAAACGTCTGGCCGGCAAATCGATTACTGATCTAGGAATGGAAGCGGATATTGAGAGGCTGCTCGCTTCAAGTCCCGATCTTATTCTTGCAGCGGATGACATGGCGGAGCAATATGAACAATTGAGTAAAATCGCTCCGACGGTCGTGCTGCCGCAAGCGGGGGATTGGCGTGAGACACTGCAGGAAATCGCCCGAATTATAGGCAAGGAACAGAAAGCAACCGAGGTGCTGGCGGAGTTTGACCGCAAGTCTGCAGAGTACAAAGAAAAATTAGCTTTCCGCCATAATGAAACGGTTATGTTCGCGATGTATTCCGGTAAAAAACAGTTCGTTACTTGGAACGACGGCCGATTTGATCCGTTTTATAAAGGCCTCGGGCTGACACCGCCGCCTGGTCTGACATCCAATGTGGGGCAGCTGACGCTGGAAGGATTGGCTGACTTGAACCCGGATCATTTGTTTCTCATCAACAATTGGCAGACGCCTGTTGAGGGCGGGGTTCGCAATGATTTGAAGGACGATGGGGTATGGAACAGTCTGAACGCCGTCAAGCAAGATCATGTGTACTTCTTGGAGGACCCCTCGCTTCCGGGGCCTATGGCTCTGGCCAAAATCGACGGCATCGAATCGATTATGAAAGCTTTGGCCAAATAGGACAGGCTGCAATCGGTGCTACGCCAAATTCTTATCCAAGGAGTTGGACGGCTGATAAAGGGCATGAACCTGGAGACCAATTAAATGACAGAATGATGCTGATCCTGCACTTCTCATGCGGGCAGGTCATGAATACAAAGCGCAAGCTTCGGGGCAGTCTGGCCCCTAGCCTGCGCTTTTTTGTATATGTTCAGTATAGGCTTTACGCCAAAAACATTAGTGAAAAATGACATCATGGCTGCGAAATGACGAGAATATCTCCGCATCGATATCGATGGAAAAGCGTGTCTCATGTCTGAATCGCTAGCAGGACAAGAATGAGGCGGGAAATAAGAAAAAAACATCGAAGTAATAAAATTCCATAACAGAAGTTTAACTCATGGATCAAATAAGTAAGTGATAATAATCACGGACTATTCGAACAAATATGACAATTCGTCGAACAATAGCTTAAAGAAAGGCCAATGTGAACAATTATCAAAATCGTCGATTTTGCTGAAATACGATCAAATTTGGCTGAATTTAAACTTTTGTTTCAAAAACAGAGAAGGAAAACGGAAAATAAATGTAAATTTATAGTAAAAATGTAATTCACTATGAATTGTCATTATTAAGTAGCTTACCTAACATAGTGGTAGATAATTAATACTACCATCCCTAGAAGAGTGGATGGTGCGTGATATTGCTGGAAAGGGGTAACGGAATTTTATGAAAAGGAAAGGATTGCTGCTGGCCGTTTTCTCAGCGCTTCTTGTCCTCTTGACCGGTTGTAATTCGCTAGCCGTATTGAACCCGAAAGGGCCGGTAGCGAAGACGCAGTCTAATGTAATTATTTTCTCAATGCTGGTCATGGCGCTAATCTTGCTGGTTGTCTATGTCTTGTACATCTTTATGCTTACGAAGTATCGTGCTTCCAAGGCGGCTCCAGATTATGAACCGCCGCATGTAGAGGGCAGCAAATGGCTGGAATTCACATGGATAGCTATTCCGGTCGTTATCGTTACGATCCTGTCGGTAGTTACAGTTCGGACTACCAATGCCTTGGATAAGGTACCGGCAGGCTATGAAGATCAAAAACCGTTAGTTATTTATGCATCATCCTCCAACTGGAAATGGCATTTCAGCTATCCGGAGGAAGGAATTGAGACCGTTAACTATGTTAACATTCCGACAAATCGTCCGATTGAGTTCAGACTCTACTCCTACGGACCGATCACCAGCTTCTGGGTTCCGCAATTAGGCGGACAGAAATACGCGATGAGCGATATGGTAACCAAGCTCGATCTCGTTGCGGAGCACGAAGGCTCATTTATAGGTAAGAACTCCAACTTCTCCGGTAAAGGGTTCGCCGATATGGAATTTGAAGTTCTGGCGATGTCGAATGCGAAATATGGCGAGTGGGTGAATGAGGTCAAGAATACAGCTGCTCCATTGACTGAAGAGCAGTTCAATTCCCTGCTGGATACTGCGAAGGTAGGCAGACAGACATATTCCTCGACACATTTGGAATTCAGTCCAGCACCTGAGGGTGAGCATGCAGGCCACAATCATGGCGGAGGCTCCGATGATAATTCACAAATGGATCATTCCGATATGGATATGAATATGGACCACTCCGACACAAAGGACGACGGGGCTGAACATGCCTCACACGGAAATTAAGGAACAGAAGGGAGTATGCTTGACATGAAATGGGACGAATTTTTCGTCACTGGCGAACCGATGATTTATGGTGCGATGGTCAGTATCGTAGTCGCATCCTTGGCAATTGTCATCGGCTTGACCTATTTTAAAAAATGGGGCTACCTGTGGCGCGAGTGGCTGACAACGGTTGACCATAAGCGAATCGGTATCATGTATATTATCAGTGCGCTCTTGATGTTGTTCCGGGGCGGCGTTGACGCGCTGCTCATGCGGTCGCAGCTTGCGATTCCAGAGAACGGGCTTCTTGATGCGCAGCACTATAATGAGATATTTACGACTCACGGGGTTATTATGATCCTGTTCATGGCAATGCCGTTCATTATCGGTCTGATGAACGTAGTCGTGCCGCTGCAGATTGGTGCGCGCGACGTTGCATTTCCGAGACTGAATGCGGTCAGCTTCTGGCTATTCTTCGCCGGAGCAATGCTGTTCAACCTATCCTTCGTCATCGGCGGTTCGCCGGACGCAGGATGGACGGCTTACTTCCCGCTGGCCAGCAATGAGTTTAGCCCATCGGTGGGCATGAACTATTACTCGATAGCAATTCAGATTGCCGGTATCGGTACGCTGATGACGGGCGTTAACTTCATTGCTACCATTCTGAAGATGCGTGCGCCTGGTATGAAGCTGATGAAGATGCCGATGTTCACTTGGTCTGTCTTGATCACTTGCGTTATTATCCTGTTCGCGTTCCCGGTTCTTACGGTAGCGCTAGCGCTGATGATGTTCGACCGAATGTTTGGCTCTCAATTCTTCACGATGGCCAACGGCGGTATGGATATGCTCTGGGCCAACCTGTTCTGGGTATGGGGCCATCCGGAAGTATATATTGTTATTCTCCCGGCGTTCGGTATTTTCAGTGAAGTGATCGCGACCTTCTCGCGGAAGAACCTTTATGGATATTCCTCGATGGTAGGCAGTATGGTTATCATCTCATTGCTGTCCTTCCTCGTATGGGCTCACCATTTCTATACGATGGGTCATGGGGCAATGGTCAATGGCGTATTCTCCATAACGACGATGCTCATCGCGGTTCCGACCGGGGTGAAGATATTCAACTGGCTGCTTACGCTTCATAAAGGGAAGATTGAGTTTACGACACCGATGTTGTACTCACTTGCGTTCATTCCGATCTTTACGATCGGTGGGGTTACCGGTGTCATGCTCGCTATGGCGAGTGCCGACTATCAGTACCATAATACGATGTTCCTGGTTGCTCACTTCCACTATGTGTTGATTCCAGGCACAGTATTTGCCGTTATCGCTGGTTTCTATTACTGGTTCCCGAAATTGTTCGGATTCCGCTTGAACGAGCGTCAAGGCAAACTGGCTTTCTGGGTCATTGCAATCAGCTTCAACGTAACGTTCTTGCCGTTGTTCTTGCTTGGACTCAATGGCATGACGCGCCGGATGTACACTTATTCGGCAGATACAGGCTTTGGCCCGCTCAATATGATCGCAACGATCGGCGCTTTTGGCCTGGCAATTGGATTTATTATTCTGGTTTATAATATTTACTGGAGTTTCCGCTATGCGCCTAGAGAGACGAATGGCGATCCTTGGAACGCACGTACGCTTGAATGGAGCACGCATAGTCCGATTCCAGATTATAACTTCGCCATCGTTCCTACGGTTCAAGGACGTGACCCGTTCTGGGAGCATAAGAAGGGTGGACATCAGCTCTATAAAGGTAATTATGAAGAGATTCATATGCCAAATAACAGCGGCCAACCAGTCATACTCGGAGGTATCTTCTTCTTCTTTGGATTTGCTATGATATTCGGCTGGTGGATTCCGGCGATCATCGGTGGGCTTGGTGTAATTGTAATGTTGGCAGTTCGTTCGTTCGAACGCGATCACGGGCATCATATCCCGGTTCGTGAAATTGAAGAAACGGAAGCTAGATTGCGGGGTGAACAGGCATGAAGTTAGATAACTCTTTGCCTTTGGAATACCGTTCAGAAGAGAATAGTAATCGGATTTTCGGTTTTTGGCTGTTCCTTGGCGCGGAAATCGTGTTGTTCTCAACGCTGTTCGCCGTCTATTTCACACTCTGGAATCGGACCGGCAACGGCCCGAGCGGTAAAGAAATATTCGAGATCGGTCCGGTTCTGATCGAGACCTTCGTGTTGCTCACAAGCAGCTTCACGATTGGTCTGATGATCAACAGTATGCGTCACGGAATGCAAAAGGCAGCTATGGTCTTTTTCTTCATCACTTTAGTGCTTGGTCTGATCTTCCTTGGTGTAGAAATTACCGAGTTCGTGACCTATATTAATGAAGGAGCAACGATTTCAACGAGCGCCTTCATGTCCAGTCTGTTCGTTCTGCTTGGTACGCACGGTGCCCACGTAACCTTGGGCTTGCTGTGGGGGGCAGGCATTATGATACAGATCAAACGCGAGGGCTTCACGCTTGATACAGCGAATAAATCATTTATTTTCTCGCTTTATTGGCACTTCCTTGACGTTGTCTGGATCTTTATCTTCAGCTTCGTATATCTGAAAGGAATGATGTGACATGAAAAAATTATTCCCTGTCCACCATGTCATGGGATATGTGTTCTCGCTGATCCTTTCGGTCGTCGCTCTGTCCGTCATTCTATGGGATATGCCACTGGCTGTCGGTATGACGATCCTGCTTGTCTGTGCGGCGATCCAGATGGGCGTCCAACTGTTCATGTTCATGCATATCGGCGAGACCGGATCCAAGACTTCACTGTATACCAACATCGCTTATGCTTTGTTCGTTGGGCTTGTAACCGTTTTTGGTACGCTATTTACCATGATCTGGGGATATCAATAAAGTTAGACGAGGCATTCGTTTCGGTCTAGTAACCAGAATCACCCCGTACCTTCTGTAATGAAGGTACGGGGTGACTTTTTGTATCGACGGATTGGCAGGGGGCATCGCTGTCTAATGCCTGTAACCGATTGAAAGGTTGCCTGGATTGCGATATTATGATGTAAAGGTCCAATATAGCGAGGTGATAACATGGCGGAACAAGAAGAGAAGAAGCATGGCGCGACAGATGAGTGCTGCGGCGGTGAGGGCGAATGCCATGTCCGTCATAGCCATCATTCCGAAGCTGTGAAGAGCAATTTGACGAGCCGCTTGAACCGGATTGAAGGTCAGATTCGCGGCATTAAAGGTATGATCGAGAAGGATACGTATTGTGATGATGTTCTGAATCAGATCGCGGCAGTTCAATCAGCACTGAATAGTGTTGGTAAGCTGCTCTTAGAGGGTCATATGAAGAGTTGCGTGATTGAGCGGATTCAGGCCGGTGAGATGGATGTAGTTGATGAACTGCTGGTCACCGTAAATAAATTGATGAAGTAATACGCGCGAAATATACCCCGTACTAGTATGTCAAAAGAGTAAGCCCCACAAGTTCATAACTTGTGGGGCTTGCTGTTTATTTTAACGAGATTTCAAACTGTGATCCTGGGTCGCCTATAAAGGCGATGAAACCATTCTCAGGCAGTACTACTTCATTCACGCCGCTGACTACAGTGAAATTTACACATGTTCCATTGGCATCATAGACCGCGAAGGAACCTGCTTTCGGCATATTAACCGATAGTGTCTTACCTACCGATTTCTCCGGAATGGTGTACCATCTCGCTTGACCATTCTCTTGAATTTTCGTCTTCGACTCCTTACCTATATAGAGTGGAGTGACATTGTCCTGACTAACAAATAGGCTTCCGGCAGCCTTCAAATATTCTACACCGTCATCTGTGAAGAAGATGAGATCACTCGTGTCTCTGCCCATCAATGTCGGAATGTTTAACAAATTCAGAGCTTCATTGGCACCTGTAATCTTATTTGCCATTAAGTATCCTGGCATATCTTTAAGTGTTGCAATATATGCGATAGGAGGCTGCATGAAGTAGGCCTGCGATGTATATTTTTCACTTACGAGAAAATAGGTCTTACCTTCACGGGCTTCCCATGCCTTTGCTATATCAGGAGATAATTCATTCGGTTCCAGCTTCTCCGCCTGATAGTCGGACATAGCTAGTTGACCAAGGCCTGGAATGGTTGTATAGGATCTTACCCATAAGTAAGTACGTCCATTGTCTTCTGTGACTAAGTTAAGCTTCGTGCTGCCGTCCTCACTGACGAATGAGCCATCTGCTGTATAAATAAATTTCTGAACCGGAGCTTCAGGTACCGCAAGCGAGCTTAAGGACAACTCGCCATCCTTGCTAATATCCAGCTTGATCAACTGACCAGCTGTGCCGTAGATTCCTGCATTTGTCGATACCTCCACCGGCATATTTGCCTTTACAGGTACACCAAATGACTTGGCAGGCTTCAGCTCCTTAATGATTCCTTTTTCCTGCAGAGCACTTAACAGGATCTCGCCCGCCATAATTTGATTTATTGAACTCGAACCACTTGAAGAGAGGATTGCTACAGACAGCTTCTGCTCGGGCAACACGACCAGAGAAGCGTGAGACAGCTGGGTGTCCCCACCTTTCGTCAGGGCCTGTATTCCGTAGTCGTTGAACGGGAACAGATTGACACTATCCCAGCCTAATCCATAGGCGAACGAGCTATCTGCCTCTTCTGGCCACATACCGTTCTTATATTCTGCCTTAGCCGTGGCAGTTACTGATTTCTCTGTCAGGAGTCCGTTAGCATTCCCTGTGAAGATTTGCGAGAAGCGGGCAAGATCTTCAGCTGTGGAATAAATACCACCGGTACCGATAAAGTTAACCGTATCCGCAGGAAGCTCTCCCTGATAGCCAGGAGAATAGACGCCAGCCAGTTGTGAAGTATTCACATCATCTTGCGGAGTTTTTGTATTTTTCATACCAAGCGGCTCTGTAATATATTTATGTATGAAGTCTGTGAAGTCCAAGCCGCTAACTCTCTCTACCAATATTTCTGCTAGAGTGAAGCCGTCGTTGCAATAAACTGAGAATGCACCTGGATCAGCCTTCAGCCGCTGTACTTCCAGACGCTTCAGCAAATTGTCATATCCAGATGTATCATTATCATCGAACAAAAAGCCACTGACGAATGTAGATCCGCTTAAGCCAGAGGAATGATTCAACAGCATACGCGGAGTAATCTTTTTATAGCGCTCGTCTTTCATTTTGAAATCAGGAATATAGGTGGTCAGAGGCTGATCCAAATCTATTTTCCCTTCATCGACAAGCTTCATAACAGCAACGGTTGTGAACATTTTGCTAGTGGAGCCAATGCCATACATGGAATCAGCTGTTAACGGGGTATTGTCAGACACATGATTGATACCGGATTGCCCGGATACTACAATCTTACCTTGATCAATGAGTGCGTATTGCAAGCTGTACGTACCATAATTTTTCGTCAGCAGATCGGCCTTCTGCGCTGCCAATTGCTTGGTCGCCTCGTAAGAAGGGCTCTTCTCGGCGGCAAAAGCTCCAGCTGGCACGAGCAATGTCAGCAACAGGGCTGCCATCACTAAAAATGATAGGCGCTTCTTCATTCTCATCTTCGTTTTTACCTCCCTAATGTAATCGTATCCAGAATTCCACTACTAAAGGTGTGACAGTCATTCTGTCTTAACATATTTTTACGGTGTATGTGTTCATAGGTTTCATTAGATATATGAGCGGATGCAGTGGTACGATAGCATCCGCTTCATCGATATCTATTTTCCCTCGCGGACAATGCCTTGCTCATACATGGCTTCGACAAACGACACCATGATCTGGACACATCCACGGAGGAACACTACATCGGCTTTCTTATTCGTCTCCGAGAAGGTAAGCAGGGCTTCATGCTCTTTGACGCGCGCCTTGAGACGGGCGCCCTTATGTTCCTCCAGTAAGTCCGCTATACCCTCATGCTTCAGAATAGCTCTTAACATACTGGGGTGAGAGGCCCCGGCATGGAACGACTTGCTGAGGGGATTCGGCAGGGTGACCTGCCGTAAATTCCCGTGAAGGATTAGAAGTAGAGGGCTTTTGACCGAGCTCAGCAAATATTCAAGCTTTCTTCTCGGTTTGTACTTATACTTGATTCCGATTACTTGGCCGCTGTTTGTATTAGATCCGTTAGAGTTGGAATCGGTAACTGTGAGATACATTTGTCCCCGTCCATGCGGCAGCCGAATCAGGACATGCCGTCCGGTGTATTTCCAATTCTTGAAGGACGCTTCTACAAAAGTCGCTTCGTATTTATTCGCATACTCCTGCAGCAGGAACTTTGATTTTGATTCCCACCAAGGTTTAGTAGACTTAATCTTGGTCCGCGTCATTTTCCAAGGCCTCCTTGACACGCATTTGGGGTGAGGGCAAGCGCCCTTCCTTCCGTAGGGCCTCGCGTAGTACATATTCAATATGACCATTCACGCTTCGGAATTCGTCAGCCGCCCAGCGTTCCAAAGCTTCATATACGACGGGGTCCAGGCGCAGCGGGAAGCTCTTTTTCTTAGCCATCGTGAATGGGACTCCAATTAATACAGACTGCTCGTATTAATGATAGGTTGGGCGGAACGGTCTGATACGACCGCGACAAGCAGGTTATTGATCATAGCAGCTTTACGCTCATCATCCAGTTCAACGACGCTCTCGTCCTGCAGGCGCTGCAGCATGGCACTGGCGATTTCCGTAGAGTATGCCAAATGTGTCAAGCGGGACTCGATGACTTTGACACCAGCTATAGCTAAGCGGTTTTGCAGCTCATCAGTCAGTTCCTGAGCAATTTCCTCTGTATTTCCGCGTAAGGAGAAGCCATTGCCATCCAACTGATCATAAGGGTACTTGCTAGCTACGTGTCGCAGAGCAGTTTCGCTCTGAATCTCCACGAAGGTTTCGTATTCATCGACTTCGAATAGCGCTTTTGCCGAATCGATCACCGAGAATACAACAACGGTAGCAATCTCAATCGGGTTCCCGTTAACATCATTGACCTTCAGCTTGGCACTGTTGAAGTTGCGTACACGCAGCGATACTTTCTTCCGGTTGGAAAAGGGAGTTACCATATAGAACCCACTATTGCGGATCACGCCGAGGTACTTCCCGAAAAAGGTAACGACAGCGGACTGGTTCGGCTGCACGATCGTAAGCCCAGTGAGGATCACAAAGGCGATCACGCAAGAGATGGCTCCGAGGATGATGGGAAGAGGTGTAGCAATGGTAAACAGATATACTCCAGCGCCTGCAAAGGCGATGAAGAATAGCAGCGCAACAAATCCGTTCAGATAAGACAATTGTTTTTCCTTCAGCATAGTGAAGCACTCCTTAATATTCATTTAATATTTATTTGATATTCATATGATATCACTTTTAGGATTTATTGTAAATCAATATTGTGAAAATAGTACTAAAGATGGGCGAGTCACATCCTGTATTAGTTAATGGGTAGCTTGAATTTAGGAAATTAATATTTTATATTCTTTATATAAATGTGCAGTAATCCATTTTATAGAAGGGGAGAGGAAATGTTGAAGAAGAGATGGATGATTAGTACCATGGTGGCAGCGCTGATGCTGACAGCCGGAACTGGTGTATATGCAGGTGCAAAACTGCAGGAGGTCAAAGCCTACCTGAACAGCAGCATTCAACTCAAGTACAATGGAACACCTGTACAGCCACGGGATGAAAAAGGGAATGCAGTTCTCCCGCTTACCTATAACGGAACGACGTATCTTCCTGTCCGTGCGGTCGCTGATATTGTAGGTGTCGCTGTATCCTATAACCCGGAGACCTCTACGGTCGAATTGGGTGAGAAGGCGGAGGGCGTAGCGATCGCCAAAGGCTTTGAGAACATGTATTATACGAAGGACCCGAAAGAGACGACTTACCAGGGTAAGGACTACAAGGAAGCTTATTTCGATAATGCCAGCGGCAAACGCAGCAGCAACTTTATGTTGTACCCGAAAGGGAAGTATCAGAAGCTGGTTCTACAGGTCGCGGCCGTTGGTGAAGATATTGATAACTTTGCCATCGAAGACAGCGAGAAGAATGTGAAGCTGACGACCGAGAAAGTTGCAGTGAGTGACGGTCTTAAGACCATCGAGGTAGATATCACAGGCGTTAACGAGTTGTATATTTATGCTGATGTACTCAATAACGGAGCTATGTTTGTTCCTTTAACAACGTCTTATTATAAATAAGCTTTTTATATTGATAGACCAGTCCGACACGTGATCCGTGTCAGGCTGGTTTTTCTTATTTAAGGAGAGTTAGACTGTATATAAAGGTATGGATTCTGAAGCACGATATAGAAATAAACAGCATAGAGGAGAGATATACGCATGAATGAGACCATCAAGTTGTTAATGGCACATCGCTCGATCCGCAAATATGCGGACAAGCCGGTGTCCCGCGAGATCGTCGAGCAGATCATTGCTGCGGCACAAATGGCTTCGACCTCCAGCAATGTACAAGGTTACAGTGTAGTAGCTGTTACTGATCCAGAACGTAAGCAGAAGCTGTCGCAGCTCAGCGGCAGTCAAGCTTACATCGTGGAATGCCCTGTCTTTCTGGTATGGTGTGCGGATTTGTCCCGACTGAAAAATGCTGCCCAGCATCATTTGCCGGATACAAAATCGTATGAAGGAGCGACAGAGAATTTCATTGTTGCTACAGTCGATACTGCTCTGGCGGCACAAAATGCAGCTATCGCAGCCGAATCGCTCGGTCTTGGCATCGTCTACATTGGGGGAATCCGCAATCACATCCAGCAAGTGACTGAACTGCTCCATTTGCCAGAGCTGGCCTTTCCGGTATTCGGTATGTGTCTGGGTTATCCGGATCAAAGCCCGGGTCAGCGCCCGAGACTGCCTCAGCCAGCGGTTCTGCACTGGGAGGAATATAACAGCGCAGAGAGTGAGAAGCAGGTCGCTATATATGATGAGATCACGAGTAAGTATTTGCGCGATCGTACTGGAGGGGCCAAAGATACACCGTGGTCCAGACTTATGGCCGAGAAGCTGGCGAATCCATCGCGTCTTCATATGAAGGAGTTTCTGCAACAGCGAGGATTTAAACTGGATTGAGCAGAGGAGGACTGTTTAGAGCTAATAGAAAAATGTACTGAATAGGCTGTATCGGGCTATTGGCAGCAATAGTCTGGATACAGCCTTTTTTTGCGTAAAAGGAAAGGCAGTAAGGGGCTCAAGGAGACTCCGCAAGCTGCTGTAAGCGGTGCTGAAAGTCCTGGAATTGCGATAAGCTTGCAGTTGAAAAGCGCAATTTAATTGTGGGAAGACGTAAATGGGTTTTCGGTGTAAAACCGGAAAATTCAGATTATTATTAGATCAAGAGGGACAACACGAACGAAAGCAACACAAGAGAAGCACAGCATGATCAACGGGGGATGGATCATTATTTAAATCATTTTAGGGGAGGTTAAAGGAGATGTATTTCGGAGAATTTCAGGATTTACGCAATCTCAATATGCCTAATAGCCATGATTTTGATTTATATGAAGGCTACTATTCGGAATTCCAGGTCACGATTCTGTGCGACAAAGAAGCTGTTAATCCGGCGGATTCGCTCAAAGGTCTGCTTACAGGACTTGGAGTCGATGTGACTACAGTGAGCGAGTTCACAGACGTTCGCGTAGATTCCGAACTGGTCGTAGTACTTCAGGCTGAGAAATGTGGGGAAGCGTTCAATACTTACGCTATGGAGAAGGGAATCATGTGGCTCCCCGTGCAATTCTCCCATTCTACAGGTAGAATTGGTCCGATTATCGTTCCAGGCTACTCGGCTTGTTATGAGTGCGCACAGCGGCGAAGCAGTTCGAACGGCTTGGCACCTCTGGAGCCGAAGAATGAGATGTTCGATCTGTCCTGGTCTGTATTGAGCGGTGTGATTGCGATCGAGACGGCAAAATGGATCTCACGCCATACCAGCAGCTTTCCGCCGTTATCGCTGGGACACATGATTGATTTTGACGCCTTCCACCTGCAGGGAGAAGTTAATCCGATCTATAAGCTGCCAACTTGTCCTTCCTGTGGCACGAGAAATCAGGCCCGTCTGGGTGCACAACCTTGGCGCGAGTCGGATCTGGTGCTTGGGCAATGAGCCGTACATTGATCCGGAGGTCGGGAGGGGCTGGTTATGCAGGCTGCCCTAGAACCGACAACGCCGCGGTACCAACCCGGGTTCAAGATTTGACCTCTACCGTGCCAGATCATTTGCGGCGGGCGATTAGTCCGCACGGAGGCATGGTCAGGGGGCTTATGAATTTAAGTAGGGACTCTGGAGATCCCAAGCTGTATCTTAGCTTGGCTGCCCCGGCTAACCCGAAATTTTTGGTGGAGGGGCAGCATGGCCTGATCGATTTTTTCGCCAGCGGAATAGGATTAACTCTGGAAGAGGCGAATACGACCGCTGTCGCGGAAGCCATTGAGCGATACTGTGCCGCTTATGTTATCCCGGAACGACTGCTACTTGCTACTTGGGAGGAGCTAGGTGAGGATGCGCTTCATCCCGGCGAACTTCCTCTATTTACGAAAGAGCAGTATGAACAATGGCAATTTCCATATCGACCTTTTACGGAGCAGTCCATGATTCGTTGGGTGCATGGCCGTAGTCTTACAAACGGCCGAATGAAGTGGGTGCCAGCCGCGATCGCCTGGGACTCTTATATCCCGCAGAGCGGGGATGAGGAAGCGATATGCTTCGGTCTCATGACCGGTTCAGCGGCGGGGGCCACAAAGGAACAGGCCATGATTGGAGGTTTGCTGGAGATCATTGAACGGGATGCATTCATGATCATGTGGTACAATTCACTCTCGTTGCCAAGACTGGATACACGTGATTTGCTTGTTATGGAGCAATTCAAGGAATTGCTCGATCCGAACAGATTCGAATTAACGGTGATCGATACGACGAGCGATATTGGAATTCCTTCGGCATTTGGCTTACTGATGACTCGCGACGGCAAAGTATCCGTCGGCGGATCGTCCCGGCTGTCGATGGAGGAGGCCGTACGTAAGACGCTGATGGAGATCAGCCAGCTGTTCATTGGCAACAAACCGCAAATTTATTCGAAATCAATTCCTTCACTTCTACCACATCAGGTTACAGATTACGGACTAAGGCTACCATATTATGAACAACCTTATGCCCATGAAGAATTAGCGTTCACCACGGCATCAAGCGAGTTCCGGTCCATCCAGCCGGCGCTACCTATCGCAGCTGGTACTGAAGCGGAGCGTCTTCAGTATATCGTCCAGCAATTGGCGAAGCGGGGACTAGAAGTGCTGTGCGTTGACCTGACTACAGACGATGTCCGCCAACTAGGACTGCATGTCGTAAAGATGATCGTTCCGGGTACAGTCCAACTGCCGCGCAGCGAGAAAGAACGGATCATCACAAGTGAACGGATCTATAAGACGCCAGTTGAGCTTGCACTTCGAACAGAGTCGATTCTGCCGCAAAATTTGAACCGTAGTCCGCATCCGTTTCCATAAAGATCATTAGCTCTTACTCATAAAAATAAGGATGTGATACCCATGCAAATTAAATATATGGATTGGCAGTCCGATCAGGATTTTGAGGGAGAGTATTTGGCGATGACTTACCATCTGAACTCTAATCATTATCAGCAGCTTGATGTGCTGACCCGGTCGCGAATGAAGATGCTGAAGAATCTGTTCATGCAGATGAATCAGGCAGTGACGCCAGCTAAGCGATATTTTGCTGCAGAACGGTTCAAGGCCGATGAACTTTACCACGAGGGTCATCCCTATATAGCGGAGCTCCTCGCAAGCCTGGAGAAGCTGCAGCGCACGACCGTGCCGTTCTGGGATTTCGAGAGTCTTAAAAATCTGGGACCGACCGATAAGCTGGATGCTCTTGACTTATATTTTCTGTCTAAGAGTCAGACCAGCGGCAGCTACGTGCTCTTCTATTACAGCCCTGCGGAGAAATTCGTAGAATATGTCAAGGAAGAAGAGGGAGCACGCTGGTGGAATAAGACTTTTGACAAGAGTCTGGAGTTCCGTGATGGAGATTTAGCCTTGTTCATCACAGCGAATATTAACCGGACCATTAGGCTGTTCGGGGAACGGGGCTACCGTCTATGCATGCTGGAGGGCGGCCGAATGACTGAGCGCCTTGTGCGCAGCTCGCAAGAGAGCGGAAGATCGCTCGTTCCTGTGATGACCTTCTATGATAAACCAGTGCAGGAACTGCTTGGTGTGGACGGATATTATGATGTCGTGTTATCGAGCCTTATATTTCGAGGAGAGGAATAGAACTGCGCGAATATAAATTTGAGAGAAGTTCGAGCTGATTTTCGAACGGGAAGTTCAGTCCAACTAGGGCGTGTGCTATGCAGGAAGAAGGAATGCGAATGAGCGGTCCGCTGCCTAATTTATAAAGTTTATTCAATGAATATTTCATGGAATAAACTTTTTTTCTTGGGAATTGTTGTTGTTTATTTTGGCGAGAAAGAAGGTGCTAATTCATAGATATGGAATACATATAAAGAAATGGAATTTCTATATTTAATTTAGTATGGAGGTTATAGAGTGGAGCAATTTGCTGAAATGCTAGAAATAGAATTACGCGAAAGTTTAAGAACCTATTTTAGCGTCCCACAGCTCTATGAACACGCACTCGCATGTCTTGAGGACAAAATACAGGAATCTTCTATGCTATTAGGCAAAATGACCGTACTTCACTACCGGATGTTTGCAGGTGAGGATACACGGGATATTTACAGAGCGGCAGCGGCGATCGAGCTGATGATGCTCGGCCTAGACATCATCGATGATATACAGGACAAGGATAACGGTAAAATGGCATGGAACCAGCTTCCGTCCGAAATCGCCCTGAATATCGGGATCGGTATGCTGACGCTCTCAGGGGAGCTTATTCTGGAAACTGGATTCCCCAGTGAACGGAAATTGGCGGCTGCACAGCTTCTTAATCAGGGGGTTCTTATCGCCGTAAATGGGCAAATGACGGATCTGTATAATGATGTCAGTTCGGAAGAGGAGTACATTGAGATGGTATCGCAGAAATCAGCGGCCCTTCTCGTTACGGCCAGCATGATCGGCACGGTGCTGGCAACTGGTGAATGGATTGAGGAAGTTAAGTTGTATGCTGAGCAGCTCGGCATCGCCGCCCAGATCAAAAATGACATTCGCGATTTGCTTAACTGGGATGACAAGAATGACTTTCTAAATCGAAAAAAGACGCTTCCGACACTGTACTTGCTGCAGTCTGTCTCCGATGAAGAACGCTGGATCATCGATTATTTCGAGGGGCGCCTGGATTTCGCCGATGTCGTAGGGCGCAAGCAGGAGGTTGAGAGGATTATAGAATCAACGGGAACGCTGATTTATACCTCAGTTCGAATGAGGACGCACTACTATCGCTATTTAGAGCACATTGAACGCCTTAATATCGAGCCGCACTGGAGGGAGAAGATGCTCTCTTTTGCTGAATAACGGTTGACTGCCATGGGACTCAGAGGGTATTGCACAACATATACCGATGCACCGCATAGGCGACCGCAAACCCACGCAAATCCCGCAAAAATGTTTGCGGGAAATACGGGAGTGGTTGTCGTTTCCAACATCAAAAATGACCTGTATATTGGGCTTAAGAGGAAGACCTCTTAATCAAATAACCCAATTGGAGGGATTTAAGATGTTGAAAGAACTGATTCAAGCTTTGGTGAAGGATTCTGGTGCAATGATGAATATTCGTGAAGGACAGCTTCAATTGGCAGGCATGAGCGCCGTCGAGCAGAGAGCTTTGATCGATGTGCTCAGAGACAAGGGAGATATGAGTAAAGAGCCACTTCGCTTTATTCCATGGTGTTAATTGGAACACCATTCTTATAAAGAATGCAGATTAAGTGAGCTAACCTAAAATGTGAGGGAACAACATTGGCACATAAAACAAAAATGTCGATATTCATAGTTCTAATTAGCATTCTTGTAGGATATTTGTCTTTCTCTATATATAATAATCCTTTTATCGGAGCGAAGGTTGCTGACAATGGGGAAGGGCAGTTTGTAGTCACAGATTTCTCTTCCAAGAGCAGTTGGGGGAACGGGAGAATATTAGTTGGGGATATAGTTCTAGAGGTGAACGACCAGCCAGCAGCGGATTTCTTCACGATCAAGACCTACGGCTTGCTGGAGAGGGCCTCATCCATACTCCTGAATAGAGCAGGAGAGGATGGCACATCATCAAATATTTTACTTCACGTATATAACGAGCTATCGTTGAACGAATTGATGATCCAGCTCATCTCACCACTCATCTCCGTACTTCTATTCTCCGGTTTATCGTTCTTCGTATATCAGAGGCGGAAGGGCGATCCTGCGGCCATTCAGCTGATTCTGTTCTTCTTATCCATTGGAGTCGCTTATTTAAGTTCGCTCTCTTCAGGAAGAGCTGATCCGGTAGGCAGGATTACAATGACGTTTACGATTCTTATGGTGCCGATCTTCTTCTTGCAATTCATGACGTATTATCTGGATCGCTATCAGGAGAGAATCGCTAGTCGATATTCCCTAGGGTTCTTCTACGCCGTCATTTGTATGATTCTTGGACTCAATATAAGCAAAATTGTATTTAATTTCGGATCTCCGAATGTCATTTCATCATTAATCTTGATTTATTTTATAGGAATTAATATTTACATCGTCTTCAGATTGGTGCAGAAGTTTGTCGCTCATCGTCATGGACCTTTGAAGTCCTTGTTCAAATTAATTTTGATCGGACATATTATTGGCTTTTTCCCATTTGTATTTTTGTTTGCTGTACCCCAATTGTTCAGAATATCCCTTTTATCGCCAGAGATCGCTGCGGTATTTCTCTTGACTATTCCAATTGTTTATTTGTATATGTTCACGACTAAGCAGTTGTTCGATATTGATTTTTTAATTAATCGGTTTTTCTATTATGCCAGCCTGTCATTTCTGCCTACGCTTGTGATTTGTTTGCTAACGGTTCTCATTATGAATCAGGATAATCAATCCTGGGTCAAATGGAGCCGCTTGTTCCTCGCTTGCTATTTATTGATTACGCTGATGCTGTTCCTGAAGGAATATGCCGATCTTAAGCTGCGTCCCAAGCTCAATAAGGATCTGCATAATTTTCAAGGCAGCCTCAATCGGTTTTCTGCTCGAATATCACGTGTTATGAAGCGATCCGATCTGGAACGCGTATTGGAGCAGGAAATCTATAATGTGCTACCAGTCAAGAAGGTCGCATTCCTTGAGATTAACACGGATCATTTAACGGAGTTTAAGCTTGATGAATCACTTGGCGATATCCAGGATTCTGTCATTGAAGCGGTTGAGGCCTCAGCAGGCCCTTTGATGATCGGAAGCGTACTGAATGTGGAGCGGGGCATTTGCGTAATCGCGGGGAAGAAGCAGAATATTTTGCACTTGATGTGGCTGGATGTGAAGGGAAACAGGACCAAATATAATCTGGATGAACTGGCCTGGCTGCGGACGTTGGCCAACTACAGTGCGATCGTATATGAGAATTTGTATCTGATCGAGAGTCTGGTCGAGGAACTTGAGGTAGAGTTCCAGAAACATAGGGGAGCTGACTCCTCTCCATGGCTGCTTCGACTAATATTCAAACTAGCCGAGAAGGAACGGCGAAAGCTGGCTTCGGATCTCCACGATTCCGCGCTTCAGGATCAATTGATCTGGTATCGTAATCTGGAATCCGCGATGCTGGACCATGATATGTCGTCAGAGCTTCATCAGAAGCTGGTCGATGTTAGAGAAGGCCTACTGGATGTTATCCATCAGATTCGGGAGACATGTAATGAGCTGCGTCCGCCTTTGCTTCAGGAGATGGGAATTGTTGAAGCTCTGCGAGGGTTATTTGAGCAGGCGCAGATCCGCTCCAATTATGTTATCGATTTTCAATCTGATTCATTTATGGCGGATATTAATGATGAGCAAATGCTTACGATATTCCGTATTGTACAGGAGCTGCTCCGTAATGCAGGTAAGCATGCCAAGGCCTCAAATATTTTCATATCCCTGGAACAGAAAAATGATATATGGCTTACTTACAAAGATGACGGGATTGGGCTGAAGTTGGAGGATCTCAACGATTCTTATCAGCATATGGGTTTATCAGGCATTAAGGAGAGGGTGCACAGCCTTGAGGGAGCGATCGATTTCAGATCAGAGCCCGGAGAAGGGCTTGAGGTTCAAATATCATTGCCGCTAGAGTCAGCAAGTATGGACAGAGAAAGCGAGGAGGATTCAGATGGTTCGAATATTGCTGGTTGATGATCATCCCTCGGTTGGTGAAGGAACCAAGAATATGATTGAGCAGGATCCAGATATGCAGGTCACGGTGTTCATGTCCGCGATAGAAGCGCTGGGGTTGGTGGAGCAGGAGAGCTTCGATGTGATGCTTTTTGATTTGAACATGCCGATTATAAGCGGGATTGAGCTGACGAAGCGAATTATGAAGGTCAGGCCGGAGAGCCGTATTCTGATATATACGGGGTATGAGATCAGTCCTAACTTCAACATTCTCGTTGAATCGGGTGTCAGTGGCGTGGTCAGTAAGACGGCGACTCGCGAGCAGCTACTTAATTCGATCCGCTGCGTTCTACGCGATGAGGCAGTGATTCCGGTATCGCTGTTGCGTCAACTGCGGCGCAGAGAAATTCGTCTGAACCAAGGGCGGGAAGAGAAGTCGATGGAAGAGGTATCGATCAATGAGCGGGAGCAGGAAATTCTCCAGGAGGTCTCTAGTGGAAGCAGCAACAAGGATATTGCCTCTAGGCTATTGATGAGCCAGCGAACGGTCGAATATAATCTGACACGTATCTTCGAGAAGCTTAATGTACGCTCGCGGTCGGAAGCGATTGTTGAGGCCAGACGACTGGGTCTGATTCACTCCAGTGAGTTCGTATAGTGTGAGAAGAGAGAGCCATCCCATCGGATGGCTCTTCATGATATTAGGTAAGGCCATAGAAGCGGCGAGTGTTATCGTACAGCACCTTTCTAGCTTCCTCCAGCGGTATGCCCCGGATATTTGCCCAGGCCGCTGCCGCGTCATTGACCATTTTGGGATGGGTAGTCTGCCCGCTAAAGGGTCCTTCAAAAGGCCACGGGCCGTCCGTCTCCACCATCACCTGGTCAGTCGGATAGACGCGGGCCAGATCGATAATTTCTTCTTCATATAGAATATCAGGAGTGAATGACACGTAATAACCGGATTCAGCCATTCTTGCAATCGTCGTAGCCGATCCTTTGAACCAGTGGAAATGCGCCTTCTTAATCTCATATTGCTCCAGAAGATCACAGACTCGGTCGGCATCGTCATATACGGCATGTAAGACAACCGGTTTATTATGCTTCTTCGCGAATTGCAGCATGAGCTCCAACAGTTGGATGTGCGGCTCCAGGTCAAAGGATTTCCCCTGCTCGGTAGCCTCCAGCCGTGAATAGTAAGGTAAACCGACCTCACCGACCGCAATCATCTCTGCGGTATGATCCTCCATCCATTGTAGCAGCAGCTGCAGCTCGTCCTCGGAAGGTACATTCTGTTCCGGATGATAGCCAAAGGCCGGGTATAGAAATCCAGGATTTGATTTGGCGAGCTTCCGATTCTCCTGACTGGATTCCAGATCCTTGGAGACAGCGATCATGGCCTCGATGCTATGCTCGCGCATGTCTTGTATGATGGCTGTCCTCTCGTTCGCTTCGTACATCTCAAAATGAATATGGGCATCCATCAAAGGCTGCCGCTCCGGCTTTATTAATGGTGAAAGATCTGAACTCATCAGCGTATTCCTTCCTTTCCTGAACGTTCATTTTCACCTTTTACTATACATTTATGGCAGGTCAAATGCTATATCCTCGTGAAATATGGCGGATATGTCGTACAATATTAATTATGCGACATGACAACACGTCAACAGGAGGCTAATACCATGGAGCTACATAACTATATGATGGAGGTTTCGGAACAATATTTTTTCCATTCGCTGAGCCAAGAATATGGTGATGAGCAGATCATACAAATGTATCTGGCAGCATGTGCCAAGGTACCCAATACGAGAAGAAATTATTATCGCGCACTTGAACATTTTCGTGAGTTTTTATCAGGTATGCCAATGAAGGATGTTACCTGGAGGGAAATCGAGGCTTATAAGCTCTACTTGTCACAGGGAATTTATCGAGAGGGCGGGAGATCCCTCGCACCAGCGAGTGTTGCAGCATTTATCGCACCGTTGAAGTCCTTCTATAAATGGGGGAGCGACAGCAGTATCGGTATTTTTGAAAATAACCCAACGCTGAGTACAAAAATCCCGCAAATTGCTATAACAAGCCGCAAAAATTTCTTGACCAAAAAAGAAGTCGGTAAGCTGCTGGATAGTCTGCGTGAACAAAGTCTGCGTAACTATTTGATTGGACTTTCCCTCGTCATGCTTGGACTACGTGTCTCTGAGCTTACTCATATTCGTTGGGGAGATTTCCATACAGATCCACTGGAAACGTCGATCTGGCTAACGATTTCTTATGCTAAGCGCGGGAAAATCCGTGAAGTGAAGATTCCGCATAAACTGTGGAATTTGTATACCGAGCATGCTCAGAGCCTCGAAGAGAGCAATGATCCAGATCCGGACCTTCTCCTGTTTCCAATTTCACCCAGGCAGATTCAGCGTATTATTCGGGAAGCAGGTGAGCGGTGCAATTTGAGCAAGAAGCCTACTCCGCACTGGCTGAGACATACGAATGCAACCCTGGCGCTGCTGCAGGGAGCATCACTGCAACAGGTTCAGGAGAGCCTTGGACACTCGCATATTAATACAACTCAGAGATACTTACATACAGTAGAACAATTAAAGAAAGCGGCCCCTGATTTTGTTCAGGATTGTTTACAGGAGTTCATTTAAGTGGAGGAGAGAAAATTACTGCAATAATGCTGGCTTTTGTCATCTAGCGGCATGTGAATTTAAAAATTACTGCAAAAATGCAGCTTTTTCTTTATTAAATGCCCGATTTGAGGAGAAATTATAAAAATTCCTGCATATTTGCAGGAATTGTATTGGGATTTAAGAGTATCAAGTGGAAAAGCTGCATACCTGCAGTTTTCTACAATATTTCGAATTTAGTGAAGCTGTCATGTCCGTAGAGAGAGAAATCCCCCTGCTATGCATGTATAAGTAGTGAATAGCATGACATTTTTACAGAATTCATCCGAATATTTTCCAACTCTATTAAAATGTCAAGCATAAATTTAATAAATTGAATCTTTTTTCCTACAAATGTGACTTTATAGCTGTGCAAACGTTGTTCTTTTGTCCTATAATGTTAAATAGTTACAATAACAAACCTTACCAATACTCGTTCTTTTTGCATACTCTACGTCGCATAATTAATATTGTACGACATCATTCCCGTGATGATCATATTTTATTCATATCGGCTAAATTCCGGTATATTTCTACTCTTGATAGGGTGGTAGATTTTTGAAAACTTAAGAGGGGGCGGGCCATAGGATAAGCGGGATAATTTGGTGTAACCAGAGCTTCAGGCAGACTAAGTTTTTAGGGGGATAAACGTGGTCGTTTCAGCTGATCTTATAGAACAACTGTATATAGATAAGCATTCAGATATGGCATCATGGATCAAGTTATTGTTGTACAAGCATCCTGAGATCTATCATCACTCTGTAAGAGTGGCTATGCTAGCCGAGAAGATAGCAAAGCCACTGGAATTGAGCATTGAAGATAAGGGGCAGCTGATTCGCGGCTGCTTCCTACATGATATAGGCAAGTCGATGATTCCCCGCGAGGTTGTGCTTCGGAAGGAATCGTTGTCAAAGAATCAACTTGAGATTATTAAGCTATACCCTATCATAGGGGCCGAGATGATTGAGAGTAATCCAGGATTTGGCTCGGATATTATTCATATCGTTAAGTATCATCAGGAGAGATGGGATGGAGGCGGGTATCCAGAGGGGCTAAATGGGGAAGAGATTCCTTATGCAGCTAGGATCTGCGCAGTAATCGATACCTTTGACCTGATGATGTCAAGCCGCAAGGGTAACAGGAAATACAAGGTTGGAGATGCTAAGCGTGAGTTATTGAAACTTCGAGGTACCGAGTTTGATCCTGAGATTGTGGACGCTTTGAACAAATTGCCGGATCAGGTTCTGAATATTCTTTCACTTGACTAGGTTTATCTGAAATATTGGACTAGAAATGGAGGACACATCATTGATGCAAGCAGGCCTACAAATTCTCGAGTACCCGGATGTAAGTGACAAGGAACTGAGAGAAGCAATGATGGCAGGGATGAGAGTCATAAATCTGCAAGTGGCGTTATCTTTGGAATGTGAGCAGCCTTTACTGCGTATTTGTATGATCGATGCCAAACTTAGAGCCGTTCATCAGGTGTTCGACAGCAATCCGAAGGTACCGATGTGGTTAGGTAAGGAAGCGAGCAGCGAAGTCTACCATACATCCTGGCTTATTGCCGTAGATACAGAGCCGGAGTATATCCAGCAGTGGGTCCTTCTGATGCAGGATGTCGATCAAGTAAAGATCACCGAGTATATTTACCAATAAAAAAACCAGCCGAAAGTGACGACAGTAGTCAATTCACAGCGGCTGGTTTTTTGTGCATTTGTTCGCGCATTTGAGCGGCGATCTCGCGCTTAAGCTCCAGGAAGCGAGGATCATCAATCAATTGCTCCGAGCGAGGACGGGCAAAAGGCACTTCGATCTTATGCAGTACGGACGCCGGTCTACTGGAAAATAAATAGATCGTATCAGACAGCATGAGGGCTTCCTCAATACTATGTGTGATCATAAGCACGGTGCGCTGATTCTCTTCCCATATATCGAGCAGCCAACGCTGCATATCGCTTCGGGTCAGGGCATCGAGCGCGCTGAAAGGTTCATCCAGACAGAGCACTTCCTGCGGAGCAAGCAGTCCACGTAAGAAGGAAGCACGCTGTTGCATACCGCCTGACAGCTTGTGCGGGTAAGCCTGTTCGAATTCGCCCAATCCGGCCTTGGCCAGCCAGGCTCTTGCTTCTTCGCGTGCCGCTTTAATCGGCATACCAGCAATTTCTCTGGACAGAATGACATTGTCGAGCGTACTGCGCCAAGGGAAAAGCGCTGGCTTCTGCGGAACATAGCTGATGTGGCCACGCTCGCCCGTGATGTCTGCGCCATGCAGCAGGACCTTGCCTGCGTCTGGATTGACCAGGCCGCCGATGACGTGGAATAAAGTACTCTTCCCGCAGCCGGACGGACCGATTATGGACACGAACTTCCCGATTGGAACGGTTAATGAGACATCATTCAGCACAGGTAAACTTTGCTTTCTTTCGCGAAATGCAAGGCGGGCCGTCTGGATTTCCAGAGCGGGAGGGGTCGGCTTATGCTTATTCATTTCTGTATTCATTGCGTAAGCCCCTTTCTATTTATCATCACTGGACGGATGGTAGCGGATAAGCCATTTCTCAATGAATGAGATAAGCAGGAACATCGCCAGGCTGATCGTTACGATAATCGCAATAGCGACAAATATTTTGTCAGTACGGAAGGAGGACTTCTGCAGCATCATATAATACCCGATTCCTTTGCTCGCACCGATCCATTCTGCAATGATCGCCCCCATGACGCTGTAGGTAGCGGCAATCTTCGCTCCAGACATGATCGCGGGTAGCGCATACGGCACCTCCAGCTTGGTGAAAATATTCCACTTCGAAGCCCCGGCCATCCGCATATAGTCCAGCATGACACGGTCTGTACGGCTTAATCCGTCCATGGCCGCCACTGCGACAGGAAAGAAGCAGACCAATGTAATGACGATGATCTTAGGCAGGATGCCAAATCCGAACCAGATCATAAGCAGGGGTGCCAAGGCGATGATCGGGACATTCTGACTGAGAATGATCAGCGGGTAGAGAGCCTTTCTGAGGAAAGGGATATAATGCAGTACAAAAGCGACCAACAGCCCGACAAGAATACCGATCGAGAAACCTAGCAGCATAAGTCTAAGCGTAGCCTGTGTGTGATCCCACAACCCGGCAGCACCAGCAGCCGCTTCATGAGCGATATCGGCAGGACTCGGCAGCGTCCACTTATTGATATGAAATAGAGATGTAGCTGTCTGCCATATAATGAGGAACAAGATGACCGCCACAAGGGGCGGCCATACACTGCTCCAGATACGACGAAGCCTCATGGACGATACTTCTCCGTCAGCTTATCCATGCTGGCACCTTCCGGATTGTAGTAGATTTTAATCTGGGAGATCACATTTTTGCTACCGAATTCGATGACAGCTTCGTTCATTTCTTTGATGATGTCCAGCAGGTGGCTTAGCTCGCCCTCCATCGTTGTCTCTAGCGGGCTCACCTGATATTTCACGCCAGAAGCCTGGATGACTTCAATTGCACGGTCGACGTAAGGAATCGAATCTTCCCCGCCCGGTGTCTTCGGAATAATCTGAATACTTACTAATGCATTAGCCATATATGGACATCCTCTCTGATACAAAATTTAAGAAACAAGTGGTTTACATTTGTAGCGCGGTCAATTCGTTATTTGTTCTCCGGTAGAAAATCATTCGTAAAAGCAGCATCTGCATCTAGCGGCTTCTCAATCAGCTTCTTCTCATACATCCAATCGGAGTAATTCTGCCATACGGATTGTTTCTGTTCACCCCAACGGGCAGCATCATCCTGGTATTTCGGGCTAAGCCATTTCTGGCTGGCGATGACCAGATCTTTATCGAGATCAGGTACGGCATTCAGCAGAATATCAGCTGCTTCCTCCGGATGCTGGATCGCATATTGATATCCTTTGGAGGTGGCACGTAGGAACGCCTTAATTAATTCAGGATCGTCCTTGATCTGCTTCTCATTGGTTGAAATAACCGGAGTGTAGTAATCGAGCTTATCCGAGTAGTCCTTCACGTAGAGCATATCAAGCGGCTCGCCACGCAACTCGGCTTCGATACCAGTCCAGGCATAGAAGATCCAGGCAAAATCGATATCTCTCTTCACGGCGGTGAAGAAGTCGGCTTCGCCCATATTGATAATTTTTACCTTATTAACATCTCCGCCATCGATATCCATGATCGATTTCATGACGGCCTCTTCGACGGGTGAACCCCAGCCGCCGTAGGTCTTGCCTTCAAAGTCCTTAGGTGCCTTGATGCTCCGGTCCACAGGCGCGGCGAAGCCGGATGTATTATGCTGAATAACGGCCGCGATCGAGACGAGGGGCACGCCTTGAGTACGACCTTGTGTCACGCTCTCCTGATAGCTGATTCCGAAAGGTACTTCACCGGATGCAACCATTGCGTCCGCACCGCCAGAGCCCGGCAGCAGTATGTCTAGCTTCAGGCCCTCCTCTTCATAGAACCCTTTGGCCTGTGCAACATAGAGACCGGTATGGTTCGTATTCGGACTCCAGTCCAGCACGAATTTAACATCACGCAGCTCCTTCGTCTGTCCTCCCGTTGCTGCATTTCCGTTAGCGGCCGATGTGTTGGCATTATTCGCTTTGCCGCAGCCCGCGATGATGACAAGCAGGCAGGACAAGGCAAGCAGAACCCATTTTGATCGATGCAATGATATTCCCTCCTTCAAGATGTCTAATCCGTATTCACTTCTAGAGGTAGTTCAAAAAGTCTAATTTTGATAAGAAAACCAATCGAGGCCAATTCAAGGATGAGCGACCGCGATTCAGTGGTAGGTTTTCTTGCGAAGTAACACTGAGAGCTTATTCGACATCGAATCTTGAATTCAGCCGGGCCTAAGCAAATGCTTACGAAGTCATGTTTCCTTCGGAAACATCTCAGGTGCTCACGTACCCACTACGTACGCTCCGCTCCTCAGGCCCTAGCTTCATCCAACTGAAGCGTTTTGAAAAAACGCACATCGGAAGCATAAGCTTCGGTGCTGAAAACCGAACTTTTTGAACACGTACTTCTAGAGGAACTTACACTTCTAGTGTTCCTGATCATTTCCGAATGAAGCCGGTAGTTAATAGGTTTAAATATACAGGATGCAAAAAAAGCGCCCCGGATCGGGACGCATAGGTGCACTTGAATATGAGCATAGCTTCATACCTGCATTTCTTCCTACGCTGGCATTACCCAGATCAGGTTAAAGGGTCAGTATCTTCTCGGGATACAATCTCAGCCGGCCTATTCCAGCTCCCCTGAACTATTGAACTACGGATTACAATTGCCATTATAGTTCGCTGTTGCAGATATGTCCAGTTAGAAAAATACAATACCGCGCTTCGACATCCGAAGAGATGGAGCCATTAACCGCAGAGGTAAAGGAGTTGCCACCTCGATCTGCAGCCACTTGTTCTGGTTGCCAATCTTGTTTAAGATAAGGTTAATCACTTCACGCTTCTGGATTTATGGGGTTCGTATCAGTCTGATTCGTAATGGCGCGATACTTCTTGAGCATGTAGAGCCGCCAGCGCACGATCATACCGAAGGCGAGAATGAAGAAAAGCGAGCCAGTCTGAAGAATGGAGACATATTGCTCGATTACTTCATGCAGAGCCAGCCGAATCACGAGCAGGCCGATCAGAATGAAGGCAAATCCGCTGGATCTTTTGGCAAATACTTGTCCGCCCTTCATCTCAAAATGGGTAGTGCGAATGAGCGGATAAGAGAACAGAAGCCAGCCAGCGGCAAAAGCGATGACTCCATACAGGACAGAAATACGCATCTGCGGCTCCACGAACATGGCGAAGCCGGTAGCCATACCGAGCGGAGGAATAATAATCTTCTTGATCGTCACCGGACGATTGCTGGCCTTAAGTCTAACGATGATGACAGATACGGCCATCAGAATCATAACAGCCGTCGCAATGATCCGCATATAAAAAGGGCTAATGGCGTCCATAATAACACCCCTTCTTTAATGAATTTGGTTGATCGGTTACGATAAATAATTCAACGTTTTGAAATACCTCTTAGGCGAAATCATTATATCATAAATCCTCACCATGATAATAATCACACGTAGATGTATGCATCAACCGGACCCGGGCTATAGAAGTGGGAACGGTCAAGTTATATAGAAACAAATTATAATCGAGAGGATGTAGTTTATGACGCAATTTGGTCTGAAGGATGAAATTCCAATTTATGTAGGTACATATGCAAAACCAGAGGAGCCGGGGATCTACTTATGCGGCTTGAATTTCCAGACAGGAGCTATGCGTGTCGTAAGCCACTTCTCCGGGATATTGAATCCATCCTTTGTCATTGTGAATGGCGAAGCTTCAAGACTGTACGCAGTGAGTGAACAGGCAGAAGGCCGTCTCGTCAGCTATAGAATCAATATTGCCAGCGGAGAGTTGACGGAGCTGGACTCCGTGCCAACAGAGGGCGCAGACCCTTGTCATCTTGCTTCACTGCCTAATGGTGACGTGATCGTCTCGAACTATTCCAGTGGGACCGTGAACCGCTTTGCCTTGGGTGAGCAAGGAGAAGCAAGCCGTTTGGCGGCGAAAGTTCAGCAAGTCGGCACAGGTCCGGTGACCGATCGTCAGGAGAAGGCTCATGCTCATAGCACCGTGACAGACTTAGAGGGGAAATACGCCTTTGCATCGGATCTGGGGGCCGATCGAATCTTTATTTATAGGATGCAGGATGGCGGTATGGTTCACCACGGCGAGGTAGCGTTACCTCCTGGGGCCGGCCCAAGACATTTCGTTCTTCATCCGAATGATCAATATGCCTATGGAATTAATGAGCTGAACAATACGATTACAATCTATAGCTATAACAAGGTGGAAGGTAGATTGGACATCATCGACCATGTCGTTACGATTCCTGAGGACTTTACAGGCGAGAGCTATCCTGCGGATATTCATTTGTCTGAGGACGGCTGTTATTTATACGGCTCCAATCGCGGCCATGACAGCATTGTACGCTTTGAAGTCGACGCGGTGACAGGCAAGCTTGTCGATCCAGAATGGACATCGACCGGGGGAAGCTGGCCGCGCAACTTCGCCGTGTTGGACGACTATGTGCTGGTCGCGAATCAATTCAGCGGCAATATTGTATCTTTCAAACGCGATGCCAATAGCGGCAAGCTGACAGCGACTGGGCAGGAGCTAGCCATAAGCCAGGCAGCCTGTGTTGAGCCCGTATTAGAGTAACGGAGGTAGTTCAACAACTCCCCTTTGATCATGTGGAATAGGATATTTTGAACACGAACTAATCATGTATTCTTATAAATCGGTAATCGGGGAGTCAGAAGCTCACCCGATCTGCCGATTTTTTTGATTGAATACGCTCGAAGCCGGAACTTATGATTTTCCAGTGAAAAAAACGTTTGACAAGAAAACCCAGTACATATAAAATAACACCATAACATACTAAACAGGTAGGAATAATTAAAGATGTTCTCACCGTACGGACGGAGGAACGCTCTACTTGCCTAGGCAGACACGGGTAGCGGCTCGGTTTGACCGTTGGGAGCAGGGCGTTTCTCCGTCTTTTGTTATAGATACAGAAGTAATCAGTGGAGCTGATGAGTTCTAAATTCTATTTCGAAGAAGACCAACCCCACCTTTGGGGTAACGGTCGCACAGCTATGAGCGGCCCCGTTAGAGGTTTTCTTATACGGTCGGGAAAGGTTCCTGCTTGCTTGGTAGGCAAGATACTATGGGAGAAGATGGGGAGTGATACGATGAGTAAATGGGTTAAGCAGAGTATTCTGGTCAGTTTGGTTCTGGCTATGTCGGTGGCACTGGTCGCCTGTGGCGGAGACAAAGCGAATGACAAAGCGAGTGCGACTGCTGGTGCGGATGGAGGCAAAGGGAAGAGCGTCCAGTTACTGAACGTATCCTACGACCCTACTCGGGAACTGTACGAGAGCTACAATAAAGCTTTTGCGACCTATTGGGAGAGGGAAAAAGGGCAGAAAGTAACGATACAGCAATCACATGGGGGTTCGGGGAAGCAGGCCCGGGCAGTTATTGATGGACTAGAGGCGGACGTTGTTACACTGGCACTAGGATATGATATAGACTCCGTGCAGGAGAGCGGATTGATAAATGAAGGCTGGCAGCAGAAATATGAACATAACAGCTCGCCATATACTTCGACGATCGTCTTCCTGGTGCGGAAGGGAAATCCAAAAGGAATCAAAGATTGGGATGATCTCATTAAGGACGGGGTAGAGGTCATCACTCCGAATCCGCAAACCTCGGGTGGTGCGCGCTGGAATTATCTCGCGGCCTGGAGTTATGCCCTGCATCATAACAATAATGACGAAGCTAAGGCTCAGGAGTTTGTCAAACAGTTGTTCGAACATGTTCCGGTTCTGGACAGTGGGGCTCGCGGTGCGACTACGACGTTCGTAGAGCGCGGACTAGGCGATGTGCTTCTTGCTTGGGAGAATGAAGCCTGGCTTGCAGTTAAGGAACTGGGCCCGGATAAATTCGATATCATCTATCCGTCGGAGAGTATTCTGGCTGAGCCGCCTGTTGCGGTCGTCGATAAAATCGTCGATAAGAAGGGGACTCGCGAGGTAGCAGAAGCTTATTTGAAATATCTATACACAGAAGAAGGGCAGACGATCGCAGCAGAGAACTATTACCGCCCGACCCTGGACAGCGTGAAGGAGAAGTTCAAGGATCAATTCCCTGACATCAAGCTATACACAATTGATGAAGTGTTCGGTGGCTGGACGGTAGCGCAGCCGAAGCATTTCAATGACGGTGGAATATTCAGTCAGATCTATGTTCCGAAATAATACGACCGCAACCAGCGGAGGAGCAAACCTGTGAGAGTGGTGGATCAGACAATATAGTGCGGACTTATGCTTCATTTTCAGTAGATGATCTGATTCGCCTTATGCAGGTAGAGAAAGGATGACTTTCATGCCAAGCAGGACGGACACCAGACGCGGAGTACTACCTGGATTCGGGCTGACGATGGGGTACAGCATTTTATATTTAAGCTTGATCGTATTAATTCCGTTATCCGCGCTGTTGTTGAATTCTACGGGACTAACCTGGGAGAAGTTCTGGTCGATTGCAACCGATCCGCGAGTATTAGCCTCTTACCGAGTAAGCTTCCTGACCGCAGCGGCGGCCGGATTGGTTGATGCAGTACTAGGATTGCTGCTTGCATGGGTTCTCGTTAGATATGAATTTCCAGGAAAAAAAATATTCGACGCAATGATCGACCTCCCGTTTGCGCTGCCAACCGCAGTTGCCGGGGTGTCGTTGACCGCGCTCTATTCATCCAAAGGCTGGCTAGGCTCATTTTTCGAACCGCTAGGCATCAAGACGGCGTTCTCGCCGCTGGGCATTACACTCGCCCTGATGTTTATCGGCATTCCGTTCGTGGTACGTACCGTACAGCCCGTACTACAAGATCTGGATGCAGAGGTCGAAGAGGCCGCTGCGACACTCGGAGCGAGCCGTCTTCGGACTTTCCGCTCCGTTATTTTACCGGAGCTACTCCCTCCGCTGCTCACGGGCTTTGCCCTCGCATTCTCCCGCGGCATTGGGGAATACGGTTCTGTCGTGTTCATCTCCGGCAATATGCCGATGAAGACCGAGATTGCGCCGCTGCTCATTATGTCGAAGCTGGAGCAATTCGATTATGCTGGTGCGACGGCGGTTGCGCTAATGTTACTCTTAATCTCTTTTGCACTTCTGCTGCTGATTAATTCATTGCAGAGCCGAGTGCGCAAGACGGCGCGTTGAGTATAGCCGGGATTCATCGAATTTATAAAGCCAAGGGAGGGGCGTCGTGTGGCAGGTTCAGTACCTTTAGCGGCAGCGAGAACAAATCCAGTTAGAAATCGCAGTACGAAAGAGTCGGGCATCGTCAAATGGACCTTAGTCAGCCTCGCCGTACTTGTTATTATGTGGCTGATCGGTCTGCCATTGATTGTCGTTCTAACAGAGGCCCTGAAGAAGGGCTGGAGCGTCTATGTGCAGGCTATTTCCGATCCCGATGCATTATCGGCATTAAGATTGACACTGCTTGTTGCAGTGATTACTGTACCGCTGAATACGATATTTGGCGTCGCGGCCGCATGGGCGATTACGAAGTTCAAATTTCGGGGAAGACAGCTTCTAATCACTTTGATCGATTTGCCATTTGCCGTGTCTCCGGTGATCGGCGGCTTGATCTACGTGCTAGTCTATGGTGTACATGGCTGGTTCGGGCCTTGGCTGCAGGATCATGATGTGAAGATTATTTTTGCATTGCCAGGCATTATTCTGGCCACGCTGTTCGTTACTTTTCCGTTCGTGGCCCGTGAGTTGATTCCGCTGATGGAGGATCAGGGGCAATTGGAGGAGGAAGCAGCGGTAACATTGGGTGCCAAAGGCTTCCGTATATTTTGGAAGGTGACGTTGCCAAATATCAAATGGGGTCTGCTGTACGGAATTATACTTTGTAATGCACGGGCGATGGGGGAATTCGGCGCTGTATCGGTTGTGTCTGGGCATATTCGCGGATCAACCAATACTCTTCCGCTGCATATTGAGATTTTGTATAACGAGTATCAATTCTCAGCTTCATTTGCAGTTGCTTCCTTACTGTTGTTACTGGCGCTGATCACCTTGCTGCTTAAGAGCTGGTTCACTCGCAAGAGCAGTCATTAAGTGGGTGAACAGCATAGAGTGATCTATGTTAGAGGGAGGTTCATCTGATCAAGCTGAGAACAGATTCTAAATATTATCGGGCAAGGGGGCTTCCACGAATGACCAAACCGCTGAAGGTAGACAATGTGTGGCTGGAGCGGATCGCGGAGATGTTGAATGAGATGGAATTCGGGTCGCTGAATATCGTTGTTCACGAGGGACAGATTGTCCAACTAGAACGTACGGAACGGAAACGTTATGAGGTTGGTGGAGGGGCGGCAAAAGCATCCGGATCGTCTCGGAATGTGGTTAAACCGCTGCGTAAGTCAGAATCTCGATAGACATATGATGAAAAAAGGAATTAGGATGAGAAAAGACCGTTATAGGGCAGGATGTCCTCTAACGGTCTTTGTCGTTGTTGATGATGCTGTCCGTATTCTCGGCCAGGGATGTTGCGATATGCTCCTCAGTCATCGGCAAGGCGCTAATCGTAGGATCAGACGAGAGATTGGTCTGGTAGTGTCCAACAAAGGGACGTGCTTTGCGCGGTTTGCTCCTCGTGAATAAGAATCCGCCCAGGAATAATAGAACTTGAGCTGCCGCAATATATGGAGCGATAACGGGACTGATGAAGTGGAGTAAATACATAGCAGCAATGAAGATGGCCCATAATCGCAACAGTATTGATCCTTCTCCGGGCCGGAATCCGCCCATTAGTGCAGGGTATAGGAGCAGCAGGGCGAATAGAGCGGAACCGAAGCGTGAATAGAAATAGACCGTGTCCAAGGAGTTCGAGCCCAGGAAGCTGACATCAGCACCGGTCCAGCGCAGCAGCAATTGATACACTAATATGAACAAGGCTGCGGCGAACAGAAAAGGGAAGGCAGGCTGTAATCCAAGCCAGAAACGAATACCCCAGCCCGGCTGTTCCAGCCAGTTCAATAGCTTGTCCCGCTCTTCGAGGAAGCGTTCGCTCTCTCGTTCCAGCGTTTTGAGCAGCAGCGGCAATCTCGCATGATCATGATCCTCCTTGTAAGCTCCAATCTGTCCGAGCAGATCCGAGCTTGCATAAGGAGCAGCATGGCAAGCGAGTAGACGGTCGATCAGTTCATTCTCTTGCTCCGGTGTAATCGTTCCATATATATTATCATTTAACAGCGGCGCAGAGGCGGCTGCATATAACTTTAGACTCTTCTCTAGATGCTCCAGCCGAGAGCGTAGTCCAATTCGCGTCCTCCAGCTGGTTACCCCATAAAGGGCCAGAAATGTAACCAGGACAAGGACGGCGGTCAAGGATAGCACAGCGTGCTGCTCCAGCCAGTTCATCCATTCCGATAGTGACACTGAAATCACCCTTTCGATATTCCTCTCTCCACTATTGCATATGAATTTATCGTTTTCAAGTTCTATGTAAACCAATCTTTGGTTATTTGTTCATTCTTTTATAGCTCATAGAGGTTGTCTTATAGAAAGCCTGTAATTTCTATAAAATTAGTACACTCATTATTGTCTCCTTGTTATGTACTGCTACTAAAGATATTAGGGACGGTAGTGGATTCACTCGATAGGCCAATAAAAGCTTGTAAAAGTACATAGAATCTTAGAATAACAGATCAGAAACTGTACACGCAAATGCACAAAGAAGTAGGTCCGTACTACTCCTCGACTTTTTCTAACGAAACCTGGTATCGCTATTTGCACGAAAAAGCTAGTTCAAAATTGTAACGAAACAGGGTATCGTTATTGAACTCAAAAATTGCTTTTACAGCTCGATTTAGATCAAATAAGGATATGGAGTTTCGTTAGATTAAAAATGTCCTTGTTATTGAGAAAATAACGATTGGTAGTTTCGTTAGAGCTAGGAGGGGAGATGGTCGCTCTTTAATCTTTGGCTTGATAAATCCTGGTTGAGATTCAAGACATACGATAGCCGGGCTTGATGCAATGTAGGTAATTATAATGATTCAATTGTAGAGCTAGAGCTTGATTTACTGCTATTGGTGGAATAAAGGGTGGGTAGAGATTTGAGGTTGAAAGTGTATATTATGAAGATAAGAAGATAGGCAGAATGCCCGAAGGGAGACGTAGCATGGAGTTTGTAACGGCGGAGCAGATGCGTGAGGTTGACCGGTATACGATCCAGGAGATCGGCATTCCAGCCATTGTGCTGATGGAGAATGCGGGGAGAGCGATTGCTGATGAAGTGGTCAGGCTAGTGATGCAGCGAAAAGATTCGCTGGCAGGCGAGCGCTGGCTTGTGCTTATAGGTAAAGGGAATAATGGCGGCGATGGACTGGTATGTGCCCGGCATCTGACCGATGCAGGGATTCCGGTGACGCTGGTGTACGCCGTGGCGCCGGACCAGCTTGGCGGGGAGGCGGCAGTCCAGCAACGAATCGTTGAGGCGCTGGATTTGCCGCGGATCGTGTATGCAGATGAAGCGGAAGGGATCCCGGATATGCGCAGTTATACGGGGATTGTGGATGCGCTCCTTGGGACAGGGACCAAGGGTGCGCCGCGCGGGGTGTACGCTTCGCTCATTGTGGAAGCGAACTCCAGCGGTCTGCCGATCGTGGCGGCAGACATTCCGAGCGGCCTGGATGCCGATACAGGCGCGGTATACGACCCCTGCACCCAGGCTGAGCTTACGGTGTGCCTGGCCTTTCTGAAGGCTGGGCTGACGCAGTATCCGGGAGCGAAGGCGGCAGGGGAAGTAGTCGTGCGCTATATCGGCATTCCTCCGTGGCTCCCTGCTGGGCTGGAGGGAGCCGGGGTTGTTCTGACCGAGGAGTCGCTGGAGAGCGAGCTCGGTCTTGACGCAGGGCGGTGCCGCGCGCCGGACGGGCATAAAGGCACGTACGGGCATGTGCTGCTGGCGGCAGGCAGCCTGCCAATGAGCGGCGCCGGCCTGCTGGCCGCCAAGGCGGCGCTGCGCGCCGGGTGCGGCCTCGCGACGTGGGCTTTGCCAGCATCGCTGCTGCCGCATATGCTCGGGGCTGTGCCCGAGCTCATGCTGGCGCCGATCGCCGATGGCGGGATCGGCGCATGGGACAGTGCCGCAGCCGACGAAGTGCTGCGGCTGCTCGCGGCGCGCGATGTGCTCGCCGTCGGCCCGGGGCTGGGCCGCTTCCCGGGCGAGGCGGAGTTCCTGCGCGCCTTGTGGGAGGGCGCCCCGCGTCCCCTCGTTGTGGACGCGGACGCCCTGGGCATCCTGGCCGCGGCCGGAGGCCTCACGGCCTGGAAGCGCCGGGATGCAGCGACGATCCTGACGCCGCATCCCGGCGAGATGGCCCGGCTGGCCGGTCTAACGACGGCCGAGGTGCAGCGGGACCGCATCGGCCTCGCGCGCCGCTTCGCTACTGAGCACGGCGTAACGCTCGTGCTCAAGGGGGCGCGCTCGGTCATCGCGGCCTCGGACGGCCAGGTCTACGTGAACGTGACCGGCCATCCCGGCATGGCGACTGGGGGCTCCGGTGATGTACTCACCGGAATCATCGCCGCCATGCTCGCCCAAGGGCTGGACGCCGTGCAGGCATCGGCGTTCGGCGCCTACCTGCACGGCCTGGCCGGTGAACAGGCTGCGGCCGCACGGAGCAACCCGGCTTCGCTGCTCGCCGGGGATATCATAGAAGCGTTGTAGGGCGCCGATCTTTTAACAATTGGAATGTGAAGCCTACGTTCATAAATGAGGATTTGATGTAGGTTTCTATTTTTGGCCTGGATGTAAATTGACTTTCCATTTTATTATTGATAGCATCGAAGTGAATTACAGCGGTTTAGTCGGAATTGACTAAAAGTGGGTTCAAAAATTTTTTTGAACCTGCCTCTAAATAAGCTTGTCTACTTATAGATAATAAGGAGAGGATCCAGCATGGCTAAGGTAACTATAATTAACGGAACTCCTACACCAGGTTCCCGTCTGACAGCAATCATTGCATTAGCGGAGGAGTTGCTGGTGAAGGAAGGCTTCGAAGTGAAGCATGTGAATGTCGGCGAGCTTCCGCCAGATGATCTGATTCATACGAAATTCGAGAGCGAGCATATTGTAAAGGCCAATGGGCTTGTTGCCGAGGCGGACGCGATTATCGTAGCTAGTCCGGTTTACAAGGCTTCCTATACAGGCGTGCTTAAGACGTTCCTGGATTTGATTCCAGAAAGAGGCCTGACTGGCAAGGTAATTTTGCCTATGTTTATGGGTGGAACGATTGCTCATCTGTTGGCGATCGATTATGCACTCAAACCGGTCTTGTCGGTGCTCGGGGCACGTCATATTCTTGCTGGCGTATACGCCGCGGATGCGAATGTATCTCGTACAGAGCAAGGCGGATTTACCATTAGTGACGAACTTGTTGATAGGTTGAGAGACAATATCAAGGAGCTGGCGACAGAGACAAGACGTCGGATCAAGTATTCAGCTTCATAATAATGCAGTTAAACAAAATAAGCTCTGAGTCGTTCCGTAAGGATTGACTCAGAGCTTTATTTGTTGAAGAGATTATGGCCATGATGGCATCATCTAATCATGTCTTGCGCTATTGTTGAATCGTGTCAACCTCGACAACGGGAATGATGATTTGAATGATACCAGAAAGCCTTGAGAGAAGCTCATTCGTCGATCCGTCAGATTGTTCTTTCAGTACTTCCGCGATCAGTTCAATGAATTGCTGATCAATATTGAGTGCTGCGTTCTGCTCGGAGCGTCCCGTTACCGTTACATTTGCACCGGTGGGTAGAGAGAAATCACCTCGTAGAAGAACTAAGCTATTGCTGCCTGTGACAAGCGTTTCACCTGAAACAGAGTAAATCACAGTACCAGTGAATCGTACAAGAGTGTCAGGATACTGGCTAATCTTGTCGGCGGAAATATCAAGGATTTCCTGCTTAATGCCTGCGAACTGGTAACGGTCATCTGCACGAACGAAAATCGCTGTTTGTCCTTCACCATCGCCAACCGGATTAACCGCATAAATCGTATTGTCTGGCTGTATTGTCAGGCTATCAGCCTCGATCGAGTATAGTTGGGCTATTTTATCCTCACGTACCTCAAAGGCATCATAACGTGCTTTTCTTGCCTCTGATGCTGTCTCGATTATAATAACGGGATTATGGCCTGTACTCAGAATCGGATCGATAGATAAAGTACGGATTTGATCCTGCGAAGGCAGGTCATGATTTGTTAGAACCTGAACACTTTCCTCTGCATTCATCCGGCCAAAGTACAGCTGATTGTTCTGGCCGGTTGCCACCACATATGCTCTAGATCCGAATTTATCCCGTCCATCTACAACATGATTATAGCTACTTCCATCTGTTAGAGCAGGAAGAAGTCTTACTGGCTCAGCAATGGTCCAAGCCAGCTCTGTGGCGCTGATTTCCAACTTTGTATCCTGATAATGGCCAATGGCCGTGTATAGATCGATTGCTTCTTGGTAATTGCCATTCGCTACACTTTTCTTGGCGTTACGCATTAACTCATCCATTTTACCCTTAGCATAGGTGAGCAGTCTGGATTCTGAATGGACGGAGCTTGCAAATGATGTATACTGCCGCGAATGGATGGCGAATGCCGTGTAGTCGCTTTTGTCCCAGTCGCTGTTTAATAGCGCCTCCATTAAGTTATCTACATTGGAAATGACCCAAGGTCCATCAAACTTCACGGATTTATATTCTGCAAGCATGGAGGCAGCATTATCGAGCATAGGCTCAATGAGACCTTGAGCAACCATCCGTGTCAGCTTAGTATCATCATATTTTTGGAAGGTAGCATTTAACTCATTAAGCCATTCCTGCTCTGTACCGAATAGATGGGCAGGGATCCTCAGCAGATTCTTTTTAAAGGATTCATCATTATAGCTCGAGCTGGTTAGATTTTGCTCCATTTGCTCTAGAAACAACGTTCTGAAATTTTTGAAATAGCCGGTGAAGGCTTGTGAAATGTTGAAATTATTAGACATCTGACGGTAATAGTCACTGTAAGGCTCCTCTGGAGCCAAATAATGACTTCGTACCTGCTGAAGTTTTGCATATGCATCCATAAGGAGGTCGAAATCCTGTTTGCGATTTGCTCTAGAAGCTTGGTCAGTAATGTTCTCCAAGTCTCTTTTCATGGCAGTGATAGGAGCCAACTCCTCTAGTCGGGAGGAAATGAGCTCTTCTTTGTAACGAATCATCCGATTGCTTTGAGCCTTTTGATACCAGTCCACTGCTTCTACGAAGAGCTTCTCATGGAATAAGCGTTCGGCAGTCTGCAAAGCGTTAAGCTTTTGGGATATTCCAATCCCCTTGTAGACTAACAGAGGAATCGTCATTATACATAAAAAAATGAGCAGATGATGCAGGGTTAACCATTTTTTTAACGTCATATTATAGTAGACCTCGGCTTAATTTGTTGAAAGTCAGCGTCCCACTGATACTTTTCCTCATAGATTCGGGCTGTCTCGGCCGTGAGATTTCCCCAGTCAAGATTGGGGGACTCAGCGAGCATTCGGTATAATCTGAGAAAACGATCCTTGGGGAGCTTACGGGCATACCTGGCAATGAAGTCCGAATAGGCTAGAACGTAGCGTTTCAACCTAACGGCGGCTCCGGCAACTCCTGCCAGTATTTCTTCCCCTCGCTCCAAAGCCAGAAATTGCTGTTCATACTTTATAACATATTGGAATGTCTTATCTTTAATGAGTTCTCTCTTGATTTTAGCGAGCTCGCCAATATACTCGGCAAGATCAGAATCGAAGTCTTTTAGCAGAAGGGGCATCAGTTCCAGCTCCATATCCTTCCTTAGTACGAAGGATTGTAAAAGTATAAGCTGCAGCTTACGGATATGATCGTTATGAATGAGGGTCGCAATGTCCCGCATCATTTCATAGGAGCGGCCTTCTTCTCCATGTGCGACCGCGGCCTCAAGATTCCTCACCAGCCCTGCAGTGATTTTGTCACGATCAACCTCGATCAGCTTGCTCATTTCGATCGAGATGCGGCTTTCGAGAGCAGTGCGTTGCACGAAATAGAGCAGCCCAAACAGGATAATGCCTGATGCGAGAGAAATGGCCATAAGCTGAAAGGTTTGGCTGAACAGAATTGCTAACAGCGTGAGAAAAGACGCTAGCAGCAGGTCATTATACTGAGCTCGCTTGGCGGCATGACGTGCTTTGTCGAGAACCGGGCGTAGACCGGATTTGCCGCAAACGGTGCAATTTTCCTCCTGGAGCGCGGTATAATTCTGGCAATATTTACAGCATCTTAACTTTTCGTAGGCATATTTCGTTTTTAATGGAGGGTGTAAAATAACTGTTTTTTTCTTGTTCATAGCTCTCTCTCTTCATTGTTGATTAATTTTAGCAGTTTTCTGTCGAGCTCTGCCGGAGCAATGACTTGCTTCCTACGAGAGTAATATATAAAGGACTTAATAATGACAAATAGAAACAATAGAATGAGACATGCGTATGTAACCATATGTAGCTTCCTTTCGTAATTAATGTTGAGGGTGATGATTCTATTTTGGAAATGTCAAAAAAATAGATGCATATTTTGGTAGATTATGGCGGTGTAGTCTTGTTTTATCTTAACGTTTTCTTAAGTATTATCTATTATCATAGTATAGTATATATTTGGAACTACTCCTAATTTCATATGTACATCGCTGGATCATGAAAAAGGTCATAGTAGATTCGTATTTATTCTATTTCAAATTAAAGGAGCAATATTATGCAGCATTGTTATAGACAATCTATACGTATATTGACGGTTATGATGGTCTTTTGGTTACTGGTAGGCTCTGTTGGCACCCCTATTTATGGAGCCTCGGCAGCCGCAAAGGGAGCTCAGACTCAGCAGACTTCATTAATCGATGCTGTGCTCGTTGTCGATGTAAGTAACTCGATGAAGACCAGCGACACGAATAAAGTCGGAAATGAAGCGATGAAGATGTTCATCGACATGCTGTCCGCTCAAGGCGACAAGGTAGGGATAGTAGCATATACGGACAAAGTGCAGAGGGAGAAGGCATTGCTGAAGATTCAGTCTCCAGCTGATAAGCAGGATCTAAAAGATTTCATCGATGGATTAGATCGAGGACCCTACACAGATATTGCGGTAGGCGTTCGCGAGGCGGTTAAGGTGCTGCAAAACGGAGCTGAACCGGGGCATGAGCCGATGATCGTTCTGTTAGCAGACGGCAACAATGATTTCAACAAGAGCTCGGGACGGACGCAAAGCGAGTCTGACAAGGAGCTTGGCGAGGCCGTCGCTGAGGCTAAGGCGGCAGGCATTCCGATCTATACGATCGGTTTGAATGCAGACGGCAAGCTGAATAAGGCGCCACTTACGGATCTAGCCCAGCAGACGGGCGCTAAGTCGTTCTCTACCAGCTCGGCGAATGATCTTCCACAAATACTTAGTGAGATATTTGCCAGCCATCTGAAGCTCAAAATCGTACCTATACAAAGCATGACGGGCAACGGAAGCTTCCAGGAAGTGACGGTTAACGTTCCGAATGCGAACGTGCTTGAAGCCAATATTTCGATTATGTCAGCTAATCCTGTCACGGCGGAGCTGGTTAACCCGTCCGGTGATAAAGTGGCTATACCTTCGGATGAAGTTATTTTGTCCAAGTCGAAAAGTTATTCTCTGATTAAGCTGCTAACTCCAGTCGAGGGGGATTGGAAGCTGAGGGTTAAAGGGGCAGCCAAGGACAAAATCGATATTAATCTGGTATTTAATTACGATCTTGAGCTCGAGATGGACCCCATTGCATCGAAGAGCTATCAACGCGGTGATGATGTGAAAATCGGAGCGTATCTTACAAGCAATGGGCAGAAGCTGCAAAATGACGAGCTGTATACGAATATGAGCGCTGTTCTCATCGTTAAGGATATCGACAGCGGCAAGACCGAAGAAGTCAAGCTTAACAATACGGGGGACAAATTCGAAGGCACATTTAGCTTTTCCGAAGCCCATGAATACGAACTGAAGGTTCGCGCAGAGGAAAAAAGCTTCTACAGGGAATCCGCTCCTGTAACACTGAGTGCCAAAGGCAAAGCAGGTGCTACACCAGTACCAGCCCAGCCTAATCCGACGACAGTGGAAGAAGAGAAGCCGTTCCCTTGGCTAATCGTTGTTATATCAGCGGTAGGTTTGGCCGTAGTTGCAGCGGGTGCTTATTTTATCGCATCGTCAGTTAAGAAAGCGAACCGCGGATTCGTAGGCCAGATTGTCATCGAGATTCGCGATGAGAACACGAATGAGAGATCCTTCCCGCAGTATAAGAAGCTTACCTCGTTCAAAGGCAAGTTCAATCTCCATCAACTGCTGCAACTGGCACCCGAGCTGAAGGAAACGGAGAAAATTGTATTTACTCCGGCTAAGGGAGATCGCATCACGCTGCGCAATGCCTCAGCTGCACCGATCGAGAAATCGGGTCGGGCTGTGGATGCCTCCGCAGGACTTGAGCTTAAGAGCGGGGATCGAGTGACATTGCCACTACAACATATCGATAAGACGATTTTCATAGAGTACCTGGTGTAATCGCTTTTGATCACGTAGTGAATCAGGAAGTAACTCGGCATCGAATCTTGAACTCAACCGGGATTTCCGGTGCTCACGTACCCAAAACGTACGCTTCGCTCCTCAATCCCTAGTTTCATTCAACCTTCTCGGTGCTGAAAACCGACTTTTTTATCCAATGAATGGAGGAAACTTAAATGAAGCCGATCGTTAGAGAACATATTCAGCAATTGGATGTATCGCTTGGCGGAGGTATTGTCAGCGATAAAATTCGGGTGGATACGATTGATAATCCAATCCTTATTATTGGTCTTGGCGGAACCGGGATTGACGCCTTGCTTCGCCTGAAGTATCAAATTAACCGCAGATTCAAGCTGCCTGAGGATCCATTGTCCAAGAAGAAACGCGATAAGCCGGACAATGTGGAGTTTCTCGCTTTTGAGACCAACGAGCAGGATCGCAGTAAAAGGTACAAAGGAATCGGGCTCGATCCGATCAATGAATTTGTACTGCTGTCCAACCCGGAAATTGGCGGTCTACTGCAAAACCGCAGTATTCTAGAGCCGTACATTACAGACTGGCTGTCACCCGAGCTGAGTATTACCGATGGGATGAACGGTGCGGCAGGTGTGCGTCAGGCGGGGCGGCTGCTTCTTTTCACGAAGATTAATCAAGTCGTGCAGGCCATCGATAAGAAAATCAAGACCTTATCAGTAGGTACGAACAAGAAGCTGATGGTATTTCTACTTACTGGCTTGTCCGGCGGCACAGGCAGCGGCTGCTTCCTGGATATCGCCTATATTGTACGCGGAATTATTGAACGTGATCACGGTTCGGCAGGTATTGACCGCGTGAATACTCTCGGTTATTTGTTCACCCCGGATATCAATCTGTCCAATAAGAGTCTAAGCGAGCATACGCGCGAGTACATTAAGAAAAATGGTTATGCCGCGTTGAAAGAGCTGGATTACTGGATGAACGTAGATAGTCGTGGTGAGAGGTTCAATCAGCAATACGGCAACATTTTGACAGTCAACTCGCCGTTGCCTCCTTTTAATCTATGTCATTTGATATCGGCAACCAATACAGAGGGCAAGCTGCTGGAGAACGCTTATGATTACTGTATGAACGTCACTGCGGAGAACATTACCAACTTCATGGCGAGTGAAGAGAAGCAATCTGGCGAAGAATTTGCTATTCACGATTATATAAGTAATATCCGTACGAATATCGCACAAATGAACAAGGCTTACCCGGCTAACTATGAATACAACATTATTGGGGCCTCTTCGGCTGTGCTGCCGATCGAGGAAATGACGACTTACTTGGCCTATCGTCTGTTTGACAAGATGGACAAAATGTTCCAGCAATCGCCGACGCAGGAGGAAGTAGAGAAATTTGCCCGTAAGATGGGCGTTGACCTCGATAGTATAGTTAAAGCGTTTGAATCTCGCGTACCCGACCCGCTTCCGGGTTATGAGAACAGTGAGCGGTTGAGCTATGCCAATGTTGTGAAGTCTCAAGTCGTGAATATGGACACGGAGCTGGAGCAAACCTTCCTCGCTCGGGCGAGAGAGGAATATATCAAAGCGAAGAAGCAGCTTCCAGGGGAATTCCTCGAGAAGTTCAGCGACCAGATTCGTCGTCTGTTTTTGCATCCGGAGCAAGGGCCGTTTTATGTATCGCGGCTGCTTTTCACGGAGAAGGGCTTCTGTTTGCTGAAAATGCTGCTCTCCTATATCGAGGCATTGCGTGAGAATTTAGTGCGTATTCCTCGCGATATCGAGGCTGCGCAGGATCAAGCGGATGATAAGCTAGGCGATGCCAAGAGTGCATTTGTGTCCAAGGAGAAGAAGAAGAACGCTTATATTGAAGCAAAAATAAATGAATACTGGCTCCACGCAGATGTTGAGCGTACAGAGCAAATGATTGAGTTCTATGAGGATCTGTATGATTTGCTGAATCGGGAGAATAACCGCATTTATAGTGTATTCACAGAAATATTAAATGCACTTAGCTCGATCTTCTCCAAGAACGGGGACATTCTGACGAGCGGTGACGAGCAGGTGGACCATAAGGGTAATAAAACCTACTACTGGAACATCGTGAGCGTACCCGACATTTCAAAGGTTGTCAGTGGCATTATGGATCAGAAGGATGTCGATGACCTGATCCGTGATTTCGCTACGGAATTGCTGGATCACTCCGATCAATGGGTGAAGGAGCAGGAAATTGATATTGTGAGCTCCATTTCTACTTTCCTCTCCGATAAGTTCGGTGATCTTATTACGAAGTCAATGGAGGATTTCCTAGTCATTAAATATGGCCAGGATGAGCCGATCGAGAAGTTTGTTGAGCGTCAAATTGCTAGCAAGCTGGATGAGGAAGCTGTTCCGGTATTCCATTTGTCGAATAGTACAGGTAATTTGCATTTCCCTTCTTGGGGATTTGTATCTGTTCCAGTGCAGGCGCCGAGCATCCTGAAGGGGATTCGCAACTATCAGAACAATGCGGTCGGAAAGTCCCATTTCACGGTCAAAGAGAGCGAAGTGAAGAACCGTATATTCTGGTTGAATACACGTAACGGGGTGCCATTGTTCGTGTACACGCCGCTCAAAGTATATGAGGAGAGCTATGAACGGACGATTTTGGATAAGGAAGGAATCGGTCGTCACCTCGTACAAACAGAGAAGAATAACTGGACTTACCTGCCTTCGCCAATCCCTGAGAGATCCTGGGGCGAGACTTATTCCAATTCACGGGTACAGAGCTATAATGCTCGTGTGCGCGAGGAGTTCGCCAAATCGCTTCAGTTAAAGGTAATTGTGGAGAAGGATGCGGATCAAAATACGAGCAGCCGTTATTCTGTAAGGTTAACGAAGCCGTTCTCTTTGCAAGATAAACTGGCAGCGTATGATATGCGTCTAGAAGCTCCAAAGCCAAATCTAGGCGAGGTGAAACGCTGTGCTCTTGAGCTGAAGCAGCTGCTTGCTGAGGGACTTCCACAAGAAGGCGTTAAAGATATATTCGGAAGCATCAATGAAGAGATGGCCAAAGAGAATTTGATTCGCTCGCCAAAACTGATTACCCGCATGCGGCAGGAGATCGCAAAGTATGAGGAAATCGCGGCGATGGCAGCGAAGCTGGATGCAGTGCTGGCGCAGCATCAGGATGAGGAGAAGTGGCTTGATCAGTTCATCGAGGCGATGTATACGATGACGATTACGAAGAAGGGCGCGCTGTATGTCTACGATCGTGATCCGGAAGAAGAAGCTTGGGAGCCATTTGCTAACCTGATGAAGAGCCAAAATTATGTGGAATACGAAGTGTTTACACATTTTAGAGGCTTGGATGAGAAGAACCATAGCGTATTGATGCGCAAAGCGTCACGCCGGGCCACGGAGCTAACGGCTTCGGAGGATATCGAGCCGTTACTTCAGACGATGGGTGAGCTTGCAGATCGATTCCGTGAGGGGCGGGACTCGCTGGAATACGAGAAGGTTGAACTGGCAAACGGTGAGGATATGTATCAGTTCTACAAGCAGATAACAACTAAACTGAACGATATCCGCAGAAGGTTGAAATAATGGTTAGACAGAAGCTGGAGCAATTCGCCGTAGAATACGACCGGTCCGAAGAACGCCTTACCGGCAGAGGCGATGACCAGAGCAGCATTCATTACCCCGCTGTGTTTCTGTTTATCGGTGACAAGAGCCGTGAGGCGATTGAACCGATCATGCAGATGAATGAGAAGAGATGGGAGAATAGCGAGGGATTGATCTATCTCCACGCAGGCTCCGTGGAGGAGTCTGCTGCTGCTCGGGTGTTGGAGTACCGTATTCCAGTTACGGTACAAGAGGGCTCGATTTCGCCTACCTCACGCCGTGATATGTATCGGCAATTCTATGAACAAGTGCAAGGTTTGCCGGAGCTTAACCGAATTCTGAGAAAGGCTAGTGGAGCTCTGGCGGAGTATGGGAGACTGTACCCGTCCTTTGACCGGGTTCGTCTTTCTATCATTACGCGGGTCGATGACCCGCTTAATGTGTTTGTTCCGGAAATATCGCTTCTGGCAGAAGCAATATTCCGTCAGTCGTTCAAGGCAGTACAGATGGATTTGTATGCATTGATTAGCGAACGGGAAGGGGCTGAAGCTTTCGGATACAGCAGCTCGCTCGGCGTTGCGTTTCTGCGTGAGCTGAGTCTAATGCAGCAATCGGATTATACATTCAGCGCCCCCCTTCATGTGACAGAGGATGGACTTTCGATCCCAGTTACGCACCCGCCTTCTCCGTTATTTGACCTTGTCTACATGATGTCCGATCGGGATGAGCGGGGATTCGCTTCACTGGGTGGCTTGCAAACCTGCTACGAGGCGATTTCTCATATTAGTCTGCTCAAGAACAGACAGCAGAAGGAGCCGTTGTTCCATGCGAATAATGAGGTTTATAACAACACCTCATTCAAAAATAACATTATGACGGAATCCGGACGGCAAGGCTTTGTATCTGCTGGATTGTCCAAAGTAAAACGTCCGAATCAGTCGATTGCGCTTGCGGTACTGCATCACTTCTACAGAGGCTTATTGGCACGGATGAAGCGAGAGCCTGATTTATCTACTACAGAGAAGCTGGCCTTTTTTGGAGTGGATGGAACGGCACTGGATCGGGCTGCTGGAGAGATGATTCCTACAGAGGAACGCCTTAGCGAAATGCATGGCCTTATGACGAATGACATCAGTTATGCCGCCGTTCGCAAGTTGTCGTTGAAAGAAGCCGAGGAGGCTTTATTTGGCGGCGGTGGAGAGGCGTTCTTCCGCGGTAATTTCCAGGATGAAGCGGCACGTCTTCTGAAGGAGTTCAAGGCTGGCGAGTGGATCGATAGGGCGATCAAGCGATCGCTGACCGATTATCCTGATGTTGAGGTATACTGTCTGGCCGCCTGGACAGCGGATGAGGGGCTAAATGGTTCCGTTGGAATTATGGCTCCGCTTCGCTCCGCTCGCAGGGAAGCGGAAATGCGGCTGGCATCGGCGAGGGCCGAGCTGGATCAGTTCCGCCAGGGGCGCGTGGAAGAGCAGTCGTTCCCACGTGTTCCGCTGATGGATCGGCATAACCTACGCAGCTTGATCCGCTACCTATTCGACCAGGTCTATTCGCGGAGAAGAGAGATATTGCTGCTGGAGATGAGACTGAAGCTGATTATGAAGTTTGAAGAAGCCATTCAGCAATTGAATGGCCGGTACCTTGTCGTGATCGGTCAGCTTGAGACGCTGGAGCAATTGCTGCGTGATACAGCGCTGAGCAGTATTGAGACTGCAGATGATTATATTGGACAGAACATCATGGAGTACTATGAGCGCACTACTGCTGACATTATGGAGCAGTGGGAAAGTAAACGGGGACAGTATGCGTTTTTCACAGAGAGCACAATGGGAGATTCGAGGTGTCTGCTTGAGAAAGGTATAGAGGGGTTGGCGGATAAGCTCATCGAGGTTTGCCGCAAGACCATTTTAACGTCACCGATGTTCTCACGCACGTTCGAGGAAGAACTGCTACAGCGGGCCAATGTGACTGTCGAATACGGCAACAAAACCGTACTTACCAAGGAAGAGCTGTTCAAGAAGCTCTACCGCATTCTCGAGGATAATGCCGCGATTCAGCTTCGGCTATACGATTACACCCAGGAGCATCGTTATGAGGAAAAGTATGTGTTCGGCGATTACACGAGCGAGTTCGTACAGCATATTTTCCGAGCGGATGAAACGTCAAGAATTTATAAGCTCGGTTGTGTCCATGAGAAACGAAGCAGCGGTGTAGAGAAGTTGAATCTCATGGGTGGCTTCCATCCGGAAGACCTGATGTATTACGTGAATGGGAAAGTATATTACGAAACTTATTTGCAGAACGGGTATGAATTTCACGGGATTGAGAAGTCAAAGCTGCCAGAGTTCAGTTGACTCTAAGGGGTTGTTCAAAAGGTCCGCTTTTGATAAGAAAACCGAACCTTTGAACATGCAATTTTAAAGACCGTAATGTACAAAAAAGATGTAGGGAGGAAGTGCACGAATGCAGCGTAAAATAAACTGGCTTCTGGTGCTATTCAGTCTTATTGGCGGAGCAGTTGGGGCTGTAATCGGAGAACTGCTGCTTAACCAGCTAGAAGGCAGGCTGCCCTGGATCGTCATCATTGGACTTTACTTCGGCATACTTGCCCTGTCCGTAGGATTATTCTGTTTAATCGCGGAAATGGTCTCCCCCCGTCTTAACGGGACGTCATGGAGACAACGTTATGTCGGTACTTCATGGAAGCTGCTTGTACCGGCGACGCTAGTTATGCTCCTGCTCGCAGGAACCGCCTTGGAATTTTTATATGAGTTGAATGTAGGTCGGGCGAAATCGGTAGACGATATCGTCTTAATGATTGATAATTCCGGGAGTATGCTGGAGACAGATCCTGATGATCGCCGTTATGAAGCGGCCAAATCATTGATCGGGCAATTGGATAGTAACAAACAGGTCGCAGTCATTGTATTCAATAACCAGTCTGAACTCATCCAGCCCTTTGTTCATGTAAGTGATCAGGATGTGAAGAATCAAGTATATGCAGCGATTGATGCGCTCGAGCCAACCAATGCAGGCACAGATATCGGCGATGCGCTCTTATCATCGATGAAGCAGATCAAAGGGCAACCCAGTACTAGGGGGGCTATGGCGATCCTATTATCGGACGGTGTAAGCGAAGTCAATACGGCAAGAGTGCTGGCTGACTACCGGGATAGAGGCGTATCCGTTAATACCATCGGTCTTGGCCTTAGCTCAGCTAACGGTAATATTGAGGGTGTGGATCTGCTCAAGGAAATTGCCACAAAGACAGGTGGAAAGTATTATGATGTGGCGGATGCGTCCAATCTTTCTTTTGTTTTCCAGACCATATACGACAACAACCTGAATGAACGTACTCTGGTTACGGAACGTACCGGACCAATGAAGGACAGCACTTATTATATGATCCTAAGAATCATATTTGTACTTGGGTTAGGCGCGCTAATTGGCTTGTCGCTCGGAATGATGTTCGATAACCGTCATTTGGCTAAAAGTTTTACGATCGGCGGTTCTGTATCCGGGCTGCTTGCAGGGTTGCTATTGGAGTTTGGCTTAAGTGGAGGTACATTAGCTGACGCGTTGATCCGGCTGTTGGCCTGCCTTGTTCTTGCTTCAGTGATGACGATGTTCACGCTTGCCGTCCCTATGCCGGCGAATGGTGTCCGAACGGTTATGCGTCGCAGGGGAGCAACACTTCAGGACGGCAAGACAGGATTCCAAGAGCCCGTCAGAGATCGGCGCAATAGAGGATTCTAGAAGAGGTTGTTCAAAAAGTCCGCTTTTGATCACGAAGCAAATCAGGAAGTAATTCGACATCGAATCTTGAATTCAGCCGGGCCTTCCGGTGCTCACGTACCCAAAACGTACGCTCCGCTCCTCAGGCCCTAGCTTCATTCAACCTTCTCGGTGCTGAAAACCGACCTTTTTGAACACGCATTAAAGTGTAAGGGGGCATAGCAATGCGATTTATTGAGGCAGAGGAAGGCTTGCCGCTCATAACACAGCTTAGTTACAAGATCGATGAGGATCGCTGCAGGCTATTGTGGCAATGGCCTGATGGAATACAAGCGGTGTATATCTATAAAGGGTCTTCAGATCGAGAGCAGCAGGGGGAAGCCGACTATGGCTATCCTCCCTCTGTTGCAGGTCTAAAGCTGTATACCCGTGAAGAATATAAAGCGGCTGGAGGCTATATTGACCGGATAGATACGATTGGCTTGGCGGCTTATACGGTCTATGCCTGTCTGATGGATGACGGGGACAAACGCTTGGTCTATCAGCCTGATGGGCAGAATACCGTCCAATTCAGTACGGGCCGAGCCAAGATCCGCTACTCTATCACTCATAAGAGCATTTTGCTTCGCAAATACAAGACGGTGCAGATATCTGTGCTGGCTGAAGTAGATATTCCAAAAGAAGCGCTTTGTTATGTGAAGAAGCAGGGCAATTATCCGGTAAGTATAGATGACGGAACAGTATATCCTTTTCTGAGAGATTTCCCTTCAGGCAGGAGTACACTGCCCGCGATCGAGGTCGGAAAGAACGATTATGTAAGGCTGTTCTTTACGGATGGCCCTAAGTATGGAAGGTTATACGAGCTGATTCCAGAGTAAACATACTGTGAAATGAGGAGGAATGGGAGATGGGTCTGTTCGATTTGTTTAAAAGGAAACCCCAGGCCGAAGAGCGGCCTTTATTTTATGATATTGTATGTCCCTATTGTTTCAGTAAATTCGAAATGGACGAGGTAGTGTTCAGGGCGACGCATTATCGTGAGGATGATGAGGATTATGCTCTTGGCGAGGACGAGGCTCTGAACAAATACAGGGAGAGATTTGGTCTCGATACCGTCTATGATATGGAAGCTATTTTGCGTCCTCAGGACGTTCCAGAAGAGCATCTCATTTATTCGGATCATGTTCTGATCGGATTGAATGATCGTTATGGGGAAGTGACAAGACACAGGTTGTGTCCGCATTGTCATAATGAGCTGCCAGTAACTGCGGGGAAAGTGCCTAGTAATATCATTTCGATCATTGGGGCTTCTCAGGTGGGGAAATCCGTCTACATGACTTCATTGATTCATACCCTGCAGAACACGACGGCGGATCATTTTGATGCGGCTTGTATGCCACTTAATGCTGAAATCAGCCGCAAATTCCGGACCTTATACGAAGAACCGTTGTTTGAGCGTGGCGATTTGCTGGCATCGACCCAGAAGGAGAAAATGCAGGAGCCGTTTATTTTCCAGTTTGTATTCAAGGATGAATCGAAGCCGCCACTAACGCTCGTTTTCTTTGATGTTGCGGGTGAAGGCATGGTCGATCAGGATTATCTTGGATTACAGGGTCAGCATATCAAGAATTCTTCAGGTCTACTGTTCATGGTCGATCCACTTCAAATTCGCTCGATTCGGGAGAAAATACGCATCAATGTTGGAGATAAACCGGGCGAATGGGTATCGCAATATGATGAGCCACGTGATGTAGTGTTGACGATGTTCGGTGATTTCATCGCTTATGAGGATCAAGGGAAGACGGATATACCGACTGCGGTAGTGCTAACGAAGAGTGATATGCTTCATGTCTTGAAGGATGAAGAGGGAGAGTATATCAAGTCCAATAGCAATATTTTTAATAATGCAGTGCATCGTAAACATTTTAATATTACTGAATTCGAGAATATCGATGGCGAAATTCGCCGTTTTATTGAAAAAGTGGATCGGCCATTTAAAGGTACGATGGATGTCTATTTCAAGGATACAGGGTACTTTGCAGTATCTGCGCTCGGTAGCAATCCTATTGATCAGAAGCTGCAAAATGTCGTCCAGCCTATACGCGTGGATGAACCGTTCATTTGGCTGATGTATAAATTGAATTACATTGAGGGGAGAGAGTGACCGTGAGGCAAGCTTCTCCCACAATGATTCAGCAGCAATTGTATACAAGAGAGCGGAGCGGTATATTTCGCGGAACGGAAGGATTTGATACTGTCGCGGTATCGGACGGATTGGATGCGGTGTTCATTAAGAAACAGCTCCATCCGTTCTGTGGCTATGATGCTCCTGCAGAGCTGGCCTCCCGAGGAGAGAAGGAAATAAGCAGTTATCCGCCGGCGATTCATCTATTCCATACCGAGGGCGGAGAGACGGTGCTGGGGCGGAGCATTTATCAACCCGTAGATTTTACCGGTCTGCGCAGTGCGTTCCTGACGCATAACTACGTAATTCCATCAGCGCGGCTGGATGAGATCGTGACCCATTACGGTAATTATCTTAATGCCGATTATGCGGAGAAATATTACACGGAAATCGGTCGGCAGCTCCCGGAACTGGATGACATACCGCAGAAATCGCAGAACCAGCAACATGTGCAGAACAGCCCGACAGGTCTGACAGCTGAGAAGCTTCTTAAGGAGATAAAGCTGGACGAGAAGAGCTTTAAACAGTTGCTATTCGCTGTCATGACTGCAGTTGGAGAAGGCAGAAAAAAGGTATATGTTGCCCTTGATGTTCCGGCAGAGCAGATTTCGCAATATTCTGTAGCGCTGCTTAAAGTACTATTCGCCTGTCTGCCATTCGAACTGCGCCGCCGCTTCGGATTTATCACCTATGCCAAGGAGCCGCAAAGCCGAAAGTTTATACATCTGCAATTCGTGGAGCGCGGTAGTCTGCGTCCTAATGACCGAGAAATTGAAAAGGAATATGTATTCGACCTCGCTTCAGGACGATTACCGCAGGATGAGGTAGATGAAGGCAAACAGCCTTATCTTGATTTTGTCTGGAATGCGATCGGTGAGCTTGGGGTCTTGGAGAACTTCCATCGCTTTGCTGATGAGATGTTGTCAGGGATGGATCCCCAACGCCGGGCTTTATTATCTAGCTATCATGAGCTGTGCGTGTTCTATCAAATTGAATCGGAACGTTGGGATTTGTATGAAAAACATAAAATAACCGTGCTGCGGGGGTTGCTAAGTTATTTGGAACCCCACGGTGCCCTGGATTCCAGAATTCGGCTAAATGATATATTTCTAGCTGCTTTTGACCGGGAATTTGATAGCATCAAGCAAGGAAGTATTGTAGAGCTGGCGATAGTGGAATGCTTCAGGGATTATTATCGGCTGGAAAGCCGGAGTTATGGCCCCAAGCTTGTTAATTATTTGATTCATGCAGTTAATAATTCATTGACTGAAGGCAGAACCGAGCTCGCCTATTCATTGTACGCTTTGATAGAGAGTCAGTCGGAGCTGAGTAAAGCCTTTTTTGGTACGGTCTTGAAGCTTGGCGAGCTGTCTAACCGGTTGTTCGATCCCTACATTCAGAACAAGCTTGCGGAGACGCAAGGTTCAAAGGAAGTTCTGAATGTGGTGCATAGCTGGGCGATCGCTCATCCAGGCTTGTTACAGAGTGCTTCCTTCAAGGAAATAGCTGTTGCAGGTCTAACGGACAAGCTGCGCAAGGAACAGCGATTACTATCTTCTGTCCATATGACGGTAGATAGTATCCGTAAATGGGCAAGAACGCCTCTTCCTGATAGCGGAATGACTGTGGCGGATTCGGAGCTGGCGGAGCTTCTCTCGCTTTCTGCCAAGCGTCTGCTGCTTGATGAACTGGAACTGGACAAGCTGACCCAGGATCAGGTGACAACCGCAGCGTTTTTAGGTGAAGCAGATGCCTTTGCCGGCCTGCAGCTTGACAGTAAGCAGCGTAGTCATGCGGAGATGCTGCGAACGTTATACGAATGGTTTGCGCAGCGTGAGCCAACGGAGGATGTTTTCCGTCTATTGTCTTCTGAGGAACTGGATCGGATCCAGAAGCTCGGGCGTAAATGGCTTCAATCCAGTATCGAAGTGGAGCAGTTTGGAAAGATCGTACTGGCATTCTGCCAAGACTCGGCAGTCGGGATTATTGATTACAATCAAGTCATGGATTATTTACAGCGGCATGCCAAGGACAAGGAGAAGATTTACGAATTTATGCTCTGGTCGCAAGGAAATTCTTACTTTGTTCATGCTCGGGGGCTTGCTCCCGGTTATTCTGCGGCAATACTAGCATACTTTAAAAAGCATGATAAGGATGCGTTTAAGAGCAGAGACTATCGGACCCGTTACTTCGATAAAGCGGGAGCACCGCTTGCGAAGGTATTCGCCGATGCGCGTCTCACGCTGTCTTCGCCACTCAAGCGATTTCTTGTTCAGAACGGGAAAAAGGTGAGAATGACCACTCTTATTGTGGCTTTGGGTCTTGTTGTGGCAGTTGGCTTTCTATTCATCTTGCAGCAGCAAGGGATGCTTGGTGCAAAGGCGCCCGTTGAAGCCACTCCGCCACCTACACAGGATTCTGGGGTGCTTGTATATGCCGAGAATGTTAAAGGCAGCGACGGAACCGAGACAACTTCGCTTGTATTTCTGTTTAAGGGGGAGGAGCAGTGCAAGGTCTTTGATCCCTCAAATCTGATGATAGAGTCACAGGGCCAGTCTGCTCAGCAGTTTAAGAATTTGAAATATGACTCGAATTGTGTGGTAGCGGACGCTGGAACGGAAGATTCGGAAGCGACAGATCCAGGCGGCGAAGTTGATGGAACAGATGGAAAAGATGGAACAGAAGGAATCGATGGAACAATAAAGGATACAGAAGAAATAGATAAGGCAAAGGGTAATAATACAGGCGAAAATGGGGCAGCAAGTGGGAAGGAAACAGGGAAAGAAGACACAGCGCAATCCGGTTCCCAAAAAACGAAAACGGGTGGAAACGATGCGTCTAATGCTACTAACTCAACCAACTCGACTAACCCGACTAATGGAACCAAGGGAACTAATGGAACCAGTGAAGACAGTGGAAACAATGGAAGCAATGGGAAAAATCCAGCGGATGCAACTACAACTAACGCAACTAATGGGACCAATCTGCCTGATGCGGGCAATTCTAATGTAACAGATCCGGCGGATGCATCTAACCCTAACGGGCTTGACGATACTTCTAAGCCCGGTGAGACTGCCGGTACGGATGACGGTGAGACGAAGGATTCCGCGTATACATTCCGGATTGTAGTCTCATTAGGCATGAAGCTGGATATATCGGCAGGGAGCGTGATTAAGCTAGGGGAACAACAGTATACGGTTATTACCCGCGAAGAGGCAGAATCAGGTAGCAATTTAGTCAGCCCTTAGGGGCTACGCCCGAGCCGATGCCGAAATTTTGCGTTGACGACCTCTAACGAAACTACAGATCGTTATTTCCTCCAAAACAGCAGTAAATAAACCTAACGAAACACCATATCGTTAATCGAGGGAATTTCCGCCTTTAAACCCCAAAATGGCTTAAATAGCGTTACCTAGTTTCGTTACATTTTTTAGTGCCCCTTATTGGCCTAAATAGCGATACCACGTTTCGTTAGAGATTGCTTAAAAAGCCTCTATGCAGCATTAGTTTTGTTTAACCTGGAAAATAGGCGTCTGCCCCCAGTATAGGATTGTGTTCCATCCTTGAGCAATGATACACTGATTCTAACTTACAAATAGGGGGATTTAGGGTGAAGCAGAAATTGGTGTTTTTTGTAGGGGTCGCCGGGACCGGCAAGACAACAGTTGCTAGAAAATTGGCGAAGCGTATTCAGGCTGCTTTTCTGGATCGCGACACGGTCGGCGGACGTTTTGTAGAGAAAATGCTTGAGATGAACGGTCTGGACGTGAACGACCGCGACTCTGAATTCTATAAGAAGCATCTCCGTGACTTGGAATATGACACAACGAAAGATATTTGCATTGAGAATCTCGCCGCAGGGCAGAACGTATTTATGATCTCTCCTTTCACAGCAGAATTGAAAAATAAAGCATGGATTGAAGAGGTTCTTGCCGCAGCCGGATTAAGCAAGCAGGAGGTAGACGTCAAAGTGATCGCCGTTACCTTGGGCGACATGGAGACACAAAGAAAACGCATCGAGCAAAGGCAAACCGAGCGTGACAACTGGAAGCTGGAGCATTGGGACGATTTCAAACAGCGTGTTCAATTTGTTCCTGAAGTAAACTGGGACATCCCTGCTTCATCGGTCCTTGTCTTTGATAACAGTGGAGATCTCACTAACGAGAAGGTCGAGAGCGTGTATCAATTTGTGATGAATGAATCATAAGCACGAAGCTGATAAAATAGATAGACAGGACGGAGAAGGGCAAGGGATTGCCCTTCTTTCTTTTTGCAGCAGTATCTACGTAGATAGTAAAGTCGTACAGCATTGAGCTGATCCGAATGCTTCCAGCTCGAAATGTAGAAATAAGTCCTTCCAGAGTAGAATTGATACCTTTCGAAGCTGTTGTTCGTTCTATAGAATATGGCTGTAATAGGGGTTGAAGCTTGTTATAGAAACCGAAATTGACAGCGGTTGCATAATGACGAGCCTACTAGAATTATAAAGTCTAGCCAGGACGATGAAGTACACCGGATCAATGGAGAACAGGGGGATCTGCTATGAAGATTATTATTGCGGATGATGAGCGACTAGCCAGAGCTAACGTTAGAAGCATGCTCGAAGAGTTGGAGCTTCCTCTGCAGATTGTAGGAGAAGCGAAGGACGGGGCAGAGCTTGTTGAGCTCATTGCAATGGATCAGCCTGACATTGTCTTTGTAGATATTAGGATGCCAGTGATGGATGGATTCAAGGCAATTCGGAATGCAGTATGTTATGAATATATTCAATGGGTTATTATTTCCGGCTATTCCGACTTCTCCTATGCTCAGCAAGCAATTAAATTGCAGGTAGCGGACTATTTGCTGAAGCCGGTTGATCCGGACTCCCTGGGAAAATGCCTGAACAGCTTGCTGGAGAAGCAGCGAAAGAAAACGGCCATATTAAACCGGGAACTTGAGCGGCAGATCATGTCTGTCCTCTATCTCTCACGCTCAGAGGATGAGCTGAACGATGCTTCGCAGAGCATTCATAGGAATTATTCCGCTTATGTGTTGAAAGTAGATGATCATCTGCCTCCCCATGAGAGCCACCAGCGATTTCAGGGGATGATGGATGAAATCGATAAGCTTGAGGGCGATTGGGAGCTGTCCATGAATGTGCGGAGAGCGATTTTAATTATGCCCTCGGGCGAAGCGGTTGTTATTTTTGCGTTGCAAGAGGCAAATACGCAAATGCTTCATAAACTCATTCAGAAATTTACGTTGGAGATGGAGCGAGTTGCAGAGCATCACCGCAGACCAGGCTTCTTAGTCCATATCGAACGGCTGGCACATTCCATTTCTTTCAAAGATTTGGTTCAGAGGCTCCGTCTCGCCCAGGACAAGGCGGAAGAGCAGCTTGGCGCTGTGCTGTCCGCAGAAGACCAAGGCCCGCCAGACCTTATTCAACGGACAGTGCAGTATATCGATCGCTGGTACACCGAGGATATCGGCATCGGCCAGATTGCCAATGAGCTGGGGGTGACCCCCAATTATCTCAGCTCGCTGTTCCACCGTAAGCAAGGAGTCACGTTTATGAAATATTTAACGTCAACTCGGATGAATAAAGCCAAGGAAATTCTGCAGGATGATCCGCAAATTCGCATTAGTCAAGTGGCGCAGCAAGTAGGTTATTATAGTACCCGACATTTCACGCGTCTGTTCGTTGAGTACTATCAGTGTTACCCCTCGGAGCTGAGGGACCAGTCCCAACAGACGAAGTCTTAATATGGATAGTCACTTCAGTACCAATATCAAGTATGCTGTTGACGGTCATGTCGGACTGGGGATAGGCCATTTCCAGCCGTTCCCTGACATTCGCAATGCCTATTTGCTCATTCTGCCGGAGCTGTTCCAGATTAAAGCCAGCCCCCGTGTCCGTAATCCGAATCCATATATTCTCCTCAATGAATTCGGCTCTGACCGTAATACGACATGCCCGATTTGCTCCCTCCACGCCATGAATGATGCAGTTTTCCACTAGTGGTTGCAGCAGCAGCTTTGGTATTCGAAAATCTGAGATTCTATCGTCAAGATACAGATCGGAGACGAGCCGTTCTTCGAAGCGCAGCTGCTGAATTTCGATGTAACGCTGAAGGAACAGAAATTCGTTCCCCAGCGTATCAAAGTCATTTTTGCTTAAGGTATAGCGCATCATGCCGCTCAGGGACAATATGGCCTTCTCCAATGTCTTGCTCTCTCCGGCCCGGTTCAGCGCGATGAAGCCGTTCAGAGTGTTGTAGAGGAAGTGGGGCTGAATCTGGGACTGAAGAGCCCTGTACTCTGCGTTGCGCTTGGCCAGTCCCGTCTTGTACTCACGAATGATCGTATCATTAAGCTGCGATATCATTTTATTCAGGCGGCTGCCGAGGTAGGCGATCTCATCCTGTCCTTTTATATTCACACTCTCGTTCATGGAGCCGCGCTGGACCTTACGCATCACTGAACCCATTTGCAGGATAGGCTTGACGATTTTGATCGACAGATAGATATAGAACAGAGCTGTCAATATCAGGCCGGCGCAGGTCATGATGATGGAGATTAACCGCAGATTTCTCATTTTGGACGTAATCTCGCGTTGCGACAATAGAACGTTGACTCTCCATTCCGAAGAGGGGATCGTCTTTGAAATGGTCGTATATTGGCTCCCATGACTCTCAATCCGTTCGTTGCCTGATATGATCTGTTCCTGGGCTTCAGCAGTCAGAGGAGCGCTAGAATAGATTAAATGGCTGTGGCCATCGAAGATCGTAACGATGGAACTAACATCGAAGGATACATCGCTGACGATGCTGTCGAAGATATCCGTATCCGCATCGGCCATAATGACCGCCAGAGGCTTCTGCGTATCAGGATCTTTCAGCAGCCTGGCTACCGAGAATACCAGCTTATCCGGAGAATTCCGCAAATAATCTCGTCTATGCGGGCTGATCATGGCAGCTTTTCCGTTCTTGAGCACGGTTTGCTTATACCAATCCTGAGAGCTATAACGGTAATCGGGAATAGGTTCGGCTACTTCATGATGATCTGTTGCATACACGGTATTATCAGCGGTAATCAGAATGGTTCCAAGAATATCTTTGCGTGTGTTCTGGAACATAGTCATCTGCATCTCATGCAATGTGCGATCGGCTACCAGTTTATTGTAAACACTTACATTTCTTTGATCGGACAAGGCTTTCAGCTTCAAGGAGGTTAAGACATCATTTTGGAGAAACGGCGTAATCGTCAAACGTTCCAGTTCGTCCATATAGGTCTCGATACTGCGTGTAATCGCGGTTAAGGTCCCCTCCATAAGGGCTTTTTTGTCTTTCTCCATCACACTTTGAAAGTATACGGGATATAGAATTCCTAGGATCAGGACGGGAATTACAATCGTAATCAGCAATAACAGTGTTAGCTTAGTCCGGACAGATGTATAGAAATATTTCAATCTTTTCAGCCCCTTTTGCCGCTAATCTCTCTAGCTCACATTGTCACTGCTCATCCCTTCGTTGGCAATATGTAAGCAAAAAAGTGTAGAAATGGACGCCTCCATTCGTAGATTTGTAGCAGTGTGTAGAAATTGGCGCTGAGGATCGTAGTTCTGTGTCATTTGGAAGCGTCTTCAGCGATGCTATATTAAATTTGTAAAGAACAACTAAAACCATGGGAGGGTCAATATGAATCGATCGAAATGGCTGATGTTATGCGTGGCTATGCTGGTATTATTGTCTGCATGTGGCGGGGGAGCGAATGAGGGGAAAGGGAGTACGGATGAGCCGACCGCCTCGCCCAAATCTTCATCAGGCAAGGAAGTACGGATTACGGTGTCCACCAATGTGATCGGGGAGCAAGCCAAGGTGCTGGAACAAATCACAGACGATTTCATGAGGGATAATCCTTTGATCCAAGTTGACTTCAGCGCCCCAGGCAAAGAATATGAGAACACGATGAAAGTCAAAATGGCCTCCAATGATATGCCGGATGTATTTGCAACCCATGGTTGGGCCAAGGCTCGTTATGGTGAGTTCCTGCTGGACCTGTCGGGTGAGAGCTGGGCATCGAATGTGAATGCAGCGATCAAGCCGCTTGTCAGCGATGAATCTGGCAAATTATATGTGCTGCCGATGGATCAGGACAAAGCTGGCCCGGTATTCAATGTCACAGTGCTTGAGAAGTATGGCGTCGAAGTGCCGGCAACCTATGAAGAATTCCTAGCTGCATGTGAGACGATCAAAGCGAAGAGCAACGGCGAAGTTATGCCGATCCATATGGGGGGCGCGGATTCCTGGCCGATCGGGCAATATTTTGATTTCTTTGCAACACCGCTTCTGATTAGCTCCTCTTCCCAAAGTTACGGAGATCAGCTTCTGGACGGCTCCTTTGACTGGACGAATTTCGAGGCATTGCCGCAAATGTTCAAGGATCTTCAGGCGAAGGGATTTCTGAATAAGGATGTATTGACTGCAAAGTACAGCGATTCTGCAAAAGCTTTTGCCGAGGGTAAGGCTGCATTTGGGATCTATAGCCCGTCCTTTATCGAAGAAGCACAGAAGATTAACCCAGAATTGAAGGCCGGACTGATGCCGATACCTTCGGTGGTTGAAGGGGATACGCCTACGTTTGCAGGTGGGGAGAAGACGACTTGGGGGATTTGGAAGGATTCTAAAAATATCGAGGCCGCGAAGAAATACGTGGAATATTTCGCTAAACCCGAGAATGTAGCCCTGGTAGCGAAGTCCAATCAATTGCCTCCAGGCCTGGATGGCGCAGAGATGGATGCAGGGCAGTTGACCGAATACTACGAGCAATACAAAGATATCCGCGTGCTTGCGTTCTTTGACCGCGAGTACATTCCGAACGGCATGTGGGATGTGATGTGCAAGAATGGCCAGGATCTGTTGGCTGACGGGATTGATGCCAAGGGTTATACAGCGAATATGAAGCAGGAATATGAGCGGTTAAGAGCAGCAAATTAAGATGGTTACGGGGGCAGATCGAATAAGCCATATAGGCCGGCTGCCCTCTTCTTCTTTTAACGGGGTGATGAGATGAACAGACTGATGCAGTCCAAAGGATTAATCAACTTAATGTACGTTCCTGCAATTGTGTTGTTCGCACTATTTATCTTCTATCCGTTTATTCAAGGGATTCGTGTATCATTTACGGATTGGAACGGATATTCGCAGACTTACAATTGGGTCGGATTCGATAAGTATAACACGATGCTCCATGACAGGAATGTATGGATAACGGTCAAAAATACGTTGATATACGGATTCGGCAGCACTTTTTTTCAAAATATATTAGGCTTGGCTTACGCGCTATTCCTAGATTCAAAGATCCGCGGCAAAGGCTTGGTCCGCACGATCGTCTATCTGCCTGTTATTATCAGTCCGCTGATTATGGGCTATATCTGGTATTTCTTCTTCCAATACGATGGCGGTGCGGTGAATGATGCGATCGGCCTGTTGGGAATTGAAGCGGTAGATTGGCTGTCGAAGGGACCTACGGCCGTATGGCTGATCACTTTGGTCAATACCTATCAATATATGGGGACTGCGATGATCATCTATCTTGCTGGCCTGCAATCGATTCCGAAAGATTATTATGAGGCGGCTGCCATTGACGGAGCGAGTGGAATTAAGAAATTCAAGCATGTGACTCTACCTCTGCTGATGCCTTCAATTACGATCAATATCCTGATTAACATTATTGGCGGACTGAAGCTGTTCGACGTCATTGTGGCGATGACGAACGGCGGACCTGGATATGCTTCCTCGTCGATCTCGACGATGATGTATAATCTGTACTTTGCAAGACAGGATGCGGGCTATGCCGCAGCGCTCGGGAATACGATGTTCCTGATGATTGCCCTCATCAGTCTACTGGCTCTGTTCTACTTGAAGAGAAAAGAGGTGAAAATGTAGTGAAGAATGTGCTTCAATGGCCCAAATATGCCGTCCTGCTCCTCATTGCCGTCGTTCATATTATCCCTTTCTATATTCTAATAAATATGTCATTTAAGCTGCCTACCGAGACGAGTTCCAAATGGAGATTCCCGGTAGATGCATCCTGGGACAATTTCGTGAACGCTTGGCAGGAGGCGAACTTGCTACGGGCCATATTTAACAATGTCTTCATTACAGTAAGCGCGGTGGCTTTGGTTGTCATCGTTGGCGCGCTAGCCTCTTATCCGCTGGCACGTCATCAGACCAGATTCAATATGTTCATCTATACGGTGAGCGTATCCTGCCTAATCGTGCCGGCATTGACGATCCTTGTCCCACTTTATAAGTTTATTGTGGATCTTGGTGGTATAAATACCTATTGGGCGGCTATCTTAACGCAGGTGACGTTCGCTCTTCCTATGACGATATTCTTATATACAGGTTTTATCAATACCGTTCCTCGGGAACTGGATGAGGCGGGCTTAATCGATGGAAGCAGCCGGATGGGCATCTTCTTTCGTATTATTCTCCCGCTATTAAAACCGATAACAGCCACCGTTATTATTATAATGGGGGTTCAAATATGGAATGACTATCAATTCTCGATCTTCTTCCTGCAAAAGGTGCAGGTACAGACAATTCCTGTTGCGCTATCGCAGTTTATCTCTCAATTCTCCAATCAGTTGAACTGGGTAGCAGCGGGGTGCCTGATCGGGATGATGCCGATGGCCATAGTCTATCTCTGTTTACAAAAATACTTTATTAAAGGTATGGCTGACGGAGCTGTCAAAGGATAGTAGAATGACAAATCAGGCTCTAAAACGGTGTGATGCCGATTTAGAGCCTTTTGATTTCTTTTGATTCGGTAATATCAAGCTGTGATTTCTATGGAATCCTGTTACTTCCTCTTTTCCAGATCCAACCGCTCCTGCAGCTCCTTCTGCATCGCCTCAAGCACCTCATCTACCGGTACATTCTCCTTAACAATGGTGACGAGCGCCTGGTTCATGGAATCATAGACTTGGCCTTGAAATTCTGGGGAGACCTTGATTTTATCGAGGATGCCCCAGCCCGAGTCGCCGCTGGCATACGGCTTTAGCATGGTGAAGGGTTCAGCCGGCATACCGCCGATCTCGGTGATTCCTTCATTTCGAATCGGCAGGCTGAGACCATAACCGGATATGAAAGTTTTGGCCATTTCAGGGCTGCACATATGCGATAGTAGTTCCCAAGCGATTCGCTTATTGGGGGAATCCGCATTGATGCCATACATATTATCAAAACTCATAAATGGGGATACTTCTGGGTTGGTAGGATTGATCGGCATCGTGACAAGGCCAACCTTGAAGCTGGAGTCACCTTGCAGTGTCTTGACTGAAGTTGCATGGGAGATGGTCATGGCTGATTGCCGCTTCGCGAACTTCGTGTCATTTACGCTTATACTTTCAACAGTTCCGTCTGCCATATAGAAACCTTTAGCTTTGATCGTATCGGTCACTACGCTATACGCTTCCTTCCAGGCATCGGAATCGAACAGCAGCTTCTCCCCACCGTTGTCAATAATACGCAGCTCTTTCGTCTGTGCTACATTCATCAGAATATCCATCGGATTTGAGAAGAGGGTCGATATTCCGTACAGCGGGTTTTGCTCTGTACTAAGCTGTCCGAACCGGGAAGCTAGTAGGAACAGTTCCTCCCATGTCATTTGATTACGAGGCGGTTCTATGCCGTGCTCCTTGAATAGATCCTCGTTATAGTAAATCGCACTGACATTGTAAGTAGGGGATAACGCGTAAATTTGACCATCACCTAATTGTCTGAAGAAATCCATGGTCAGATTCGGGATGCCTGTAGTATCGAATTGCTCTTGCTTCATCACCGCATCTAATTGGAGCAACTTTCCCTTGTCCACCAGGGGAGCAACCTGCTCCGCATCAAGCAGGATCAGATCGGGATTCTCTTTCTCAATGAAGCTGATCAGCTTATCGCCCGGATTGTCCTCCGGTGACCGATCCCTCAGCAAATCCATGCCGACTACTTCGATGTCGATGTCCGGATACTTCGCGGCAAAAAGATCGCCGAATTTCTGTTGGAATGTTTGTTCATGATAGGCCATGACCTTAATCTTGCCCTTACCGTCCTTTGGCATGGCGGGCAGAATGGATTTCTTGCCGCTGCAGCCAGAGAGCAGCACGATTATAAACAATACTGTGATGCATTTCTGTAAATACCTTGTCTGCACTTGTAACACCTCCGGTTATTCACTGGAATGGCAGGCATGTTTTTTCTGTGATGTATGCTTGTACAATCGGTGTTGTATTCTTAGATATTTTTATGTACACAATTTCCTGCACTAGATAAAAGTTTACTTATTATTTTCTTTGGTCTCAACAGATATTTCTTATGGTTATCAACGATTTGCGACACTTTACAATCATCCTCCAACGAACAGAGGAGAACGGGCCTTTTGGGAAGACAGAATGGAGTTCATTTCGTCTTTTAGGGATGCCGTTGAAATGGATTGTCTGCTTTGCCACGTTAAAGGGCTTACACTTCACTTTTATGTGTTCTATAATTAAAAAGCATGGTTCATCCGTTTTACAGGACAGTTGGGGAGTTGTCCGATTCTAAACAAGGGCCCGAAATCAGAAGCAAACGAACTTTTCCCTAGGACAATGATGCAAATATCAATGAAAGGCGGGTTGTCCCGGGCCCTGTGGCGGGAGGCTCAGCATAATGGTCTTTTCTTTTATGAAAAAGTATTGGATAGCCGCGACAGCGGCCTTCTGTATGATGCTGCTTGAGCTCTCGGTAGAGCTGGTGCAGCCGCTCATCATCTCCAAGATTATCGATGATGGCATTGCACAACGGCAGTTATCGGTTGCCTGGACGTGGGGAGCCGTACTTGTGGGAAGCGCGTTTATTGCCTTTGCGGGTGGGATTGCGAGCTCCTTCTTTGCATCGCATGCCAGTCAGGGCTTCGGCTATGACCTAAGGGACAAACTGTATGAGAAGGTAGAAGGATTCTCCTACTCTGTATTCAATCGATTTGCGACATCCTCGCTGATTACACGGCTGACCGGCGATATTACTCAACTGCAGGATATGCTGTTCATGAGCCTGCGATTTGCCAGTCGGGTGCCGCTAGTCGTATTAGGCAGCATGGTGATGGCGCTCATCGTTCATGCACAGTTAGGAATCTTCCTGACGGTACTGATTCCGGTCCTGATCGTGTTCGTGTACTGGATGATTAAGCGGATCTCGGTTCAATTCCGAGCGGTACAACAGCGGTTGGATGGATTGAATGGAGTCATTCAAGAGAACCTGCTGGGGATGCGCTTGATTCGTGTATTTGTACGCCGCAATCATGAGATTAACCGATTTGACCAGCGCAGCAAAGAACTGATGGACGGAACGGTTCGCGCACTTAGATCGGCCGAGACGACGATGCCGTTCATTCTGTTCGTTATGAATCTGGGGATTCTTGCCGTACTGTGGTTCGGCAGAATAGATATTGCCGCTGGCAGCGCTTCTGTAGGGCAGGTAGTGGCCGTAGTCAATTATTCCTTGCGGACTATCGGTGCACTTTCAGCATTGTCATGGATCATGACCTCGTACTCGCGGGCGGCAGCGTCGGCACAACGGGTAAATGAAGTGCTGTTGACAGAGGATGATTCTGAGGAGACGCATACGTATCAGACGAATAAGCCTAATTTGGAAGGAAGAGTTGAATTTAGTACAGTCAGCTTCCGCTATCCAGATAGCGAGATGAACGCACTGGAGAACATATCGTTCCAGATAGAACCGGGTCAGCGGGTAGCTATTATGGGAGCGACAGGTTCAGGGAAATCATCGCTCGTTCAATTAATTCCTCGTTTATATGAACCTTCGAATGGGATAATCGAAATCGATGGGATCGATATTGCTGACATCGATAGCTCGCGTTTGCGCGGCTCTATTGGCTATGTCCCACAGGAGATCATGCTGTTCTCTGGAACGGTAAGGGAGAACATCGCCTGGGGGCGGGAGGATGCCTCATTGGAAGAGATTGAGGAAGCGGCGAAGCAAGCGCAAATTCACGATACGATCAAGTCCCTGACTCATGGGTATGGCACCATGATCGGTCAGCGTGGGGTTAATCTGTCTGGTGGGCAGAAGCAGCGACTATCGATTGCCCGGGCTCTGGTACGCAGACCGTCGATTCTTATTCTTGATGATAGCACCAGTGCCTTGGATATGCGGACAGAAGCCGCTTTGATGCAAGCGTTGAACAGCTTCTCCTGCACGACATTTCTTATTACACAGAAGATCAGCTCGACGGTATCTGCAGACTTGATTCTGTTGTTGGATGAAGGCAGGCTGATCGCCAGTGGAACACATGATCAACTGATGACCGAGTCGTCGCTTTATCGAAGGATTGTTGAATCCCAGCATAGAGAGGGGGAAGAGATGCATGTTCAAAGAACTTGTTGAGCCTTTTCGTCATCCGTATCCCAAATCGGTAATCCAGCAGCAGGGTGACTCGGGCCGCAAGAAGAGAGCCAAGGCTAAGGATTGGTCCGGTACACTCGGCCGACTCTGGAGCTATCTGGCACAGAGAAAGGCGAAGCTGACCCTGGTGCTGGTGATGGTTGTATTCAGCTCGGCGCTCGCCTTATTGGGGCCTTATCTACTTGGTACCGCGATCGATAACTATCTGCAGGGAAGCGGAGGCAAGCCATGGGCCTGGTTCCTGCTTGGTCTCGGTCTCATCTATGCCGGCTCTTCCTTAACCTCCTGGCTACAGAACATCTGGATGATCGAGGTGGCGCAGGAGACCGTATATCGAATGAGGTCGGATTTATTCGCTAAGCTGCATGCACTGCCGATTTCTTTCTACAGTAAAAGACAGCAGGGCGAAATTATGAGCCGCGTGACGAATGATATCGAAAATGTCAGCTCTACTTTGAACAGTTCAGCGATTCAAATCTTCTCCAGCGTGCTGACGCTGACCGGAACAATTGTGGTGATGTTGTATCTAAGTCCGATCCTGACTTTGCTTACTTTTATTGTCGTTCCTCTAATGGTGTTCGGCATGAGGTGGATCACCCGACGGACGGGACCGCTCTATAAGCAGCGTCAGAAGGACTTGGGCAATCTGAACGGATATATTGAGGAGACATTGTCCGGGCAGCGAATGATCAAGGCCTTCTCCCAAGAGGAGAGGGTGCTGCGGGAATTCCGGGCGCGCAATGCTGCGATCCGCAGATCCAGCTTCTGGGCTCAGACGATCTCCGGCTTCATCCCGAAACTGATGAACTTTCTTAACAATTTTAGCTTCGCTTTGGTCGCCGGAATCGGCGGTGTACTGGCTATTTACGGTCAGGTAACGGTCGGGGTCATTATCGTCTTCGTCGAGTATGCACGACAATTTACACGTCCGCTTAACGATCTGGCCAACCAATGGAACACGCTGCTGTCGGCGATCGCCGGGGCGGAGCGGGTGTTTGAAGTGATGGACGAGGATGAGGAGGCCTCGGATGAGAATGGCGTACAGCCGATTGATCAGGTCACCGGCAAGGTCTCCTTCTCGCATGTCTATTTCTCATATGAGAGTAATGGAGATACCTTGGAGGATATTAGCTTCACAGCAGAACCAGGGGAAATGATCGCTCTTGTCGGGCCGACTGGGGCCGGGAAGACGACCCTGATCCAGCTTCTGTCACGCTTCTATGAGCATGGTCGGGGAACGATTGCGATTGATGATCGGGATATTGCAGCGATTCGGCGTGACAGCTTACGCTCCTATATGGCGTTCGTCCTGCAGGACTCGTTCCTGTTCCAGGGCACGATCCGCGATAATATCGCATTCGGACGTCTTGATGCCAGCGATGTGGAGATTGAAGAAGCCGCGAGACTGGCCAATGCCCATTCATTTATTACGCGTCTGCCGCAGGGATATGATCAGATACTTGGTCTCGGCGGGGATGGGATCAGCCAAGGCCAGAAGCAGCTGCTTGCCATCGCCCGTGCGATGCTGGCTAATCCGGCGATTCTCGTGTTGGATGAGGCGACCAGCAGCATTGATACCGTAACTGAGTTGAAGATCCAGGAAGGTCTGCAGAGGTTAATGAAAGGGAGAACAAGCTTTGTGATCGCCCATCGCTTGAATACGATTCGTCAGGCTGATAAAATTCTCGTCCTGAAGGAAGGACAGCTGATTGAGCAGGGGAATCATACGACTTTGCTGGAACAAGGCGGTTTTTACAGCGAGCTGTACTATGGTCATTTTCAAGAGCAGGATGAAGAGAACGGAGGTTAGAAGGTAAATGAGCATCTATGATAGAGGGGCCTATTTACGCAGTATGACACTGCTCCGGGAAGAGGTGCCATCCTTTGGGCGGTACCCCTTTCACTTGCCTGTGGTGGCTGCTATGGAACGGCTAGATTTCCACCCGAAGGTGACCTACATCATTGGCGAGAACGGGATGGGAAAATCGACGCTGCTGGAGGCGTTGGCGGTTGCGCTTGGCTTCAATGCCGAGGGAGGTACGCTTAATTTCAACTTCTCGACAGCAGAGACGCATTCGGAGTTGTACCGATACTTACGCCCAGTGCGCGGAGCACAGCGGGCCAGGGACGGATTCTTCTTTCGGGCAGAGAGCTATTATAATCTGGCGACGCAGATCGATGCGCTTGATCGTGAGCCAGGCTTCACTCCTCCGATTATCAATTCCTATGGAGGAAAATCGCTGCATATGATGTCGCATGGTGAATCCTTCTTTGCTACATTTATGAACCGGTTTGGCGGCAGGGGACTTTATATTTTGGACGAGCCGGAGGCGGCGCTGTCCCCATACCGACAGATGGCGATGCTCTCGCGGATTCATGAGCTGGTGGAACAGCATTCCCAGTTCATTATTTCCACGCATTCTCCCATTCTGATGGCTTATCCGGACAGCAAGATTTATCAATTAACGTCTGAAGGCATGCAGGAAGTTGCGCTTGAAGAGACCGACCATTATGTCATCATGAAGGAGTTCTTGAACAACCGTGAACGGATGCTGGGTGAATTGTTCAGTGCGGAGTAGGGATTAGCCTAGACCATTTGCTTTCAATCGCTTTGCATCTTCCACAAGCTGCTGTACAAATCGTTCGATGGCCATCGAGGGGGCATGATCCTTCGTCTGGATGACGGAGAAATCCCGTGCGAACTTGATTCCTTTCAAGGGGATGCTTCGCAATGCTCCCGATTCAAGCTCCTTGCGGACAACCCAGCGCGACAGAATCGCGATGCCAAGTCCAGCGGCGACGGCCTCCTTAACGCCCTGACTGCTGTTGAATACATATGTACGCTGAACCTCGAGCTTATGCTCTTGCAGAAAAAGATCGCTGAACGCCCTTGTACCGGACCCGCTCTCACGCAAGATCCAGTTCATATGTTGGAGCCTACGGACATCGGCCTGCCGTATAGCGCAAAGCGGATGATCAGGGGCGGTAACAAGCAGCATCTCATCCTTCATATAGGGTGTAATCACCAGATCCTCTCCGGTTACATTTCCCTCGACCAATCCCAGATTGATCTCCTTCTTACGAACCTTCTGAACAATCTCCCAAGTGTTACCGATCGTCACCTGCAGCTCAACCTGCGGGTATTGGGCGACGAATTCCGCAAGGAGGCGTGGAAGAAGATACTCGCCGATCGTGAAGCTGGCTCCGACATGGATCGCCCCGGTTACAGTATCCTGCAGCAGTTGAATATCCCGCCTCGCTTCATCGTATAGATCCAGAATTCTTTTAGCCTTCTCGTATAAAATATATCCAGCCTCAGTCAGCTTCACCTGCTTTGGGGAACGATGCATCAGCTTGGCGCCGAGCTCGTTCTCCAGATTGCGAATATGCAGACTAACGCCGGGTTGGGACAAATTCAAGAGCTCGGCGGCACGCGAGAAATTTTTCTGTTCAGACACAGTCACGAAAACTTTCAAATTCTCAACTATCATTCGTTAGTCTCTCCTTTGCTAGCTACTCTCATTGTACCCTGCCCCTGAATCGCTCAACAACCTGTTTTCCATCTTAGAGCAGAACAATCATAAGTATTTCTCATGATCAAGATAGCAGATCTTTATTTCCGCTTTGCCGCAGACCGCCGTATAGTTGTAACCGTAACTACACACAGATTTTTTTACAACGGTGGGGAAGTGAGAAGATGGGGCAGAATTATATTCATTTGTGGAGGCAAAATAAAAAATTCGGCTTCGCCGAAGGAATTATCATTACGCTAATACTGGCCATTCTCGCTAAATTTATAGCGGGTTTTCCGTTCTTAAGCATCATGGGTCAGCTTGTAATCGCCATATTGCTAGGTATCGCATGGCGGGCAATATTTGGTGTGCCGTCAGAAGCGGCGCCAGGGATTAACTTCTCAAGCAAGAAGCTGCTGCGCTACGGCATTATTCTACTCGGCATGAGGCTGAATCTGCTTGATATTATCCACGCCGGACCGAAGGTACTGGCGATTGCAGTAATTAATATTGTATTTGCCATATTTGTGGTGTATGGGCTGACCAAGTTATTCAAGGTTGATCAACGGCTTGGTATTCTGACCGCCTGCGGCACCGCTATTTGCGGAGCGGCTGCTGTAGTGGCCATCGCCCCGCAGATCAAAGCGAATGATGATGAGACAGCGGTTGGTGCTGCCACGATTGCTATTCTAGGTACTGTGTTCACCTTGGCTTATACGCTATTGTATCCCGTGTTAGGTTTGACAGCAGCAGGATATGGCATTTTCTCGGGAGCTACACTCCACGAAATCGCCCATGTTATCGCTGCGGCAGCACCAGGCGGCAAAGAAGCGGTTGATCTGGCCGTCATCGTCAAGCTGACACGTGTGGCTTTGCTTGTACCGGTCGCGATTATTATTGGCATTTGGGCGGGCAGAACCGAGCGCAGAAACAACCCAGATGCAGCAAAGACTAGCTGGCGCGATATTCCGATTCCATGGTTCATTCTCGGCTTCCTGCTGATGAGTGGCGTCAATACGTTGGGCATCATTCCTGCGGTAGTGACGGACCAACTGATCATTGCAGCTTACTTGCTGATTGCGATGGCTATGGCAGCGCTAGGCTTAAACGTCGATATTGCCACCTTCCGCAGAATGGGGCTCAAATCTTTTGCCGCCGGATTTATCGGTTCAGTTCTTCTGACAGGCCTCGGTTTCGGTCTGGTGCATTGGTTCGGACTAGCGTAAGGAGAATGGGGGTCAGTTGAGTCCAGTAGAAACCCAATTGAAACCCAGTTGGCGTCCCTTTATGAAACTCTAACGAAACTACGGATCGTTATTGGAGAGAAAGATAGGCTGTAAGCGGCAATTTTAGCTCAATAGCGTTACCCAGTTTCGTTACAATTTTCAACAGCTCTATTTGGCCTAAATAACGATACCCAGTTTCGTTAGAGATTGAGCTGTATAATATTTGTTTCCGGATAGCCTGCAAATGTGCAGGCTTTTTGCTTTATTCATGGAAACCGAATCAATGAGGAGCAACGCCTGAGTTTGATGGAACTCCCAAGCAGCTTAACCATTTGTGATATGAAAAACTGTATAATATAAAGATGAGAGTTTTATATTTTCGCTGCACGCTTGGAGAGACTAGAGGCTTGAGAGATGGATATGCCGGTTGTTAGGAGAGGAGATAGCAGATGAGTGAGGCAATCAACTGGAAGCGTGGAGCTGTAGGCCGTAAATTTGTAGCATCCTATAGCGGCGGCAAGGACAGCACCTTGGCTTTATATAAAGCAATGCAGACAGGGCAAGCGATCGGACTTATTATGATGCTGGAGGAAGAAGGGAAACGCTCCAGGTCACATGGCATGCCTCCTGAAGTGATTCAAGCTCAAGCCGAATCTATAGGATTGCCGGTACTTACTGCAGCTACAAGCTGGGAAGACTACGAGCATAATTTCATGCAGCTATTGGCGGAAGCCAAGCTTCAAGGAGCCGAGGTGTTGGTAACCGGAGATCTGGATGTGCCTGTCCAAGACTGCTGGCATGATCGGGTGACGAGAAATGCCGGATTGGGGCTCGGCATGCCGTTATGGGAGAAGAATCACCGTGAGGCCGTAGAAGAATTCATCAATCTGGGCTTTGCTACGATGCTGGTTACTGTGAATTTGGAGCTAGGCATGAGCGAAGATGACCTGGGGCGTATTCTGACACAGGAGTATGTGGACGAATTGGTGGCCAGGGGCATTGACCCCTGCGGCGAAGGCGGCGAGTTTCATACTACGGTTATAGATGGCCCGATCTTCAAGCATCCGCTCCCCATTCGGAAATGCGAGATCTTGAGGGATGGCAAGTATGCCTTTTTGCCATTGGAGCTAGAGTGGGAGTCTTAAGACAGCAAAAAAACCTTGCGATAACAAGGTCTTAATGATAGTGGCGCGCCACGGCGGGATTCGAACCCGCGACGCACAGTTTAGGAAACTGTCGCTCTATCCTGCTGAGCTACGGGCGCTTATGAATTTGTGAATTTACATGTCATGAAAAATCGACATAAAGATATTATAAAATAATAATCGTAAAAAGTGAATCCGAAAATACAAATTAGCTGCAAAGGAGATGGTGTTATGAGTAAAATCGCAATTACTGGTGTTACAGGACAGCTCGGAGAAATGACGGCCCGCCATTTGTTGGAGCTTAACGTGTCTGCTGGAGATATCATTGCTGTAGTTCGTAACCTGGAGAAAGCCAAACCGTTGGCTGATCTAGGCCTTCAGATTCGCTATGGAGATTATGAAGATGAAGCCTCCATGCTTGCGGCCTTTGAAAATGTGGATAAGCTGCTTTTCATCTCGAGTCCATCCCTGGATAACACGCATCGCATTGCCCAGCATGCTCGGGTCGTTGAAGCAGCGAGAGATGCAAAGGTAGGCCATATCGCTTATACCAGTCTTGCATTTCCAGAGAAGTCCGCGTTGGGACTGGAGAATCTTCATCTTGCGACAGAATATGCGATTAGAACGACGGGGATTCCTTATACTTTTCTGCGCAACGGATTTTACATGGATATTCTTGTAAATCCTAGCTTGCATGGAGTGATCAAATCCGGCGAGTTTGTATCTGCTTCAGCAGGAGCCAAAGTGAACTATGTGACCCGAAATGATCTAGCCTTGGCCGCGGCCATTGTATTGACCGGTTCAGGACATGAATGCCAAACTTATGAACTGGCGCATCCGCATCCTTTTACGTATGATGAGTTCGTGCAAATTCTGTCCGAGGTGTCTGGCAAACCAGTTAAGCATGCGGATCTAAGCTCTGAACAGGCCTATGAACGCCTGGTGGCAACCGGGATACCGGAAGCAGCGGCGGCGTTTATGACACAGGCTATTTATCCGGCTATTGCCGCGGGGCAATTCAGTTTCGCATCCGAGGATTTGGTCAAGCTGATCGGGAATCGGTTCACATCGGTGAAGGCAGCATTGGAGCAGTTTTTGGGAAAATAGGGATTTGGAGAAATATAATTTTAAATAGTGAAAAGGCACTGAAGTGATCGGGATTTCCCGGTACCTCGGTGCCTTTTTTTATTGTTCAAATCTTACAGATCATCGAATCCGTTGTCGTCGCCGACTTTGCCGTAGTTGCGGGATTTGGCTTCGAAGAAGTCCGTCTTCGTTGCATTGAGCGCTTCGTCGGAGAACGGCTTGATCCAAGGCATGCAGTTAACGTCAACGCCGTCGTACGCTTTGTCCAGTCCCATCAACTTAAGGCGTTTGTTGGCGATGTATTTGATGTAATCGGACAATTCGTTCAGATCGATGCCTCGTACCTGCTTGAGCGTATAATGTGCCCAGTTTGTCTCCAGCTCAACCGCACGGTTGATCGTACGATTGACGTAGTCCATATTTTCCGGCGTATTCAGTTCCGGATAGTCGATGAGCAACTGCTTGAACACTTCGGCGAAGAAGTAGCAGTGCTGATTCTCATCACGTTGGATATAGGAGATCATCTGACTGGTCCCCATCATCTTCTGATCGCGAGCCAGGTTATAGAAGAAGGCAAAGGTACTGTAGAAGAAAATGCCTTCCAGAATCAAGTCGGCTACCAGCGCCTCAAAGAATGTCTGAGGTGTCTGTTCGTTACGGAAGTTCTGGTAGATCTCGGAGATGAACGTATTACGTTCAAGCAGTACCGGATCATGCTTCCAATATTCAAAAATCTCCTTCTGCTCCTGATCGGATACGAGAGAGGATAGTACATAGGAATAGGATTGGTTATGCACAACCTCCTGCTGGGCGATGACCGCAGCGATCGCTTCCAGAGAGGAATCGGTTAAATAGCGCTTCACATCGCCAACGAACATCGTCTGCATCGAATCAAGCACGGCTAAGAGGCCGATGTTGATCTTGAAGGTGCGCTGTTCCTCAGGCTCAAGCAGCGGGAACTGCTGGGCATCCTTGCTCATCGGGATTTCATCGGCAATCCAGTAGTTAAGCAGCAGCACTTTGTACAGCTTATACATATGCGGCATACGGATATCGTCCCAGTTCACAATGCCGGAGCATTCGCCATTAATGATACGGGTTGATTTATTGGGAGCCTTAGTGTTAAAGATCTCCTGTAATTGCAATGTCATTTGAGTCCATCCCCTAATATTAATAATCTACTAAGCTATCAGTGTCAAAAATAGGATTATGATGCGCAGGATTCGCACTCTTCAATCGTTAATGCACGGCTGCGGACATAATAAGTCGTCTTGATGCCAGCCTTCCAGGCATGCAGATGCAGATCCAGGAATTCGGTTGCTTTGATGTCCGGGCGTACATACAGGTTGAAGCTTTGCGCCTGGTCGATATGGCGTTGACGGGCGCTGGCCATATTGATGGACCAGTGCTGATCGATCATGAACGCCGTCTTGTAGTACCAGATCGTCTTCTCGGATAGGTCCGGAGCAGGGTTCGCGACTTTATAAGTTGTCTTCTCTTCATAGGAGAGAAGTTCATAGAGCGGATCGATGCTGGCGGTAGAGCCGGCGATGATCGAGGTCGATCCGTTCGGCGCGATGGCGAACATCCAGGCGTTGCGTACGCCGTTCTCATGGACTTGCCCCATCAGCTCTTTCCATTGCTCTGTTGTTACGAATTTGCCTTCACGCGAACCGTCGACATAGCCACGGGAAGTGAAGTAATGTCCGGTATCCCAGTCCGAGCCTGTGAACTTCGGATAGCGGCCTTTTTCAATAGCCAGTTCCATACTTGATCTGATCAGCAGGAAGTTGATCTTCTCGTATAGAGCGTCGTTATATTGTACAGCCTCCTCGGATTCCCAGCGAATGCCCTCAAGTGCGAGCAGGTGGTGCAGCCCGAAGGTACCAAGCCCGATAGCGCGGTATTGGCTGTTGGTATATTGTGCTTGAAGCACCTCGATATTGTTAATGTCAATTACGTTGTCCAGCATGCGCGTCTGAATCGGTACGAGACGATCCAGGACTCCGGCAGGTACAGCACGTGCCAGGTGGATCGAGTTCAGGTTGCAGACGACGAAATCGCCAGGGATTTTGGAGATCACGATCCGGGTCTGTCCATCTTTGGTCACGAGCTCCTCCTGCTCAACCACTGTTGGCGATTGATTTTGCATAATTTCCGTACATAGGTTGGAGGAATAGACCATACCGTGGTTACGGTTCGGGTTCGCACGGTTGACGGTATCGCGATAGAACATGTAAGGCGTTCCTGTCTCAAGCTGCGACTTCATAATCCGCTTCATAATGTCGATGGCCGGCATTGTGATACGGGACAGGGTAGGGTGATCCACAGCCTCTTGATATTTCTCGCGGAATTCGCCCTTGCCAACTTCCTCATCATAGAAATCTTCCAAGCCAAGTGGACGTCCGTTTGCGTCCTTCCAACCCATCGTCTTCTTCACTTCATGTGGGCAGAACAGGTTCCACTCACCCCGTGCTTCGACGGCCTCCATGAATAAGTCAGGCAGACATATGCCATGGAAAATATCATGCGCACGCATCCGCTCATCCCCGTTGTTGAGTTTCAGGTCGAGGAAGGAGAGGATATCTTTATGGAATACGTCAAGGTAGACGGCGATTGCTCCTTTGCGTGTACCAAGCTGATCTACGCTGACCGCGGTGTTGTTAAGCTGACGAATCCAAGGGATGACGCCAGAGCTCGTATTCTTATGGCCACGGATATCTGATCCACGAGCCCGGACTTTGCCGAGGTAGACACCGATTCCGCCGCCCATTTTGCTGAGGCGAGCTACATCGGTATTGGAGTCGAAGATCCCTTCGAGGGAATCGTCAACCGTATCGATGAAGCAGCTGGAGAGCTGTCCGGCTACCTTCTTGCCGGCGTTGGACATCGTTGGCGTTGCCGCAGTCATGTAAATATTGCTCATTGCCCAGTAGGCTTCTTTGACGAGTTCCATCCGTTTCTCTGTGGGTTCTTTATGCATCAAGTACATCGCAATTACCATGTAGCGTTCTTGTGGCAGCTCCATGGTCCGGCCTTCAAAGTCATTAGCCAGATAACGCTCGGATAGCGTAAGCAGCCCGATATAATCGAACAGTAAATCGCAGGATGGGTCAATCACCTCTCCAAGCTCATCAATTTGTTCCTTCGTATAATACTCTAGCAATTCTTCACGATAGATACCGCTCTTGCATAGGTCGGAGATCAGATGATAGAACGAACCGTAGGGCTGATCCGGATAAGATTTATAGCGGCGGTTCACGGCGGCCTTCTTATATAGGGATGTCAGCAGGGCGCGGGCAGCGGCAAATTTCCACTCCGGCTCTTCCTTGGTCACGAGCTCAAGCGCAGACATCGTGAACGCGCTGCTAATCTCTTCTCCAGTAACGACATCGCGTCTTAATTTAGATTGCACACCGCGCAGCAGGCGCTCCTTATCGATTTTGTTCAATTCCTCCAGAATACGGTCGGCGTAGATGCCCAGGCGTTCGCTGTCGAACGCCAACTGGCGGTTATTAGGTTTGGTTACGAATGATGGCATGGAATATCCTCGCTTTCGTGATATAAGGTCAAGCAGCAGCCGAAGCTGTGCGAAGCTACAAAACTTGTTATTTAAAATTGTAAATAAATAGCGAAAAAAAGGGGCGCAGATGAAGTATGTCGCGCCGGTTAAGTATATATTTCGCCAATGTTCACTGTGAGAAACATCACAGATTATCAATTATACAAGAAACGAGGTTGGCTAGAAAGAGTACAAGGGTTCCCAATCTATAACTTTTTGGGCTGCCAAGCTCTCTGAAATCCTTATAATTCGCTGGTTAGAGCTGCCTCGATAGAGCAGGGAGGGGTCTCTTAAATTTTTTATAAATCTCCCATCGACAAGAACATCGCAGCGTTCCAGCAGGCCAAATTCCGGTGTCCCCGGCATGGCCAACAGTTCTTCAAATGTATATCCAGTATATATCCAGATCGGAACCGGACCAGCTTCCTGGCGCAGTAGATCAATGAAATCGTTGACCTCTTCGGCAGAGAAAAATGGATCGCCGCCAAGAATAGAGACCCCGCTTAATAGAGGGTTATTCTTAATATCCAAGATAATCTCTGCCTGCCGTTCTTCTGTAAATAGCTCTCCATATTTGAAGTTCCACGTTGCCGGACTGAAACAGCCCGGACAACGATGGCGGCATCCGCTGATGAAGATAGAGGCGCGCAGGCCTTCGCCTTCATTTATAGATTCCGGGTAGTAACCGCAAATGTTCATATCCCGTGCTTCACCCGATCGCGGACCTCTGCCTGCTTAGCGGCGTTGAAGCGTGTCTGATAGTCTCCTGTTAAGTAGCCCGTAACCCTGCGCAGGCGACGGATATGCACATCATTCTCATGCTGGCCGCAGGATGGGCAGGTAGCTCCGATAATCCCTTCATAGCCGCAGGACGTGCAGCGGTCAATCGGATGGTTAATGCTGAAATAGCTAACTTGCTTGGACAGCGCAAATTTTACAATGTTGATGAATGCAGCCGGATTGTTGCGGGCATTCCCATCTAGCTCGATATAAGAGATAGCGCCCGCGTTGCAAAGATCATGGAACGGTGCTTCAAGCTCAATCTTCTTCGCTGCACTTATGGTATAGTACACCGGAATATGGAATGAATTTGTATAGTATTCACGGTCTACGATTTCAGACACCTTGCCGTATACAGCACGGTCACGCTTGGTGAATTTGCCAGACAGCCCTTCGGCAGGGGTTGCGAACAGAGTAATATTTAGATTGTGGCGCTTACTCTGCTCGTCGCAATATTTACGCATATAAGAGATCAGGTCATAAGCCTTGCGATATACTTCCTCATCTTCGCCATGGTGCTTGCCGTACAGTGCTTTCATGCATTCCGCCAGCCCGATGAATCCGATAGACAGGCTGCCGTGCTTGAGCAGGTCCCCAACCTGATCGTCAGGGGAGAGATGTTCGCCACCTTCCCAGACGCCTTCGCGCATCATGAAGTCGGAAGCTTTGGCCTTCTGGCGGGACTGAATCTCGAAGCGATGCAGTAAGCCGTCAGTCGCGATGTCCATATAATGCTTCAGCTCGCGGTAGAAGCCGCGCTCATCGGCTTCTCTACGCCGTCCTAGCGCGATACCATGCTCCAGTCCGAGCTTGACGAGGTTAATCGTGTTAAAGGACAGATTCCCTTTACCGGACAGATGGTTGCGTCCGAAGCGATCGCTTAATACGCGAGTACGACATCCCATGGTTGCGAATTCTGTATCCGGATTGGCCGGATCATAGTATTGCAGGTTCAGAGGCGCATCCAGGTTAGCGAAGTTTGGATACAGTCGTTTGGCTGAGCACTCCGCAGCCATCAGGAATAGATGGTAGTTCGGATCTTCCTTCTCTTGGTTGACACCTTGCTTACATTTGAAGATTTGGATCGGGAAGACCGGTGTCTCACCGCTGCCCAGACCGCGCATCGTCGCCTTCAGTAGGGATTGGATGACCAATTGTCCCTCTGGAGATGTGCAAGTGCCATAGTTGATGCTGGTGAACGGGATTTGCCCGCCGGCCCGGCTCGACATCGTATTCAAGTTATGAATCAGGCTCTCAGCAGCCTGTAAAGTTTCTGATTCGGTCTCTTTGGAGGCATATTTGAAAGTTCTTGGATATTGCTCCTGAAGGTCGCTACGACCCATGGAGATCTCACCCAAGTCCGCCGCTTCGTCTCCTTCTTCGAAGTAATCAAGCCCTTTGCGGAAGTACTTCACGAACGATTTACTTACATAAGGGGCCAGATCGTAATCCAGCTTATTGGCTGAGACGCCGCCGTATTGGGCATTTTGCTGGGATTGGAAAATGATCGCCACCAGCGCCATAGCTGTCATGATCGAATTAGGTGGACGGACGCTGCCATTGCCGGTGTTGAAGCCCCCGGCGAGCAGTTTATCAAATGGGATGAAGATGCAGTTCGTCGTGCCGATGGCATATTGATCCAGGTCATGTACATAGACGATATTGTCCTGAATAGCTTGTACCAGATGGTTAGGCATCACAAAGTGATTCGCATACCATTTGGCATACTCACTGCCAAATTTGCTCATTTTGCCGGAGAAGCTCTCGCCGTTCAGGTTTGCATTCTCGCGCAGTGCATCAAGGTTGGAGCTGGCAACGATTTCTTCCCCTAAATGAATCACCTCATCCAGCATTTGCTCCTGATCCGTATAAATTCGATTTAATAAAGCCATAACTAAGTGCTCCCCTCTAATTACTAGACATTATAGACATATAAAAAGCATTTCCAACCTGCCTCAAGGTCGAAAATGCCCGATTGCGCTCAATCAAACACAGTACTCCTGTGTTCCGATAGTGTATAGCTGAAATAGTATGTAGCAGCTGCAAACGGACACCTGCCTGATTCCTCGCAGGTCATTAGCGGTGTCATTGAAACAGGCAGGTCTCCTGGCTTCCGGGTCATTCAGCGGCGCCTTCCCGCAGGCTTATTTACCCGCAGTGGCATGATGCCGACGAATCGCTTATAGAGGTTGTTCAAAAAGTTCGCTTTTGATCTCGAAGTAAATCCTGAAAACCGACCTTTTTGAACACTCACTTATAGAGGTTGTTAAGCCTCTCAAGCTTCCGGTCACAGTGGCGGGACCGCAGCGGATTTGCACCGCGCTTCCCTTTTAAGATCCGGTAGTGTAAAATGCTCCGAACCACCTGTTCATACTATATTTGGTTGTCTGGAATTGATCATAGCCCAATATATTGTGTTTGTAAACAGGTCATATGGGGGATTTAAGAGTGAAAATTAACTGAAAAACAGTAGAAAGCAGACGTGATGCGGCGAGTCAGGGCCGAAAAAAAAATGTGAACTTTTATGGACCACACAGATGCTTAAATTGGATAGCAATTGGAGAGTAGGGGGAGATTCGGCTGGCAACTAGTAAACCGTCTCTAACGAAACGTGATAACGTTATTAGGATGAAAAGGGGCTAGTAAAGATTGTAACGAAACGGGGTATCGCTATTTAACCAAAATAGAGGATCTCAGCATGAACTTAGCTCAAATAACGATATGTAGTTTCGTTAGATTTAATTTGCTCTTGTGTTCGCGGCAATAGCGTTCTGTAGTTTCGTTAGAAATATCTGAGCAGATCAAGTGATTCTGAGTTTGAATTCCACCTTATGTTATGGTTAGAATAGAATTAATATGGAATGGAAAGGAAGTCTTGAAGATGGCAATTGTAGAAGTGACGGTCATTCCGGTAGGAACGGGGAGCACAAGTCTTAGCTCTTATGTAGCCGAGTTGCAGCGAGTGTTGGAGAAGCAGGCAGGTATTACATATACGCTGACATCCATGAGCACGATTATAGAGGGCCAGCTTGACGATATATTCACGGCAATTCGGGCCATTCATGAAGCGCCATTCCAATCTGGGGCTATGCGGGTATCGACCTCGATCAAGATCGATGATCGCCGCGATAAAGAGAGCTCCTCCGAGCAGAAGCTGCGTTCCGTTCGTGAGAAGCTTTAGAGTAATGACTATACTTTTTGCTTGCATTTTTCTGAAAAAGCGTTATAATATTTTTTGTTTCTATTTATAAGTGATTATGCTGATGTAGCTCAGTAGGTAGAGCAACGCACTCGTAATGCGTAGGTCGGTGGTTCGAATCCTCTCATCAGCATCCTTATTTATTTAAGCGTGGCGCGGCTTCCGAGCTTTTCGGGGGCCGTGCTTTTTTGCAAAAAGAGCAGTTCATCTACCATTCATCTACCCTTTATTTGAGTAAAGTGATGTTTTTGCTATTGCGGGCTTATTGAAACTCGTTGCTATTATACATAAGATAATTGAAAGAAGAAGTATTTTTCTAGGAGGTTAGAAATGAAGAAATTTATGGCTGGTGTTGTCGTTGGAGTACTCCTCTTCGGGCTTGCATTTGTTCTCTCCAGCTCCATCAGGTCTCGAATGAATGTGCAAAAGGGGATTTATAGCATCAAAAAAATTGACGGCTCCTTGGTATCGGAGGGCGCTGTGATAGGTGGGATTGTCTATGCACCAGTTAGAGCGATGGCTGCTGCAGTCGGAGCTCCGTTAACTGTGGAGGGTAAGACGATCTTCGTAGGTGAACCGGCCATCTCGCAGAGCCAAACGGAAGCCAAAGTGTTAAGCAAGGAGGTGCTTGAATGGACTAATCGGATTAATCATTTACGTGGTGTAATCAATAAATGCGAAGTTAACATAGAGGTGAAAAAGGGAGAAATGACTACCTTAGTTGCGAAAATTAAGGAGGAGAAGGCGTCGAAACAAAAATCGCCTGATCGTCTCAAGATGCTCGAAGCAGATATCAAGGAGAGCAATAATTACATAATGGAGCTTCAGAAGGATATCACCACAGCAGAGGGGGAAATATTGAAGCTGCAAAAGAAAATAGACGCAAGTCAGTAGGTTATTAAATAAGCAAGCCAACCACTGCTCTTTGAAGCGGCATGTGTACGTGGAGTCGTGTATTAGCACGGCTCCTTACTATTTCTATCATAAGAATATGCCATATCACGAAGTAACATAAACGGATTGACTAACGTTAGAGATATATAAATAAGAATAACGCTTTGCCTGGGAGGTCTTATGATCAAGTGTCTAAAACTGAACGGTGTGAGCGCTTTATATGGACTTCATTTTTCACTGCAAATTGAACTGATGTTGGAGCCTTATCGGCTTGCGAGAGTAACAGGCATCGAATTGGGACAGATGAATACAATTATCGGTTGGGCGATGCTAGTGATCTTAATTGTTGTTTCATTCCTGATGTACTGTCTGACGAATCTCTCATTGGGTAGCGGGGGAGTGAAGTTTTGGACATCAATACTATGGCTGCCGTATGCTGTGGTGTTTATGTATGTGATTACGAGTCTGTTCCTGATTACGGATCGAGGGGAGACCCCGCCACCTGTGATGGGATTGTTAGTCATATTAGCTACGCTGCTCTATCCTCTGTATATCCTATTTCTTAATTTCCTTACTTACATACGCAATGAAACTGATAATTAGAGAAAGTACTTGCGAGGAAATCAGCTTACTGCAGGACAGATGATGATCGTAGCCAAAGCTCTAATGGGCAGCCCCTTCAATTCGTGAAGGGGCTAATTTACTGAGTTTCAATGATCCTCTTGAAGCGGACTCTGGTCTTGGCTCACGATGGAAGGGGAATGAAAGGCAGATAAATATAAAATTCCCGGCAGTATAGAAGTACCGCCGGGATAGTGTATAATCAGATAGTGGCTTGAAGTAAGCTATTTGGTTTAGTTAGCGTACGTGTAGCTATCATTTGTCTTGTTCAATAGCTTTTTAAATCCGGGTGAAGCATACAGCTTCTTGTCTTTGGTAATGAACAGAACCTCAGTGTTGGGAATGCTCTCGGCAAACTTCAGTCCTTTTTCTACGCCCATGAGAACAAGCGCAGTGTCCATCGTGTCAGCATCGGTCGAGCGGTCGGTAATGATCGTAACGCTGCTGATGTTATTATCGACAGGGTAGCCTGTCTTGGGATCAAGGATATGCGGATACATTTTGCCGTCTTCGATGAAATAACGCTCGTATATCCCTGCGGTAACGACAGTCTTATCATTCACAGGAACGGTGCCAATTGGTTTACCGCGCTCCTGATCGGGATCCTGGATGCCGATACTCCAATCTTTGCCGCCAGGCTTCTGCCCCATGGCAAAAATGTTGCCGCCTAGGTCGATAATCGCACTATGGAAGCCTTGATCCGCCAAATAGTCGTAAACGCGGTCAGCGGCATAGCCTTTACCATAGGAACCGAGGTCGATGTCCATACCTTTTTCCGTCAGGTACAGCTCATGCTTGGCTTCATTCAGCTCCAGCTTATGGTAGTCGCACAGCTTCTGCATGGCAGCGATATCTTCGGGAGCAGGGACATGGGCGCCTTCATGGCCGATATTCCACAGGCCGACAAGCCTGCCGATCGTTGGGTCCAGCAATCCTTCCGAACGCTTGGCATAATCGACAGCATAGGCGACAAGATCGTAAGTTTCCTTGGACACTTGGACTGGAGCAATACCAGCATTCGCGTTAACCTTGTATATTTCGCTGTTCTCGTTATTTCTGCTGATCTGATAATCGATCTGTTTCAGCAGTACACCGATTTCATCGAGATTTTTCTTGGTAGCCCGATTATCATAAATCTTGATATTTACTACTGTATCAAAGATAAAATAGGTTTCCTTCATAGGTTCAACGGTTTTATCTTGTGTCTCGCTGCTGGAACCGGGAGCTGAGCTATTTCCCGAATTTCCACAGCCAGCTAGCAGGGAACCGGCGAGAGACATCGTTACCAGTAAAATAGCGGCTTTCTTCATATTCATCGGATTAACCTCTTTTCTGCCTGTCATTTATCGTCCTTGATTGTAGCAGAAATGGAACAGTACTAAAAGTACAAATTTTCACAATTAAAAAATATCTTCAATTTTAAATGATTATTTTGTGAAAAGACAAGGGAAGAGACATTTATCACACTTCTGTGATGAAAGTTACATGTATAATGAGTTCATCTAAGATTTATATTATCAAAAAATAAGGAAACAAGGAGTTGCACATGAAACGCGGAGATCTTCTGCTGATCGGATTAGTTGTAATTATTGCATTGGCCTTTATTATTCCACGATGGTTCGATCGAGATGCAAGTGAAAAAAATCACAACGAACTTCGGACTGCTAAAATTACGGTGGATGGGAAATTATTTAAAGAGGTAACTCTTACTCAAGAAGAGCAGACCATTGAAGTGGAAAATGAACATGGGCTTAATATTCTGAAAGTTCATGATTACGGTATTGAAATGTTTGATGCGGATTGCCCTGATAAAGTATGTCTTTCCTTCGGATTTGTGGATCGGACGGGAGGTACGATTATCTGTCTTCCGCATAAACTGATGGTCGAGATCGAAGGCCCATCAGAGGAGGATGGTATCGATGCAACGGTTAAATGAGCAGTCTAATATCGCGCTTAAAAGAACAGTGATCGTCGCTATCTTCGCTGCGGTGGCTGTCGTGTTAAGCATGGTTGAATCCTTGATTCCCCTCAATATGGGTGTACCTGGCGCTAAGCTGGGACTTGCAAATATTATGGTGTTGACCTGTCTCTATTTCTTACGAGCTCGGGATGCCATGATGATGGTGCTGCTTAAGACTTTGCTGACCGCCTTTATCTTCGGCACGTTCTCAAGCTTCTTATTTAGTATCATGGGGGCTTTGTTCAGCTTTGTGGCGATGTGGTTCCTATTACTGATTGGGCGCGATAAGCTTAGCTTCATCGGTATTAGCATCGTTGGCGGGATCGCCCATAATATCGGGCAGCTAACCGCTGCTTGTATTTATTTCAACACGACGAAAATATTCTACTATTTGCCGATGCTGCTGATTATGGGGGTACTTACAGGGATTGCAGTAGGTATTGCCGTTAGATATCTGGTTCCTTCCTTATCGAAGATGTCCTTGTTCGAAGGATTTCTAGCATAGCAGCTGTGGTCGGTCAGATGCTTGGCGCTGACTGCTATGAGAAGGCTGAAAAGGAGAAGAGAGAAATGGGAGACACAATACTGGCTTATGAATTGCAGCAGGTGTCCTTTGCCTATCATCCACAGCAGCAAATTCTGAATGATATCGATCTGCGAATTGCAGCAGGAAGCTGGGTGACTCTGGTTGGAGCCAATGGCAGCGGGAAGTCGACTCTGGCGAAATTGCTTGGAGGGCTGCTGGCCGCAAACACTGGGAAGATTTATGTGGAAGGCACTGAGCTGAACCAGGATACGATTGTCCACATCAGGCCCAAAATAGGGATGGTATTCCAGAACCCGGATAATCAGTTTATCGGTGCGACGGTGGAGGAGGATATTGCCTTCGGCTTGGAGGGCCGTTGCTTGCCTCGAGAAAAAATGGTGGATCGAGTAAAACGTTATGCCGAGAAGTTAGAGATCGGTCATCTGTTGTCCAAGCACCCCGCGGAACTGTCCGGAGGGCAGAAGCAACGGGTGGCCGTTGCTGCGATATTGGCAATGGAACCGAGTATCGTTATCTTTGATGAAGCCTCTTCGATGCTGGATGAGAAGGCGCGTGGAGAGCTGCAGTCTATCATGAGAGAGATGAGTGCAAGTGGCGAATATACTATTATCTCTATAACACATGACGCGGAAGAGATACTGGCCTCTGATAGAGCGATCGTGCTGAAAGATGGCGGAGTCGCGGCGGATGTAAGACCGATGGAACTGTTCGAAGATGAGGAACTATTAACTTCCTGTCGGCTGGTTGCCCCGTTTCGAGTTCGGCTGCTTCAGGAATTGAACAGACGGGGCATTACGCTGGGGCCAGGCGATGACATCGAGGAGGTGAGCGAGCAGCTATGGCAATTCATTTCGAGCAAGTAAGCTTTGCTTATGATGATCGTAGTCTATGGAGACATGGCGCGCTAGAGGATGTCAGTATCTCGATTGCGCCTGGCAGCTTCGTAGGCATAGCTGGTATTACGGGATCTGGCAAATCTACGCTGCTCCAGCATCTTAATGGAATCTTGAAGCCTACCGTTGGAAGAGTGAAAGTGCTAGATTTCACAATCGAGCCGGGAGATAAGGGACCGCTGCGTGAGCTGCGGAGGCGCGTAGGGCTTGTATTTCAATTCCCCGAACAGCAATTGTTCGAGGACACTGTCGAGAAGGATCTCTGCTTCGGACCGTTGAACTTCGGGGTTCCGCTAGAGGAAGCGAAGGCGCGGGCCAGCCGGGCACTAGCTCTATTAGGATTGGATGATTCGTTCCTGCCCCGAAACCCGTTCCATCTAAGTGGCGGGCAGATGCGCAAGGTGGCAATCGCCTCGATTCTTACGATGGAGCCCGATATTATTGCACTGGATGAGCCGACGGCCACACTTGACCCGCAGAGCAGGGCAGAGCTTGCACAGCTTCTCTCTAAGCTGCAGCGTGAAGAGGGCAAGACAGTCATCGTCGTTACGCATCGAATTGAAGAAATGCTGCCTTACGCGGATACCTGGATCGTTATGAAGGACGGACGAACTATATTCCAGGGATCGCCGTCAGAGCTGGCTCGTGAGGAACATCGTCTATCAGAGGCGGGACTCGCTCTTCCAGAGTGTATTCGCCTCTGGAGCCGGATCGCTACAAGATTCGGTCTGCAGCATGAAAAGCCATGCTTCAGCGCTGAAGCGATCGCCGAGCGATTAGCTGGATTATATGGGGCTCATCCGCCACGGGGAGGAGGGGCTGACGATGCGGGATAAGCTGTTATTCGGACGCTGCATCGATACCGGATCTTCGATCCACCAGCTTGATCCGCGGGCCAAGATTACAGGAATGATTCTCTATCTGATCGCGATTGTCGCTGTTCATTCATGGTGGATGCTGTTGCTTACAGCGGTGTTCTCGCTGGCGTATATGCTGGCAACGCGGATTCCATTGAGGTATTTTGTGAAGGCCGCCAAGCCACTGTGGGTACTTATGGTTTTTATCTTTATCGTCCAGAGCATAACGATTGAAGGGGGAGCGGTCGTCTTGCGAATTGGCGGATGGGTGCTCTATACCGAAGGTCTGAAGAGTGGATTTATCGCTGCTGCGAGGATGGCCCTGTTGGTGTCCTTTACGGCAATTCTTACGTTTACAACGACGCCGGGCTTACTCAATCAGGGACTGGACGGTGTCTTGAAGCCGCTGCAGAAGATCGGCATCAAGACTCAGCGTCTAACACTGATGATGAGCATTTCGCTGCGTTTCATACCGACCATTCTTGATGAGACGCACAAAATACTTAAAGCACAAGCGGCACGCGGTGCAGATATAAAAGAACTACCGTGGAAGGAGAAGGGGAAGCTGCTCTTATCCCTGCTCGTGCCGGTAACGGTCAGCGCCTTCCGACGGGCAGAGGAATTAGTACTATCGATGGAATCAAGAGGTTATATCGTCGGGGCACCCCGATCGGAATATCATCTGCTTACTTGGCGGGCCAAGGATACCTGGTTTGTCCTGAGCTATGTACTTCTGGTTGCGGTTGCGCTGACATATCGATTCATATAAGAGGTTGTTCAATATAAACATATTTGGGCTGGAGGGGAAACATCATGGCACGTTATTTTAATGGAAAAGAAGTTGAACTACTCGCGCCAGTTGGTACATTCGAGATTTTCAAGGAAGTGATTCAAGCAAACTGCGATGCAGTATATTTCGGGGGACCCAGCTTGAACATGCGCCTGATGCGCAAAGGTTATAATTTCACGCGGGAAGAGATCGTAGAGGCTGTCAAGATTGCACATTCATTAGGCAAAAAAGTGTACGTTACGGTGAATAACCTGCTGAATGAAAATGAGCTCGATGAGGCTCGCGATTATTTGCAATTCCTCGATAGTGCAGGTCCAGATGCTCTGATTGTTCAGGATTTTGCTATTCTGGAATTAATCAAGGAGATGGATCTGTCGCTTACGGTCCATTCCTCGGTCATGATGAATGTGCACAATATCGAGATGGTAAAGGCACTGCAAGACATGGGAGTGACACGAGTAGTTGCTTCTAGGGAGATGGATCTGCAGAACACTCGTTATCTACAAGCTGCAACGGGGATCGAGATCGAATATTTCGTTCATGGCGATATGTGTTCGGTGCATGGGGCTAACTGCTATTTCAGTTCAATGGTGTTCGGGATGAGCAGTAACCGCGGTAAATGCATGAAGCCATGCCGCTGGGATTATCGCATCAAGAAGGATGGATACGTCTATCCTGCCGAATACCCTTTGGCTGTGAAGGATATGTATATGTATGAGAACATCCCTGAACTGATTCATGGTGGAATTACCTCCTTCAAAATCGAAGGTCGCATGCGTGATACGGAATTCGTACTGATGCTGGTCAATGCTTACGGTGACGCGATTGATCGCTATATAGCTGATCCGATTGGGTTCGAACGGACACGGGAATCGAAGCTGCTCTTCGAGAATCGCAAACGGGATTTCTCTAAGGCATATGCCTTTGGCAGACCTGGATTATCGAATATTAACAAGCGTTATGAAGGAACAGGCAAGTTCTACAGTACGGGCAAAGTGTTCAGCACTCCAACTGCCGAGAGAGAGCTCAGCGAGAAGCGAGTAACAGATATCCGCGGTAAGCTTGCAGAGGTTCGTAAACCATCTAAGGCAGCTGCCGAAGTATCGGTTCATGTGAACAATGTGGCTCAGGCGAAGGCGGCTCTGGCAGCAGGTGCGGATCATATCTACTTGTCGGGTGATGTATTTGAACCGGATCATGCTTTTACTAGAGCGGAAATCAATGAATTGGCTGAGATCAAAGGCAAGGCGAAGATCTATCTCTGCTTGCCGCGTATGATGGATGAGCTGCAATTCGAAATGTATGAAGGATTAATCGCTGGCGAACGGTTGCCAATCGATGGCATTATGGTCACGAATCTCGGCGCTATTCATAAGTTTGCGAACGCAGGATATCCATTGATCGGTGATTTCAATCTGAATGTCTATAATCGTATCTCGGCCGAGTTCTACCATCGGCATGGAGTAGAGCGTCTGACCGCATCGATGGAGCTGCCGCTGAACGATCTGGCCGCATTATTGGATCATACGGAACTGCCGATCGAGGCGATCGTGCATGGTTCTCCAGCCATGATGTATATGGAACATGATCTGTACGAGAACACAGAGGTGTTCCAGCCAATCGGTGAAGAAGAGAACCATTTTGTAAGTAACAATATTCTCGTCATGAAGACGGATAAGGGTGAGAATCCGGTATATCGTGATGTACACGGCCGTTGCCACCTGATGATGACCAAAGAGCTGAACCTGATGCCGGTTGTGCGCGAGCTGATTGAAGCAGGACTGTCTGTATTCCGGATCGAAGGAGCGACATACAAGCCAGAGCAATTGCAGCAGATTGTCAGTATATATAAAGCAGCCATTGCAAATCCAGATACCGCAGAAGAGCGCTTTGCCGAGATGAATCCAGTGTATGCTGGTTACACATTAGGAGCTCTGCAATTTGATGGTGGGGATATTGGCAAGAGTCGCGGAATGGAAGACATGGACGCGGAAGTGAAGAAGGAGCCAGCTTCAGTATAGGGAACCCGACTGAATTTATGAGAAATTTTTCACAAAATTCTTCAAAAATCCTTGCAGGGGCGTAACCCAAGGTGGACCTTTTGAACGCCTCTTATAGAAGTGAGAGATCAAATCGGAAGGGGTATGAAAGTATGAATCAATATATCGGACCAGAGGGTATTCTGGACAAACGCGGACAATATTTCTATCCTTGCACGGGCTATTTCTATCGCAATCCCCCGCAGATTGTCAAAGGCGAGATGCAATATCTATACGGACATGATGGCAAGCGATACACCGACTTCTTCGCTGGTGTATCGGTCTGTGCCAGCGGACACTGCAATCCTGAGATTGCAGCACGTACTGCTGAACAATTGAAGACACTGCAGCACACTTGTACGCTGTATTTGACCCAGCCGAATGTCGTTCTCGCGGAGCGGTTGTCTGAAGTGCTACCTGGCCAGCTGCGCAGAACTTTCTTCGTAAACAGCGGCTCGGAGGCGAATGAAGGCGCGATGCTGCTGGCACGTCTCCATACCGGACGGAAGGGCTTCATTGCATTGGAGCAGAGCTTGCACGGTCGTACGTATTTGACGATGAGTGTAACCGGACTGAGCATGTGGCGGGCTGATCCGCAATTAGCACAGCCAGGTGCAGAGGATGTAACTTTCATTCCTCGTCCTTATGAATATGGCGTTAGTCTCGACGAGGCGGCCCGGCGTTCCATCGACGCTTTGAAGGCTGTTCTAGCCGAGAAGGGAGATACGATCGCTGCTATGCTCGTAGAACCGATTCAAGGTAATGGCGGGATCATCATACCTCCAGACTGGTATTTCCCTGAAGTGAAGGCGCTGCTGGAGCAATATGGCGTGTTGATGATTGATGATGAAATTCAGACTGGGTTCGGCCGAACTGGAGAGATGTTCGCAATGAGCCGCTGGGGCGTTGTGCCGGACATTATTACAATGGCCAAAGCACTTGGTAGCGGCATCCCGATCGCGGCGTTTGCTTCTACAGATGAGATAGCCGCAAGCTTTACACGTCCGTCTGCCTCTACGTTCGGTGGCAATCCAGTATCGTCTGTAACCGGTCTGGCTGTGCTTGATTACATCGAAGCCAATCATATGGCAGAGCATTCAGCTGAGCTAGGAGAACAGCTTCTAACGGGACTACAACAGCTCGCTGAGCAGTACGTAGACATGTCAGACGTACGCGGTGCCGGTCTCATGATCGGGGCTGAGTTATGTGCTTACGATCCGGCGCGAGGTGCTATTCTAGTAGATGAGGTGCTTGAGGAAATGAAGGACCGCGGCTTCATTATCGGCAAGAATGGTGTTAGCCGCAACGTTCTGGCCTTCCAGCCACCGCTCGTTATTACAGCGCAGGATGTTGAAGAAATGCTTAACGCATTACGCTCTTCACTGCGAATCGTGTTGAGCTAGAGTCAAGAAATATTCCATTTCGAATCATCGCGCTCTTGTTAGTGCACGTTATGGAATATGAGGGGGAGTAAACATTATGGAGTACGCCAGAAAAATCGGCTCGAAGATTAAATTGTATGGAGAACTGGTTATGTTCTCGCATACCCTGTTCTCGCTGCCGTTCGCAATCATCTCAATGATATGGGCCGCTGGAGGGCTTCCTTCCAGTCGTATCATACTTTGGGGACTGATTGCATTAATAGCTGCCAGAAACGGGGCAAATGCCTTCAATCGTGTCGTAGACCGTGTCTTTGATGAGCAGAATCCGAGAACGGCGCATCGTCATCTGCCAAGAAAGCTGCTTGACGCCAAGGAAGTCCTGGTCTTCGTGGTTGTCAATTACGCCATTTTTATATTTTCTGCTGCAATGCTGAATACACTTTGCTTTATTTTATCGCCAGTAGCTATCTTTCTGATCTCATCGTATTCATACACGAAGCGGTTTACTTTTCTCAGTCATCTGTACCTCGGCTTCTCAATCGCTTCAGCGCCAATCGGAGCCTGGTTTGCCGTTACCGGAAAGTTCGCCTTTACACCGTTCATTCTTGGTACGGTCGTGATGTTGTGGATCGCCGGGTTCGATATTATTTACGGCTCGCAGGATATCGATTTTGACCGCAACCATGGGCTCTGGTCCATTCCGAGCTTCTTCGGTCTGAAGAATGGGTTACGGATTGCAGCTGGTCTCCATGCCATTATGGTGCTGCTGCTCATTACCTTGATCCCGATCCGTCATTTAGGTTGGCTATATATACTCGGGATTGTCATCGCGATCGCCCTGCTCATGGTAGAGCATAAGATCATTAAGCCGTCGAACCGGAAGCGGATGAATATCGCGTCTTATAACCTGAATCAGGTCATCAGTATGGCTATTCTGTTCTGTACGGTGGCTGACTTTTTCTTGCTGTAGGGTGTATTGAGGGCAGCCGGGTGAAATGTTCTTACGATCGCTGTTGTTCACGGATTTCCTTGATTAAATAGAATCCAACGAGGTAGAAAATCCGTTCACATATTCTTTTAGTTCAACTTATGTAGGATGTAATTTAATTAAAAAGAAGCGGATCCTTAAGTATTTCTCGGTCGACTATTTTCTTTTTCTTTTTCTGGCTAAGTTGCCCGACTTTCGCAAAAGGGGCCCTTCAATCATCTATGATGACTTTTAGGACATCCCCTTGGTTGTTAGGCAGGACCTATCGTTTTCCTGCTAAGTTCATCATTGAACTTGTTTTTTGTCTGAAGACGGTAATCGCTTGGTGTTAAGCCACAGATCCGGCGGAAACTTTGGGCGAAATAAGGGGTTGCAACGAATAGACCGGAAACGGTAAAGAGCAGATCAAGGATAATCTCCTATGATCTGCTCTTTGGCGTACGAGTCATATGATGTCATCAGACAAAATCACGACGTAATGTGAACAGGTCTTTGAGTGCTTCGGTCGATAATTCGGTGATCCAGTTTTCCGTGCTGGATATCACATTGTCACTGAGCTGCTGTTTGTTCTCGAGCATCTCATCAATGCGCTCTTCAAGCGTACCAAGGGAGATGAACTTGTGTACCTGTACATCTTTGGTCTGACCCATCCGATAAGCGCGGTCGGTAGCCTGATTCTCCACAGCCGGATTCCACCAGCGGTCGAAGTGAAAGACATGATTCGCTGCCGTAAGATTAAGACCTACGCCTCCTGCTTTGATCGAGAGTATAAATACGCTGGGCTGTTCATCAGGCGGCAAGGTTTGAGATTGGAACTGATCAATCATCCGGTCACGTGCCGTTTTCGACGTACTACCATTCAGGTAGAGCACAGGTTCTCCTAGCTCTTGCATAAGAACATGCTTCAGTATTTCTCCCATACCAATATACTGTGTAAAGATCAGGCAACGCTCGCCTTCATCTCGCAGCTCTTTAACCATTTCGAGCAAGCGCTCCAGTTTGGACGAACGGTTGATTAACATCTCGGTTACTAAAGAGCTATCCTCTTGTTTTCCTTGTGAATCCGGTAAGAAATCCTTCGTTAACAGTACTGGATGATCGCAAAGTTGCTTTAGATGGGTGAGAGTCGCTAGAATAGCTCCTTTTCTTTCGATCCCCTTTAGCTCTTTCATTTTACTCATTAAGTTGTTAACGGTTTGATCATAGAGTGCACTTTGTTCACCTGTAAGCTGAATATAGGTTTTCATTTCATTCTTGTCAGGCAAATCGAGCTGGATCGCGGGATCTTTCTTCTTACGGCGAAGCATAAATGGCTTCACTAATTTCTGAAGATTGATTGTGCGCTGCTCATCGTGATCTTTTTCAATCGCCTGAATGAACCGGGTATTAAACGCCCGTGCACTTCCCAAATAACCCGGGTTCATGAAGTCATAGAGAGACCACAGCTCTGAAAGCCGATTCTCTATCGGTGTTCCCGTAAGCACAATCCGATGTTTGGCTGGGAAGCTACGAACCGCAGTAGATTGCTTCGTTTGGGCATTTTTGATGTTTTGGGCTTCGTCAAGACATAGTGAGTCCCATGTAAATTCCTTTAGTAGTTCTTGATCAAGTGTTGCGGTGGCATAGGAGGTTATGATGACATCCGCTTGCTTGATCTCCTCTTGAAATACCTCTTCGTTAGAGCGCCCACTACCATAATGGAGCATGACTCGAAGTGAAGGGGCAAATCGGTTTAATTCCTTCTGCCAGTTACCGAGTACCGAAGTAGGACAGATCAAGAGAGAAGGGACCCTTGTATCTCCATCGGTGCGGTTCTCTTGCAGGTGCAATAAATAAGCAATAAACTGTACCGTCTTACCAAGCCCCATGTCATCTGCAAGGCAGGCTCCTAGACCAAAGCGCCGCAAAAAGGCTAGCCAGGAATAACCATCATATTGATAAGTCCGTAGATCTGCTTGTAATTTACTTGGAACAGGGAGCTTTGGCCACTCCGTTTGTCGTCCAAGCTGGCTCATGAGTTCGATCAGATATTCATTGAGTTCCACCCCAAGCTGGATACGTTGCGAGGTTTCTTCTTCCTCTTCCTCTGGTTGGTCAGTTGATCGTCCGCTATAGGACGGATTGCTACTCTCCAATAGGTGGAGATGTAAAATATCCTGAAAGGATAATCCCTGTGAGCTATCCACGCCATCCATAGCTTGGCGAATTTGTGCCAGTAGTGCTGGATCAAGCGGGATCCATTGTCCTCTAAACTGAACTAAGCGTTCATTGCGAGCGACGAGCTCGGCAAACTCAGCTTCAGTAAGCTGAGTCTCACCAATAGCAATGCGCCAGTCGAATTGAATAATAGAATTCAGCCCGAAAAATGAGTTGCCTTTGCTCCCTTGTTGATCATTGCTTCCTTCGTCCGCGCGAACCTTAGCTCGCAGCTTTGGCTTCTTGCGGCTAGCTGCTTCCCACCAGGCCGGAAGCAACACCTGCCAGCCTGCCTCAAGCAGACGGCGGCTGTCTACCGTTAAGAACTGCCAAGCCGCCTCATCGGACAGCGGCTTGCTGAGAACATCCTGTATGTGCCCGCCCCATTGCTCCCTGGGGAAACTTGCACGCAAATGCTCTAACCATCCAGCGGAACGCTCCTTAATATGACTTGACCAAGAATCCGGCCATTGACCAGATACATGTCCATCTTCGGCAAGTCGAACTGACATAAGTACCGAGGGATCGAACTTATCCTGTAGTACCAGCTTAAGACGCCAAATGGGCTCTTCATCGTCTGGTTCCAGCAGTTGCAATAGGGGACGGAAGGGTGCAGTATCTGCTCTCCAGCCAATGGAAATAAGCCATGCTTGCTCATTTAAGCCTTGGACAGCACTATTCTTAGTAAATAGCATCGGATATTCGCTTCGTAAATCTGAAGCAGCTATTTCTGTTCCATAGTAGCGGTGTGAAACGGTAGATGAGAAAGCAGCGCTTAATCCATCGTAATCACTAGGAAGGCTGCTATCCATGTTCTCTAAAGCGAATTTAGTCTTAGCATTCAATGCTTTCTTGTCCCAAGTCCACTGTAGCTTTCCTTTCTGGAAAGCTGATAAGCTAGGAATAAATTTCTTCTCTTCAATGCATGTATTCAAAGCTGAGACAAGCTGAATCAGTTGCGAGGCTTCCTCGTCCCATATCCATTCAATATGACTCAGTAGTTTACGGTCAGCCAAGAAGGGCAGGACGTATTCGGGTGGAAGAACAATAACTTCAACCTCTTGGACCTGTTGAATCTCCAATTCAGTACCATAGAAAGAAGCTTCATGCCAGGCGAACAATCGTTGTTTCAAGTGCAATCCAGGTACATAACTGTTACTCTGAGTTGATCCGTAAATAAGAGCATCTCCGTAAGCGCTGAGACTGATATGGACTGTGATGGCTTCTGTATTTTGGCTCATGATATCAGTTTCCCCTTTCGCAGCTCCTCTTGTAGTGCGCGTAGCCGACTATGGCGGATGGCGAATGCGGTGATGAACTGCTCCCAGCGTTCCTCTTGCTTCAGTCTCTTGTAGAGTTTGGACAATCTTTTCATTAGCTTAACGGCGGCTTTATAGCTAGCTCTATTCTTGAGCAGAATATATCTTTCAACAGCCTGATGATAAAAAGGCAGGAGCAGTTCTGGGGCATTTTTGTCTATAGGCTGCATCACGCTGACACGAAAATCTAAGGGTTCCTTGCCAATGCTTAGCTGATAATCCATCCATTGCTGCCATTTACAGTAGGTAAGTAAAGCTTCTTCATATATGTTCTTCGAATAAGGCAGCATATCGACAAGGTTGTTCCACAGATGCTGCTCAGCATCAGGAAAGTGTTGAATCACCTTGTCCCAACAAGCCACATACTCATTTAGATGCTCTTCCCGAAGACTACTTAACATCGGCCCGATGTTGATGAGCCAATCCTGCAGCCGAGGCCACTGTTCAGTTGAAGACAGGACATGTAAGAAATGAAGTAATCTCCCGGGGGGGATGATCGCTCCTTTGTTGGCCTGTTGCAGTAGTTCCCAAGCCGGCCCATCTTGAGCTAAATAGAAGTACATTTGGCATTGGGCTAACAACCAGGGAAGTTTGGAAAGTGTGGTGCCGAGTTCAGATTGAGCTGATTTTAAATGTTCTAACTCTGTCGTATACAACGTCTCATTTTGCAAATTCGGGTGAATCCACTGCAACCAGAGCTGATCATAGATTTCAGAGAAGTATCGGAGATTCTTAGATTCCACCAACATGTGACTGCGTAAGTAATTTATTGTCTCTCTCATACGAGGCCACTGCTCAGGCTCAGCCGGAATCATAAGCGTGCTGTGTAATATACGTTGAACTTCTTCGTGCATATCATCAGCGGCAACCTGTGTGTGATACCCGATGAAAATATCTCTATGAGTTCCTGAATTCTGTATGGGATGTACTAGTCTCTCAAGCACAAATAGGTGTGCATGAAGTTTAAATAGCTGCTCTACAACAGGTGAAAGCTGAGGCTGCAAGTTGTTGATTGAAGCCAAAGCATTCTTAGCATACCCTGCATTTGGGCTATTGAATCCAATTGGAGACACGCTCTGCTTAAATAATTCATGCCATTCTTTGATGCTCATAGAAGGTATCCGGCTGGCCTGCTCCCGCAATTTAGCTTGGGCTTCCTTGTTACGGTCTATGATCTGTGAGCTGGTAGCATGATGTGTTGAAGATTTCGTTGTCTGCTTAAACATCGCCGTTGAATTAGCATTAACGATGGCATGGACGGACCGCCCCTGTTGGCTGACGTAATTAAGCAGAACGGCAATCATATGTTTACAGTAGTTCGGAACAGGGCATGTACAACGGCTTTCGGATAAGGAGTCCAGATTGAGCGTGACGCGGTATTTATCTTCATCATTACCTTCGACAAGGCCTTCAATTTGCTCGGGATTAGATATTTTCACAGGCTGGACACGCTCTTGTTTAAAATATTGAAATCCACGCTTTATCGTAAGGTCATTGAAGCTTTCTCCGACCCTCTGAATGAGTATTTGCCACTGTGTATCATCGAGTGTATATTTTAAGTTCATATTATTCTCCTAAGGGAGTGTCGTGTAAATATAGATATTATCTAATTTAACATATCTGAAGTACCTAAAGGAACGGAAGTCGGGGCATCCACTTCCAGGTCGAAATGAATTATGCTGTGCGGTAGTATCCTCGAATTTATATTTCCTGATCTATTCTCTAACCGTGTATGGACTAATACCTAGCTGTTTTGCTTCAAAGTTTGGATTGGATTTGTGCCCAAGGCACAACTGTACGACATGTAACTTCACTTCTAAAGAGGCGGGGCTTCTTTTAACATTAGAAAAACTCCCATCATTGTAGCAGTAGAAGTTTTTGTTTTTCTACTGTCTACTATGATGGGAGCAGGAGCATATCAGTACTCAAGGACCGCTTCTTTTTTATTTTTAATGGGGCGTTTGCCTGGGATTAGCGATCCCGGCCGCCGAAGTAGTGAAGAAGTACTCGTAGATCCTTGTGAGCCGGATATTCACTTAATTGATCGATTAGGGCCGCGGCTTCGTCGAGGTAGCGATTGCTTAGCTGCTCCGTCTTATCGAGCGCATCGGACTGCTGAATGGCTGTGATGACGGGATCGATCAGGTGAGGCGGAGTATCCGTGGAGACATCTCTTATCATCGGAGCGAGAGCTTCGTTCTGAAGAGCGAACAACACGGGCAATGTAACCTGACCATGCCGTAGATCGCTTCCAGCAGGCTTGCCTAGCTTCTCGGACGATTGAGTGAAGTCGAGAATATCATCGCGAATCTGGAATGAGATTCCGAGCTTCTCTCCGAAGCTGTAGAGCAGATCTGCGGTAACATCATCTGCTCCGGCAGCGAGAGCACCGATCCGAAGGCAGGCAGCCATAAGCTGGGCTGTCTTATTCTTCGACTTCTCAATGTATTCTTCGATAGTAACATCATAATCATATAAATGAGTTAATTGCTGATATTCACCTATGCATAGCTGAGTCGTAACTAAGGAGGACAGGTCGTAAGCATAGCGCTCTCGTTCTGCGGAATATGTAGAGATTAACTCTACAACTCGCGCCGACATATAATTGCCAACATGCAGCGCCTCATTGACGCCAAGTGTAACGTGAAGTGCAGGCTGACCGCGCCTTAGCGGAGAATTATCAATGATATCATCGTGGATTAATGAAGCAGCATGAATGAATTCGGCTGCTGCTGCCAGCTGCCATATCTTACGCTTATCCTGAGGTTTGCCGAATCGGCTACCGACAATGACCATTAAAGGTCGAATTCGCTTGCCCCCGGAGCGGAGTTGGCCGATAATGCTCTGCGCTAGCATCGAGGAGCGTGGAACGTCACTGTCATATTTGACGATGTTCTGGATCTCACGGTCTACCGCCCGCAGCGAGATATCTAATGCCTCATCCAGCTTCATGATGATCCTCTCCTCTGAGTAAAAATACTTCTTGTCGTAGCAAGGAGGGCAACCCAATTATATCGCTTGGATCGCTCTGGCACAATTCCCTTCGAGCTGCAGGAACCATTCCCAGCCTTCGATCAGCAGTGCATCTTTGGGATTTCCTTCTACATGTTTGATTTGAATCCGCTTAACAATGGGGGCCAGATGGGAGAGGAGGTCAAACTCCTCCCATTTCAGGCATAATTGGACATACAGACTATATAGATAGTCGCCGTTCAGTACTTTGCGTGTTAGCATCTCGCCAGTACAGCCGTCAGAGGCTGCATGGCTCTGAAGAGCGAACTTGATTGCGATGTAAATAGACAAGTGACGCTGCTTGCGGACAGGAGTGAGTTCGTACTGATCCAGAACTCTGACCATAGGCAGGATGTCTTCTTGTCGTAATTCGAGGCGAATGCCAGATTCGGGCGAAATTTCACCCTGCAACAAAAGACAAGCATCTTGAACGAGCTTCGTTTCCATAGGGCACACACTCCTTAAATAGCAGGTAAGATTGCAGGGAGCCTGACACCGACTTGGCATATTCCAACGTGTAATGAAGAAATTATAACTGCAATATCATTATCATGTAAGTAAGCTAGACACTTAGATAGGAAATTATGCAAGGAAATGCCGTGATCAGTTATGGTAATCCATTAGATAAAGTGATGTTAAAAATTAGAGTAATGTACGGCAGGCGCACATTACTCTAATACGAACTATTGCTTGCTATTGCTTATATAAGAAGATCAGTCCGTATATAGATACCATCTACGAACGAGCGGGATCTTCTTCCACTGTTTCTTAAGCCATGGGAGAACATAGTAGTCCAGACCGAACATGCTGCCGGAACCACCAATCAGGGCAACGCCTGCAGTCATGTACCATAGCATTTCTGTCGAAGCCATGCTGGAGGACCAGATCATAACACCCAGACCGACTGTGACTGCCGAAGATACAGCAGTGAACAGGCCGAGGATGAGGCAAATGCCGATTCCGATTTCTGCAAAGACCATGAAGAACTGGAATACGGTAGCAAGTGCGGTATAACCGCCATCCGAAGTGTAGAAGAAAATATCCATGGACCAGTTCACGATGGATTTGATGAAATCCGGTACTGGCAAAGCCGTAACTGCAGTTGAAGCACTCTCTACAGCAGATGCTGCGGATTGGGCATCAACGGTTTGCGTTACTGCGCCTGCTGCTTCACTCGCGGCAGATACTGCGTCGCCAGCTTTGGTGGAAGCAGGGATCAGGAAGATGTTGTTCGGATCCTTGAAGATCTTAGGTAGTTTGTCGAGACCTTCTTCCAGCCATTTGTAGCCTACGAAGATGCGCAGCGGCACGAGCCAGAAGTTCGGCGACCGCTTGGAGAAGTGTCCGCCTACGAAGCTTCTACGATTGTTCACATGGAAGAATTCGTGCATCATATAAGTCCATACTTTGTTAAAACCGCATACGGTGAACAAATAGTACATATTGATCATGTGCTTGAAGAACATAGCTAGGAATCCACTAACCATGAACATCTTGTTAGGCATACCAACATTCGCTACGCCGTAGCGGCTGCCGATACATACCATCGTACCGTGGAATCCAGGCTTATAGGATTTCTTCGGTTTGTTATGCACATCAGCATGAATGTTGTGAGCAACAATTGGTGCTGCTTGCTCGGCATTCTCAACCATTTGTGGTACAGGGCGAGTTTCGCCTTCTGGAATATAGAAGATATTATCCCCAACGATGTAGACATTTTCATGATCTACACTTTGAAGCTTGTCGTTCGTAACGATCCGTTTACGGCCTTCTTGCTTCACATCAAGTTTGCCAACGAGTTCAGAGCCTTCAACACCTGCAGTCCATACAATGGTGTCTGCTTCAAGTTCTTTATCGCCCAGAACAACACTGGATGGTTTAACACCTGTGATCTTAGCACTTGTAACGATATCAACGTTCATCTTCTGTAGACGTTTAGCCGCTTTTTCAATCAGCTTATCCGGAAGGATAGGCAGGATCTTCGGAGCCATATCGGCAACAGTAAGCTTAACCTCGCTAGGATCAATGAAGAATTCCTTGCAGAGCTCATCGCGGAACTCAGCCAACTCACCGATCAGTTCCACACCGGTGAATCCGGCACCAACAACGATGAAGGAGAGCATTTTTTTCCGTTTGGCAGCATTCGTCTCTTTAGCCGCTTCGCTGAACATGCGGCGAACTTGATCTTTCAGACGAACAGCATCCTCATAGGACCACAATGTGAGGGAATGCTCTTCAGCGCCTGGAATGCCGAAGAATGTTGGCTTACAACCAGTACCGATGACGAGATAATCGTATTTGTAGGTGTTGTTAGCCGAGTGAAGCTGTTTGGCATTGAAATCGATGTTGTCGATGGAATCGAGCACGACATCTACTTTTTGGCCTTGGAAGATTTTCTTCAGCTCAATCTTAACTGAATCTTCTGGAGCACGGTTTGCTGCCACTTCATGCAATTCAGTTAGCAGAGTGTGGTAAGGATTGCGATCGATCAGTTGGATTTCAACATCTTTATCTTTTTTGAACAGCTTCGCTAGATGTTTGGATGTCGTAACGCCGCCGTAACCGCCGCCTAGAACGACAATTTTCTTCAAAAGGGTCACCTTCTTATATAGTAATTAATCGCACAAGGCGAATTGTTGCATTGCCTTATTTTGCTTGTTCAAGCGCTTTGTTAGCCAAGTCGTAGTACGATTGTACAGAGATCGATACACCAGAGATTGCATCGGTCTTGCCTTCTTCATTGAATTTCAGAGCAGCAGAGTCTTGATTTTCAACGAGGTATTGTTCAGCTTTTGCTGCTTCTTCATGCCAGTCTGCTTGACCGCCTGCAGATTTGATATCGTATTTGCCATCCATGGAAGCTTGTTTCTTGCTTTCGCCAGCTTCATTTACGCCACCGAAGTCTGCTTTAACAATTTTACCGGCTGCAACAACGATATCAACGGTATCTTTCCAGCCAGTCTTTCCGAAAGCGTCGCCTTCTGCATGGTAAGTTCCGTCTTTGTAAGGACCTACTTCAACCGGGCCTGCATCAAGAGCAGCTTTTGCCAAGTTAACGAAATCTCCAACATGGATAGATACGCCGGATACAGCATCAGTTTTGCCTTCATCAGTCAAAGTGATTGCTGCTGGATCTTGTTTTTCAATCAGGAATTTATCGAGAGCTTCAGCTTGTTCATGCCATTCGGAAGCAGCGCCGCCAGCCTTCATTCCATATTTGCCATCTTTGGAATAAGTGATTTTGTCTACAGGAGCTTTTTCGCTGATTCCATTCCATTCTACATCGGTAATTTTACCGCCGGATACAGTCAGGGTCATGATGGACTGCCAACCGGAGTTAGCGTCAACCTCACCCTTGGCGAAGTATACACCATCTTTATAAGTGCCTGCTTCTGCATTAGTACTTGCATTGTTACTGCTGTTGTTCGTAGTTGTGTTACCTGCTGCTGCATTGCCGTCTTCGTTCTTGTTGCTAGAGCCGCAGCCTGCAAGGAGACCGAGCAACAATACGCTGCTAAGCAAGATAATAGAAGCTTTTTTCATGATAATGACCTCCAGTTTGTATTTAAGATTTATATTAAAATGTTTTGGACATTTTAATAATGAAGCATTGGGATGTGGTATCCCAGGCTTAGTGAATGTAATCACAAAAGCATTGTTCGATGGAATTTTAGCATATAAACATACGTTGCAATGTGAAAAATGTCACTGAGTATGTGACATAAAACAATCCCCTGTATGCGGACAAAATCAGATATACCGCGGTATTCAGGGGATGGAAACGATTACTTTGATTTTAAATAATTTTTTAATTTATTTTTTAAATATTTTTAGGAGGACATATTTTTCTCCATTTAATAGAAGCATTCCGAATTATAGGCTAATTTTCTTGTTGGGCGATTCCACTTTTATATGAAAATCTTTTTGATCTTCTCACGATGCGCCTTCGGACCAAGCACATAAAGTGTATCGCCAGCATGAATAGTCGTATTGCCACGTGGGGTCACAATCTGTTCACCGCGAATTACTGCAGTGACAAGCGCCTCCTCCGGTAGATCGAGTTCCTGCAATTCTTTGCCAACCACACTCATTTCCGGAAGAACAAATAAATGGTTGATCTCCGATTTCGTCTTGCCCAGTGCGACGAGTTCAAGCAGGGAGTAATTCGGGCGTTTCGTTGCATCGGTCAGACCGAGCCTCTCGGCCAAGGGAGAGATCGTTGCCCCTTGAATGACCGCTGAGGTAAGTACGACGAAGAAGACGACATTGAAGTATAACGTTCCATTAGGCAGCCCGCTCATCAGCGGATATGTAGCCAGTACGATCGGAACAGCTCCGCGCAGTCCAGACCAGGATAGCAGTATTTTTTCTTTGAAAGGGAGCTTGGTGAAAAGAGTGCTGATAAACACCCCGATTGGACGGGCGACGAACATGAGCAGCATGGAGAGAGCAAGACCTGGAAGCATTATTGTCGGTAGCTGACTCGGGAATACGAGCAGTCCGAGTAGGGTGAACATCGTAATTTGCATGATCCAGCCAAAGCCTTCGTTGAATTGCAGAATCGACTGTTGATGGGTCAGGTCGCTGTTACCCAGCACCAGGGCCATGACATATACAGCGAGCAGCCCGCTGCCATGAAGTAAGGCGGCAACGCCGTAGGTCAGAATCGAGAAGGCAATAGCCATAACCGGATAGAGACCCGCAGAATTGAAGTTCATATTGTTGATTGTCTTTACAGCGATCCATCCGAGAAGGAGACCTAATACTAGCCCCAGTCCCATATCACGGATAAAGTTGAAGATTAGCGGTAGGATCGCATGATCGGGCCGGTCGATCCATTCAATGAGCGTCACAGTAAGAAAGACAGCCATGGGATCATTGCTGCCAGACTCCGCCTCAAGCGTCGAAGAGATGCGTTCTTTAATATTTTTACCGCTAAGCACTGAAAATACCGCAGCCGCATCCGTTGAACCGACGATAGCGCCGAACAACAGCGCCTCCGCCAAGGATAAATCAAGAATATACATCGCGCAGATGCCAATAACAACGGTGGTTATGATGACTCCGAACGTGGCTAATGACAATGCGGTAGGGATGACGGGTTTGATAGTCTGGAATTTCGTCTGCATTCCGCCTCCCAGCAAGATCACAATCAAGGCGAAGGTTCCGACCAGTTGTGCCAAGAAAGCATTGTCGAAATAGATGAATCGATTGAGAACCATTCCTGCAGCAATAAAGAACACGAGTGCGGGCAAGCCAAAGCGGGATGAGAATTTGGTTGCGAAAACACCGATAAGCAACAGGCTGGCCAGTAGGATTACGATGGAATTTGTCATAGTTGTGAGATCCATAGCCTGCCTCCATGATTTTATTAGTCCTTACCGTATTATTATACAAACCATTTTTTTTATTTGCATACAGTTATGAAAAGTTGGCCCTCGTTTGCCGATAAATAAAGGAAGAAGATGGCAAGTACACATGGAAGGAATGAGCATTCCCTTGACGATATATAAGACATTCGTCTCTCGTCTTCTGTTTATGTATGCAATAGGTACTTTGTTAGCCATCGCAACCGTTGGTGGGTTAATGATATTTATGCCATTCAGTCTTGAGCGACAGGAGCGCCAGATCATTATAGGCATCCTGGCGATATCAACATGTATCATGTTGATCCTAGAATGGCTTGTCTTCAGGCTTCAGATAAGGCCAATTAGAGTTGCCTTTTATGAAGATGTAGAGAGCTATCAAACCTATCAGAACATCTATTTTCGTACACATCGCTTCCCGGAACTTGCCGTCAAACGGATCGTTGGCCCTCATTTATTCGGCTTGATGCTGCCTATGGTCGGTCTAACCGGGCTATTCATCCATTTGGGAAAATTATCGATTCCTTATTATTACATCGTGCTGGTATTCGTTACTGGGGTACTGATTGTCGGCATGCACACGTTAATCGAATTCTACTCGACCTATTATTTTATCCGTCCGGTCCTGATAGAGCTGTCCGCTCGGTCTTATGCACAGTTCAGCAAGGAATTATCCCTCGGTGGCCGAGTGTTCTTCCCGTTGAAGCGTAAATTAAGATGGAGTTTTTTCCTGATGGGGGCGTTCCCGCTCCTGCTCTACAGCCTGTCCGTTCAATTTGGGGTAGAGGGCTGGGAATTAGGCAGAGTGACCTCTTGGTATTGGGCGATTGGGGTGTTGACAGTAGGACTAGGGTTCTCATTCATCGGTTCTCGATTGTTTACTCGTGAGATCGTCATGCCCATTCAGCATTTATATGAACGGATGTCTGACGTGCAAATCGGCTATATGCATACGAGTGCCAGCGACCTCTTCTCGGATGAGTTCTCTCGTCTCGTATGGGGATTTAATCACATGCTACGCGGTATCAATGTGCAGCATGTTCGTAATAACCAGCTGGTGGAGAGTTATTTCGCCACGTTAGCCGCTGCACTGGATGCAAGGGATCCGTATACTGCGGGACACTCCTTACGTGTAGCTGATTATGCAGTGCTGATCGGCAAGCTGGCTAAACTGAGTGAAGAGGAGATCAATGAACTACGTAAATCAGCGTTATTGCATGATATCGGTAAGATTGGGATCCGTGATTCCGTGCTATTAAAAGAGGGCAAGCTGACCGACGAGGAATGGGAGCAGGTCAAGGATCATCCGGTGCTTGGAGAGACGATATTGAGACAGGTTGAGCCTGCAAGCTTCATGGCTCTGATTCTGCCAGGCGTAAGATCGCATCATGAGCGATATGATGGCAGGGGATATCCGGATGCTCTTAAGGGAGAGGACATTCCTCTGTTCGGACGGATCATCGCGGTCGCAGATGCCTTTGATGCAATGACCTCGGATCGTCCATATCGTGCTGGATTGGATAGACAGATGGCGTTGAACATCCTGGAGGAAGGTCGGGGGACTCAGTGGGACCCTTATTTTGTCGCACTGTTCGTCGAGAGAATGCGAAAAGACGATTTCGATGAATATACGTCTGATATACGAAGAACAAGTCCTTAGAACATAAGGACTTGTTTTGTTATTATATACGGTTTATAAATTCATGTCTTGGTCAGGGCGGGGCGGCTTGTTAAGCGTAGCACGTGGGATCGACTGACGTGAACGAGAATAAGAGTTCCATGCTTTCGTAACGAGGATGAATGCAATCTCTCCTAGCAGCATGGAGCCCAGTGCATCGTATATGACATGCTGTTTGACCAGCAGTGTTGATACAATGATTGTCATTGCTCCGATGACGAAGGCGGCTTTAATGGATTTACGCATCGTTTTCGCGGCCAAGGCTCCCCTCATTATGACGTAGGAGTGCAGAGCATGAATGCTCGGGAAGCAGTTATATGGGTTGTCCACGCCATAGACAAAGTCGAGCAACAGCTTTCGGTCCCAACGGTCCGGGAACACCTCAGGACGTATTACCGTCGTCTGGTAGAAGAAATAGATCAGGTAGCAGACGATAAGCCCGATGTTCATAACAATAAGGGTGCGGTAGTAGGCTGATCTGTCCTTCAAACAGAGATACATGATACCGATGATGATATAAGGGTACCAGCCTATATAGGGGATAGCCATTGCCGGTATTAACGGCAGACGATCATCAATTGGTGAGGAGAGTACATGAATAGGTCGCCCTCCATGATTGAGCAAGCCGTAGAACAAGCCCATCAGGCCAACAGAAGCCGAGAATAATAAAGCTCGTAGATAAGATTTGGATAGGAACTGCCGCAAGAATACACCACCTTATAGAGGTTGTTCAAAAAGGCCGCTTTTGATCACGAAGTAGATCATGAAGCTATTCGACATCGAATCTTGAATTCAGCCGGGCCTTCCGGTGCTCACGTACCTACTACGTACGCTCCGCTCCTCAGGCCCTAGCTTCATTCAACCTTCTCGGTGCTGAAAACCGGCCTTTTTGAACTTTAATTAAGCTGAAAATTAATGCCGATAGCATTATAATAACAACTTTGCAGCCGAGAAGGAAATGTAAGGTTGCCACAGACACTGGTTAGTGGATACAATAATTGAAAATTAGTAAAAAGGTGGGGTTGAAATGGCAAAACAGATGATATCAACAACATCGGCACCCGGGGCGATTGGCCCTTATTCGCAAGCTGTACAAGTTGGCGATTACATATTTACCTCAGGGCAGCTTGGCTTGATTCCAGAGACAGGACAGTTAGCGGAGGGCATTGAGGCACAGACGACCCAGTCGCTTCGAAATGTGAGCGCCATTCTGGAAGCGGCAGGCTCCAACTTGGACCGGGTTGTGAAGACCACCGTATTCCTTAAGGACATGAATGATTTTAGCAAGGTTAATGAAATTTACGGCTCATTTTTCACCGAGCCTCATCCGGCAAGAAGTGCTATAGAAGTAGCTCGTTTACCGAAGGATGGGCTGGTTGAGATCGAAGTCATCGCTATAAAATAACAGAATTTGAATGAGAGTCGGGATGTAGAGGGGCCGAAGCTGGGCCGTTCCTTTACATCTCGGCTTTTTTTGATGATAGAGGTTGTTTATAAGTTTGAATCAAGTTTATATTAGCCTGTATTTCGTATAAGATAGTAAGGATAGGGAATGTTTGGTACTAAGAAATGGCGGGAGATCAGCATGAATCAACGTCTTTTTGGAATATGGCTTGGTGAGGTTATGTTCTGTTTCTCCGGGGAGATCTCGGAGGCCAGAGTGGATCCCTGGACAGCCGCTGTACGACGGCTCACGCTGAAGCCGGGGATCCGGCCGTTTCAGCATGCCGCACTACGGCTGACGGAGGTAAGATATCCGGTGGTCTCGACGGCGCAGGCTAAACCTGGTGCTACAGAACGCAAAGGATTGATCGGGAGGACCTTGGAAGGCCTGGCCCTCTCGGTTCAAAATACGTGGGAAATACTGTTGAATTGGGATGGGGCAGCACTGGCTGGCCAGCAGATTCAAACTGGCGGTGAAATGGAATTCTGGAGTAAAGCAGCCCTGTTCGCACTAGACTTAATGCTTCGAGGCAGAATAGCTCCTGGAATCAGACCGGGAACGGTGAGCGGTCGAAGGCGTACGGGTCAGGCATCTGCTCAGTCGGTCTGGGTTCCATCTCTCACTGCACAGGAGGATGAGGCTCGCTTTCGCCAATTGGCCGAAGCGATGCCGCCGATTTGTCTGGCTGCGGTGCAACTTGGTTCGGCGCAGGAGGAAGGTTCTATTCTAAATCGCCGAATGACACTGCTGTATTCTTTTTTGACAGCGATGATCGATTATGAAGTACGTAGAAGTAATGAACAGCTTGGACGAAGCTTACATCCGGCGCGAGCTAGATATAGGCGAGGCTATTCTCCTATGACCGAATTATGGTGGAATGAGCTGCTGGGCAGCGGTACCCCCTCCAATCTGCAAGGTCCAGTGGCGGAAATAGGACAAATGATCAAGGAGATTACAGATACAGGGGGAGTCCCTCCGCGCGATCAGGAACAGGATCATAGGAGTAAAAGCTTAGGTTCATTCCGCTTGTGTCTGCGAATTGAACCTGAGGAATCCAGTGAGGAAGAGTCCACATTCGACGGGGGCAAGAACCAGATGTGGAAGCTGTCATTTTGGGCCGAAGGCGTGGAGGACCCAAGGGTGCTCCTGCCTGCGGGGCTAATATGGAGTTATCCAAAGCGGGATATGGAGATTCTGGAACGGGAATACCGGAATGTCCAACAAAATTTGCTGCTGCGGTTAAGCAAAGCGGCCTATATTGAGACTGTGATCAAGGAAGCGATGGGAAGACCGCATCCCGAATCCTTGGTTCTTCATCCACAGCAGTTATATTCATTTTTGAGCAAATCGGTGTCCATGCTGCGCAAGCAAGGGGTAACCGTGCAAATGCCTACACGCTGGACGAAGGAAGGCAGGCGTCGTGTCGGTGTCCGACTTAAAGTTGAAGGATGGTCGGAAGGCAGTGGAGGCGCTCAGCCTGAAGCGTCAAAGCTTGGTATCGATAAATTAGTCCAATTCGAGGCGGAGGCCTCATTGAATGAGAGTCCTTTAACTTACTCGGAATTGGCAGAGCTAGCATCCTCAAAGTCATCGCTCGTTCTGTTCCGCGGGGAATGGATTGAGATCGACACCAAGGAGATCAGACAGGTGCTTAAGTTCATGAAGCGTCAGGAGACTGGGGAGATGACTTTTCGCGAGCTGATGCATTTGTCTGCAGATGACGGGTATGAACTTGACGGTATTGCGGTTGATGCGATAGAAGCGGAAGGGATGCTGTCCTTGTTGTTGAATGGCAATGGCGCACTCATGTCAAAGCCAGCTGATGTGCCTGTTCCGTCCTCTCTGAACGGGACGCTTCGCCCTTATCAGGAAAGGGGCTTTCGATGGCTTGCCTCGATGCGCCAATTAGGATTCGGGGCGCTGCTTGCCGATGATATGGGACTCGGCAAGACCATTCAAGTTATCTCCGTGCTGTTGGAGGGGCTTGATCAATCGGCGGGTCCAAGCCTAATTGTCTGCCCTACGTCATTACTAGGCAACTGGCAGCGTGAATTTGCCAGATTCGCTCCACAAATGCGCTTATATGTACATCACGGAAGCGATCGGCTGCATGGCGAGAAGTTCTTAGCGGTGTGCCGGAGCCATGATATTGTGCTCACGACATATCAGTTGACCGGTAGAGATGCCAAGGAGATGAGGGAGGTATCTTGGAGCTCGATCGTGCTGGATGAGGCCCAGTATATTAAAAATTTCGGCACGAAGCAGGCCCAGAGCGTCATGAAGCTGGATTCAGGACATAAGATCGCTATGACCGGGACTCCAGTGGAGAATCGTCTGAGTGAGTTATGGTCGATCTTTCAGTTTTTAAATCCGGGATATCTCGGCTCGAATGCCTCGTTCCGCTCCCGCTTCACGGGGAATGGAGAGCGACAGAATGCCGAACTGGTCAAACTTCGGAAGCTGATTGCTCCCTTCCTGCTGCGCCGTCTCAAGAGCGACCCGGATATCCGCAAGGATCTGCCGGAGAAGATTGAGTTGAAATCGTATTGCAGTCTGACCGCGGAACAGGCCAGATTATATCAAGCGGTCACCGATGGCTTGATGGAGCGGATCTCCGGCAGCGAAGGGATCGCTCGGAAGGGGATTGTACTCTCATCGTTGACACAGCTGAAACAAATATGCGATCATCCGCATCTGGCTGGGGGCCGCATCAGGGGAGCGGCGACCAGTGGAGAACGATCTGGGAAGCTGGATCGACTGTTCGAGCTGCTTGATCTCATTCTGGACAATAAAGAGTCCGCCCTGATTTTCACGCAATATGTACAAATGGGTAATCTGTTGCAGGAGCAGTTGCTGGCGAGATATGGTGAAATGCCGTTCTTCCTGCATGGTGCTGTTGCCAAGCAGGATCGCGATCAAATGGTGCTTGAATTTCAGGAAGGGCAGGGCTCCTCGTTGTTCGTATTATCGCTGAAGGCGGGTGGGGTCGGCCTCAATCTAACGCGTGCCAATCATGTCATCCACTATGATCGATGGTGGAATCCTGCTGTTGAGAATCAGGCGACTGATCGCGTATTCCGTATTGGCCAGCAGAAGAATGTAGAGGTTCATAAGCTGATATGCCAAGGGACGCTGGAAGAGAGAATCGATGAACTGATCGAGCGAAAGAAGGCCCTCTCGGAGCAGGTTGTTGGCTCCGGCGAGCATTGGTTAACGGAAATGTCGAATGAGGAGCTGCAAAATCTGATCGCCTTGCAGGGCTGGTCGTAATGGGGGAACCCGTGATGAAGAAGAGTATAGCGAGCATTAGAGATGAAAATATAGAATTGCAATGGACCGCCGCAGGCTTGAGGGTGACATTTCTAGTCCAAGAACCCATATCGAACCAATGGGTAGTCCAACTGCCTCGAGAGCCAATTGAAGAGGCTAGCAGCCGGCTGATTGAACACTTGCAGCGGGATTCGCTTCAGCTTGCTGCTCTCGGAGAGCAAGGGGCGGATGTCATCTCCGATCTGCTCCGTATGCCTTATTCGGAGGAGAGAGAACCTCACCGTCCATTGAGCGCGATTGTAAGCAGGTCTAAATGCTCTTGTGGACGAATGGGCTGTAATCATATTCAGGAAGCCTTGAAGGCCGCAGAGGGCTCCTGGAGGGCCGCTTCGGCGACAGATAGGTTAGCTCGGCTTGGCTGGACGGTAGAATCTTTGTTGGATGCTGTGCTGGATCGCTGGGCAAGCAATTTGAAGGTTAGGGATGCTGAGGCGGAACTGAAGCGTTTTGTAGCCCGTCTGGATACACCTGCATATCGAAATAAGGAAGGCGAAGCGAATCTTGCAGAATGGTTGGCGGAGATGGCTCATAACGGCCATCTGCATCAGCCTGGACCTGAGCTTCATGATGTGGAGATTAGCTTGACCCCTATGCAGGTGTCTTCGCTGGATACCGCTGTACAGCCCTGGGTACAGCTTCTTCCCGGCGTGCCGGGTGTCGCTGAGGGCTTATCACTTGTGATTGAACAAGCGAGAAAGAATGCGGAGCGGCTTGCCAAGCCGCTTCGGGCCAGCAAGTCGTAAAGACTGCCGTAGGATCTTAATGCGCAAAACAGCTGCAGGGAGCATGTATGCCCCTTGCAGCTGTTTTTGTCTATGCCGAGCTAACGAAATGGTTTTTGAATCTTATGTCAGAAGCTTAGGGTGATTCGAATGATCCGGTTCGGAGCTGGAGCTGCCCATGATTTCTTTGCGCAGTCCGCACATTTTCTTGTCTAGGGCGTCAGCGGCTTTGGCTGCCTCAGTAAGCTCTTCTACAACATGATAAGGAACCTGCTTCTCATATTTGTAGTAGAGAATATGCTCCATGCTGGCCCAGAAATCCATAGCGAGCGTACGCATCTGAATCTCGACCTTCATCCAGCGCTGTCCCTCCAGGAGAGTAAGCGGTACGGCCACGATCAGATGCAGGCTCTGGTAGCCATTTGGTTTAGGATGTTCAATATAATCTTTAATCTCCAGAATCGATATATCTTCCCTTTGCTTGAGGTGCTCCAGCAGACTGTAAATGTCCTGGACGAAGGAGAAGACGATACGCATGCCAGCAATATCATGAATTTGGTTCACGATGTTGTCGACTGTAATGTCATATCCTTTGCGCTGCAGCTTGTTCATGATGCTCTTAGGCTCTTTAATACGTGTTTTTATATGCTCGATCGGGCTGTATCCGTTCTCGATTTTCCATTCGGTCTGAATAAGCTTGATCTTGTTCTTCAATTCATCTAGTGCAAGCTGATAAAGTATAGGGAGCTTCTTCCATTCCTCGAATTTACGCAGATCATTCTCGTCGATTTCCCAATACAATTCCTTCAGGTTAAACTTCTGCAGGACACTTTGATTATCTTTACTGTTAGGCTTGTTCAGGGTAATCTACTCCTATATTTTTGAATTCTCTTGCTTATTCCTCGTTCTTTCTTAAGTTCGTGTTCAAAAAGGTCGGTTTTCAGCACCGAAGCTTATGCATCCGATGTGCGTTTTTTCAAAACGCTTCAGTTGAATGAAGCTAGGGCATGAGGAGCGTCTTATCAAAAGAGGACTTTTTGAACAACCTCTTTAAGTCAGGCTTATCTATAATATATCGATTGTATTGACTTGGTGCTGGAACAATGACACATGTAGCCCAGACTTACTTTTATTGTAACTTGAATAACTTGTCAAAATCAAAACAAGACTTAGGTACAGTTTTCACAGCGGAGAAAAATCTGTTATGATGTTTTCATAATTAATGGGCAGCTTAGTGCTTCTGAAAGTAGTGTAGGGAGGGAATGAAATTATGAATTTCTTCAGGAAAATAAAGGATAGTGCTGGGAAGATGTCCGATCGGGCACAAAATGTTGTAGAGATCGGACGTTTGAATACACAAATTTCAAATATTGAACGTGAAATGGGACTGTATTATCAAAAAATGGGTGAGGTCTTCTACGAAGGATATCGTCTTAAGGATATGTCAGCGGCTGAGAAAGAGATGCTGGAATTGGCTAAGACTTGCGAGCTGCTAGTTGAAGAACGGGACGAAATCCGTCTCAAGATCGCTGAGCTGAAGAATGAACGGCTATGCAGTTCGTGTGGCAAAAGCATCGCTCAAGATGCGCTGTTCTGCCCTTATTGCGGGAGCAAGCTAGAGAAGAGCAGCCAGATTGCGGATCGCTCCACAGGTGGACTGAAGGATCTTCAAGCTGAGGAGAGCGCGGTCTCGGATGAGACGATGATCTATACGCCGCAGATGCTCGAGGACTCGCCTTTGAAGTCCGTTCTTGAGCAGGAAAAAGATAGCGATGAGCTCGATGAGCGCCACAAGCAGCAGCTGGAGCGCGAACGGGAGCGTCAGGAAGAATTGGATCGCCGGATTCGTACCTGGAAGGAGAACGTTGGTAAACCGGATGAGGATAATTCGTATGCCGATAAGAGCTATACAGACTCGTCCATTCCAGACAAATCAGCTTCTGCTGAGATCTACTCGAAGAAATCCGATTCCGATCCAGAGGTGCAGTCGGTAAAGTGTCAAATATGCTCTTCGGTGCTTGTCAAAGGAACGAAGTGGTGTCCGCATTGCAGATCAGAACAAATTTAAATCAAGGAAGCAAGGAATGTCACTAAGTTGTAATAAATAATGCCTTGCGAGTAGGTGAATCCCACGTAGTAAGTAGTAAGGCAAAGGTTTTTCCTTAGGGCACGGAATGGTCGGGAAACCCTGGCCATACCTCGTGCCTTTTTCTATGAGTGAATGGCGCCTGATGGACAAGGGAATGCTGAAAAACAAGAGTAAATTAGGGAGATGAGTTTCATGGAATGCATTGTTCATTTTGACGTACATCACAAGGATGGCATTAAGCCTCTGAGAGGATTGATTTTCCTTCAGGAAGATAGAAAGATTCCTACGGAGAGAGATCTGCTGCAGATGTTTGAGGATATGGGGTACAAGCTTAAGATGGATGACCGCGATAAAATGATATTTGTTCCGACCGAGTCCAGCAGCGATTATGATTGGATTCGGGTGCGTGAGTTGGATACAGGAGAGAAGACCTATAAAGAGGATAGCGAGCTTAGAAGTTTGCTTAGTAATCTGATGCCGCAAGATTTCAGACCTATTTAAGAAGAAGTTCAAAAAGTCCGCTTCATCCAACTGAAGCGTTTTGAAAAGACGCACATCAGAAGCGTAAGCTTCGGTGCGGATAACCAAACTTTTTGAACGGGAATGCCTGACGAATTGAAAATCAACGTGAAAATTGCAGAAATTTGAAAAAGATTCACGAAAGGCACGAAATACCTCTTTATTTCCTCGCATAGTTTGCGTTATACTTCAAACATTGTGTATAATGTCGTTTTTTCATAGATTTTCTCGTATATGTGCAGGGATCGGCCTGCATGTCTCTACCTGATCACCGGAAATGATCGGACTACGGGAGAAGGGCTCTATACCGGATTTTGTCAGAGAGCGAGGCTCAGACAAAATTCTTTTCGGTGTCAGGGCGTTTTCTTAGTGGGTTCATTTTCCTGTTGGGGAGTGAGCTCTCTTTTTATTTATTGATATAGAATTTATCGGCAATCTAGCTATGTTGATGAAATTCTACATCGCAAGTTATTTAACACTTATAAGGGGGATAAGTTCTATGAAGCTGCTAAAAGAAAAAGTGATGACCGAAGGAATCGTATTGAGTGATCAGGTGTTGAAGGTAGACTCCTTCTTGAACCACCAGATGGACCCGGTGTTGATGAGAGAGGTTGGCGCGGAATTTGCCCGTCTATATGCGGGGGAGAAGATTACGAAGGTGCTTACGATCGAATCATCAGGCATTGCTCCGGCCATTATGACGGCGCTGGAACTGGATGTTCCGATGATCTTCGCTCGCAAGCATAAATCGCTGACACTTAGAGACGATATTCTGGTGGAGAAAGTATATTCCTTCACGAAGCGTGAGACGAATGAGATCACGGTATCTAAGAAATTCCTGAACAAGGATGACCGTGTGCTCATCATCGACGATTTCCTTGCTAACGGTGAGGCTGCTTTCGGCTTGGCGCGTGTTGTTGAGCAGGCGGGAGCCAGTGTAGTTGGCATCGGCATTGTCATTGAGAAGTCATTCCAGCCAGGGGCTAGATTGCTTGAGGAAGCAGGATATCGTGTTGATTCGTTGGTGCGTATTGCTTCGCTTGACAACGGAACGGTAACTTTCGTCTAAGGACTAGTTCTGCTGTCTGATAAGAAGCAGCGATTATATATACCTACAAATACAAATGAGTATTCAAAAAGTTTGGTTTTCAGCACCGAGAAGGCCCCGGTGAATTCAAGATTCGATGCCGAATTACTTCTTGATTCACTTCGTGTTAGATATAGAATTTATTCGTTATCAAAAACGGACTTTTTGAACTACTTCTATAAGTTGAGCCTGGGGAGGAACTAGTTAAAATCATGGAACACCACGAACGCATTTTTCAAAGGAACAGACATCCTTTCAAGACGTTTTCTTTGGGGATTCAGCATGTATTGGCTATGTACGCTGGAGCGGTTCTCGTACCGTTAATTGTAGGCGGGGCCCTGGAATTTAGTCATGAACAATTAACTTACCTGATTTGTATTGATTTGCTGGCTTGTGGTGTAGCGACATTGCTGCAGGTATGGGGCAATCGCTTCTTTGGCATTGGATTACCAGTAATGCTCGGTTGTGCTTTTCAGGCTGTGTCGCCGATGATCGCGATCGGGCAAAGTGATGGCTTGGGCGTATCGGCTATCTATGGCGCGATCATTGCCTCAGGCCTATTCATATTCCTATTCTCCGGCTTATTCGGCAAGCTGATTGCGTTCTTCCCTCCGGTCGTAACCGGGTCGGTTGTGACCATTATCGGAGTCACCTTGATACCGGTTGCTCTTACCGACCTGGGTGGGGGAAATGCGGCAAGCCCCGATTTCGGTAGTCCACTTAACCTGGGCCTCGGTTTCGGAGTATTTATCTTTATTATTCTGCTGAATCGATTTACAACAGGTTTCCTGCGTTCCATCTCCGTATTGGTCGGCTTGATTGCCGGTACCATAATCGCTGGATTGTTCGGAGCGGTCGATTATACACCGCTTAAAGAAGCAAGCTGGTTCCATATGGTACAGCCTTTCTATTTTGGGCGTCCAACTTTCCATGTCTCGGCCATTCTTACCATGATCCTGGTATCCATCGTCAGTGTTGCTGAATCAACAGGGGTGTTCATGGCTTTGGGCAAAATCGTGGACAAGGACATCAAATCCGAGGATCTGACCAAAGGCTACCGCGCAGAAGGCTTAGCGATTATGCTTGGTGGTATATTTAATTCCTTCCCGTATACCACCTATTCGCAGAACGTTGGCCTGATCCAGATGAGCCGAGTTAAGACGCGTGATGTCATTGTGGTAGCCGGAGGCCTTCTGATTCTACTCGGCTTCGTGCCGAAGATCGCGGCTCTAACGCAGCTTGTACCGAGTTCGGTACTGGGTGGAGCAATGATCGCCCTGTTCGGCATGGTGCTCTCCTCGGGTATCCGCATGCTGGGTGATCAAGTTGATCTGAATCGGCATGAGAACTTGCTGATCATCGCATGCTCGGTAGGCATGGGCCTTGGTGTCAGCGTAGTACCTGGTCTTTTTGAGAGTCTTCCAGCTTGGCTGCGTATTCTGGTTGATAACGGTATTGTTGCTGGTAGTGTGACAGCGATTATTATGAATTTGCTCTTTAATGGGCTGAACGGACATAGACCGAAGACAGCCGCTAGCGAGACAGAAGCAGAGACTAACTAGTTACAGGCTTAACCACCTAATCAATATAGCTATGAGAGAACAGGCGGGTTCTACATCCGGTTCAGCTGGCGCTCTGCGAGCTCGCCGATCCAGGGGAGCTTAAGCCATTTTCCTTGCAGAGCAGTGAACATCAGGATGATCCACAGAAAGACGCCGAGTAGTGTCAGAAGCATATTTACGACTAGTCCGATAAATGGGATAAATCCGGTTACGGCATGGGCAATCATGATTCCTGCGAAGAGCATAACCGATTGCAGCGCGTGGAAGAGCACGAATCTGCTTCTACGCTCGATGACGAGAAATACAACGCCGCCGACAAAAGCGAATAAATAACAGAGAAACCCGGCTATGTTCTCGTAAAGTCCGGTAGATGATTTGAACGGGGACATAGAAAAGCACCTTCCTTCCCAAGAGCTTGCAGGGAAGTGAGGCGCTGATCGTAAAATGCTTCGGAATCATTCTCGACCTGACTGTCCCTGTCTCAATAAAATGTATGACGAGCCTTGGGTGGACAGAACCTTGATTCGGACGAGCGACTACAAAATGACAGAGTATTCCCCCTGACGGGTGGTTATCTCGTGCCAGAAATTTAATATATCGTCTACGATGAGCTCTGCAGCCTTTGGCTTGCGGAGCTCATTTATTTTACGTCGGACAAGAGACAGCTGATCCTCATCATGCAGCAGGGAGAGAATCTTTTCAGTGAGTTGTCTGTGACTGTTCGTAATGCACGCAATCCCTTTCTCTTGAAGATACTTGGCGTTGTTGAGCTCCTGACCGGGCACCGGGCGGTACAGAAACATCGGCAGGCAGCATTCCAACGCTTCGGCAAGCGTCAAACCTCCAGGCTTGGTCACGATACAGTCGCTTGCTCTCATCAGTGTGGCGACATGAGTGACATAGCCATATATATATAAATCTGGATGACGGCCCATAGCTGCTCTAAGCCCGTTATTCAAACCCGTATTGCGACCACATACCACGATAACCTGAATGTTCTCTTCATGGAGGAGCCGTTCGCAGATATTAAGAATATCCTGCATAACCCCGTAAGCGCCGGCCATAAGCAGAACGGTTTTTTTACCGGAATTGAGATAACCTGTATCTTCCGTGGTGTGGGCGGTGTCAAATAAACCCGGAAGCGATGAATGCTGCATGTCCTCGGAGAAGCTGGAACGGATCGGGATGCCCGTCACCTGGATATGTTCAGCGGGAATGCCACGGGATTCGATCTGCAGCTTCAGATCGTCTGTAGCTACGTAGTAACGATCGACATCGGGATGAATCCAGCGGCCGTGCAGGTCGAAATCGGTAATAATGTTGATTAGCGGGATAGATTTTCCGGTCTTCTTGAGCAGTCTAGGCATAGTAAGCTGAGGGAAGGTATGGATAACGATATCAGGTTCAAATTGTTCGATGATCTGGTGCAGCTTGCGGATTCCCAAGGAGTGGAGTAAGGAATGGAGCGGGTCTCCGGGCTGCAATTCCTTGGTGGAGTTATACAGCCAGCCATATACAGAGGATAATGACTTATAGCTGTGCATATAGACGAATTTGGTGAACTCATTCAACAAGGGGTGGGACTTGGCCATCAGATCCAGCAGGATGACCTCGCTGATCCCCTTGGCCTGCAAGCAGGCCTCAATTGCTTGAGAGGCGCGATAATGCCCGTCGCCATAGCTGGCAAAGAGAATGATGATTCTAGGCATTCTTGAGCTCATGGGTTAGTTTCCTCCGATCCAAGATTGGCATGTTAATAGAGGTTGTTGTGCTGAAGACAGGCCTTTTTGAACACGCACTAATAATATGCCGGGCCTGAGTATATCTTAACAAGGGGCTTACTTTATATTAACCTATAATTGTAAAATAAATGAGTGATCCACAAAAAAGAGAATGCCCTAGCTGTATTTAACTGGGACGTTATGAAGGAGTGCACCTGGATGCACCGGCCTTCGTGCTGAAACCGAAATTTTTGAACTTACACTAAAAATAGGTATTAGGAAGAAAGCTGAAACATGAAGCTGAATATGTTACAATAGAATAGATAGGAGGTTTTTTCCAAATCATTGCACCGCGTTGATACTGACGTATACTGCAAGACGCTTTTTCCACTGTTCTTGATCTAACGAGAGTCTCATTGGGGCACACTAATCATAGTGTCTTACGAAAAGGTGGGAGCAAAGAATCTTTATAACTTCATGATTTTACAACCGTGCTTTTAGAGTTCTCATGATCGGGGCATTTATTTCAAGCGTTCTGGGAGGGAATTAGTATGGCTACAAAAGGTCATAATGAAGTGAAGGAAAGCTTGCGGGAGATGACCCGGATATTCAAGCCGAAGGATCCGAAGAAGTTCGTGAAGGAATATGTCAGGAAGTATCGGATAATGGGGGGCTATGAGGAAGAACTAACTCTTATTGTTGAGAATGAGTTGGATAAATTGGATTCGTCGGTTTCCTGATATTACATATCAGGAAGGACTATAACGTGTTTAATCAGGAACTCCTGAATATAATCGTCCTGGCGGATAATAGCCGGGACGTTTTTTTCTTCTGTTCCGAAACATATAAATACAATAACAAGTATAGAGCCTCGAGCTTCTATGCAAATACTCAATAATTTATTTGGCAGAAAGGAAGTGCCTTGACGTGAAGGTGGGCTTGAAATCGAAGGAGGAAATTGCAAGGATCAAGGAAGCAGGAGAGATTCTGGCTGATTGTCATAAAAGAATTTCTGAATTCATTGCTCCCGGAATTACAACATTGGAGATTGATGCTTTTGTGGAGAAATATTTGGCCGATAGGGGGGCTACTCCGGAGCAGAAGGGCTATCGGGGATTCCCTTTTGCCACCTGTGCATCGGTTAATGAAGTGGTATGCCACGGCTTCCCGAACAACAAGGAGCTGCGCGAAGGGGACATCGTGACGATCGACCTCGTCGTGAACAAGAAGGGTTGGCTGGCCGATTCGGCCTGGACCTACCCAGTTAGCAAGATTAGCAGCGAGGCCAAGCGACTGATGGAAGTCACCGAGCAGGCTCTCTATGCCGGAATTGCCCAGGCCGTGCCAGGGAATCGTATCGGAGATATCGGCTATGCGGTTGGACGCTGTGCGGAAGAAGCGAATATGGGGATAGTGAAGGCACTGATCGGCCATGGGATTGGACGGAAGATGCATGAAGCACCAGACGTGCCGAACTTTGGACGTGCGCATAGCGGCATGATTATTAAGGCCGGGATGGTATTCACAATCGAGCCGATCTTTACGCTTGGAGATACAGGAGCGGTACTGTGGGATAATGACGGCTGGACGATCCGGTCAGCGGATGGAACTCTAGGTGCACATTTTGAGCATACTTTGGCAGTTCTGGAAGATGGACCGGTCATTTTAACAAAATAAATTTGAGGAAAAGAGAGCTCAGCTCTCTTTTTTAATACAATGTTCAAATAATGTTAAACGAAATGTCAAAAATGGCAGAATTGCGTCAAACGCTGGAATGGAGCGCGAGTTGGGATCAAATAGACAGGCCTTTAGGGCCTGTTTTTTGGTTTGGAAACGTTGACAAACATTGATACAATGCACTTTTCCGGATATTTGAACATTTTGTGAACTGACTATGATTCATTGACAAAAGATGGGTTCAATCATATATTTAATAGGTGATTGTTATAATTGACAAGAGTGCATCTATTGTGCTAAAAGTCGTGTCTTGTTTACTGGAAATGCAACATCTTTGTACTCGTACATATCGGGAGAAAACGTAAAGTGGGGTAGATCAAAATGATGAAACCTGGAAAGGCTTTTAAACGGCTTGTCCCCCTGTTCCTCGGCATTTCGCTCCTGCTCTCCGCGTGCGGACGCGAGGACTTGTCTGCGCTTAGACCGCAGGGGCCTGTAGCGGAAGGACAGTTCGGGCTGATTAAGCTGGCGATTTCCATCATGGTCGGGGTTATGATCGTCGTGTTCGGAATAGCCGCCTATGTTCTGATTCGATTCCGTCGTAAGCCGGGACAGAATGAAGTACCTAAGCAGGTAGAAGGGAGCTTTAAGCTGGAGGTTCTGTGGACGGCCATCCCTTTGGTGCTTGTATTGATCCTGGCGGTGCCTACGGTTCAGAAGGTCTTTGCCTTTGGCGAAGATTATTCTAAGGATAAGAATGCAGTTAAGGTCAATGTGACATCGCATCTATTCTGGTGGGAATTCTCCTATCCGGATTATGGTGTGACGACGGCACAGGATCTGATTATTCCGACTGGCAAGAAGATTGCTTTGCAACTGCGCACGGCTGATGTACTGCACTCCTTCTGGGTCCCATCTCTGGCGGGCAAGACGGATACCAATACAGACGGAACGGTTAACAAAGCCTGGTTGGAAGCCTCTAAGGAAGGCGTGTATCTCGGAAAATGCGCCGAACTCTGCGGTCCATCCCACGCTTTTATGGAGTTCAAGGTGAAAGCGGTTAGCGACGAATCGTTCAAGAAGTGGATCGAAGCGATGAAGGCTCCTGCCGTGCTGCCGGAGGATCCGGCTGTTGCAGAAGTGTTCAAGAGTCAATGTTTGACCTGTCATGCGGTTGGCGATCAAGGAGGGCCGGCGGCACCGAACTTAACGGGTATCGGCAGCAGGGAGAGCGTGGCTAGTATATTGCTGAATGAAGGGGCCTCGGGTAAACCGGGGGACCGCAAACCGGTCAAGGATAATTTGGTCGAATGGCTGGAGGATCCACAAGCGGTGAAGCCAGGCAATAAAATGCCGGCACCTAAAGATTTAGGGCTGACGGATGATCAGATCGAAGCGATCGCCCAGTACCTAGCTGACTATAAATTATCTTACTGATCCGATGCCACTTCTGGCATGAACGGCAATTCTAAGGCAAAGGAACTTAAAGGGGGTACAAACCTTGGCTCACGCTCATACTGTTAAGCGGCACAAGGGATTGATGGACTGGCTGACTACAGTCGATCACAAGAAGATCGCTATTCTGTATTTGGTCGCTGGTGCTCTGTTCTTTGGTATCGGCGGGATTGAAGCGCTGTTGATTCGCGTTCAGCTGGCGAAACCGATGAATGATTTCGTAACGGCGCAGCAGTTCAATGAATTGATTACGATGCACGGCACGACGATGATTTTCCTCGGGGTAATGCCTGTCATTTTCGCACTGATGAACGCGGTGATTCCGCTGCAGATCGGCGCACGTGACGTAGCGTTCCCGTTCTTGAATTCGCTTGGCTTCTGGACGTTCCTGTTCGGCGGCTTGCTGCTTAATCTCAGCTGGTTTATAGGAGGGGCTCCTGATGCGGGCTGGACGGCTTATACTCCGCTGTCATCGACCGAATACAGCTTGACGCATGGCGTCGATTTCTATACGATCGGCCTGCAGATTGCTGGTCTGGGTACATTGATCGGGGGTATCAACTTCCTGGCTACGATCATTACCATGCGTGCGCCAGGCATGTCATATATGCGGATGCCGATGTTCACGTGGACGTCGTTCGTCACTTCGGCAATGATTCTGTTCGCATTCCCGGCCGTTACGGTTGGTCTTGTACTGTTAACGTTCGATCGAATTCTGGGAGCGAATTTCTTCAATGTCAGCGCTGGGGGCAACCCAGTACTCTGGCAGCATATCTTCTGGATCTTCGGACACCCTGAAGTATATATTCTAATTCTTCCGGCCTTCGGTATGATATCCGAGGTGGTAAGCACATTCTCGCGCAAGCGTCTGTTCGGTTACAGCTCGATGGTGTTCGCTACGATCCTGATCGCCTTCCTCGGCTTCATGGTCTGGGCTCACCATATGTTCACGACCGGACTTGGCCCAGTGGCCAACGCATTGTTCTCCATCGCGACGATGTTGATCGCGGTTCCGACGGGAATCAAGATTTTCAATTGGCTATTCACGATGTGGGGCGGTCAAATCCGTTTTACGACACCAAATCTGTTCGCTGTTGGCTTCATCCCGACCTTCGTTATGGGGGGAGTTACCGGCGTGATGTTGGCTTCGGCTCCGGCGGACTATCAATATCATGATACTTACTTTGTCGTTGCACACTTCCACTACGTAATCGTAGGTGGTCTCGTACTGGGTTTATTCGCGGGTCTTCACTATTGGTGGCCTAAGATGTTCGGCCGGATGCTTAGCGAGAAGCTGGGCAAGCTGGAATTCTGGACATTCATTATCGGCTTCCATATGACCTTCTTCGTACAGCATTTCCTTGGGTTGATCGGTATGCAGCGTCGTGTATTTACATATTTGCCGAACCAAGGCTTTGATCTCATGAACCTGATCAGTACGATTGGCGCATTCTTGATGGGGGTTGGGGTAATCGTATTCCTGATCAATATCGGAATTACTGCTGCTAAGCCAAGAAATGCCTCGAATGATCCTTGGGAAGATGGACGTACACTGGAATGGACAATGCCTTCCCCACCTCCAGAGTACAACTTCAAGCAAATCCCGCTTGTTCGTGGACTTGATGCATTTTGGAAAGAGAAGATGGCAGGCAATAAGGAGATGACTCCGGCTGAACCGGTCGGTTCGATCCACATGCCGTCGCCGACGATTCTTCCGTTTATTATGTCAGTGGGTCTATTCATCGCTGGCCTTGGATTTATGTTCACGAGCGATGACTTCGGCAACAGCTTCATGAACTTCATCTTTAGCAACTATATCGTTACAGGTATCGGCCTGGCGATTACATTTGGAAGTATGCTGGTCCGCTCGCTGTATGACGATCATGGCTGGCATATCGAACCGTCTGAATTGAATGAGAAGGGGGTAAAAGCATGACGACACCTCACGCAGAGCAAGCGACGAACGTCCTTCCCCATGAACCAGAGAAAGCTACGCTGGAAGGTCGCAATAAAGTGCTCGGCTTCTGGCTCTTCCTTGGTGGGGAGGCTGTATTGTTCGGCACGCTGTTCGCAACCTTCTTAACACTTAGAAATCAAGTGGCAGACGGTCCGTCTGCTAGTGAATTGTTCAGTCTGCCGATCACAGCAGCGGCGACCTTCATCCTGTTAGTAAGCAGCTTGACTAGCGTATTCGCAGTTCAGGCGCTGCACCGTGGCAATCGCAGTTCATTGGCGAAGTGGCTGGGTATTACTGTATTGCTTGGCCTGGCGTTCCTGGTGCTGGAAATCTATGAATTTACGGAATACATGCATGAAGGATATAGCATGACGACAAGCGCGTTTAGTTCTGCCTTCTATACTCTAGTCGGATTCCACGGCGCGCACGTCTTGTTCGGGATTTTATGGATTTCAGTCATCATCGGCCAGCTATACAAGAAGGGATTGACCGTGGTAACTGCTCCGAAAGTTTATGTGTCGGCGATGTATTGGCACTTTATCGACGTCGTATGGGTATTTATCTTCACCGTAGTATACCTGCTTGGAAAGGTGGTAGGTTAGCATGACAAATCACGATTCGAATGGCGGCACAACGATTAAGCATCGGCATCGCCAGGAAGGACCGCAGAAGCATGTCATTGCGTTTATATTCTCCATCGTTCTAACCTTGATCGCTTTCGCTTCCGTTGCAGCAGGTGGAGTCAATACGGCCTTTACCGTTCTGCTCTTGCTTGTGATGGCTGTGCTTCAGGTGCTCGTACAACTGGGCTACTGGATGCATCTGAAGGACAAAGGGCATATGATTCCAATTCTGTTTATGGCCGGTGGATTCTTCGTTGCTGGCTTGGCGATTATCGCCGCGTTATACTGGATGTGGTGGTAATAGATATGAGGAGGGCTTGATTCCAAGCCCTCTTTTTATGTATAAATATAGAGGGAGTATGATTTATGTCATACATAGTGAATGGAAACGGATATCGCCCATCTGGCAGGGGGAGAACCGTTTTTACTTGTATTAGTGGAAATTTTGCAGATAGGCACAAGGGTGCAAATGTTCATCATATCGACAGAATCGAGGTCTCCAGGAAGGAGGGGTTCGTGTGCTCGGATTAGAATATTTTACATTTACACAGGTATGGAGTCCAATTGTATTAGCGCTTGTCCTGCTGATTACGGCGGGATACTTCGTATTGATTGGACCGCTTAGCGAGAAATACGGCCAAGGGGAGAAGGTATCTCTGAACAGGAGGCTGCTATTCTTGCTTGGACTGGCCTTGCTATACATGGCTCAGGGTGGTCCGGTGGAATTGCTCGGCCATATCATGTTCAGCTTCCATATGATTAGCATGGCACTTTCGTATTTGCTGGCTCCGCCGCTTCTAATGCTTGGTATCCCTGTCTGGGTATGGCGTGGAATCGTATCTTTGCTCAGAAGGAGCCCGCTGCGTACGCTGAAATTCTTCACCCATCCGGTCGTTGCAGCGATTGTATTTAATGGGCTATTCTCTTTCTATCACATCCCCGTGATTCACGATTATGTGATGCTTCATTTTGGAGTGCACCGGCTGTACTATGTTGTGTTGTTCATTGCGTCAGTGCTGATGTGGTGGACCTTAGTGGATCCACTGCCGGATATGGCTGCGGGGAAGGGAGTCAAGAAGATCGGCTTTATTTTTCTCAATATGGTACTCCTGACTCCGGCGTGCGGATTAATTATTTTTGCGACAGACCCTCTGTATGCGACTTACAGTGATCCGGTCGTCTGGTCCAAGGCGATGGGCTATTGCATTCCTGGCGATACGACGATGCTGCTAAGCCAGTTCGGCGGCCCGCAATTCTTTGGCTATCTGGAACCCGTTGTCGATCAGCAGGTAGGTGGGATTCTGATGAAGTTCATTCAGGAGATTATCTTTGCCTCGATGCTTGCCTACGTGTTCTTTCATTGGTACAGGCAGGAGAACCGCAGTGAAGATGATGAAGAGATTGTGCCTGTGCCAGAAGAATACGCTCCCTCAAGCGAGCTGAAACAAATATAACAAGCAGGAGGATGATCATGGACATTTATACATTATTTCCGACGATCAGTACAGCGTTCATCGTAATTAGTGCAATACTGGTTGCAATCGGATGGGCGCTGATTATTAAAGGGAAGCGCGAGGCGCATAAGAAGACGATGATCGCGGCTGCGGTTGCGGCCTTGCTATTTTTCATTATTTATACGTCCAGGACGGTGTTTGTCGGCAATACCGCATGGGGAGGACCGGATAATCTGAAGGTATATTATCACATCTTCTTGATCTTCCACATTGTTCTCGCAACTGTAGCGGCGGTATTTGGAATTACGACGTTAGTACTCGGATTCAAGGCGAAATACGCTAAGCACCGTAAGTGGGGACGCACAACGTCGGTGATCTGGTTCTTTACGGCGATTACCGGTGTTGCTGTATATGTACTATTGTATCTGATGTATCCTGGCGGACACACGAAGCCGGTATGGGAAGTAATACTGGGCGCCTGATCTAGCAGTTAAATGCTGCTGCCTATAGCTAAAATGCGGCGAAACCGCGCATACAAAAAGCCAACCCAAATGATGGTTGGCTTTTTGAGTTCTATTGCTTATATTCGTAATCTCGTTCGACCTTACAAATTCTCGTCTTGTATTTGAGATACCATTCTGACTTCCCTTTACTTTGTGCAATAAGATGCCTCTCATTTTGTTTCCAATTTTGTATAGCTTCAAGAGTTTCCCAATATGACACTGTAATCCCTAGCCCCTCTCGTGCGCTTTCCACTCCCAGAAATCCGGGCTGGATGGATGCAAGTCGAGCCATCTCCTCTGCCATTTCGGCATAACCGCGGTCTCCCTCTGTTCGTTCAGAAGTGAAAATTACTGCATAATACGGTGGTTGTGGCGTGCGGGCCATTTCGCTCATTTATATTCCCCCAGTAACGATAATAACTCAATTTAGAACATTTGTTCGCAAAAGTCAAGTATTAATCATCCCAATTTACTTAGACAATGAGTTGAAAAAATGGATTTTTTATATTGACGTGCAGAATAAGCACAGTATATACTGTGTATAAAGATATAAACAGTAAGCACAGTGAATGTCAGTGTTTATTTACATAGGGAGAGACGAGGAAGGATGATGAAGTTGGAAGGCTGGAAGGATGCTTGGATCATTTTCAAAAAGGACGTATGTTCAGACCGATTTTACCTGATCTGGAATGTTCTGTTCATGCTATATTTCGGCGGAATGTTCAGCACTATGCTCTATTCCGTTGTTAAGTTTGATGATGCGTTTCGTCCATTAGCAGATTGCTTAATGCTGGTGTTTATCCCAATGATCGGATTTTACTTCTCGCGCAGATCCTTCAGTTACTTGAAGGAAGATTCCTACACTCAAATGCTGTGGTATTATCACACTCTTCCGATTCCTGTGAGGACAATTATGAAGAGTCGGTACATTCAGCTCGTGGTAGCAATTCTGTTTAACGGGATCCTTTTCTTTGGAGCGATAGTCTTTATTTTTTGGCTAGGTGGATTAGAGACAAGTCTTAGTCCCATTCAATACATTTCTTTTGCCCTGACTTGGATTGGATATGCTCTGTTTATAAACGGGCTGTATATCTATATGGAATTTTTGAATAGAGGCAGAATTTACTTTTGGTTAAGTTGCGTGTTGATGTTGAGCATGGTCGTGGTCTCAGTTGTTATTAACCTTTTTCATGGCAATTTGCTGAAATATACGATAGATATTTCTGCTCGCTATGCTCTGTTATCACCTCTAATGTGGGGGTCTCTCCTGATCGGCGCCCTAGGGGCATATTGGATGGGTATCCAGACCATGCGGAAGCTGAATAAGCGGGATTTGATCTAATAGATGGGCAGCCGACAAATAGAGACCGGAGGTGAAAGGAAAGGTGTGGATTCCGATTCAAATTGATGAGCAAAGCGCAGAGCCTTTGTATTACCAAATTGAGACGCAGCTTAAATCATTGATTGTCAGCGGGCAGATTGAAGAAGGAACGTTGCTGCCATCCATTCGCGAATTGGCTGCGAGTCTTAGCTGCAGTGTTATCACGATCAGACGGGTGTATCAGGATTTAGAGAATGAAGGCCTGCTTAGGACGAAGCAAGGGACGGGGACCTTTGTAGCTAAGGTCGGGACGGGGGAACGGGATGCATACCGGAAGTCCGTGGTCCAGGAAGCCGTCGAGACGGCGGTGGATACAGGGATATCTGTGCAGTATGGAGAGGAAGAACTGAGACAATTGTTTCTAAAGATATTGAAGCAAAAATATCATAAAGATGGCAGGAGGGATAGGGAGTGACAGAGAGTATGGCGATTGAATTTAGAGGCGCAATCAAAGAGAGACGCAGGCATTCGATCGGGCCGATCAATCTAAATATTCCACGGGGTTATATTGTTGCGCTGGTTGGTTCCAATGGATCTGGCAAGAGCACAATGATGAATATGATGCTGCAGACGATCAGGCCGGACCAAGGGTCGATCCACTGGTATGGGGAGACGTTCAACGGCGAAATGCCGCTAACATTAAGACAGAAGATCGGCTATGTTCCGGAAGTTTCGATCGCAGAGGAAAGCCATCTCACGGCGGATGCGGTAGCAGAGTTCCGTTCATACTGGTATCCAAGCTGGGATGGGGTGCGATTTGATGAACTGATGCAACGGTTCCGCGTACCGCGTAATGAACGATTGAACAGGATGTCCAAGGGCGAGAGGCGTAAGTTCGAGATCGCCGCTGTGCTGGCAGCCCGGCCGAAGCTTCTGCTGCTGGATGAGCCATCTTCGGGGCTCGATCCGTTCGCCTGGGGCGATTTAATCGATGAACTGCAGGCATGCATGGAGAACGAGGATGTTACGATTGTGTTATCGACGCATATTGTGGATGAGGTCAAGAGGTTGGCTGACTATATCATTCTGGTCGATGAAGGGCGGGTCCTCGGTATGGCGGAGAAGGATTCGCTGTACGGCAGCTGGAAGGAGCTATGGGTGCAGGGGGACTTGGAGGCGCTCGGCAAGATGCCGGGAGTCGTAAAATGCGATCCGGATGGACCATCCCTAACCCGGATTACTGTCCGAGATAATGAACATTGGAATAAGTATTTGGCAGCGTCGGGCATACAGGTTGTGAAATCACGTGCACTTGAGCTTGAGGAGATACTGCGTTTGTGGATCGAGGGGCATAAACCAGAGGAACTGTTAGCATAATGCCTGTTGTGTAATAGATGTACGAATTTGAATAAGCGAAGCGGGGGATAAAGAAAATGGCAAAACCTTTAGTGCTAGAGAAGGTTGTAAAGCAATTCGGCGAGAAGACGGCAGTTAATGAAATCTCGCTGCAAGTGGAGGCTGGGGAAATCTACGGTCTACTCGGCGCCAACGGGGCGGGAAAGACAACGACGATGCGGATGGTGCTTGGACTGATCTATCCGGATGATGGCAGCATCTTGTATCATGGCAAGCCCTTCAGCAAGGAATTACAGGGAGGCATGGGCTATTTGCCGGAAGAGCGTGGTCTATATCCTAAAGTGAAAGTGAGCGACCAAATTAAATATTTGGCCAAGCTGCGGGGGATGTCGGAATCCCAGGCCGAGAAGAGCCTTCGTTACTGGCTTGAACGATTTGGTGTGCCGGAATATTACAATAAGCGGATCGAGGAATTGTCCAAAGGGAACCAACAGAAGATGGGCTTCATCGCCGCGGTTGTGCATAAACCGAAGATTGTCATTATGGATGAAGCATTTAGTGGATTGGACCCGGTTAATGTCGAGTTGCTCAAAGCGACGGTCAATGAATTACGCGATGAAGGAACCAGCATTCTGTTCTCTACGCACCGGATGGAGCATGTAGAAGAATTGTGCCGTAATATTACGATCCTGGACCGCTCCAATACGGTGCTGCAAGGTAACCTGCGGGAGATTAAGAAGCGTTATCCGCGCGAAGAGGTTCTACTTTATACGACGGGTGAGGTAAATGGACTAGAATCGATCGATGGAGTCGAGAAGGTGGAGCGCAAGGACCGGGGATATTCGATCCGGATCTCTGACGTAGCTGCGGCAAAAGCTATTCTACGAAAGGCAATGGATGAGAGTGAAGTAGAGCATTTCGAGATTAAAGAGCCAACATTGAATCAGATCTTTATTAGAGAGGTTGGTGAGGTACATGAATAAGCTTAGTGCAGTTATCGGCTTCACGTTTATGAATAAGGTCAGAACAAAGTCATTTCTGATCACGACATTGGTGCTGGCTCTGCTGTTGACCATTGGTATTCATATTCCTTATTTCATAGATAAGTTTACGGGTAATGAGAATGGCCCAGTTACAGTTGGACTCGTATATTCGGACTACCCCGAACTAGCAGATTCATTGGAGAAGTACCATGACCGTCTTGCGGCGTCAGGCATGAGATTCAGTAAGTATGAGCAAGCTGACACAGCATTAGACAAGGATCTGGGGGATGGTAAAATCGCCGGTTATCTGCAGTTCGTTAAGACGAACGCGGAGAGCTTCCCGGAAGTGAACTATGTCTCCAAAAAAGACAGTATCAGCAGTGGAGTACAAACAGAACTGCAGGCGGCCCTACAAAGTGTAAAGACAGAATTCATCACCAAGGGCACGTTGTCTGATGCCCAAGTGGCAGAACTGAATGCTCCTGTATCTATTAATGTTCACAAATTAGAAGATACACAGGGGGGCACTCAGAATGGAGAGGATTCCAGCAAGGAGCGTGACTTCTCGCCAGCCAACTTCGCTGTGATGTATGCACTCATTATTCTCTTCTTCATGACGATCATGATGACGGGGAATATGATATCGGCCGAGGTAACTGCGGAGAAGAGCTCACGAATTATGGAGATTCTAATTACGAGCACGTCCCCGCTGGCGCAAATGTTCGGTAAAATTATCGGTATGTTCTTAATCGGATTATTGCAGATCTTTGTCTTTACTGCAGTTATAGCTGCGAATCTGTCGCTTCCGCACAATCGCGCATCCTTGGAAGGGTATGAGCTTGATTTCTCGCAGTTGAACCCATCCGTACTTATTCTTGGACTTGTATATTTCATCCTGGGATATTTCCTGTATGCGACATTGTTTGCTGCGGTCGGTTCTTTAGTAAGCCGCACAGAGGAGCTTGGTCAAGCGGTAATGCCGATTACGATGTTGTCGCTAGCCGCGTTCTATATTGGCAGCTTCAGCATGAGTGCACCGAATTCGCTCTTGATGAAGGTATGTAATTACATTCCATTCTTCTCTCCGATCAGCATGATTGTTCGCATCGGTATGGGGACGCCGAAGACCTGGGAGATCATTGTTTCCATTGTGGTGTTGCTGATTGCAATTTATGTCTTCGGATGGCTGTCCGCGAAGATCTATCGTACGGGCGTGCTGCTTTACGGCAAGCGTCCTACAATCAAAGAGCTTCGCAAGGCGATGAAGGCTTACAAGATTTAGGAGCAACTACAGAGCGAAAACAATGTAATTATTCAATAAATATTAGGAGAGTTGAACAATGAAAAATTGGAAACGTATGTTCTTATCAATCATCATCTCGGCGGGGCTTATTCTCTCAACAGCCTCTGCTACCATGGCTGCACCTCAGCAGCCGGCAGTTAAAGTGAATGATCAAAATGTTAACTATACCGGAGGCACACCGGTCATCGATCAGGGGACAACATATGTTCCATTGAAAATGACGCTCCAAGCCATGAATGCGAAGCTTACAGATGTGGCAGATGACACGATTCATGCGGTAGTTAATGGCCAAACGATCACGCTAAAAAGTAAGCTCAAACGAATCAATGGCGAGACATATGTCCCTATTCGGGTAATTGGCGACGCAGCGGGCTATGAGGTTCGCTGGGATGCCAAGACGCGTACGATTCTGTTGGCTCCCAAAGCAGGCGCATCCACTCAAACTGGTGGCCGCGGATTCATGTGGGAAGTAGAGAACAATGGTAATACAGTATATTTGGTAGGCTCCATGCATATTGCCAATGACAGCTTCTACCCGCTGCGTCCGGAAGTTGAAAAAGCTTTTGCAGAGGCCGACTATCTGGGTGTAGAGATTGACCTAAGCAAAGCAGCCGACGAGGCGCAGCAAAAAGTGATTATGGATGCGAGCATGTATCAGGATGGAACAACGCTGAAGGATCATGTGTCTAGCGCGACTTATGCCAAAGTTGGAAAAATTCTGGAACAAAGCGGCATGAAGCCAGATGCTTTGGATGCATTTAAACCTTGGGTTGTGGGAACAACGATCAACAGTTTGAAATCGGTAAAGGCCGGGTACGAGGCGACTTCGGGGATTGACCTGTATTTTATTCAGAAAGCGATTGAACGTAAAATTTCGGTGCTGGAGCTGGAATCCTATGAATCTCAGCTTGGTATGCTAGATGGTTTCTCCAAGGAGTTGCAGGAGAAAAGTCTCAACGATGTCCTGGACAATTTTGATGTGTTGGATGACGCTGTTGAGAAGATGGCTGAGATGTGGAAAACAGGAAGTGAGGAGCAACTGCTGGAGTTCACAAATGGCATAGCCGCTGACGGGGAATATAACAAGGCGATGTTGATCGACAGAAACATTAAAATGGCTGATAAAATTGACAGATACTTAAAAAACAGCAAAAAAGAAGAGTATTTCATCGTGGTTGGCGCAGCCCATTACCTGGGTGAGCATGGAATCATCAAACTGTTGGAGGATAAAGGATACACTGTTGTTCGGAAATGATAACTGCCTTCACAAACTAACGGCAATATGCATAGAAACACCGCGTGCAGTTCGTAGCACGCGGTGTTGTTTTGTTATGTTCTGAGACGGGAGGAATCTATACGAAGACTCTAGCACTATTCAACATAAGACAATCTTAGATGAAGTACAGAAAATTATTCCAATTGGCTAATTCAGCCGATATAAATATTGTACGGAGAGAACTGTCAATTTCATACTGCATACATAATGAGCATAGACCAACGATTATATGAATTGAACTCCGATATTACGACAAACAGGGAGAGAAAGTAATGAAGAAAGTTGTAAATTGGTTTCTGTGTATTATGCTGCTCGTGGTAGCGACGACAGCTTGCAGCCTGCCTACATCGAGGGATCTAAAGGGAGCTTCCGCCAGAGACGAAACGAAGGATACGAACAAGTATAATGCTTACATCGAACTGAGCAACCAGATCAACGGAGGTATGTATGGTAGTGTTTTTAGCATTTATGTGAATGAGTTCGGACTGGAGCAGGAAATTTACATTGATGACGAGTTCAATGGGTACAGCACAACACCGTTCATTCCGAGTGTGATCGAGCATGCCAGCAAAACATTAGATTTTGCTTCGGTCGAGCCTTCCTACGGTGCAACGGATGAGAAAGTGAAAGAGTTAATGCCAATCATCATAGATATGATGAATGCGAATAATGACATTGAAAGCTACTACACTGCGAAAACCTATGTCGATGACGATTTTGAAAAGGGTCGAGAATTACATAAGCGTTATATTGCATTGTTTGAGAAGTACATAGAGGTAGGGCAACAATTTCTTGAAGAATTTTCGGAGATCACGAGAGAGCGTAAGTATACGGATGCGGAGAAGCTGAAGGATGAAGATATGCTAATACGTTACTACGCCCTCCTGGCAGTATTGCGGGCGCAGGAGATTCAGGAGGCGTTCTACAATAAGGGGGTCGGGGATGATAACATTCTGGATTTCGATGTTAAGGAATATGAGGAGTTATATCACATGCTGACCGAGGATATCGAGCATTATTTTGAATATGCCAAGGATGCCGATCGGCGTAAGACTGAAGCATGGCCAAGTCTAGAAATATTCAAGACAAGTATAGAAGGGGTCAAAGTTACGGCGACCGACATTCTTAGAGTCTTGCGTGAACAGGATCCGGAGATTAACAGCGATACCAAAGGCAAAGTGACGACAGGGGGGCGTAATGCAATTTTGTCAGCGTTTGATCGCAAGGTCTCCTTCCTCGTGGATGCATACAATACCAGCCTTAATTTGACAGTAGTGAATTAAAGATGAGAAGTGTGAGATTAAGATGGAATATTGTTGTACTGCTAAGTCTTCTGGCTATACTGCTCTCATCCTGCCGACTGCCGCTAGAAAAAGCGAAGATACCCCTGTCGGGAGGATCGGGGCAGGCAGTCTCTGCCCAGGGAGAATCCAGGATGGAGGCGACGTTACGGAAATATGCCGGCTATAGTGCTCTGGACATCTATATTCATAGTCAAATAGCTGATGTTCTGGGGCGGTATGTAGAACGGTTCGGAAATACAGAAACATTCGATTTACAGAAAGAGGCCGATCTGGACCGGGGCGTAAATCTGGAACTTAAAGAGACCAATAAACTGGTAGAGTATACGGAATTAACCGATAAACAGCCTGCCTTACCCGAGGTCGATAACGCCGTAACGAAGCTTGCTCCGAAGCTGGAGGAGCTGGTCAAGACGCTAGGCGAAATCGATACCTATTACAGGTTCAGATTCTATGTTGATGACGATTTTACGAAGGGGAAGGCACTGCATGGGCAACTGCAGGCTCTGCTGAAGGAATGGGAGCCACTCGCGGAAGACTTCACTGTTATTTTGCATCAGTCGTTAATGAAGCAGCGAGAGTTGGATCTCGCCGATTTCAAGGCAAATGATCAGATGATCCGGTACCATGCGCTTGAATCGATTATAGCAGCGGAAGTAATTGATGACGAACTGACGCAGGGCCTGACATCAGAGACGTTGAACGGCCTTGATGTGGCATCCTACAAGGGATTGTACGATCGGCTTACCGAAAAAGTAGCCCAATATATCGCCATGGCTGACGATCCGGAGCGGGTAAATCGGGAGGGGCTTGACGACTATAATTTATATGGAAACATGTTGAAGCATAAGATCATGCTGGTGAAGGCCTCTGCCACCGATTTGCTACAGCGGATTGAGCAATCGCGGACGTTCAATGAATACAACAAAGACGGTACGCCCAAGGACTATAAGAAGAAGCTGCAAGAAGCTATTCTGGAATACTACGTATTTGTATTGGACTCGAATAAGGGTTAAAAAGGAGGTTTTTGCATGATTATTTGGAAGGGATTTGGTATTTTAAATATTGTTATCCCAGGGGTTTTATTCTTTATTGTCAATACTTTATTATCTTCCCTGGGGCTTGGCTCAATAGATAGCCGGCTGCCGCTGGCTTTTGTGTTTATAGTATCGGGAGTTATTATCTGGTATCTAGGAAAAGCATTCAACACCGATTTGGGAAAAGTACTGGTTGATATGGAGACGGGGGAACGCTACCAGACAGGAACCGGGCATAGTCTGTTTTTTATTCCAATGCATTACTGGGGCCCTATTGGTCTAGCAGCAGGATTTATTCTAATCGTTGCGACGATATTTACATAGCGTATTCCCCTGGAGTTCAATGCCGATGTGATTCATGGTTTTCGGACGATGGTCCTACAGTGGCAGCCAATTTATCGGCTACCTTCAATTTGGTTGCAAACAGAGAAAAGTCAATATACAGCGTGTACATTATGCTCTCTGCGGAGTACCATTGGGTTAGCTAGGCTAGAAATAATTCATACTGGAGGCGGTCCAAATACTATGAATCTCAAGGTCAAGAAACTATCTTCTCTGGAGAAAGTGTTCCTTCATGAAGAACCGATCACAGCCTGTAGTTTGGTCGAATCTGTATTGCGCGGTGAGAAGTATTCGTACCAGCTTGCTTATTACATAGATCCGGAGTGGGCCGCTGTGGCGCAGTATCTTCGTGTTGAAGCGGCAGCGGAACCGGGGATAAATGTAAAGCTTAGTATGGTAGGAGTAGTCCCTTCCGAGATGCCGGTTTATCCAAAGACGGATGAGGATTATTTGACGAAGCAGCCGGGATTATTCCCTGATCCGTTGCAGGAGCTGACGGACGACAATATCAAGGTGCTGCCGGGACAATGGCGGAGCATTTGGGTGGAAGCGGAGTTCGCAGAAGATGCCGCGCTACAGGATGCGACGGTAATCATTCGTTTCCTTCATGAAGACGGAACAGAGCTGGCTGAGGTCAGCCATACCATCTCGTTGATCGATGTTGTGCTTCCTAAGCAGACATTAATCCATACAGGCTGGTTCCATTATGATTGCCTAAGCACGCATTACGGGGTAGAGGAACTTAGTGAGCCACATTGGACATTGATAGAAGACTACATGAAGACAGCGGTCGAGCACGGTATGAACATGATTTTGACTCCGTTGTTCACACCGCCTCTTGATACAAAGATCGGGGGCGAACGTCCTACCGTTCAACTTGTTAAGGTTCATGTAGATGAAGATGGCAATTATTCATTTGATTTTCAGAGATTAAGAAGGTTCATAGATATGGCTCTGCGGACAGGTATGGAATATTTTGAGATGTCCCATTTATTCACGCAGTGGGGAGCGGTATCTGCTCCAAAGATTATTGCCAGTATCGATGGGGAAGAACGGGCTATATTCGGTTGGGATACCGATGCCGGAGGGGGAGAGTACCGTAAATTCCTGAACACTCTTTTGCCGCAGTTGACCTCGGTTTTGGAGGAATGGGGAATTCAGGAGCGCTGTTATTTTCATATATCGGATGAACCGAACTTGGAGCAATTGGACAGTTACCGCCGAGCTTGTGAAATCATGGAACCACATTTGCGGGGGTATAAGATGATCGATGCGCTGTCTGATTATGAATTTTATGAGAAAGGCTTGATCAAAACTCCTATTCCGGCAAATGATCATATTGATGCGTTTATCAAAGCAAAGGTACCGAATCTGTGGACTTATTATTGCTGCGCCCAGCATGACAAGGTAAGCAATCGCTTCATGTCCATGCCGAGCCGCCGCAATCGGATCATCGCTACCCAGCTCTATAAATTCGATATCGCCGGCTTTTTGCATTGGGGCTACAACTTCTGGTATACGCAGTTTTCCATTCACGCGATCGATCCTTATGCAGTAACCGACGCTGGCTGCGGGTTTCCTTCTGGTGACGCCTTCCTGGTGTATCCGGGAGTAGAGGGAAGTCCAGTCACTTCGATCCGGCTCAAAGTATTCCGCGAAGCGCTGTATGACCTTCGAGCGATGAAGCTTCTGGAGAGCTTGAGCTCTAAGGATTTCGTGATGAGCATTATCGAGGAGGCTGCGGCAGAGCCAATTACATTCTCTGAATATCCTCGCAATGCGCAGTATATTATCGACATGCGCAACCGGATTAATCGTGAGATCCAGGAGAGGCTTGTCACGGCAACTTCAATCATGTAGTATCGGGTTGAGGTGAGGATTAAGTGGAGCGAAAACAGAGAATAGGAGTTCTATTTGTATGTCTCGGCAACATATGTCGTTCGCCAATGGCGGAGGCTGTGTTCCGTCATATGGTGTCTGCTGAAGGGTTGGAAGATCGCTTTCTGATTGATTCTGCGGGCACAGGTAATTGGCATATCGGCAAGCCGCCACATCATGGTACAAGAGGTATACTTGATGAGTATGGAATTTCTTATGAAGGTCTGAAGGCAAGACAAGTATCGACCGAGGACTTCTCGGAATTCGATTATATTGTCGCCATGGATGTCCAGAATGAGAAGGATTTGAGACGGTTATCGCAGAGCGAGCATGCACAGATTGTCAAACTGCTTGATCTCGTACCGGATATGATGAACAAAGAAGTGCCGGATCCCTATTATACCGGCAACTTTGAAGAGGTCTACGAATTAGTCGGCAAGGGTTGTCGGGCTTTGCTGGAACGCATTCGTCAGGAAGCACAGTTGGATTAGTGGACCATGGATTCGCCCTCATCCGTTGATTAGCGGATGGGGGCGTCTTGCATTATTGTGAGAACGAAACTTTATCCTCCTCCTAAGCGTTTACTAGAAGTAAGAGTAGAATAGCATGCAAATCTGGATAGTTAGGGGAAATGTTATGGATCCGGTATCATCATTGCCTAGCCGTTCTTCGGCGAGACAGGGAGGGGCAGGGAAGAAAGGCCATTCCACAGCGGCTCGCAAACCTTCCAAGAAACGGAAACGCAAAAAGAGGGGGTTCTTCCATACAGTCGGAAGAATGCTGATGGTATTGATCTTGCTGGTTGCGATAGGCGAGGTGTGGCTATATTTAACGCCATCCGGCAACAAAATGCTCTATTTGATGGCAGATACATTGATTACAACCCAGCATCGGCACTGGGCCAAATATTTAATTGGACAGGCGGAGCTAGATCGAAGGGTAGCCGCATATCAGAGGCAATTCGATGAAATGGGAGAAGAGAAGGATACACATACAATCAAGCCGCAGCCAGGAGCTGCAGAGGCAGGGGATAAAGAAGCGGAGAAGCCAAAGCCGTTGATTGAGATCGAGGAAGTATCGGGTACAGGATACCGAGGTTATGTTGTGACGGTCAATGATCCGACGAAAATCAGGCTGGGTGTTCCGGCCAAACGAGGCAAGGGCGAGAAAGTATCGAGTATGGTTGAACGGACCGGCGCAATAGCGGGAATTAATGGGGGAGGCTTCGCCGACCCGAACTGGAAAGGAAATGGCTTCAAGCCCATCGGCGTCGTTATTTCGCAAGGCAAGCTATACTATAACGGACTTGATTCCAAGAAGTCCTCCACCCAAATTGTTGGGATTGATAAACAAGGAAAGATGGTTGCCGGCAAGTATTCATTGGATGAGCTGAAGGATATGGGGATCCAGGAGGCCGTTACCTTTCAGCCACGAATCATCGTAAACGGCAAAGGCCAGATCAAGAGTCAGAAGGAAGGCTGGGGTATCGCACCGCGTACGGCAATGGGGCAGCGTGAGGACGGGGCAATCCTGTTCGTCGTCATCGATGGGCGCCAGCCCGGCTACAGCATCGGGGCCAGTCTTTACGATGTACAGCAGATCATGCTGGATCACGGCGCAGTAATTGCTGCGAACCTGGATGGCGGATCTTCAACCGTACTCGTGACTAAGGGCGGCGAGATCGCTAACAAGCCTTCATCCGAGTATGGCGAACGTTATTTACCAACAGCGTTCCTCGTATTTGAGCATCCGGAGCAAGTGGATATCCCGAATATATGGGAGGGTCTGCGTCCACAGGATATCGATCCGGGTAAGAAATAAGAAATAATATTTACCATTAACAATGGCCATTTTCCTAGCGATCAGCGCTTGGGAAATGGCCATTTATTCTTTCTATGATGAGCTGTAATCCGCAATCGTTATGAATTGTAGGATAGCTGTTTTTTCTTATACATGATAGCAACGGTGCGTGGTCCGCAATGACAGGAAATAGCGCAGCCGCCTTCAATAATTTCAACCTCTTTGACGTCTGTCCGCTCCAGCAATGCTGTCTTGATATATTCCGCGGTCTTGTCCGCAAGCGTCTGTGCCACGATGATCAGATCACGGTCGATCTTGTGAAAGTTCTCCGTGATGCGATGCAGCATGCGCTCGACAGCTTTTTCCGTCTTGCCGCGATATTTATCCGCCGAGATGACGACGCCTTCTTTAATACGCAAAATAGGACGAATCTTGAGCAGGCTTCCGATCATATGCTGCAGATTGGAGACACGGCCTCCTTTGTGCAGATAGTCCAGCGTATCGACAAGTACTTCAATTTCTACCTGATCCCGTTCTTCATGGAGCATGGAGGCGATTTCCTCTGCATTCATACCTGCCTTGGCTGCCATGACAGCCCTCATAACCAGTATGGCGATGCCTCCTGACACATTCAGTGAATCAACGACATGTACACTGCCTTCTGGCAGCTCGGTTGCGGCGATCATAGCGCTCTGATAGGTTGACGAGAGCTTGGATGACATACTGATGAACACAATCTGATTCTGTTGCTCGATCCATGGGGAGAAGGCCGCTATGAAATCTGCAGGAGATGGGGCAGAAGTACGTGGCAATTCTCCAGTCGCCTCGACTCTGTTGTATATGTCGTTGGTAGTGATCTCAAGTCTGTCTTTATAGGCAGTCTCGCCAAACACTACATACAGCGGTACGATCCCGATGTCATATTGGTCGATCCAGGATTGTGGGATATCGGAGATACTGTCCGCGAAAATTTTCACTTGTGTCAATGCATTTCCTCCAGTGTTGGTGTATTTGGTTCGTTATCTGCATTATAGAGGAGAAGTTAGACATAAGCAAAAAGTATATCGCTGGTAATTACTCCTACGGCAATTGCATAAATCAGGATTCCCTATTCCAGGCAAAATGCTGGCGGAACCTGCGCGGGGACAAGCCCTCCTGCTTGGTGAAGCAAGCGGTGAAATATGCCGCATGGTTGAAGCCAACTTCCTCAGCAATCCGTTCAATGGGCATATCGGTCTGAACGAGCAACAGCTTGGAATGCTCGATTCGAATCAACAGCATATATGCTGCTGGCGAGCATCCGAACACCTTCTGCATGCACCTGGCAATATAGACGGGGTGAAAATTTATGCTCTCACCGAGTCTTTTGGCGGAGAATGGTTCACGGTAATACTCACGCAAATAAGCAGCTGCCTTCTCCGCGCAGACTGAACCTGGGGAGGGGGCGGCGGTCTCCAGAGATGCGGCAAGCAGACCGACGACATCCTGGAACAAGGCCTGTTGCTTTAGACGCACACTACTATGATGAGATGCCCGGTTCATTTCTGTTAATTCATCTATTGTATCGATCATCTTCTGTAACTGGGGAAGATAGGTGAACTGCGGCACAGCCAGCGCGAAGGGCGTCGTGGTGAAGGGATGAAGCGACATATACGCCCCGTCTTCGCCTTCCTGAGCCGAATGCTGTTTGCAGTATTCCGACTGCTCGATGACACGCCAGTTTCCGGAAACTTGGAAATGAAGCCAATGATGAAGCGTCTCTTCCTTGCAGCCAGAGAAGCCGTAATGGTAGCAATCCGGACGAAGGATGACAGCGTGGCCTGTGGAGACTTCAAAATTCCGCTTCTCTTCGCCGACGTAGAGGCAGCCTTGGGAGACGACGAGTAGATCAAATACGCCGATATTTTTGCGGCTGAGGTGTTTGCCGCCATATGGCATATGCGTTGATCCACTAATAATATATTGCGGCAGCGGGGGAGCAGTTATTTCGATAATTTGAGACATATGTCCACCTCCAAGAACGCTGAATATAGGTTTGAATTGTGAAAGATTGAGTTGATTATTTGATACATTATTTCTAATAATGCATCTATAATGTGATTCATGTCAATAAGTTTGATAAGAGCAGGAGCGTAGCCCCGTCTCCGTTCTTTAGGAGGTTGTAATAATGAAGGAATCCAAGACCAACGAGAGCAATAAATTTAACCTCTGGCTGCTCGCTTGGCCTATATTTATTGAACAGTTTCTACAATTTTTGCTCGGCTCCGTCGATACCCTGATGGTGAGCCGGATATCTGATAATGCGGTAGCCGTTGTCGGTTTCTCCAATCAGCTATTTAACGCGCTTACGACGTTGTTCGCAACGGTAGCCAGCGGGGCGGGGATTGTGATTGCCCAGAAGATTGGCTCCCGTCTGCAGGAGGATGCCCGAACGGTCGGGATCATCTCTTTTAAAGTAACCATCGCGATCGGGCTGGCGTTAAGCGTATTGCTAATTGCTTTTTCACGTCCGATTGCTAAAATGCTGCAGCTTCCGGATGAACTGCTGCCCTTGGCGGATGCCTACATCCCTATCGTTGGCGGGGGCATGATTCTTATCGCTGCTATTGCCGTGTTAGGTACGGCGATCCGCAATACGGGGAATACGAAAGGACCGATGATCATTGCCATCGGCATGAATGTGATTCATATTGTGATGAATTACGGCTTTATTTTTGGCGCATATGGCTTCCCGCAATTGGGGCTTACTGGCGTAGCTATCTCGACGGTAACCAGCCGCTTGATCGCCACGGTCGTCCTGTTCATCATCTTCCTTGGCGCGTTCGAGCGCAAGATTAGATTAAGCGATTTCCGCATCTTTGACCGCAGGTTGTTCAAGGAGGTGCTTCAGATCGGTTGGCCGCTCGGAATCAATTCAGCGAACTGGGTATTCTCGCAATTGGCGATCTTCTCCTTCCTGGCGATGCTAGGCTCAACGGAGCTGGCGGCCAGAACCTATATGAATACGCTGGAATCGTTCTGCTTCCTGCTTGGCTTCTCTCTCGCTTTGGCTGCACAGATCCAGATTGCTCATTTGTATGGGGCCGGGAAGACGAGAGAAGCCTACCGGGCTGCTTATAAAGTGCTTGCCGTTGGGTTGCCGCTGGTTGCAGTGAATGCATTTATTCTCGTAGTCTTTGGTACGCATGTGCTTCGTCTGTTCACACAGGATGCCGATATATTAGCGCTTTGCGTCGTATTGCTATGGATGAATCTAATGCTTCAACCGGGGAAAATGGTCAATATGGCGCTCGGCAACTCGCTTAACGCCGTAGGGGATACGCGTTATACGATGAAGATCTCCCTGATCTTCATGTGGGTTGTGGCGACGGGCTGCTCCTACTTGCTGGGGGTATCGCTTGGCTGGGGGATCGTCGCTATCTATTCATGTATGATTGCGGATGAGTACATCCGTGGAGTGCTCTCATACTTCCGCTGGAGAGGGCGTAAATATTTGCGTAAGAAAGAGGAAGAGATACAGAGAGAACAGGAGCAATGCGCGGCTGAGGTTCGCTTGGCGCTGTAGTTCCGGGAACCTGGAAATTCACCGACATAGCGATCTGAGCGAGCGGGTAAACTCCTGCGATAATCGGACTGTTGAAAAGGGCAAGAGAGTCTTACGAAACTCTGGTGGAACTTCAGCAGAACTCCGATGGGACTCTCATGAGAACTTTTGCAAACAACTTCCGGGAGAATCCCACAGAAACTTCGTTGGGATTTCAGCAAAACTTTGGTGGAACTTCCCGTAAAACTCTCGCAAAACTCTAACGAAACACCATATCGTTATTTGGGTAAAAATCCGCTATTTAGCCCCTTATTTCCCACAATAGCGATACCCAGTTTCGTTAGAGTTTTGATTCACTCTTTTTGATGTAAATAGCGATATCCAGTTTCGTTAGAATTCTGATTCGCCCTTTTTGACGAAACTATTGGGACCCTGTCTTTCTAGACTAGGGTTTTCTTTTTTTCGTATGGTGGTACAGATCGATCCTATACTTCTCCGTGAAAAGTGTGTAATAGTGCTGGAATTTTGCAACATACCAATTTGAGCGAGCGGGTAAACTCCTGCGATAATCGGACTGTTGGAGAAGAGCAAGAAAGTCTTACGAAACTCTCGTGGGAACTCTCACAGAACTCCTATGGGAACTCCCGTAGAACTCTAACGAAACACCATATCGTTATTTAAGCAAAAATGAGGGGGATGAGTATCTAACGAAACACCATAACGCTATTTGGGTAAAAACCCGCTACTTAGCCCCTTATTTCCCCCAATAGCGATCCCCAGTTTCGTTAGAATTTTAATTTGCTCTTTTTGACGTAAATAGCGATCCCTAGTTTCATTAGAATTTTAGTTCGCCTTTTTGATGTAATAGCGATCCCCAGTTTCGTTAGATTTTAATTCGCCCTTTTTGACGTAAATAGCGATACCCAGTTTCGTTTCGTTAAAAATGTGGGGATCAGAATAATGAGCATATTTGCAGTTTTGAACTTTACGTGGCGGGAATAGTTCAGTCGTGGATCGTGGGTTTGAATGATAGTGAATGATTATAAATGTTTGTGAAAGAAAATGATTGATTTATGATCTTCATGTGATATGATAAGAACAGATGGAGGGATAGATATGTTGACAGAAGAACGATACAACCTAATATTAGAGCGCTTGCAAAGCCAAGGCGTTGTTAAGCTGCAGGAGCTTGTTGAAGCTATCGGAGCTTCGGAATCGACGATCCGACGGGATCTGGTCGATCTTGAGAGCCGCCATCTACTGAAGCGAATTCACGGCGGAGCCAGCTTGCTGAATCAGAGGAGCCAGGAGCCGGGGATGGATGAGAAAACATCCAAAAACATTCAAGAAAAGGATGTTATCGCTCGTCTTGCCGCTCGCGAAATTCGGGATAATGAATGCATTTATTTGGATGCGGGAACTACTACTCTAGCGATGATCTCATATATTGAAGCGGAGAATGTGACTGTTGTGACTAACGGACTGTCCCATGTCGAAGCTTTGGTTAATCAACGAATCCGCAGTTATCTGCTTGGAGGGATGATGAAGATTCATACCAAGGCTGTCATCGGTAGCATTGCCTTGCAGAACATGGATAATTTCCGGTTCGACCGGTGCTTTCTTGGGACGAACGGAGTCGATCTGGAGCTGGGATACACCACTCCAGACCCTGAGGAAGCGCTAATCAAGCGGCGCGCTCATCAATTATCGGGTCAAACCTATGTTCTAGCGGATTCGAGCAAGATCGGCGAGGTTACCTTCGCCAAGCTGCTGGATCTGAACGAGGCGACCCTGATTACAGATAGTGTTCCTCCCCATCTGCGGAAGACCATCGCTCATAAAACAAAAATAATCGAGGGATCAGCATCATGATATATACGATAACGCTTAACCCGTCTGTAGACTACATCGTAGAGGTTGAAGAGCTGAACATTGGCGGTCTTAGCCGGATGAAGCGGGACTTGAAGCTTCCAGGAGGTAAGGGGATTAACGTGTCGCGCGTGTTGAACCAACTTGGTGCCGAGAACACAGCGCTCGGCTTCCTTGGAGGGTTCACTGGACGGTACGTGAACGATAGATTACAGGAAGAGCGGATGTCAACCGACTTCGTAACGATAGCAAGCGATACGCGGATTAATATCAAGCTGAAGCACGGCGAAGAGACGGAGATCAACGGTCTCGGGCCGGACATCAGTGAAGCGGAGGCGGAGCAGTTGCTGCAGAAGTTATCCGCATTGCAGAAGGATGACATCGTGATCTTGTCGGGCAGCATTCCGCCATCGCTCGGTGAAGATTTCTATGAACGCTTGATTCGGGTTAGTAAGCAAAGAGGCGCTGAGTTTGTGATCGATACGACTGGCGAAGCACTGCTCAAGGCACTCAAGCATCGCCCGTTGCTCGTCAAGCCGAATCACCATGAACTCGCTGAGTTGTATGACACTGAGCTGAATTCCATGGAGGATGTCGTTGTGTACGGGCGTAAACTGCTGGGGGCTGGAGCCAAGAATGTCCTCGTCTCTATGGCTGCTGAAGGGGCTCTGTTAATAACCGAGTCCGCTGTGTATCATGCGAAAGTGCCGGCGGGACAAGTCAAGAACTCGGTGGGAGCCGGTGATTCTATGATCGCAGGCTTCGTAGGTACGCTGGTGAAAACTGGCGATCCCCTCGCAGCATTCCGCACCGGGGTCGCTGCAGGCAGCGCTACTGCATTCACGGATGATCTTGCAACCAGAGATCAAATCGATCAACTGCTGCCGAAGGTTGTTATTTCTAATCGATAGAATACGAGCTGGCTGGGTAAATGAATAACTAAAGGGGTGTTAACCATGAGAATTACCGATTTGTTGATCAAAGAGACGATGATTATGGATTTACAGGCGCAGACAAAGGATGCAGCAATCGATGAATTGATCGCGAGCCTGTATAAGCATGGTCGAATCTCGGACCCGGTGCTGTTCAAGGAGAAGATTCTGAAACGTGAAGCAGAGGCAAGTACGGGGATTGGCGGGGGGATTGCTATGCCCCATGCGAAGACAAATGTGGTTAACGAAGCGACTATCGTATTTGCCAAAAGCTCCAAAGGTGTAGAATTCGATTCTATCGATGGAGAGCCAGCCAAAATCTTCTTTATGATTGCCGTTCCGGAAGGAGCGGGCAATATGCATCTTCGCACGTTGGCTACGTTGTCTAAGCTGTTAATTGATAGCGAATTCATCGACCAATTGATGAGCACTAGAACACCTGATGAAGTGACGGCATTGTTTGACGCTAGGCAGGCTGAGGGTGATGAAGAGGCGCAAAGCGGAGGCAAGGAAGCGGGGCATAGCTCTGATCGGGAGACCCATCCGGTTACGAAGGAGACCTCTTCCGAAGGAGCGGAATCTGAAGCTTTGGTTGTAGCTGTAACCGCTTGCCCTACGGGGATCGCACACACGTATATGGCTGAGGATGCTTTGAAGAAGATGGCCAAGGAGATGGGAGTAACTATCCGGGTGGAGACGAACGGTTCAGAAGGAGCCAAGAACGTATTAACTCCGGATGAAATCCGCCGGGCAAGCGGTGTGATTGTCGCTGCGGATAAAAATGTCGAGATGGCCAGATTTGATGGGAAACCAGTACTCATAAGACCGGTAAGCGAAGGTATCCGCAAACCTAAGGAGCTGATTCAAAAGGCGCTTCAAGGCGATGCTCCGACTTACCATAGCGGTAATAAAACAGCTGAGGAACCAGCGAAGGAAGAGAAGAAAAGCGTCGGCAGCAAAATTTATAAGGACTTAATGAACGGTATTTCTCATATGCTGCCATTTGTCGTAGGCGGCGGGATTCTGATCGCCATCTCCTTCCTGTTCGAACAGGTAGGCGGACCGGATCATCCACTGTACAAATTGCTAATGACGATCGGTGGAGATGGAGCGTTCCACTTCCTGATTCCGATTCTGGCTGGATTCATCGCCATGAGTATTGGAGATCGTCCAGCGCTCATGCCAGGGATGGTCGGCGGCTTGATGGCGGTGAATTCGAACGCGGGCTTCCTTGGTGGTCTGGCCGCCGGTTTCATGGCCGGCTATATTGTGATCGGGCTGCGGAAGCTATTCGCCGGGTTACCCAAATCGCTTGAAGGACTTAAGCCAATTTTACTCTATCCGGTATTTGGGCTGTTGATCGCTGGCTCAATTATGTATTTTATCTTTGATCCAGTCTTCAGCACGATTAATACATGGCTCGTATCAGGATTGAATAATCTGGGGACGGCCAACGCGGTTCTGCTTGGGCTTGTACTTGGCGGTATGATGGCGATAGATATGGGCGGCCCGTTCAATAAGGCCGCATACACCTTCGCTATCGGCGTGTTCACAACGAGTGGTAACACGAATGGACTGATGATGGCGGCTGTCATGGCCGGAGGTATGGTTCCTCCACTGGCGATTGCGCTGGCAAGCACCTTCTTTAAGCACAAATTCACAGAAGACGAACGGAAGTCCGGTTTAACTAACTATGTGCTGGGTTTGTCTTTTATTACCGAGGGAGCGATTCCATTCGCGGCGGCCGATCCGCTTCGCGTCCTTACTTCCTGTATTCTCGGTTCGGCGGTGGCCGGTGGTCTTACCCAGTTATGGAAGATTAATATCCCGGCTCCGCACGGCGGAATATTCGTCGCCGCGCTGGCCAATCATGCTCTATTGTTCCTGCTCGCAGTAGCGATTGGCTCGGTCATCTCGGCCCTGGTACTCGGTATCTGGAAGAAGCCGATGGTGGACAGAGTGTAAGCTTAATTTGCAGATATGCATGAACTTTATTTAGAAGCCGTTCGCGCAGCAGTGTCATTTGCCAGCGCGGGCGGCTTTGTGCATAATGAGGTCGATCCAGGTGGAAGGATTATGTTACATTTAACAGAGCGTTATTAAATAAGGAGAAGATGGATTATGAAACTGATGTTTATTTCCGATATTCATGGGTCTGCATACTGGCTGGACAAGGCAATCGAGAAGGTGAAGGAGGAGGCGCCCGACCAGATCGTCATGCTCGGCGATTTCATGTATCATGGGCCTAGAAATCCGCTACCTGAAGGGTATAACCCGGCGCAGGTTGCAGAGACGCTGAATCAGTACAAGCAGCATATCGTGGCTGTGCGCGGGAACTGCGATGCAGAAGTGGATCAAATGCTGCTCGAATTCCCGATGATGGCAGACTATACAGTAATCCTTCATGAGGGACGTCGCCTATATGTGACTCATGGACACGGATTCAATATGGAGCAATTGCCGCCGCTATTGGAGAACGATATTTTCATTCAGGGCCATACTCACGTACCTGTAGCCGATAAGAAGGACGGTATATATGTGCTCAATCCTGGATCGATCGCACTTCCAAAAGAGAACTATCCGAACTCCTACGGCATTATTGAAAACGGTAGCTTCCTCGTTAAAGATTTCGAGGGTGGCACTATCAAATCAATAACCTTTGCATCATAAGAGTGCATGAAAACCATAACAGGCCGCCTGTTTAAGCAGGGGCCTGTTTTTTTATAATCTGTAGTTATGAGCAATGGATCAATGAGCTAAGGTAGTCCAAATTAGGGATGGAGCAGTGTAATATCTTGGTTCTCCAGGAACGAGATCCACTCGTCGGAAGGTCTGCGATCGGTAATAATATAACTGATCTGCTTGAACTCAAGCATTTTGACAAAGCCGATATGATCGAATTTACTTGAATCTATAAGCAGAATGGTCTGCCGGGCCTGCTGACTCATCGCTTGCTTCAATTCACTCTCCGGCTCATTGGAATCGGTGATTCCACTCATCACAGATATGCCTTTACAGCTGAACAGGGCAATATCGACATTGTAATTCTGAATGGCCTGTCTGGCTACCGGTCCGATCAACGAGCTTGCCTTGGGCCGAAGTGAACCGCCGGTGGAAATAATCGTATGACTTGTCTGACTGAACTCGTTAAGAATAATAACAGAATTTGTGATGATCGTCAGATTGTCGCGTTCAGACTCGAGGAGCTTCAGCGCTTCAAACACGGTAGAGCTTGTATCGGTCATCAGTGTATCTTCATCGTTAATCAGTGGGAGCAGCAAGCTGGAAATGGACCTTTTCTCCTCAATATTTCGCGTATTTCTCGTCTGATAAGGTAGATCTTCATGGATATGAGCGTTTAGAACGGCCCCACCATAATTTCTGGTTACGACCCCTTCCTGCTCGAGCTTCTCCAGATCGCGGCGAATCGTCTCCTCGGTAACCTCGAAGCTGGTAGCCAGCTGTGAGACGAGCACTTTTTTATGTCTATGTAATTCTTGAATAATTTTTTCTTTTCGCTCAAAAGCCTTCATTTGAACCCGCCTTCCCAAAGTGAACATATTTCTATTGTACCTAAATTTAGAAGAAAAATAAAAAAGAAACTACAAAAAACAAAATAAAATCTGCTTTTATTTTTGTTATTAAAGATAATAGATATAAAAAACGTTAAAAACGGAAATAAAACCACTGATTAATGTTGATTTCTTTTGTTTCTATGTTATCATAATGTTGCAAACGAAGAAAAATAGAACGTTCCATTAGAGAAGTCATTCATTCATATTAACGGTGAGGGTAGGGTGAAGAGCATGCTTCAAGATATAATGACGGCACCATTTCTACGGGAAATGTGCGATACTACGGCCAATTTATACCGTCTGGGCTGGGACGAGCGCAACGGAGGAAATATTAGCTATCTGATCGGAGAGGAAGAAGTAAGCGATTATCTGGATATTTCGCGAGTAGAACGCACCGTTTCGATGAGCTTCGATGCCTCTGAACTAACAGGGAGGTACTTCATTGTGACGGGATCGGGCAAATACTTCAAGAACGTTATCAAGGACCCGGCAGTGAACCTTGGAGTTATTCGGATAGGCCAGGATGGGCATAGCTATGAGCTTCTATGGGGATTTGCTGATGGGGGAGTGGCTACGAGCGAGCTGCCAACCCATCTGATGAATCATATGCAGCGGTTAAAGGTGGATCCTAAGCACCGAGTCATTATGCACTGCCATGCAACTCATCTGATTGGCATGACCTTTACACATAGCCTAGATGAGATTGAATTTACGAAGACTCTGTGGGAGATGTGTACAGAATGTCTGGTTGTGTTCCCGGAAGGCGTTGGAATTATTCCGTGGATGGTACCAGGCACAGATGCGATTGGAGAAGCGACCGCAGAGCGAATGAAGGATGTTCGAATCGTGATGTGGCCGCATCATGGCGTGTTCGGGGCAGGCACCACGATGGATGAGACCTTTGGATTAATCGAGACGGCGGAGAAGGCAGCACAGGTCTATACGATTGTATGTGCGCAAGGTGGTAAGAAACAGACGATCTTGGATCAAGAACTGCTCGATTTGGCGCAAGCTTTTGGGGTAACACCAAGACCGGGAGTACTGCAGAACTAAACTTATTAGTATGGACAACAGATGAACATATGATATAACAAAACCAGGCGCCTACTACTTAGGCAGCCTGGTTTTTAATATATAGCAGATTTACTCTTGATCCTTCTCACGATCCGGGAGCTGCTGTACATAGCTGTCAGATAAGCGCAGCAGATCAAGCGCCCGGTTATATTCATCCTCAGTAGTGAGGGCTTGACTAACACTGTCTTTGGCCAACGGGAACTGAGTACCGTCCTCATACCAGGTTCCTGGCATGAACACGGCCTTGTCGTTAATGAACGAGCCTGAAGGCAGATAGTAACGCTGCGGCAATAAATTATAACTATGATTCAGTATATCTTCACCGAAATGGATCTGATTACCCATTGAGACACCCAGCAGGTTGGCGACGGTTGGCAGGATATCAACCTGTCCGCCGACATTATCCAAGACTCTTGGTTCCGACTGTCCTGGAATCGAGATTACAAGCGGGATATTCAGCATGTCACGGTAGCTGTACTCGCGACCGTAAATTTCGCTCATAAGTTCTAGACCATGCTTGTCAAGCGAGAATTTCGGTAGCCCCAGATGGTCGCCATAGATAACAACCAGACTGTTGTCCCAGATTCCGCGCTGCTTCAGATCGTCAATGAACAAACCGAGTGCATAGTCCGCATAATTCTGCGAGCGAAGGTAATCGCCGACCATATTGTTCTCGTAACGCTCCGGCAGCGTAATCCGGTCCAATTCGTGTGGAATTGTAAATGGATGATGCGCAGTCATTGAGATGACTTGTGAATAGAACGGAACGCCAGTCGCCTGCATTTTGCTCAATTCTTCAGCCGACTTCTTATACAGCACTTCATCCGTAGGGCCGAAGAATACGGTGTCCTCTTGACCGAAGAACTTCTGGTCGTAATAGCGATCCCATCCGATCGCTTTGTATAATTCGCCGCGATTCCAGAAATCTACCACATTGGTGTGGAAGGTAGCGGTATCGTAGCCATTTGATTTCAGTAGTTTAGGTAGACTTGGCAGTTCTTTATTCGGATAATTCTGCGTTGCTGCTTCGTTATAAGGAATATAGAATGACGTATTTACCACAAACTCGGCATCCGATGTATTCCCTTGCCCTACCATTTGATAGAAGTTCTTAAAATAGAGATTATCTTTAACAAGCGAATTCATGACTGGAGTAATCTCTTGTCCATCAATCTTCAGATTGACCAGGAAGTCCTGGAATGACTCCAACTGGATAATAATCAGGTTCTTGCCTTTGGCAGCACCGAAGAACTGCGGATCGTCCTGCTTATTAATTCCTTTCATCTTGTCAATCTTAGCCTGGGAAATCTCATCCTTATCTACGAGATCTTCTTCTTTGTTTGATAGAATCGTATAGGTCTCATAGCTCAGAATCCCCATCTGCTCCGCTTGCTTGATCTCATTCATGCTGGCCCGATTCGGCCAAATATTGAAAATGCATAGGGCGAGTGAAATCCCGAGTACAACACCTACAAAACTCTTGCTTACTCTGTCAAAATTGAACAATTTCTTGAATTTCTCTGCTCTCTTCCTGCGCATCAGCCAGAAGCCGATGACGACAATATCGAGGAAAATAAGTAGATAGTATGGAGCGAGCAGAGAGAATACGCTGTTCTTAACTGCAGTCACCTGATTGACTTGCTGTAGCGCATGGTAGGTGACGATGACCCCGTAATATTTATGATACATAATAGCTGCGAAGAAGACGGCAGTAACAATGAGGTTGACGCTTAGATAAATTCCGATTTTTCTCTTGGAGGAGAAGACCTCAATCAGACAGAACAGGATCAGGATAAATGGGAGCTCCTTGATCAACGGTCCCCAGACCGGCATTTGATCGAATATCGTGATCCAGGCAAGGTAGCTTTTTAGGATCATAATCACGGTAAAGAATACGAACGGCTTGAGATTCCCAGGCCGGATTCGTTGATACGCTGACATGGTGCGACCCTTCCTTTCATAGTAGTTGAGTAAGCGAAATCTTGAACATACACTTTTAGAGGCTGTTCAAAAAGTTCACCTTGATCACGAAGTAAATCATGAAGTTATTCGGCATCGAATCTTGAATTCAGCCGGGCCTTCCGGTGCTCATGTACCAACTACGTACGTTCCGCTCCTCACGCCCTAGCTTCATTCAACCTTCTCGGTGCTGAAAACCGATCTTTTTGAACATACACTTTTAATATCATAACTGAAAAAATGGGAAGAAGGAAATCGATCAATTTCTCTTATTTAACAGTAATTGGCATTAAAAGGGATGAAACCGCTTCTCAACTTTGTTTTTTGCTTTAAATTGGCATTTTCCAGACCATTCACATATCTATGATGCCAGATCGGTAATTAGAAAGCAGTGGAATTGTTCACGTCTTGATAAGTTACCGGAAGATTATTGTATGGGATTTATATCGATTATAGAACTAGAGCTGCTCTGTTAGTACTTGGACGAGTTGCTCCAGAAATGCTTGATCCTTCTCATCGAAGCGGGACTTCAGCGGGCTATCAATATCGAGTATACCAATCAGTTCTCCGTTCTTGATCACTGGGATTACGATCTCGCTGTTCGATGCGGCATCGCAGGCAATATGACCTGGGAAGGCATGTACGTCATCCACTCGTACTGAACGGCGCTCCTTAGCGCTTGTCCCACATACGCCTTTGCCTAGCGGGATGCGGATACAAGCCGGCAGTCCCTGGAACGGGCCGAGTACAAGCTCCTTGCCATCGTACATATAGAAGCCTACCCAGTTGATGTCCGATAGATAGAAGTTTAATAGAGCAGAAGCGTTGGCTAGATTGGCAATTCTGTCTGGTTCCTCGTAAATTAGTGATTTTAATTGCGATATGACTTGATTATGCTGTTTTTCACGGGAACCCGTGTAACTGATTGTATGGAACATGCGCCCATCTCCTTTTTTGTCTATTAGAGGTAGTCCACGAACTAGTATGCCTTATTATATTATGAATGCTTGGCCGTTTAAAGCAGGGCCATTTAGGTGGATAGTGGCAACACGGCGGGCTCGGGGGAACCGGTTAATTCGACTGAGACGGTGGTGATGGCCGACGCCTCTTCCTCCTTAAGTGCTTGATGAATTAATATGCGGACTGCTTCGCTATATTCTTTGGGGGCTACAGCATAGGCGTTGCCGTGGATCGCACCATCTACCAGGAGCAGGCTTCTTGGTCCAGCCTTGCGCTTATACAGCTGTTCACTCATATATGTGGGTACATAGTTATCCTTCGTCCCATGGATGAACAGAACGGGAAGATGGCAGTGTTCTACCGCCTGTAATGGGCTAACCTGTTCCATGGTGAATCCAGCTTTGCGCTTTAGGATCTTATTGATGATAGGCAAGAGCGGGTAGGCAGGAAGTTTATAGATTGTTCTTGCTTGATGATGCAGAAGCTGCGTCAAATCGGAGAATGGGCAGTCTGCGATAACAAATTTGATGTTTGAATGGGCGATACTTAAATACTCGAGCACGGTTGCTCCGCCGAGTGACTGGCCATGAAGGCCGATGCTGCAATCGGTACCGTAGTTATGTAAGAGCCATCTGACCCATGCGGCAACATCGTATTTTTCGTAATAACCGTAGGTTGTGTATTTCCCTTGGCTATTCCCGTGTCGACGCTGGTCAATGAGCAGAATATTGAAGCCTTCGCTCTGGAATAGATCGATATATTGCGTGGAGATTAGCATAGAGACAGTATAACCATGGACGATAATCGCCCAGTGTTTGGACGATGGATCGGTCTCTATGACATAGCCGCATAAGCGCAAACCGTCATCGGAGAGGATCTCGACTTCCTGCTTCTTCAGACGGCTGAAGCGTTCCCGGCTGTAGACGCCGGATTTCTCTAAATATTGAAACAGATGATGAGTGGACTGCAATTTCATATGAGTCAGCTGCTGGAAGGCGAAGGAGATAATTCCTGACACCATACCAGCGATGGCCAACAGAGTAATCATCAAGTAGATCGTCATGCAAGTGAACCTCCTTAACTGTAGAACTTTGGTGGGACATCCAAAGAATGTGATCTATATTATCTGCCAATCGACGGGGTGAATATGCTGCATTATATTGTGAATTTGGGCAGTTGGGGATTGATCAAAAATAATTTATTAAAAAATATTTGATCATGTGATTTTATTCACATGTATAAGTTCGGTAAGATACTATTATTGATAGTGACACTATCACTTTATAATTCGTCCAAAGGAGATGTAGTAAATGAAAGAAGTTTTTGTACTTGGTGGCACTGGTTTCCTAGGCTTTTATACAACAAAAGAACTGTTGAAGAAGGGGTACAGTGTCTCAACAGTGGCGCTTCCACCAATGCCTGCGGAAGATTTACTACCTTCTGAAGTTCAATGTACGTTGGCTGATATCAATGAGATGACGGATGAACAGGTTGTGGAAATGCTGAAAGGCAAATATGCATTTATATATGCGGCTGGCGCAGATGAGCGTGTTGTCCCCGCGGCACCTGCGATGAAATTTTTCTATGAAGCTAATGTCTTGCCGACACAACGCATGGCTCGTCTTGCCAAGCAGGCAGGCGTGAAGAAGTTTGTTGTATTCGGTTCGTATTTCTCCCACTTTGCTGAGGTTTGGACGGACCTGGATTTGAAGCGGAACAATGGCTATCCTCGTACACGTCTCCTTCAGGAAGAAGTAGCATTTATGGAAGGTGAAGGGACGATGGATGTGATGTCGCTGCGCTTGCCATATATTTTCGGTGTGATGCCTGGACGTATGCCTCTATGGACGATGTTCGTGGAACAGGTAAAGGGAAAAGACATTGTACCTGTACTAGACGGGGGCACTGCTATGGTGACAGTGCAGCAAGTGGCTGAAGCGGCTGTAGGCGCAATTGAGCACGGGACTCACCGCAGCTGTTATGCGATTAGTGACACCAATATGAAATTTACTGAATTCAATCAGATGATTGTTGATATGCTGGGACAGACGGAGACGAAGGTTACTGTAGTTCCACTAGAAACCATGAAATCGGCGATGGAACAGATGGATGCGGCGGAGTTCGAAGCTGGAAGAGAGCATGGCATTCATTTGGCCGATACGATGGAGATTCAGAATCGCGATGCATATCTCGATCCTGAGGATACGATGCCAATACTGCAGTACAAGAAGGACGATGTCCGGGCTGCGATTCGCGAGACTTTGCAAAAATGTATTGAAGGCTTGCAATAAGCCATTTATGTGCTGACCTTGGAATACAATACCGCTGATATGATGAAGTCCGGACAAGTGCCGGGCTTTTTTTCGCTTTGACTCAGGCTCCTGTTCTGTGCTTATATAAAAACAACTGATTGCGCAGGGTAGGAGATGAGGCTTGTGTTCAAATGCGGTGGTAAGATTCCAGTGCTGGAAGGTGAGAGAATACGGCTAAGAAGGATGGAGCAGGCGGATGCCGCTGATCTGTTCCGCTATTGGAGTGATCCGGTGGTCGTTAAATATATGAATGTCCCCGTGTTCACATCCGTGGAGGAGACATCAGAGATGATCGATTTCCTCAACGGATTGTCCGAGACGGAAGACACAATGCGCTGGGGAATCGAACTGGTCCAGGAGCAGAGGCTGATTGGAAGCTGCGGCTTCAATACGTGGGAGCTGTCGGGGGCCTATCGTGGAGAAATCGGCTATGATATAGGGCGTGCTTACTGGCGACAGGGCTATATGACAGAGGCGTTCCGCTTAATGCTGAATTATGGCTTCATGACGATGGGACTGAATCGTATTGAAGCTCTGGTCGATCCACGGAACAGTGCTTCTCGTAGCATTTTGCAATCTTTTACCTTCCATGAGGAGGGATTGCTCAGGGAGTACCAACGAACCGAAGAAGGCTTCGTCGATCTGTTGATCTATTCCCTGTTACGCAGAGACTATGACTCAGGAGGAAAATATTTGTGAACCAGTTACATGTAGACCATTCTCTCAGGCGAGGCTTCGGGCTGAAATCTATAGATCCGCTCAGCAAGCTGGTCGCTCTGTTCTGTGCTGCGCTTCTGGCAATGCATTGGGACAAGCCGATACCGCTGCTGATCATGCTGGTCTTGTTCTTTGGGTTGGCCCGTTATGGTGTAGGAATGAGCTGGCCACGCTTGGGGCGTAGATTGAGATTTATCGCTGTCTTTGGTATGCCATTATTCATCATCACCAGCATCGCGGCTCCAGTGGGGGAAGCGTTTGTTGCCTGGGGGCCTCTACAGATTACAATCGGAGGTACTGAATATGCAGCGGCGATTACACTACGCATGTTCTGCCTGTTCTTATCCTCAATCATTTATATCGAGTCCACAGATCCCAAGGATTTCGTTACCGTTCTGACTACTCGTTTGAAGCTACCTTATCGGTTCGTCTTTGGCGTATCAATGGCATTAACTTTTCTGCCGTTGCTTGAAGCGGAAAGTCGGGTGGCAAGGCAAGCGCGCCAACTACGATTTGGCAGGCGGCCGCGCGGTGTGGGTGAGAGATTACGGATGTGGCGTGGCAATCTTGCGGCCATATTTACCGGGGCTATAAGACGTGTGGAGCAGACGGCTGGCTCAATGGAATCCAAGGGCTTCGGCGCTTATCCGGTGCGCAGTTTCCTTAGGGGAGTAGAGATTGGGATTGCCGGATATGCTCTGATGGTAGTAAGTGTTGGAGTGACGGCTTGTTTATGGTTCATATAAAAAAAGACTTGACGCGCTCCAATTGTTAACCTAAATTTAAATTGTTGGTTAACAATTGGAGGAGAGGATGACGAAACAAATGAATCATTCTTCAGGTAATGGAGTATTCAAAGCATTTACAACGATTGAAATTGTACTTATGGCGATGTTGGCGGCAGCTAACGGGGTGATGACGACTTTCCTGTCACCGCTTAACCAGGCCTTAAATGGACTGGGAGGACCGATAGCGACGTCTACAATTACAGGATTATATATGATTTATGGCCTGCTTGCTTATTACATCATTCGCAAACCGGGAACGGCGGTCATTACCTATGGTATTGGAGCGGTCGTTCAGTCCTTCATGGGATCGGCATATGGTATCGCTTCCTGCTTCGTAGCTGCAGCATGTTATATGGTGATTGCCGAGCTCGTATTCGCAGCGTTTCGGTATAAGAAATGGAATCTGCCTGTACTTATGCTGGCAGGGGGAGCTATGGTTCCAATCTGGTTCTTCTTCGCGGCTAGGATGTTCGGCTATATGGCATGGGGAACGGACGTGCTATTCATTGCCCTTGGAGTTCGTATTCTGAGCGGCATCGTGATGTGTGGGATGCTGGCCAAGCTGCTGGGCGATGTACTGAACCGTAGCGGTCTGTTGCGACGGTTCGCTGTTAGCAGTGGAAGAAGAGCAAATCAATGAATTCTCCTGCAGAAGCATTGACTTACCCGCTTGAACTGCGTGATGTCACCTATGCCTATACGGAGGATGCCAAGCCGGTACTGCGAGAGATTTCGTTCCTTGTGGAACCTGGAGAATGGGTACATGTAACAGGAGACAGCGGCAGCGGCAAGTCTACTTTGGCGCAGTTGCTCTGCGGATATTTGCCCCGAACTGGAGGAGGATTCCGCAGCGGAAAGTTATCTGTAAATGAAGTAGATCCGGCGGAAGAAGGGGCAATACGTGAGGTTGCCGAGCGAATCGGTGTCGTATTCCAGGATCCGGATGCCCAGCTAGTACAAGGGCGCGTAGAAGATGAAGTCGCCTTCGGGCCGGAAAATATGTGTTGTGACCTATCTGAAATAGAACGCAGGGTTGTGGAGTCACTGGCTGAGGTTGATCTTAGCGATTATCGCATGGCTAACGTGCATAATTTATCTGGAGGCCAGCGTCAACGTGCAGCCATCGCCGCCGTGCTGTCCATGGAGACGCCCATTCTCGTTCTTGATGAGCCTGCGGCAAGTCTGGATGCTGCTGCGAAGGAACGTCTGCTCCTGCTGCTGGACAAGCTGCAGGGGCAAGGCCGTACCATCGTGACCCTTAGCGGAAGGATCGATGAATTCGCAGCAGCGGCAGGAAGACTGATCGTGCTGGAGCACGGGAACATCATCCTGGATGGGCCGAGCGAGCACTTGCTTGAGCAGAAGAGAATGAGTCTAGTCAAGCTGGGCCTCCTGCCTGATCGGATACAGATTGGGCTTGGGGGAGATACCTCGTCAACACTAGAGGCTGAAGCTGAGGCTGAGGTTCATTTCCCAATCGCCCCTTCCATTAAGCCACTATTGGAGATCAAAGATCTGTCCTATGCCTATGATCTGAACAAGGGGAATGTTTTGAAGAATATTAGTCTGTCTCTGAACGCAGGGGAGTGGAAGCTCTTATGCGGTGAGAACGGATCGGGCAAGACGACATTGTCGCGCCTATTCATGGGCCTGCTTGATCCACCAAAAGGGAAAGTGTGGTGGCAGGAACAGGATATCGCTCGCTTATCCTTACCGGAGATTGCGCAGGATATCGGTTATGTCTTTCAACAGCCAGAGCATCAGTTCGTGGCTAATACGGTGCTTGAAGAACTTCTCTTCGGTCCTCGCGCGGTTCAAGGACTCGGTCCTCGCGAACGGACACCGGAGCCGATGCTGGAGCAGGCCAAGGCGCTGCTTGCCATTGCAGGACTTCAAGGCAGGGAGCATATATCCCCTTATATGCTTAGCGGGGGAGAGAAGCGGCTGCTAAGTGTAGCCGCAGCAATGATCGTGCCTAAGAAGCTGTATATTCTCGATGAGCCGACAGCAGGTATAGATTTACACGGTGCGGCCAAGCTGGGCGCTCTGTGCCGGGAGGCCGTCGCCTTTGGAGCGGCACTGGTCATGATTACCCACGAGCCGGAATTGTTCGCAGGGGAGAAGGCATCTATTTGGCGAATGAACCAGGGAAGTCTAAAGACGGGAGACTCATTATTTCGTAACTAGAGCAAATCGATATAGGTCAAATAAAAGAATGAATCAACGAACAAGCAGATGAGGCAAGCTATGCCTATATATTCTGCTTGTTCGTCTTTTCTTTTAATAGGGGGTCATTTATAATTTAATGATGCATGTCTAGACAGAGAGAGAGGAAGAAAAAGAGTGAGCGCAACATTAAAACGCAATTATATATTAGCCGGGCTGTTATTATCTACATTTCTGGCTGCGATTGAAGGGACAGTCATCGGTCCAGCAGGGCCGAGAATCGTCGGAGATATTGGTGGTGTGGAACTGCTGAGCTGGGTATTTACCGCTTATTTGCTGACGATGTCGGTAGCGACCCCGATCTTTGGGAAAATCAGTGATTTATATGGGCGTAAGCTCGTATTTATAATCGGATCGGTTCTGTTTCTGGCGGGATCGATGCTGTCCGGCTTTGCTTCAGGCATGGAGCAACTCATTATTTTCCGGGCGATTCAAGGGATCGGCGCTGGTGGTCTGCTTCCGGTTACCTTTACCATCATCGGGGATATCTATTCTATAGAGGAGCGTGCTAAGGTTCAGGGGATGATCAGCTCGGTCTGGGGCATCTCGTCGCTCGTTGGTCCGCTGCTCGGAGGATATGTCGTAGATTCTCTGGATTGGCGCTGGATCTTTTATTTTAATCTGCCATTCGGTCTGATCTCTTTATTTATGATCATTCGCTATTTCAAAGAAGAGGTCAAGAGACGGGATGTGAAGATCGACTATGCCGGAGCGATTACCTTTACCATTGGGGTAACTGCGCTGCTGTTCGGTCTGGCGACCGGGGGACAGCAATGGGAGTGGAACTCGCCGCTCTTGCTCGGTATTTTTGCGGTATCGGTTATATCGCTTGTCATTTTCTTTATTGTGGAGCAAAAAGTGGAGGAGCCGCTGCTTCCGCTCAAGCTGTTTAAGATCAAGGATATTGCTTACTCCAACATCGCGAGTGTGCTCGGAAGTGCTCTGTTAATTGGCTTGACTTCTTATCTGCCGCTCTATGTACAAGGCGTGCTTGGCAAGAATGCTACAATCTCCGGGCTTGTGCTCGCGCCGATGTCGATCGGCTGGATGCTCGGTTCGGTGCTGGGCAGCCGTTGGATCATTAGCCGAGGAATACGCAGCACTTCGTTAATCGGTATGCTGATTATTGCTGCTGGTGCCGTCGGTTTAGCCTTTGTTCACGAAGGATCACCCATGTTTATGATGTTAATATTTAATGCACTGTATGGAATAGGTTTCGGCTTTTCTTTTACTGTATTTACAATCATCGCGCAGTCCTCGGTAGGTTACAGCCTGCGGGGAGCGTCAACCGCTCTGAATTCATTTGTAAAATCGATCGGGCAGACGATTGGCGTTGCTGTATTTGGCGTATTGATCAATTTGCAAATTGCCGCACGAACGGCCAAAGGTACATCCACGGGAGCAGAGGTCACGCAGGAGGATATTAACAATTTGCTCTCGCCGGAGAAGGTCCATCTTCTGCCGCAGCAATTATGGAGCGAACTGAAGCATGTATTGGGCGATAGTCTGCATATTCTGTTCATTGTGATGGCCGTTATCTCCGTTATTGGCGTCTTCTCCGTCCTGGGACTTCGCAACCAGGCGCCGGAAGCTAAGGAGGAATAAAACATCGCGCTTCTCCGCACCTTATATGGTAAGGGGAGGTGTTATGGATGTTAGAGGAATTCAATGTAGATCAGAATACATTAGTCCATGCCTGGCAACAGCAGCTTCCGGAATTTCTGGATCCGGGGGATTCGGCCAAGGTGCTCGCCGATGAGAGTGACCCTCAAGGGTTTAGGGTTCATATTAATGCGGCGGGCCACCAGTTCTATTCCTTCGATTTTTATTGTTCTTATATGGATCCCCGGGAAGTCAAGGTGGAACTGGTCGATGTAGAGAAGGACGGACAGACGGTGAATGAGCAGAATGAACGTCTTCAGGAGATGACCGGCGACTATGTGCGCCATCTTCACGAATGTGCTCAAGCTCTGCACCGGATCACGAATCCATCTTGAGGAAAGCGAGGCAAGTAAGATGGCTAAAGGTAATGGTCGAGACAAAAATCTCGGCAACGTGGCTGATGACTTGCAGCAATCAGCGGTGAACAGCCACAGTGCGCAGCAGACGCAACAAAAAGCGAATGATCGCCGCCACCGGGATGTACACAACTACCATAAAGAGACGGAGATGGATCCGTCGCATTAATGTATGGCAAAGAAGGCTGTCCTAAATCGGACAGCCTTCTTTGTGATGAATATGTGAAATGAAGAACAATTATTTACGTGCCAAAGGAGCTAATTTCTCCGCTTCACGCCCCATTTTCTTCAACAATTCAATCATGGTCTGTTTCTCTTCCTCGCTCAGACCGCTTAGCGCATGGTCGATTCGATCAGAGAAGTCAGGGTACAACCGATCCATCAGCTCTTTACCCAAAGGAGTCAACTCGGCAAAAATTACGCGACGATCCCGCGGGCAAGGGCTCCGGTGCAAATATCCGGCAGATTCCAGTTTATCGATGACATAAGTAACATTGCCGCTTTGGAGCAGCAGTTTGGCACCTATTTGTTGGATCGGTTGCGGGCCTTTGTAATAGAGGACTTCCATAACAGCGAATGCAGTAGGGTTAAAGCCCTGAATTTTGCTTCCTGTTACGGCATGCTCGTTGACGCTCTTGAAGGACTTCGAAAATACGCGATAAAGATGCAGTGACAAATCGGTCCCGCGTTCCTCAGTTTTCAACATTTATCATCCCGCCTTGTTCTATTATTTAATGAGCTAAAAATTGTTTGGAATAATGCTATCTTAGATCAAGCCCATATTAAAAAAAATATAATTTATCACAATTTTCGGTATTTATTTTTAAAGATTGTGTCTTAGCCCCGTTCGTTGTCCTCCCTGGACCTGATCAAAAATCCTTCCTCAGTTGGCGATCAATCTCATCCTGGAGGCGGATGGTGTATCGCGCTTAGCGGGGTCGGTACCTTGCTGGCTGCGGGATTGAATGGACTCTCCTCGAAGCTTTCCATTTCTCCCCTGCTGAAGATGGGAGTTGGCGGGATGCTACTGGGTATTGTATTCGTTATTGCCGGAGCGTTCGCAATATTCGGAACCTTTAATCAATTCGGCATCATCGTCATGCTGGTTCTATTCGTGCTTGCCGGGCTTGGTGCAGGAATGGCGTTCATTCCATTTCAGGTCATGCTGCAGCAGCGTACCCCGGAGGCACTGATTGGAAGAGTGTTCGGAACGGTGACGAGCGTGACTTCAACAGCAGCGTTGATCGGTCCGGTTGTAGGAGGTTATCTGGTCACGACGTTCGGTCCGCAGATTGCTTTTATCATATCCGGCAGCTTGGTCGCTCTGATTGGTTGTGTTCTGCTCGGATTCAAATCAGCAATATTGAAGCGGGATGGAGTCGATCAAAGCACGGAAGTGCTGGCTAGGAACAACATTGTGTTGGAGGAAATGAAGTAAGAGATATGAATGAAGCCTGCCTATACTGTCACCAATCTTGACGGTATAGGCTTATTTTACTTAATGAGGAGAGTTTTGAATCAGGTATTGAAAACGGTTTATTAATGTGATACGATCTTATCGAGATAATAAATTATCATCCTAATAAAAAATATGCAAGTCCTGAACGGAAGGAGATAATATGATGGAGAACGAGAATCGGAGGTTTTTAGAGAAGTACTTTCCGGTGGCCTCCTTCATTGCGGCAATCATTGGACCTAAATGCGAGGTTGTCGTACATGATATTAGCGATCCTGAGCACTCTATTATCTTTATTGAGAACGGATACATCAGCGGTCGCAAGGTGGGGGACGCTTCTACCGACCTCGTATTGAAAATTCTTAAATCCGAAGCGTATCACGAGGAACAATTTATCGCTAACTATAAAGCCTCGGGCAAATTTGGACAGAGCTTCCGCTCGTCGACCTACTTTATTAAGAATGACAGCAATGAACTGGTTGGTCTTTTATGCTTGAATATCGATGTTACCCATATGGAAGTAGCCGCCGAATGGGTTCAGCATATTTTGCAGGGAGGGCCTAATCCCTATATAACGCCCCCGGCGGATGAAGCGCCGAAGGAAGAGAAGCAGGCGACAGAATATTTGCAAGGCAATGCGGATGATCTGTTGCAGCACATGATCTTATCCGTAGTTGGCAAAATTACGATACCGCCGGACCGCTTGTCGCCGCAGGAGAAGATTGAAATCGTACGCGAGCTGAATGAGCTTGGAGTCTTCTTGTTGAAGGGCGGCGTCTCCCAGGTAGCAGTTGCATTATCGATATCGGAGCCTACAGTTTATCGTTATCTTCAGAAGCTGAAATAACATTATATACAAGAGGGTGGCATCATCATGAGTTATAACTTCGATCAAGTCGCTAGCAGGTTTGACACAAATAGCGCCAAATGGGATGGGGCGGCCGACACTCTGGGCAGAGATGTAATCGTTCTCTCTGTCGCGGATATGGATCTACAAGCACCGCCCAAGGTTGTTGACAAGGTTGCTTCAATGGCGCGTCATGGAATATACGGATACACCGATCCGCGCCCTCCCTACTATGCTGCGGTTCAGCATTGGCTAGAGAGAGCCTATGACTGGAGCGTGCCGGAAGATTGGATCGTGTTCTGCCCACGGATTGTACAAGCTGTATCGATCATCATTGAGCGTTTTTCGGAGCCGGGCGATCGTATTCTGATGCATACTCCGGCTTATCAACCGATTGCCAATGCAGTGGAAATTAATGACAGAGAGCTTGTGCAGAGTCCGATGCTGCTCAGAGACGGCAAATATGAGATCGACTTCGATGATATGGAGCGTCAGATGAAGGATGGAATCAAGATTGTCCTGCTTGTTTCGCCGCATAATCCGACCGGACGCGTATGGACGAAGCAAGAGCTGGAGCGGATCGCTGAGCTGTGCATCCGTTATGACGCACTTATCGTATCAGATGATATTCACGCCGACTTCATACACGAAGAACATGAGCATACGATCATTGCCAAATTGTCACAGCAGGTGGCGGAGCGCTCAATAATATGTACCTCACCAGGCAAAACCTTTAATCTGGCCAGCCTGGAGATCGCCAATATTGTAATCCCCAACGAAAAAATACGGGAACGCTTCCGCCAGGGATTAAGACAGGCGGGCATTCACAATCCGACCTTCTTCGCCGTACCTGCCCTGGAGGTCGCGTATACGGAGTGCGATGATTGGCTTGATGAACTTCGCTCATATATTAAGGAGAATATTGCTTATACCGAAGCGTTCTTCACTGAGCACATGCCTGAATTGAAGATCATTAAGGCGGAAGGTACTTTTCTCTTATGGGTAGACTGTTCGGCTTATAGCAGAAATGAAAGCGATTTAATCGAATGGATTCAGAATCAAAGCAGGGTTAGTGTCAGCTTCGGCACCTCATTCGGAGCCGATGGAGAAGGATTTATAAGGCTAAATTTGGGCGCGCCAAGAGCGCTGCTTCAGGAAGCCTTCGAACGAATGGCAAATAATTATCCTCTTCATCATTCGTCATAATCAATTATTACATCAGTAGGGGGAACACATCATGGCTAAGCCCATCAAGGAAAAGACAATCAAGCAACCCACTCTGTTTCTAGCTCTAGTCCCTATTATTACTATGATTCTGCTGCTCAGTCTAGGCTATATTCTATTCGAACTACCGCCTGAACCTTTGATTATCGCTTCAACCGTGGTTGCTGGAATTATTGCCATCAAGCTCGGCTATAGCTATGACGATATTATGGGCTCGATCGCGCAGAAGATTGCCAAGACGATGCCGGCAATTCTTATCCTGATTACGGTAGGCTTCATGATCGGAGCCTGGATGGTCGGCGGAACGATACCGATGATGATCTATTACGGTCTCAAAATCATCAATCCGCAGTTTTTGTTGATTACAGCGTTCGTCGTAACTTCTGTCGTATCTCTATGTACTGGCACATCCTGGGGTTCGGCAGGTACAATCGGGGTCGCCTTTATGGGTGTAGGAGCTGGGCTTGACGCGAATCTAGCGGCCGTTGCCGGCGCCGTCGTAGCCGGTGCATATTTCGGTGACAAGCTATCTCCATTGTCGGATACGACCAACCTGGCCGCACTATCCACGGGAGTCAATTTGTACGAACACATCGGCCATCTCCTGTATACGACGATTCCTTCATTTATCGTGGCGGCGATTGTCTATGTAATTACAGGGTTAAATACACATGGAGCAGGGGTCGCTATACCAGAGAAGGTCGTTACAATTATGGATACGTTAAGCACCGTGTTCCATTGGAATTTATTGCTACTACTTCCGATATTGATCGTATTGTACGGTTCAATCCGCAAGAAGCCTACGATTCCGGTGATGTTGATCTCCTCCCTTGTGGCGATGGCGAACGGACTTATCTTCCAAGGTTTCTCCCTGCATGATGTTATCAGTGCAGTAATCAATGGCTTTGACATCGCGATGATTAAGGTTCAAGGCTTCGATGCGGCAGTTGTCATTCCGGATATTCCGCGGCTGCTCAACCGTGGAGGCATGAACTCTATGATGGGAACGCTGCTTATCTGCTTCTGTGCCATTACCTTTGCCGGAACGATCTCGTTAACGAAGTCGCTTGAACTGATTGTTAACAAGATTCTCAAGCATGTTCGTTCCACAGGTTCGCTCATCCTGGCTTCGATCGCTACCGGAATTACGATGATCGGGGTAACCAGTAACGGTCAAGTATCGATCCTGATGCCTGGCGAAATGCTGCGTGAAGCATATATCCGCCGCGGATTGCACCCTAAAAACCTGGGGCGGACGATCGAGGATTCGGCATCCATTATTGAGCCTATTCTGCCTTGGACAGCGGCTGGTGCTTATATGGCGGGGACGCTCGGCGTTGCGACGCTCTCCTATCTGCCTTGGGCAATGCTATGTTGGACAGGAATTATCTTCGCTGTGATCTGGGGCTTCACCGGCTTTGGTATTGCCAAGCTGACACCTGAACAGCAGCGCGAGATGCTGAAGGAATATGATGAGATCGATACAGTTAAATAACAACTCATTTAAAAAAACTTGGCAGCATAGAGCATCATTTTGTAAAATTTAATATAGAATGCGCAGAATCATGCGCTAATTAAGGAGAGAACCCATATGACACAACAAGAGAGAAAAACAATCGCTACCCCTGAGGCGCCAGGTGCAATCGGACCATATTCCCAAGCAGTTCAATTCGGCAACCTGCTGATCACTTCAGGACAGCTTGGCATGAATACCGCCGGTGAATTTCCGCCAACCGCTGCGGAGCAGACAAGACAATCTTTGTCCAACGTAAAGGCGATCCTGGAAGCGGCGGGCTATGGTATGGAGCATGTAATTAAGACAACCGTATTCCTGCATGATATGAATGATTTTCAGGCAGTAAATGAAGTTTACGCGACATTCTTCACGGAGCCGTATCCGGCACGGAGCGCCGTACAGGTTGCTAAGCTGCCGAAGAACGGACTTGTAGAAATCGAAGTTATCGCCATAAAATAATATATAATGAAGAAGGCCTCTGGAATCCCGGAGGCCTTTTATTCTGGCGTTATGAATGCGGGTTCTGGTTCAGAAGCTGGCAGTCCATGAAACGAAGGCAAGGTTATGGGCGTATAATCTATAAAAACAGGCAACCTTTAATTTTATTAAACAGGGTGGGGATCAATAGTGGCGGATACTTTGCTCGAGGTAAATATTGAAGAGGCTGGATATGACGGTAATCATTCTACGATTGAACAAGTCGAATTTGCGGTCAAATCCGGTCAGCTCACGGGCTTGATCGGCCCCAACGGGGCGGGCAAAAGCACCACGATTAAGGCTATTATGGGATTGCTCACAGAAGTGAAGGGAACCATTAGCTTTACGAAAGCAGGGAACCATTATGCATACATACCGGAGCAGCCGGTCTACTACGAGACGTTAACGCTCTGGGAGCATCTAAGTCTCGCCTCGGCGGTCTATGGGGTTGACGAGACGGTGTTGGAGAGAGAAGGAAACGCGCTGTTGGAACGGTTCCGTATGACTGAAGTCAAACATCATCTGCCAGACGGCTTCTCCAAAGGCATGCGGCAGAAGATGATGCTGATGATCGGTTTTCTGATTCGTCCCGATATCTATATTGTAGACGAGCCCTTTGTCGGGCTGGATCCCAGAGCTACAAGGGACTTCCTCGCGCTGCTTGAGGAAGAACGGCGCCGCGGTGCAGGCGTGCTAATGTGTACGCATGTGCTTGATACGGCTGAGCGAATATGTGATGACTTCGTTCTTCTATCGAACGGAAGGATCGTGGTGAGCGGGGAATTGGGTGATATCCGCCGCGCGGCCTCCTTGCCAGAGGGAACACTGTTCGATTGCTTCAATGCCTTGACTTAAGATACCGTGACTGGGAGAAGATTGATTTGAGGAGATGGGGACTATGAACAAAATAAGCTCATCCACTCGAGCCGGATCGTTGTTCAGAAGACGCTGGCTTGACTATATTCGCCATCAAACCGGTGTACTGCGTACGGCTTTTGATGGAGTGGTTCTATTATATATCGGTATTCCGGGACTTTTACTGCTTGGGAGAGTTTATTATGGTTTATGGCAGGACGTGTTGCCGAGCTGGCTGACTGGTTTGCCGTTCCAAGCTGTGCCTGTGGCATTAATCCTCCTGACACTGCTGCTAGGCGGACTCGTCTTGTATATTGAAGCGGCTGATGTTCTATTTCTGAAGCAGCATCCTAAATGGGTGCGGGAGATTATGCTGCGTGCCACCTCACTGGCGCTGGTGCAACGGCTGGTCGTCATTCTACTCGAAGCAGTCTTGCTGCTGCCCCTGTTATGGCGTGTTTACGGGATGGGGAGCAAAGAAATAATTATTCTATTTGTACTTACATATACCATGAATGCTGTATACCTACTTTTATCCAATCTGCTCGCTGTTGTATTCACGGGCCTCAGACGAACCCTCTTGGGGGTTGGTGGTACCGGATCGCTCTTAGCAAGCTATATTATCGGTGTGCTGTGTATAGAATTACGGCCTGAGATTAGCGTTATTATACTGCTGTGTTACATTCTGGTCTCCGTCTGGTTGATTGGACGAAGAGTATCGCTCCAGGGGCGGTTTGAGAGGGCTATCCGTGAGGAGGAACGGCAACGGACGAAGCTGACCGGAATGATTCTGCAGCCATCTGTTGAACGGCCCGTTAAGACAAGGCCACGTCCGTGGCTGTTCCGCCGTAGCGGACATCTTATCCGTCAACGGCAGGTACACGATCGCGTTACGGAGGCAGCGGTTAAGTCCTTCTTCCGCGGCCGCGAAGTTCTATTATATGTGCAATTCACGATATACGGATTTACGGCTGTATTCTTGCCACCTTACCCAGTCAATCTATTGGTATATATCGGCCTGATCCTGTTATTGTTCCAATGGATGAATTCGCAGCGACGTGCTTTCTATCAGGTAAAATTACTGGCCATATTACCGAAGGACGAGAATTTGGAATTTATATGTGCGCCCAAGACAATGAGGCTGCTGTTATTTCCAGCGATTCTCGTCATTACGGCAGGGCTTTGCATGAATCTGTTCACGCCTGGATGGGGGCTGCTGGCAGCCATTCCACTGGGCCCAGCCGTATCCTTGCTGGCTGTACCTGTTCTATGGCGTTTCTTCTCCATGAGCTCAAGGCGCAGAAAAGTGTAAGAATATGTGTTCAAAAGACCGGTTTTCAGCACCGAGAAGGTTGGATGAAGCTAGGGCCTGAGGAGCGGGGCCCCTCAGTGGCCTTGCGCCAGCAGGCCGGCATGGTGCCCAGCGGTGTACCCGGTGGCGAAAGCAGCCGTTATATTATATCCACCGGTATAGCCATGGATATCGAGCACCTCACCACAGAAGAACAGTCCTGGCATAAGCTTGGATTCCATCGTCTGCGGGCTGACCTCCTTAAGATGAACTCCTCCGCCAGTGACGAAGGCTTCTTCAAAGGGACGGGTACCTGTGACCAGGATACTGAAGCTTTTTAGGACAGCTGTAAATTCAAGCCAAGGTTCCTTAGGCAAGTGTTCATAGGTCGTCTCCCCGGAAAGACCGGCTCGTTCAAACAGAATGGGAAGCAGCCGCTCTGGAATCGTACCTTTGAGCACATTTTTTAGCGTTTTTTTAGGTTCATCCGTGAGGAGTCCGCGTAAATAGGCATCCAATCCGGCTTGAGACATCTCGGGGAACAGATCAAGCGCAAGCTTCACCTCGCTGCTGCCGCTCTTTCGCTTGACGCCGCGGATGAAGCCGCTGCAGCGCAGGGCGATTGGCCCGGACAAGCCGAAGTGGGTGAAGATCATATCGCCTTGATGCGCGACGACCGCTTTGCCTTTAGCATTAAGCACCGAGAGCTTCACATTACGTAGCGACAACCCTTGCAGGCTTCGATCCGTAATAAAAGGCTCTTTGGAGACGATGGGTACCTCGGTCGGATATAATTCAGTAATCGTATGGCCTGCCGCGGTAGCCCATGGATAGCCATCCCCCGTTGAACCGGTATGCGGGACAGATTTTCCGCCGGTAGCTATAATTACGCATTTGGCTTCTATTTGTTCACCCGTTGTGAGCTTGACCCCCTGAACCCCGTTCTCCACGAACATTACCTCTTGAACCGGATGATGTGTAAGAAGCTTTACTCCTAATGATCTGGCCTTGCCGACCAGTGCATCGACGACGGTCTTAGCCTTATCCGATACAGGGAACATCCGTCCGTTGTCTTCTTCCTTCAGTGCAATTCCCAAATTCTCAAAGAAGGCGATGATGTCACGATTGCTGAACAAGGAGAAGGCGCTGTAGAGAAATCTTCCGCCCCCAGGAATGTACTGAATCAATTCATCAATTTCCTTGACATTCGTCACGTTGCAGCGACCACCACCAGAGATGCCTAGCTTTCTCCCGAGCTTATCTCCTTTATCGACCAGGGCAACGGAAGCACCCTGTTTCACAGCGGCAATCGATGCCATAAGCCCTGAGGGGCCTCCTCCAATTACGATTACTTCATATTTGCTCATCTATTTTTCCTTTCTTTTTGCCAAGGTTGTTCAAAAAGTTCGCTTTTGATACTCCTCTTATTTGCAGTATTCCAACAATAATTTATAGGATATCATATATTATAGACATTCTAAAAAGGGGTTAGTGTTTATCTGAAATAAGAATTATTGTAAAACTTTGTCGGCTATGCTTTAATCAATGATAGATTGGTATTCTTCCGCCTGAGGAGGGAGAAGATGGTTGAATTCAGGGAGATTCTACTGCAATTCCTGATCGCTTGTCTGCCTGCTTTTTTGTTCCCACTTCTGTATGAGAAAACTTCTAGAATTCCTCAGCCCAATGGCCGCCAAGCTTATCAGACGGCTTACTCCATGGGATTGACATATACATGCACCTTCAGCATGCTGCTATGCTCATTATTCCCTAGCTATGTATGGAATGGGATCCCGATTAACTTCGGGATATTGCCGCTCTTCGCGCTCATGCTGTACGGCAAACTGAGGGAAGGGATCATCCTTGCCGTTCTGTATTTACTGCTCTATCCGCTCTATGCCGTAAGGTTTACGGTTCTGGAGTTTCTGCTTGAGACAGGGGTGTTCCTCTATCCCTTTGTACTATTAAACGCTAATTATTTCAAGAGAATTGGCCGCCGCGGCAAAGTGGCTGTATTAACGGTTATCTTTGCTATCGGAGAGATGGTTATCACCGTATCACCCTATATTATAGAAGAAACAAAGGTTGAGCTTGGCGCGATCGTAACGATTATTGCCAATATTCTGGTATCCGTACTGGCTGGAAGCTTGTTCGTACATATAATAGAGACGACGATGGAGAAGGAGAAGCTGCGTGAGCAGGTCATGCATTTATCGAGGAAATATTTCCGTGAGGCGGAGACGCTACAGCAGATGATGGATGCTGCACCGCTAAGTATCACTCTGCTGGATCAAAAAGGGAGAATTGTGTCCGTTAACGATGCATTTCTTCAATTTTACCGTCTAAGCCGTCCCAGTGGGACCCGTGATGACTTGATCCGAAAGGAGATGGAGAAGGTCATGCAGGGCCTCGATTTTGAAATCATCGCCTCCCGGGCAGAGCAGACGCTGGAGGGGAACGTCAAAACATCGGAAATCTTGCAAAGCGCTGACCGCGTCTTCTACGCGACCACCTCCCCAATTACGAAGATGCATACAAATGAGAACATCGGGGCCGTCATTATCGTACAGGATATAACTGAGCTGGAGGCGCTGCGGATGGAATTAAATCATGTGGAGCGTCTTGGTCTGGTTGGTCAAATGGCAGCGAGTATTACGCATGAAATCAGAAATCCGATGGCCGTCGTTCGCGGTTTTCTGCAATTGATGCGGGAGAAAAGCCCGGCTTCATTAGAGCATTATTACCGCATTGTGATGGAGGAGTTGGACCGGGCTAACGGAATAATTAATGACTTCCTATCACTTGCTCAGAATCGGGTTGTCAAGATGGAACTGTATAGATTGCATGAGATCATCTCGGAGCTGACTCCTCTATTGTGGGCGGATGCCAACCTGCGGGGGCAGAGCATTGAGGTGCGCCTCGACGAGAACGCGCCGCTTCTTATGCTTAATCATAAAGAGATCAAGCAGCTCATTCTCAACCTTGGTCGCAATGCCATGGAGGCGATGGGAGAGAAGGGCAAATTAACGCTGGAAATGAAGCTTCAGCCAGATGGCGTTGAACTGTATGTTACGGATACGGGTCCAGGAATTCCAACTGCACAGAAGGAGAGACTGTTCGAACCATTCTTCACGACGAAGAGCAAGGGGACAGGCCTGGGTCTGTCGCTATGCCTAAGCATTATGGAGCGGCATGGCGGAAGAATCAACGTTGAATCGGAAGAAGGGTTGGGAACGACATTTATCGTGTTTTTCCCATTTGTTTCCGAACGGATCGAGGCTTAGGCTTTATAGTAGTTGTTGCTTTCCTGATGGCGAAATGTATAATTAATTATAGTTTGAAGTGATATTAATCATATTAACAATACAGTAGGTCATGAGGAGTGAAGATAAATGTCAATGTCATATGATCAATATATGAGAGAAATGATTCAACCAATGCGTGATGAGCTGACAACCTTGGGTATTAAGGAGCTTAGAACTCCTGAGGAAGTAGAAGCAGCATTGCCAACAGCTACAGGAACTGCGCTGGTTGTAGTGAACTCGGTGTGTGGTTGTGCAGCTGGACAATGCCGTCCGGGTGTAGCCCAAGCTCTGCAGAATGAGCTGCTTCCAGATCAGTTGTTCACCGTATTTGCTGGTCAAGATAAGGAAGCGACTGCCAAAGCGCGGGAATACTTTGCGCCTTACGCTCCGTCTTCGCCATCCATCGCCCTGATGAAAGATGGGGAGCTTGTACATTTTATCGAGCGTCATCAGATCGAGGATCGTTCCGCAGCAGAGATCGCTGCTGATTTGACGAGTGCGTTCGATCGTTTTTGCAAATAAGTAATCAGCGATAGTAATGCTTCAATCCGTCCCTCGGTCCGGTAGCCCGGTACTACGCAGGGGCGGATTTTTACATGTTCTATCGGCTGGAGATTGAGATCGCTTTGTAAAGAAGAAAGCAGTTCTTCCGCTGCGTTAAGGCAGGTGAAGAACTGCTTTTCTATAAGATAGTAAGGATTATGCTTGACGGCCAGCGGCTGGCTGAACAGGGATGTAAATGTCCATCACCTTATCTGTCTCGCCCCAGCAGCGTTCGTCGTACCATTCGAAATCGGGCGCATAGGCTTGCTCGTACCCGGAGGTAGGGAACCAATCGCGGAAGATTGCCCCCCATGTCTCTTGGATGGCTGTGCTGAATTGCTCATGATCCGCAGGAGGCGTGGTGAAGATCGCGTAAGTTGCTTCAGGGATAAAGTACTCGACTAATCCTTCCGGTACGGCGGTTTCGTTATCTGCTTCAAAGCCGATAATATAACGGAAGGAGCCGTCTTCATCGATGGCGGTGCATACGCCAAGCTCGACATTAGGATTTTTCTTGCCGGGAACGCGCTCTCTCCATTGCTCGCGCATATAGTCCTGCCAAAATACAGGTATTTCCTTATGATTCTGGCCATCAATCGTTGACGTAGCCAGCGAGAAGCCAATAATTCTCATTGCGGGCAATGTCTCAATACGGTGTTGCATACGATAATCACTCCAATTCAATGTAATAGATTCTTCCGACAGCAGGGGGACTGCTCTTGGAACGACAAAAGGTGGAAAGCCTTGCTTACGGCAGTCTGAAGGCAATATGCCGTACATTTTGCGGAACGCACGGGTGAAGGTCTCATGAGAACCGAAGCCGCATTCGATCGCAATATCCAGCACTTTACGGTCCGTATAGGCCAGCAGTTCAGCGGCATTGGACAGGCGCCGTTTGCGAATATAATTCGATACGGTTTCGCCCATAAAATACTGGAAGGTGCGGTGGAAATGGTACTCCGAGTAAAACATCGCTTGGGCGATTCCTTTTAAGCTAAGATCTTGTTCCAGATGTTCCTCGATATAGTCGATACTTTGTAAGACAAGGTTGTGATTGTTCATGAACTTCCTCCAGACCGGTCTATGTTCTAAGTATAGAATAGGACGGATTGAGCCTCTTGACGTTTCTTGCTCTTGAACGCAAAACGGATGAGTGTGTACGAGTTTACAAGTTTATCCTTGGATTATAGCATGATAATTTTCACCAGGCTTTCCTTCATAATGGCTTCCCTGTACAATGTGGGTAGTCCAAGCAAGGATGTACGTTGGAATCATGGAATTTTATCTCTAACATCCGGTTGGAGGTTTTGTATGTAGCCCGAGTACGGCTATAGAGGACAGGCAATGATTGGTATGAAATCAGGCAGATGAGGAAGAAGGGAACCCTGTTGATATATGGAGTCGGCCATGATGTGGTTGAAATCGAACGAATCAGACAGATGCTGGACAGTAGTGCCGGAGACAAGTTCGCTTGGCGGATACTGACATCTGCTGAATATGAACTGCCGGGCAGGGTTAAGCGCCCTGCTGAATTTCTTGCCGGCCGCTTTGCGGCCAAAGAAGCGGTCAGTAAAGCTTTTGGCTGCGGGATTGGCAAGACGCTTGGATTTAAGGATATCGAGGTTGTGCCGGATGCAAACGGCAAGCCGTCGGTATATTTGCAGCCTGAGGCTTGGGAACGTCTCGGATTATCTGCTCCAGATCGTTATGTGGTGCATATCAGCATTACGCATGAGCGCCAACTGGCCTCCGCCTTCGCCGTGGTGGAGAGAATGAGTTAATACGGCGGTTTATCAGAGGGGGAGGATCAATACAATTATGCAGGAAAGCAAGGAGAGTAAGCTGTATTTCAGCAAGGAATTGTTGGGCTGGTATGAGACAGCGAAGCGCGATCTCCCATGGAGGCGCCATCGCAATCCTTATTATATATGGGTCTCGGAAATTATGCTGCAGCAGACAAGGGTTGACACGGTGATCCCGTATTTTCAGCGCTTTATTGAGCGATTTCCCACGATCCAGGCTCTGGCGGAGGCGCCGGAGGAAGATGTATTGAAATGCTGGGAGGGGCTTGGCTATTATTCGCGGGCTCGTAATTTGCAGGCAGCAGCCCAGCAGGTGATGGAACGTCACGGCGGTATCGTACCGGATAACAAGAAAGATGTATCGGCCCTGAAGGGGGTCGGCCCTTATACTTCGGGAGCTATCCTTAGCATCGCCTACAATCAGCCGGAACCGGCGGTGGATGGCAATGTTATGCGCGTTCTGTCGCGGTATTTCCTGATCGAAGAAGATATTATGAAGACCGGTACGCGAACGCTGATGGAGGATCTGGCGACCGAGCTGATTCCTCTGGGTCGCGCCGGTGACTTTAATCAGGCGCTGATGGAGCTCGGCGCTCTGATCTGTACCCCCAAATCACCGCAGTGTCTGATCTGCCCGGTGATGGTGCATTGCGCCGGCCGCCTGGAAGGGGCGGAGGACCGCCTACCGGTGAAGAGCAAGGCGAAGCCGCCGCGGCCGGAGTACCGGCTCGTCGCCCTGGTCGAGGGCGACGGAGAGCAGTCCGGGCGCGTGCTCGTCCGCCGGCGCCCAGATTCGGGGCTGCTCGCCCGAATGTGGGAGCTGCCCCACATCCCAGCAGCGGCGGAGCCCGGTGAGGGGGCCGGCCTGCCGGACGGCCCGGCGATGGACAGGCTCGCTGCTGTACTAGGCGGTGCGGGCGTACTGGCCGCGCCGCAGGGAGCCCTGATGGAAGCGGAGCATACGTTCAGTCATATTCATTGGAATATGCGCGTCTTCCGCTTCCAGCAGGTGGATGGCCGTGGCGGCGAGCGAACGGCCGTGGCTGAGTCCGCTTCCGCATATGAAGCGAACGGTGATGTGGCAGGTCCGAACACAGGCCATGACTCGGTTGAATATCGCTGGATTACGAAGGAGGATATGGGAGAACTGGCTTTTCCTAATGTTTTTATTCGCATCCTGAATCAATACTTCTCTATGAAATAAGGCTGGCGCAGAGCTAATCTGCCGCCGCTTATGACAAGAAGCAGTCTAGGCAGGACATTCGATGAATGTCTTCGGCCGAGGCTGCTTCTTGTTATGACTGAGCGTATTCATTAATTGCTGCAAATATTGTTGTAAGTTGAAACTTCCTTAGTCGCCAATCATGCGATTTTCGACACTTTTCATCGTATTCTGCTGATCTGGCTCGCGGTGCTGCTCCGGACTTGTCTGGCCTGAATCGACAGGCGTATCGCCGCTGACACTACGGGCGAAGTTGGTGAACTGCGCTTTATGCTGATCCTGTTTATGTTTGGCTTTAAGCAGCTCCTTTGGATCATTGCTAAGGTTCGAATGGTTATTGTCCATTGATTATTTCCTCCATCCATTGTGTGATTGGGTGAGATATATGGTTAAGCTGCCGGTTCGTTCATTAGTATGTGTTATTTGCCAAAAAATTAAAGATGACTTACAAATTCATTAAGCCAATGATGCTTTTTCTTTGAATTTGAACAAAAATGGTTTCATTCAGAGGTATAATAGACTTTGTAAGTAGAGTGTTAAAATGAGAGAGTGAATCATTAAACTAGCAGATTGAAACAGTTTCATTTCCGGTAATGGAAATAAATGATGGCAAAATTAATGTAAACGCTTAATATAAAGCGCTTTCAGAAGAAAAATGGTGTATTTCCACGATAAATATGCTTTAATGGACAAAGAGACTATTTTTTCTCGTTTTTTGTCTGGATTTGAATTGTTTCAGTTTTGTAAAAATGGGAGGACATTTTTACATAATCTATCTTGCGAAAAGAAAAGGGAGATCATAGCATGCGTATTCGTTCCTTTCAGTTGAGTGATGCTAATCAAGTGATGGAGCTTTTGCAAGTGGCCTTATCGGAAGATTGTTGTGAAGACACAAAGCGGGCATTTGCCAGGCAATTGTCTTGGGACTCAGACTTAATTGTAATTGCTGAAGTGGACGAGGAAATCGTTGGTGCATTGATCGGTACAATCGACAATAATGTAGGTTGTATCTACCGCACGGTTGTTCATCCAGAATATCGTCATCAAGGTATAGCAACCGGACTTGTGAATGGGATGGAGCAACGCTTCAAACAGCGCAAGGTTAGCAAGATTGTGATTGCCGGAGACGAACATAATAAAGCAATCGCACCTTTGTATGAGACCTTAGGGTACGGCGCCAGTAAATTTTTGGAGGCGTTCCAGAAGCTTAGCATTGCTGCTGTTCAATCCTTGTCAGGATCATAGGAATTTATGCATTTTTTGATTTTTTTATAAAGAATATCCAATATTGATATTTTTAGGCATGTCTGGCTACCCGTTGCAAAAGGGAACCGGATATGCTTTTCTATTATATAGGGATTTTATACAGCTTAGAAATCAAGGGGCATTCGGCTTTGTCTGCAGGCCCAGGGTGCTGCCCAGAGCTGGAGGTAGAAGAGTGAAGGAAATTTCGATATATACGGATGGTGCCTGTTCGGGCAATCCCGGCCCAGGGGGATGGGGCGCCATTCTTTTATATAAAGGGCATCGCAAAGAGCTGTCCGGCGGCGAGAAGCTGACCACGAATAATCGGATGGAGATCCAGGCTGTGATCTCGGCGCTTACCGAGCTGAAGGAGCCATGTCAGGCGAAGGTGTACAGTGATTCTGCCTATGTAGTCAATTGCTTCCAGCAAGGCTGGATACGCGGCTGGCTGAGGAATGGTTGGAAGAACAGCAAGAATCAGCCGACCCAGAACAAGGATCTATGGCAGGAGCTATGGCGCTTAATGGGCATCCATCAGGTCGAGTACATCAAGGTTAAGGGACATAGCGATAATGAATTGAACAATCATTGTGATTTTCTTGCCCGTGAAGCAATCAAACGCTTATCTTAATGAACAGACATCAAGGAGGGACAAGCATGGAGCTGAAGACAAGTGCCAATATTACAGATAGAGCGGTATGGGACAAGCTGAAGCGAGAAATCGTCGAAGCTGCTCCATCGCTTGGAATTGATGATATCGGGTTTGCTACCGCGGACCCGTTTTTGTCGTTGAAGTCGGTTCTGCTTGACCGTCGGGCCAAGGGCTATGAATCGGGCTTCGAGGAGCCTGATATTGATAAGAGGGTCTACCCCGAGCTAACGCTGGAGCAGCCAGCTTCTCTGATCTCCATCGCGGTGGCTTACCCGTCCAAGCTGGACAATCCGCCGAAGTCGGAGCCGGGACAGCGTAGGGGTATTCTTGCCCGGTCGGCATGGGGGGAAGATTATCATCTGGTGCTGCGCAGAGCGATGGCCAAGCTGGAGGAATTCATCCGTGAGCGTGTGCCAGATGTCCGTCTGGAGAGCATGGTGGATACAGGTGCTCTGGTGGACCGTGCTGTTGCTGAGCGAGCGGGCATCGGGTTCAAAGCTAAGAATTGTGCGATTATCTCGCCCAAATGGGGATCATGGATCTACTTAGGCGACATGATTACGAATATTCCTTTCGTGCCGGACACGCCGGTAACAGAGGATTGCGGTGAGTGTACGAAATGCATTGACGCTTGTCCGACAGGAGCGCTGGTCGGTCCCGGGGTGCTAAACGCCAAACGATGCATTTCTTTTCTGACGCAGACCAAGGGGTTCCTGGAAGAGGAGTTCATGGTGAAGATCGGCAATCGCTTGTATGGCTGCGATACTTGTCAGATCGTCTGTCCGAAGAATAGGGGGAAATCATGGAACCATCGGCCTGAGCTGCAGCCTGATCCAGAGACGGTGAAGCCGCTGCTGTTGCCGATTCTCGATCTGAGCAACCGGGAGTTCAAGGAGCGATTCGGAAGCAGTGCAGCCGCATGGCGCGGCAAGAAGCCGATTCAGAGGAATGCACTGATCGGGCTTGGCAACTTCAAGGATCGCACTGCGGTACCGAAGATTGTAGAGGTAATGCTTAAGGATCCGCGCCCTGTCATAAGGGGGACAGCGGCTTGGGCTTTGAGTCGCATAGGTGGTCAGGAAGCATTGGAAGGTGTGCGGCGCGCGCTTGCTGTTGAACAGGATGAGGAAGTCATCCAGCGGCTTCATCGTGCCGAGCAGAAGTTGCAGGAGCCGGAGGGAGTTAATCTCAATTGATTTGTGCTTAAAGTCGGCGGGTCGTTGACCGATATTTCTTTATGAGGGTTAAGTAAATTAAAGATATAGTCAGCGACAATATGGAACGGCTACCGAGGGGGATAATCATGAGATTTATAAGTGTTGAGGACATTGAGCCCGGACAGATACTAGGAAGAACCGTATATTCCGCGAATGGAACAGTGCTGCTGTCGGAGGATATTCAGCTTACGGTTTATATGATCAATACTTTGAAACGGGTTGGTGTCACTATGCTATACATCAAGGATCCCGGATTCGAGGATATTGAAATAGAGGATGTACTTAGTGAGCCAACGAAGCAGGCTATGTTCAGGGATATGAGCGAGACAATGGAAGCGATTCGATCCGGTAAGGACTGGAGTCCACGCAAGATAGGCGTCGCTGTGGACTCACTTCTGACAGATGTTCTGAACAATAAAGAGGTGATGATCCAGCTTACCGATATTCGCACTAATGATAATGCTGGATATATGCATGGGGTGAATGTCGCTTTGCTGTCAACCATGATCGGTCTGAATTTAGGCCTGAATTACTCACAATTGAAGGATCTAGCTATTGGTGCGCTGCTTCACGATATTGGGAAATCTGTACCTTTGCCGGAAGGGGCAGATGTGGAGAGCATGAAGAATCATCATACCTGGCGTGGATTTGAGATATTGAAGAACAAGCGTGATTTTAATCTGATGATTGCCCATACGGCACTGCAGCATCATGAGCGCCTGAATGGTAGCGGACTGCCGCGTGGTCTGGATGAAAGCCATATTCATCTGTATCCGAAAATTGTAGCTGTCGCCAATATGTACGATAATCTGATCGCTGGTAGCGAAGGGAGCGGAGGTCGTCCGCTGCTCCCCCATGAGGCTTGTGAAAGACTGATGGCTTGCTCTGAGCAAGAGCTGGATCATGATGCGCTTGTGGAGTTCACGAGGATTGTGTCCGTCTATCCCAACGGCTCATCGGTACGGCTGTCCACGAAGGAGATCGGCGTCGTTGTTCGTCAGCATCGAGGTCTGCCGGGCAGGCCGGTCATTCGCATCGTTCACGGAACGAATGAAGCGATGGAAGTGAAGGAAGTGGACCTTGCTACAGAGACTACCACTTTTATTGAAGCGGTTTTGGCTTGAATACTGCAGTGGCGGAATGCTATTATATGTTGAGTAACTCTAGTTATGCATGAGGTACATGATGAAATTTGAAGATTGGGTACGGGGGGAGTCCAGGAGTGAATATTGTAATTCCTATTATTACTTTAATCGTTGGTTTGATCGGCGGCTTTGCGATCGGCGTCTTCTATCTGAAGAACCAGCTTTCGAAGATGCAGAATGATCCGCAAATGCTACAAAAGATGGCCAAGCAGATGGGCTACAATCTGAATAACAAGCAGATGCAGCGCGCGCAGCAAATGATGAAGAACCAGCCGCCGGCTGTAACTGGGAAGAAGAAAAAGAAGTAGAACAAACGGCCCCAGGCCTAGCAATACAGTGACGCAGTAACTCAGCAACTCAGTATCTCTACGGGTCAGTGAAGTTGAAATATTGTATTTTTACTTGACCCGTAGGATCGGGGTAAGCTAGAGCCATTTACATCTAGTCTACCGAGGGCTAACAAGGCTTGAGTCAATGCGCATTAAGCATTTAGTTGATTGGATTGAAAGGAGGAGGCGCTAAATGTCAGGATTAAAGGATTATGTAAATACGCATGTTGGTGAGAATCGGGAAAAGGTTGAATACCATGTTCGTGAAATTTTGAAGCTAATTGGTGAAGATGTTGAGCGGGAAGGGCTTATTGAGACACCGGCCCGTGTCGCCCGAATGTATGAGGAGATCTTTGCGGGGTATGAGATAGATCCTCGCGATGTACTGGGAGTAACCTTCGAAGAGGATCATGAGGAACTGGTCATCGTCAAAGATATCGTATATTTCAGTCAATGTGAGCACCACATGGCGCCTTTCTTCGGCAAGGCACATATAGGTTATATTCCAAGTGGGAGAATTGCTGGACTTAGTAAGTTAGCCCGGCTGGTGGAAGCGGTGACCCGTAGACTGCAGGTTCAGGAGCGGATTACTTCGCAAATTGCCGACATCTTGGAAGAAGTACTTGAACCGCAAGGTGTGATCGTTGTCGTCGAGGGCGAGCATATGTGTATGTGTGCCCGCGGTGTGAAGAAGCCAGGCAGCAAGACGATCACTTCGGCGGTAAGAGGTACCTTCCGTACCGATGCTGCTTCTAGAGCAGAGTTTTTATCTCTAATTAAAGAATAATAGATTTTGGTAATCAATCCTTCAGTATATCCGTCCGACAGCGAATGAACGCTGCTGGAACGGTATGCTGGAGGATTTTTTGTATTTTTGAGGAGCCTACATAATCTATAGCAATGAAAAAAAGGCAGCCGCTAGAAGGGCTGCCATTTCAATTTCTTCGCTTGCTCGAACCGCTTGGCGACCGCTGGCCAGTAGACGACATTCCACCAATCCTCGATATATTTGGGACGTTCATTCTGATGCTTCAGATAGTAGGCATGCTCCCATACGTCCAGAACGAGCAGCGGAACGACATCCCATTGGGTCAGATTCTGATGCTTCTCGGCTGTGAGTATCTCCAATCGGTGGCTGCGTGGGCTCCAGACTAGGATCGCCCAACCGCCGCCTTCCACCTTCTCGGCTGCCTTCGAGAATTGATTCTTGAAGGCATCATAGCTGCCAAAATCACGCTTGATATATTCTAACAGCTCTCCTTCTGGTCTGCCGCCACCATTTGGATTCATACTATCCCAGAAGATCGTATGCAGATAATGTCCGGCACCATTGAAGGCGAGTTCCCGTTCCCAATGCTTTACGAGATCGAAATTGCCTGATTTCCGTGCATCCTGCAACTTTTTCTCGGCTGTATTCAGACCGTCTACATAGGATTTGTGATGGATATCGTGGTGGATGCGCATTGTCTTCTCATCGATATGAGGTTCCAGAGCATTATAAGCGTAGGGTAGCGGCGGTAACGTATGTTTGCCAATTGGGACGGGACGGTCTTTATCGCTTGGCGGATCAGCGGGATTAGCCGGATGTGCTTGATTAGGCGAGATCATTGGGTTAGCGGAATTCACCAGGTTGCCATCACTTTGTTCCTTGCGGATATCAGAAGAGACGGCAGCTTCGGATACGCTGGCAGTAACATCATTGTTTTCTTTGTCGTCATGGTTAGGGTTATTTTCTGGAGAAATAGAGATGTCCGCTTGTAGATTTTGCTCATTAGCGTGAATTTCAGGTCTGGGGCCAGCCGTATACTCTGCTGAGGAGTAGGGATCGTTGGGAGATTTATTGTCCATCATATGAGCGGGATGGTGTGGGGCATTTAGGCTTTGGGCCTTCAGCAGGTAATGTTCCGATTCTTGGATGACGTGTCGTAGTAAGGCCTGTGCATGTGGGTTGGACTGTACAGCAGCACTGTGATCGAGAATATAGTGTAGCTGCCTGATGAACTCATTCGATTGGCGGCAGGAGACATCAAGCAGCTTCTCGACCTCTTTCAAGAAATGGGGGTATGAGGTAGCATTGGTGTTGCTCAAAGCATGATGCAATAGACGGCTTGCTTCCTCCTCCGTCCCTCGGAATACACAGTTCCATTCGTCAAGTAGTTTGACGTATTCCGGTTCCAGTCCAGGAATAGCCGCTTTAATTAATTGCGTGTTCCTGGCTTCCTGGCGCTTCCAGCAGTAGATCTCTTCCAGAATACGCACAGGCAGATAGGGGCCATAAATGGATAGCATTCATTAACCTCCTCGGTCGTATGTCGTTATACTTAGTGTATTACCGAGGCAGGTTGGCCTATACTATAAAATCCTACGGATTGGACATAGAGTAGTAGTTCAAAAGAGCCGAAAACCGGCCTTTTTGGACATGTACTAAGGGTTGCTGGAGCCCATAGAGGCTTCAACACGACCAAGGAAGCTTGAGACAAGACGCAAGTACTCCTTCGGATGCTCGCGGAAAATCAACTCATGATGAGAATCTTTGACGATCCATACATCTGAAATGGGGTTCGTCTGGTTCTCGGCTAATTGTTCAGCGATCGGGTAAGGAGCCTTATCGTCTTTGGTGCCGTGTACGAACAGAATTGGGAACGGATAGTCCTCCGTCTTGACCGCTTGATACGGGATTTGCCGCAGACTTGTACCATTCAGCACGGGCAGCAGCAGCCCGATAATCTCCAGAGAAGGATGGCGTGGTAAATCGATATGCTGTCGAATGTTATGATACATCGTATCTGGCTCAAGCAGGAAAGTGCTATCCAGTATCATGGCATCGATATCTTTGCTATAAAGTGCAGCCTGCAGCGCTGTACCGGCTCCCATGGAGAAGCCCCAGACGATGAGCTCATCGCCTCCATGCTGCTTGGCATATTGGATTGCTCCTAGCAGCTGCTGGGCTTCTTTTTTTCCACCAGTCGCAACTTCTTTGCTGCCCCCAGCGGCAAATCCATAATCGAACATAAGGACATTAAAATTCAAACGATGGGCATAGTGGGCGAGATCGTACATCGGAATCCAGCTCTCCTCCCGATTCGCGCCATAGCCGTGACTGAACACAATTGTCTTACGTGAAGAATCCGCAGGTATATACCAGCCTTGCATCATCCGGCTGCCATCCGCAGCGGGGAAGGAGATATTGTAGTAATCCAGATTCTTGGCGAGCTTCGGGTTGGAGTATAGTGGGGCCACTGTCGGATTGGACAACACCCAAGCGATGAACCCGTGCAGAGCAACAAAGCAGAAGATTAGGAAGAAGATAATGGACAGTAACAGAGCGACGATAATATTCTTAAGACTAATCCGTTTCGATTTATACACGGAAGAGTCGGGGCTGATCCAATCAGGCTGCAGAGGAAGATCGTTGCGATTTGATAATTTCATGGATGCTCCTCCTCATCTAAGAATAAATTTTTAATTATTATATGTCAGGTTGTAAGCAAACGCTTTCTACGTAAATCTAATTCTCTTAAAGTTGTAATTCTATCGAAATTCCAAGCTGTCGTCAAAGATCGTGTCGAAAAAAGATGATTTATGAAAAAAACTATGAAAATATCGTACGGCTACCTATTCAGATTGTCAATGCATGAGGGGCAATTTATAGCCTTATCATTGACGAAAATGATGGTTTTCTCATATAATTTATGTAACTGAGTTTCATATAGTGAAACGTAAGGGGAGGAGATTCCGGTATGGAAGATCGGAAATTAACAGTACGCGCCGTAGAACGGGCGCTTGACATATTGATGTGCTTCACAAAGAAAGATGACCTTGGGTTAACAGAAATTGCCGCGGAAATTGACCTGCATAAGAGCACGGTGCACCGCTTACTGAATACCCTTGAGGAGAAGGGATTCGTAGTCCGCAATACGTCTACCGAGAAGTACAGATTAGGCCTGAAAATATGGGAGTTGTCCGCGCATCTGTCGCATAATGATGATCCGGCAGTTCTGCTTCTTCCGCAAATGGAGCAGCTCCGCGATCGCCTTGGTGAGACGGTAAGCTTATACTTGCGGGACGGAACCGATCGTTTGCGCATTCAGGCGGTACAGAGTAATCAGGCTATTCGCAGGGTTGCTCCAGTTGGGGCTAGATTGCCGCTGTTCGTCGGCGCCTCCAGTAAGGTCTTGGTGGCCTATGCGGATGAAACGGTTGTTCAGGCTGTTCAGAACAGCCCTGATTGGCCCACCTCCGTGGACCGTGATGCGTATGTGCAGCAATTGCAGGAGATTCGCGAGCAGGGCTATGCTATCAGCTATGAGGAACGTGAGCCCGGGGCTTCAGCGGTCGCAGCTCCGATCTTTGATCGGAACGGCAAAATTGCCGCAGCTCTATCTTTATCCGGTCCGGTCAGCCGCTTGAATCCGCAGAATTTGCATGAGTATGGTCCGATATTGATCGAGGCGGCCAGAGATATGGGGATGATGATTCATCTCGGTTAACTCGATCCTTCTCGGCGCTGAAAGTCTGACTTTGTAAACATGCACTAATATAACAAATCGCGAGTCTCCTGGCCAGAATAAGGCCATGCAGACTCGCGATTTTTTTGTTATAAGATTATTTGAATTCTTGAATCCAGGTGGCAATATCGTCGACGATGTTCTCCGATACATTGGATGGCTGGATATATTCAGCTCCAATTGAGACCCCCTGGTATGAGATTAATAGATGATTCACATTCGGATAAGATTTGAACTTCACATCTTTACGATCCTTCAAGGCAGTCTTCCAGTCCTCGAATTGCTTCATCGGTACCTGCCAGTCATTCTCTCCTTGTAGAATCAGTATCGGGATGCTCTGGCTCTTGGCGAGCTCAGCCGGAACATAGTTCTTCTGCTCGAACCACCAGTACGCAGGCTGCAACGGGAACTGCTCCGGCATATGATCCACTGTATACTGCGGATCATTTACGATGTTGGCAAGCGCAATATACTGAGCGGCCTGCTGCTCATATGGAGCAGCATCGATTCCAAGCTGCTTGACGCGCTGAACGAGCTCCTGTTGTTGTTCAGCCAGTACATCAGCAAACTTGCCGCTTGGTCCAGAGATAACCACGGTTCCCGCTACATTATGGCCTTTGTCCTCAGCGACCAGCAGAGGGATCGCGTACCCGCCTTGGCTATGGCCAGCAACGAAAATCCGTGAAGTATCGATGCTTGCATTGCCCTTGAGCATTTGTACCGCAGCTAATGCATCGTCAACACTCTCTTGCTTCATCGTAAATTTCGGGTTCGTGGCTACTTTGAAGGAATGCTCATAGGTCACCTTGTCATAACGTAATACCGCGATGCCTTGTGAAGCAAGCCCTGCTGCAAGATCACGGAACAGTTTAGTTCCGCCTATGGATGAATCGCGATCATGCGGCCCGGAACCTTGGACGAGCACAATGGCAGGAAAGGGGCCATCCCCTTTAGGTAAGGTGAGTGTCCCCGGCAATGCCAGGCTGCCCTGACCAACAGTCACCTCTTGCTCCGTGTAGCTATCTGGTTTGTCATAGGACGGCTTCTTGTATCCAGAGTCATCAGAGGCAGTCGTTACGTTCAGGTCATCCACTTGCCCGGAAAGGTTCATGCGGACGGTAATTTTGAGCGGAACCATCTCTGATTCGACCCCGTAAGTTACATTTCGGTGTACAGCGTTGACCTTCTCTGTCTTGCTGCCAGTCAGTTTCATCTTACCGTAGACGGTCTCGAAATTGCTCCACAATACCTTTAACAGATTCTCCTGCAGGGCGGTAGCAGAGGATGGGCTGACATATTTGGCGGATTCGGCGCCATCTCCAGCTTGCAGGCCTTGGATGAACAGGTCCGCGGGGTCGGTGGATTGCTGTAATTCCTGAAATAGTTCATTTATGAATTTGGTATCAATTAGAGCGTGTCCTGACACGATGGTGATCGGATGTTCCAGAACTACCTGCTTGCCATTGACAATGGCCTGGCTTTTTCCCGCTTCCAGCTTGATTACAATGTTGCCCTTAGTAATGATGATTGTGTGGGTCTGTTGGTTCCATTTAACATCTGCTCCATATTCAAGTGCTGATTCTCTCAGTGGTGTAAGTGCTGTCGAGCTGCTGAATGAAGGGGCGGCGGAAGCGCCCATAGGCAGCATAAGACTTAGAGCGATCGTGGCTGCAATGGCAGCATTGAGCGGTGTTCTCTTCTTTGACATTACAATTTCCTCCTTAAGAAAAAAGGTATATATTATCTCGCGAAAACATAGGTTAACGCGATGAAACCACCGATACCTAACAGAACCAGCCAGCATAGAGGGTGGCCGAAATTCAGCGTCCAGCCGACGCCTATTCTTTTCTCCATAAATAGGGCTGGATCCTGGCGGTTGAAATAGAACATGCCCAGCTTCCAGTGACTATCGTTATTCACCGGCGCGAGCTTGGAGCCCGCTGCTGGACGACTGATTCTGCTCCCGCCTTGACCTGTCCTGAAAGAGATCAGGAAGGCGAACAGAATGACGAAGATCGGGGTGAGCAAGCTGATAAGCATCAGGCTGTTCACATTGATCTGGCCCAGCATGTTAAGTTGAATCATCGAAAATAGGAGAAGCAGGGCGAAGCTTGACAGCACCGTAAATAGCGACCAGCTGCGGCGGAACACGATATTCTGACGGCGTGATCGCTGCGGATCATCTGCTTGAATCTGCTGTTTACTGTTGCGGATGCTCCAATTGATAAATATGAATAGCAGGGTCATAAAAGTCTGAATGATCGACGGGTAGAGGACTGAGCGATACGATTTGACTGCACTGCGAGTCACATTTCCCATGAGATCGAACTTCATTGGAATAAGGCTTGGTATTTGCTCATAGCGATTCAAGACGGCGATTAGTCCGGCAAGAATAATAACCACATGAATCAAGAACCACTTATTAGAGAGAACCAGTTTGCCTTGGCGGAAGCTCGTATCCACGGCCAGCATCGATGGAGCTGGGGTGGAAGGAAGCGAAGGAAGGAGTTTCTTCATTTTAAAATAATAGATCACATTCATAACTGCTGAGATCAGAATAACCATGACGATATAAGCGCCAATGACTCCGTTCTGCTGTACGGGATTACTGCGGAGAAGTTGGATAATGCAGAGGATGAACAAGACGGCATACAAAATACCGCTGTACATACTATAGGACCTGCGCATACGGTGCAGTGTCTCACTGCGGTAATTGTCCTCACTGACGGTTACACCGAAGCTTATCGTCTCTCGCGTTAAATAAGGCATAGCAGTTAAGGAAATCATCATGGGCAGAAATATAAGGGCAATCAAAAGGGAGGATAGTGTGCTCATGCTAATCATTCTCCTTGTCTGTCTGCGTTATTTCCTGGTATATCCGTTCAACTTCCAATAGCAACTGCTCTCTGCTCATTCCGCGGCAGATCGCTTCTGCGGCGATAGGCTTAAGCTCTCCGCGCATTTTGTTCCGGTAGTTCTTCGTAATCCCCGGCATACCGTCCGGGTTAATGACTACGCCCTTCTGGCGATGCACGAGGATGAATTCGTCTTGCTTGAGCAGCGTATACGCCTTATTGACAGTGTGAAGGTTAATGCCTATATCTGAGGCTAGGCTGCGTACGGAAGGCAGAGGCTCGCCCGGCTTCAAGCGCCCGCTGGCAATGCCCTCAATGATTTGATTTACTAACTGAGTGTATATCGGAAGCTCGGATTGCATATCAAGCTGGATAATCACAGCCGTCACCTTCTTTGTTCTAATTGTTATACTAATAATATAACAGACAACATAAATTAATGTAAACCATAAAAAAAACCTCCCATCCACCCTGAATTCTAAATTCAGGTGAATGGGAGGTCTGCTTATTACAATGAATGTATAATTCCAATCAAATTAGTTCGTCGCGCTGATCATTTGGCGCAGTACAGTCTGCAGAATACCACCATTATGGTAGTAGTCCACATCAACCATGCTGTCGAGGCGGGCGACTGCGGTAAATTCGAAGCTGCTTCCATCTTCGCGCGTTCCCACAACCTTCAACTCTTGTCCTGGCTTAACATCATTGCTCAGGCCGAGAATATCGAAGGTCTCCGTACCATCGATGTTCAGGATCTTCCAGCTCGTTCCTTCCTGGAACTGCAGTGGAAGCACACCCATGCCAACGAGGTTGCTGCGGTGGATTCGTTCGAAGCTCTCCGCGATAACAGCCTTAACGCCCAGCAAGTAAGTTCCTTTGGCTGCCCAGTCACGTGAGCTGCCTGTTCCGTATTCCTTGCCAGCGAGTACGACCAGGTTCTTACCTTCGCTTTGATATTTCATTGCCGCATCATAGATGGACATCACTTCGTCGGTTGGCAAGTACTTCGTTACGCCGCCTTCTGTGCCAGGGGCTACCTGGTTACGGATACGGATGTTAGCGAAGGTACCGCGCATCATGATCTCATGGTTGCCGCGACGAGAGCCGTAGGAGTTGAAGTCCTTGCGGGCCACTCCGCGCTCGTTCAAGTAATACCCGGCAGGGCTGGAAGGCGAGATGTTGCCGGCTGGCGAGATATGGTCGGTTGTAACCGAATCGCCGAGCAGAGCCAGCACGCTGGCACTGTGGATATCAGCGATATCCTGCATGCCATCGCCAATCTTCTCGAAGAACGGCGGATTCTGAATGTAGGTTGATTTCTCATCCCATTCATAGAGCTCGCCCTGAGGGACAGCAATCGAATTCCAGCGTTCATTTTGCGTAAAGACATGCTCATATTTGCTGCGGAACATCTCTGGACTAATCGAAGAAGCGATTGCTTCCTTGATCTCCATCGAAGTTGGCCAGATATCCTTCAGATAAACTGGCTCACCTTGTTGGTCATAGCCGAGCGGATCATTCTGGAGGTCGATGTTCACCGTACCAGCGATTGCATAGGCAACGACGAGCGGAGGCGAAGCGAGATAGTTCGCTTTGACCTGCGCGTGAACTCGTCCTTCGAAGTTACGGTTCCCGGACAATACAGCGGCAACTGTCAGGTCGTTATCGGCAATCGCGCTGCCGACTTCCTCTGGAAGCGGTCCGGAGTTGCCGATACAGGTAGCACAGCCGTAGCCTGCTACGTAGAAGCCGAGCTTCTCCAACGGAACGATCAGACCGGACTTCTGTAAATATTCGGTGACGACGAGCGAGCCTGGAGTCAAGCTGCTCTTCACATATCCTGGCTTGGTCAGGCCGCGTTCCACAGCCTTCTTAGCAAGCAGACCAGCGCCCAGCATTACACTAGGGTTGGATGTGTTCGTACAGCTTGTAATTGCTGCAATAACTACAGCACCTGGAGCGAGCTCGCTTGTGCTTCCGTCAGGATGAGTGACCGGAACACGCTGCGTAATCTTCTCGTCGCTCAAGCCGTAGCCGCCTTTATCAATAGGAGTACGGATAATATCGTTGAATTTGTTCTTCATCTCAGTGAGCTCAATCCGGTCTTGCGGACGCTTAGGCCCAGCCAAGCTCGGTACGACCATAGCGAGGTCCAACTCAATCAGATCCGAGAACTCTGGATCAGCAGTCTCATTGGTGCGGAACATGCCTTGCGCTTTGTAGTAGGCTTCAACGAGCGCGATTTGCTCTTCGCTGCGGCCTGTGCTGCGCATGTAAGCAAGCGTCTCTTTGTCAACCGGGAAGTAACCGATCGTAGCGCCGTATTCCGGTGCCATGTTGGCTACGGTTGCGCGGTCAGCGAGGCTGATGTTAGTCAGGCCAGGTCCGTAGAACTCAACGAATTTGCCAACAACGCCTTTTTTGCGCAGCATTTCTGTAACCGTCAAGGCCAGGTCTGTTGCTGTCGCGCCTTCGCTCAAGCTGCCGGTCAATTTGAAGCCGATGACTTCTGGTGCTACAAAATAAAGCGGTTGTCCGAGCATGCCGGCTTCTGCCTCAATACCTCCAACGCCCCAGCCGACAACACCCAGGCCGTTGATCATCGTCGTATGAGAATCCGTTCCGACCAGGGAGTCTGGATATACTACCGTCTCACCATCTACGGTCTTCGTAGCGGCTACCGAGGCGAGGTATTCCAGGTTAACCTGGTGTACGATTCCGGTTGCAGGCGGTACCGCGCGGAAGTTGTTGAATGCGGTCTGTGCCCAGCGCAGGAAGCGATAACGTTCTTCATTCCGTTCGAATTCAATGTTCATATTATATTCGAGAGCATCAGGGGAACCAAAGGCATCAACCATGACAGAGTGGTCGATAACGAGATCGACGGGAACGAGCGGATTGATCTGCTTCGGATCACCGCCAGCTTTCTTCACGGTATCGCGCATAGCCGCCAGATCGACGACAACCGGTACGCCGGTGAAGTCCTGCAGCACGATTCTTGCCGGGATAAATGGGATCTCTTTGTTCTCATCGCGGCCCTCGGCCCAGCCAGCGATTTGCTTCACATGTTCTTCAGTAATAGCTCTGCCGTCATATTGGCGGATAGCCGCCTCCAGCAATACCTTAATCGAGAACGGCAGCTTGGAAATTTGGCCAAGCCCTTGCTGTTCCAGCGTCTGCAGGTCATAGTAGCGATAGTTCTTACCACCAACAGACAGTTGACGGGCAGCAGTGAAAAAATCGTTCTTTGACATGAATGTACCTCCTTGTTCCGTTAGGTGAAACACAATTTCAAATTCACTACCTTAAGTATAGCTTCCCCACCGAAGTGAGTAAAGTGTTTTTTGTCCAGTTGCTTCTGCTGTTAGCGTTACCCATTTCGGATCGATGTCATCAAGCCCGGGCGAGTAAACAAGGATACCTCTAGTTAGTACATACTCATTATTATGCGTTCATATAAATAGAATGGGAATGTATTTGAAGGGGGCGAGAACCATGGCGGACGAATGGAGAAGAGTACTGACGAAGTACGTAAATCAGCTTAATCAGGATGAGGTCGATTACCGGGTGTGCTCGGAGGATTCCGTCGTGACCGATCTGGATTATTTGATCCGCAGCGGGGAACGTAAACATAGGCTGGAGATGTGGTACAGGGAACGGGGGGCAGCTCCAGTTCGATGCGAGACGAAGGCGCGACTGATTCGTGAGATCGAGCATCGGGCAGGTGAGCTGGAAGTGGAGCTGATGCTGTTGCAGAAGATCTATTATGATAAGGGCGGAGCCAGGCATCAGGAGCAGCGGGTCGATCAGCAGCGCCTGACACTCCTGCGCGAGGGGGATGGCTGGACGGTGTCTCGCGTGTATCAGCCTATTCCGGAGCGGAGCGCTCCGGTGAATGTTGCCTCCATCTACAATCAGGATTACACAGGAAAGGCCGGTCCGTCCCGTCCTTATCTGAATCATCAAATTCTCGGTGCGGGCGGGTCCCAGCGAAGCACAGCTTATCGGCGTGAAGACGCAGTATTGTACGCAGATCGCTGGTGGGACAGCTTTAATCCGGAATTTGCCCAATTTGAAGTCGATTGCACCAGTTATATCTCCCAATGTCTCTTTGCAGGCGGAGCCCCAATAAACTATACTGGAAAAAGAGAATCGGGCTGGTGGTATAAAGGATATGTAGGCAAACAGGAGGCCTGGAGCTATAGCTGGGCGGTGGCGAATGCCCTTCAGCTATATTTGACCCATAGCAACTCTCATTTGCGTGCGGAGATCGTTGACCGTCCTGAACTGCTTCAGTTGGGAGATGTCATTATTTACGACTGGGATGGGAACGGTGCATATCAGCACAGTACGATCGTCACCGCCTTTGACGCGGGCGGCATGCCGCTTGTGAATGCACATACAACGCCAAGCCAGCATCGCTACTGGGACTATCGGGATTCCTACGCCTGGACCGAGGATACTGTATATCGGTTTTTCCATATAGCGGATCGCTTCTGACATCAGGGAGTTTCAATCGATCAAGACGTGTATTTATATTTAGAAAAGAGGTTACCCATGGGACAGGACAAATTGACTGTAGGACTGATTTACGGAGGCAAATCTGGGGAACACGAGGTGTCGCTACAGACGGCTCTGGCAGTCATGCAGGCTTTTGATTACGAGAAATATGAATTGCTGCCTTTCTATATTACGAAGCAGGGGGAGTGGAGAGTCGGCAGCAATCAATCCGCTCCTTTTACCGCGTTAGAACAATTAAAGCTGGAATCGGATGCGGGGGATACAAGCGTGGCGATTAATACGCTGTTCAGTAAGCTGGCAACGGGTGAAGCGAAGATTGATGTCGCCTTCCCGCTTCTGCATGGCACCAATGGTGAAGACGGCACGATTCAAGGCTTGTTCGAGATGGCGAACATTCCATATGTAGGAGCAGGCGTATTGGCTTCGGCTGCTGGTATGGACAAAGTGATTATGAAGAAGCTGTTCGCCGATGCAGAAATTGAGCAGTGCGGGTACTGTTATTTCACAGATAGTGAATGGGAGCGCGATAGCTTTACACAGATTCAGCAGGTTGAGGAGAAGCTGGGGTATCCTTGCTTCATTAAACCGGCTAATCTTGGCTCCAGCGTCGGGATATCGAAGGCGAAGACGAGAGAGGAGCTTATAAGCTCTGTTAAGCTAGCGCTCCGTTATGATACTAAGGTCATCGTAGAGGAATTCGTTGAAGCCCGCGAGGTTGAGGTTGGGGTGCTTGGCAACGATATTCCGCTGGCTTCCGTACCAGGAGAAATCGTATCCTCTGGCGAATATTACGATTATCAAGCTAAATATCTCGACGGCAAATCGCAAATGCTGATCCCAGCCCCGCTTGATACCGAGCTGGCTGAACGCATTCGCGATGTGGCGGTCAAAGCCTTTAAGGCGATCGCTTGCAATGGATTGTGCCGGGCTGACTTCTTTATACGCAAGACAGACGGTCGTATCCTGATTAACGAAGTGAACACAATGCCAGGCTTCACTCCATACAGCATGTACCCGCTATTGTGGAGAGAGACAGGACTCTCTTATGAGACGCTGCTTGACCGACTGATCGAGCTGGCAATGGAACGGTTCGCGAAGAGACAGGATCTGTTCTTTGAGAACGGGATTAATTAATCTGGCAAGACGAATTAGGAACAGAATGAATTCAGGACGGAAAGGGAGATGAGCATGGGGTTCCAGACAGAATTTAATTCGGTATGTAAATTTAAGAATGAACAGGAGCTGTTCGACCTGTTGGAATATGGTCGCGGCAAGATGCGCAAGGAGGGATTGCGCGTATTCCCGACCGGGCAGAAGGTCATTGCTTATAGCCCGGATAATAAGGCTGTAGCCATAGTGAAGATCACCGCCTGTGTTGCTGAGATTAACTTCAACGGTGAAGAGGTGACCGCAGTAGAGTTGGATCTGGTACGTCCACTGACGGATGAAGAATCCGCGATCCAAACTGCGCTTGCTTACGAGATGTTCTTCGGAGAGGCCAAGTAGTTGAGCCCCTTTCGCTCAGGAGCTTGTCTCGGTCAATTGTGGTTCATTTGCCTAGGCCATATTGAGGGACAAGCTTTTGAGACGAAGCTTATTGAATCGCGGTCGCTCCTCCTTGAAGATTGCGATTGGGTTTATTATCAAAGGGGGACTTTTTAAATAACCTCTGATATGAATTGCCTTCAGGTTTATTTTTCCTGATGGCGGGAACTCTGTAAATAGAAGATCTGATTTAGTTGATTCATATTCGTAAGAGGGGTTCGTAATTGGCCGTACTATGTGGCTGGTTACGGACTTTTTATATAAATGGTGGTATATTAAATACAGATCGATTTGCAGCTATTCAGCCTGATTTCCTACACAAATCGCTTAAATGATGCAACTTTGCGCCATTCGGGGCGTATATTTTAAAAAAGGTAAAAATTGAAAGATTCATAGAAGAGCTATGCAAGTTGAAAATCAATTAGAAAGTAGTGTGAAACCATTGGAACCTAAGCCTAAAATTCCATACGTAGTAGGAAGCAAGAGTCCGACGGCTGTGGCGATCAACAGTGCCTCCAAAGCGGGAGAATGGATTAAGAGCCGGCTTGGACTAATTAAGGAGATAAATACGAAATGTTCACCACAGGATCTGGTCACCGATGTTGATAAAGGGGCAGAGCTGATGATTCGTAAGCTGATTCTGACGCATTTTCCGGATCATGCGATCCTTGGGGAAGAGAGTGTTGATCCCGGCGCTGAAGCATCCGCGAATGCATTGACAGAGGCGAAGAAGGAAGCTGAATACTTATGGATCATTGATCCGATCGACGGGACGACGAATTTTGTGCAAGGCTATCCCTTCTTCTGTGTGTCGATTGCCTTGGCCTATCGTGGTGAAGTCATTATAGGCGTAATTTATGATCCAATCCGCGACGAGATGTTCGTTGCCGAGAAGGGCAAGGGAGCATATGTTCATGGCAACCCAACGCGGGTGTCTCGAGACGATAAGCTCGCAGACAGCGTCCTGGCGGTTGGCTTCAACCCGGACCGTGAGGTTGCGCTGCCAGTTAATATGAAAGGGATCACCGCACTATCGGATAGAACTCGCAGCCTGCGCGCCGCCGGCTCTGCAGCCTTGCATCTTGCCTATGTCGCCGCTGGTCGACTTAGTGGTTATTATGAGGTTGGTCTGAATGCATGGGATATTGCCGCAGGTGCTCTGCTGGTCAAGGAGTCGGGAGGTATCGTTACCGACACGGTAGGCAATCCTTATGATATTGGCGTTCGACGCCTGGTGGCCACCAATGGCAAAATCCATCAGGAGCTGCTCGATGTGCTGAAGACTGCCGAAGCCACTGGGGTCTAGCGATACATCCTGTGAAGACCGGATTCTGATTCGAAAAGGAGTTCAAATACCATGAGCGATGAGAAAGATCTGGAACGGGAATTGAATGAACTGTTGACGGAAGGCGAGCCGATTAGCGAGGAGGAGCGCCGCGCAGAAGAACGGCGCCGCTTGTCCCCACGATATGAGATAAGGATTCAGACACAGCTTGACCCGATCGTGGAAGAGACGTTCAAATACCGTAAAATCGCCAAGGAAGTTGATGACCGATACGATAATTATTTGAGGAAAACGGGACATATGGATAAAGAGAAAAGCGATAATGAGTCATAACATCTTCAGATCCCTATCTCTTATCGAAGCCAAGTCTGATTAATGAAAATATATACTTGTAAAGATATAACGGATACCACCATGGACTGGATGGGGTATCCGTTTTTCTATGCCTGAATACATTCTATATTACGTTTCTTCCTTAATCGCAACAATCCGTAGTCGCTTGTAGTCCCCGTACCATTCACCGCCAACCAGCAGATCTTGTTCAGCGGATTTGGCGATGAGCTGAATCGCCTGTTCCTTATCAGGCTCGCTTAGGGAATACAGAAATGAATCCTCAGCAAATAAACGGAGCCAATGCTGCATGCCCATTGCTCCACCCTCCAGCTTGGTAGGCCGGTCGAAATGTACGGCATAGGTTACTCGAAAACCGTGCTCTTCTAATAAACTGCTGTATTCACCGAGACTTGGAAAATACCAGGGATCGAGCGGCTTGGCATCAATGCCATAATTCGCGTCAAGTACTTTGGTAATGTGCTGGACGATGAGGTCGACATTTCCTTTACCGCCGAATTCGGCAATGAATCTGCCTCCGCAATCTAAGGCGCGATAGACGGATTTGACTACATTTCCGGCATCTTTGACCCAATGCAGCGCGGCATTGGAGAAAACGGCTTGAACAGGCCGTTCCACGGAGAAATGGGCTGCATTCTGAACTTTAAACTTCAGATCTGGATATTTGAGTCGGGCCTGCTGAATCATCGTCTCCGATAAATCAAAGCCGCTGACAACGGCTCCTGTCTTGGCAATCTCATAAGAGATATCCCCTGTACCACAGCCGAGGTCAATGATTTCTTCTCCTACCTGTGCGTTCAAGAGCTCGAGCACATCCTTGCCGTATTCGGATACAAACCTAAATTTCGTATCGTAGAGCTTGGCGTTCCATACCTGTCTTGCCTCCATAACCGGACCACCTCCATATGAATTGTCTTTATTGTGACATACAAATTCGCATTGGTTAAATATATAAATTCAATCTCACTAATAGGTTAATCCTATTAATAGAGGGAATCCAGTTCAAGTTCAGTAAGATCACGCATAAGCTCATTAGTCCTGGACATTCGCGCAGAGCGATTTTTTGGCTAATCTGGAGGAAGGGCATGCCAGAACAGAATGAATATTCAATAGGGAGAGATCAAATATGCCGAAGATAGCGGATAAATATTTAGTCGTTGATCCATGGAAGGTCGTTGAGGAAGGGTTCGATCCGCAGCGCAGCCGGGTGTCGGAATCTATTTTCTCGTTGGGCAATGAATATATGGGGGTTCGCGGCTATGCCGAGGAAGGTTATAGTGGTGACACGTTAATAGGCAGTTATTTCAATGGATTGTTCGAAGAGAGTGAGGTTGGGGCGCACTATAAGGGAATCATTCGCTCATTGCGCTTTATGGTCAACGGGGTTGACTGGCTCTATACACGCATTACGATCGACGATGAGACCTTTGATATGGGAACGAGCAAGTTCTCGAATTTTCGCAGGGAGCTGGACTTCAAGCGTGGCGTATATACGCGTCAGCTTATCTGGCATTTGCAGAATGGAAAGAGCGTGCAGTTATTCTTTGAAAGGCTGGTAAGTATGGAGGTATCGATCCTGGGGTGTCAGAGGCTCGTGTTGAAGCCGCTTAACTTCACCGGTACAGCCCAGGTGATCATGGGTCTTGACTTTGCAACGATCCATGAAGATCAGAATACAAGATACTGGGAAACTGTAAAGCAGGACCGTCAACGCGGAATTAGCGGAATGCTGGGTCAGACAGCGAATACGGGAAATCGGCTGTTCTCAAGCTATCGGCTTGCTCTGCCTGAGGGAGCTAAAAGCACAGCATTAAGTGAAGAAAATTTCATAGGCGATGAGATCATCCTGAAGCTGAATAAGGAAGAAGAGACTGTGGTAGATAAGCTGGTTATCAATTGTGCAGATAAGGATCGGGAGCAGAGCGATGTTGAAGTCTGGTCCAAGGGCATGAAGCTGGCTAAGCAGTACGCCCAGGTGGACTACCAGACAGCTGCGGAGCAGCAGGAGCAGTATTGGGCGAAGGTATGGAAGCATTCCGACATCGTGATCGAGGGGGACCCTGAGAATCAGCAAGGGATTCGTTTCTGTATTTTCCAATTGTATCAGACCTATCATGGCGACAATCCGGGCTTCAACATTGGGGCGAAAGGGCTCACCGGGGAAGCTTATCGCGGCCTGGCCTTCTGGGATACGGAGTCCTACTGTCTGCCGTTCTATATCTTTAATAACCCGAAGGCGGCGCGCAGCTTGCTGGAGTTCCGGTACAAGACATTGCCGCAGGCGTTAGAGAGGGCGAAGGAGCTTGACTGTGCAGGGGCGTTCTATCCGATTGCGACGATCGATGGGACGGAGAGCTGTGACCTATGGCAGCATTCCAATTTACAACTGCATGTAGGTACGGCAGTGGCTTATGGGATTCGTCATTATGTGAATATTACAGGCGACAGGGCATTTTTATATGAAAAAGGTTTGGAGATGCTGATTCAGATCAGCCGTTTCTATGCGACCCGTGGGCAGTGGGGACAGAAGAGCGGCAAATACGGTTATTTCGGGGTGATGGGGCCGGATGAGTTCCAGCTTATGGTGAACAACAACTGTTACATCAACTTGATGGCGAAGAAGCTGTTCGAGTATACACTACAGACGATTGCTGAGATGGAGCAGGCTGATCTGGCCGTCTTTGCAGCGCTGACGGATCGCCTGGGGTTGACGATGCAGGAGCAGATAGATTGGAAGAACAAGGCTGACAATATGAAGATACCTTATGATGACGAGACGGGAATCTACGAGGAGCATGACGGTTTCTTCGATATGCCGCATCTGGATATTCATTCGATCCCGGTGACCGAGTTTCCACTCTATTCGCACTGGTCCTATGATCGTCTCTATCGCTATGACATGATTAAGCAGCCAGATGTGCTTATGTTCATGTTCCTGTACAGTGGGGAGTTCTCAGTCGAGGCGAAACGGGCTAATTACGATTATTACGAGACGAGATGTATCCATGAGTCGTCGCTGTCTCCATCGATTCATTCAATTCTGGCTGCGGAGATTGGCAGACCTGCGGAAGCTTACAAGTTCTTCGAATTCGCAACTCGGCTAGATCTCGACAATTATAACCGTAATACGAGAGAGGGACTGCATACGACCTCGATTGCCGCAGCGTGGATGAATATTGTTTATGGCTTCGGGGGAATGCGCTCGGATGGAGATAAGCTGATCTTCAACCCGACGATTCCGGAGCGCTGGAGCCAATATTCCTTCCCGATCACTTATCAGGGAACCGAGCTCGCGGTCGATGTGAACCAGCAGCGGGTGAAGATTAGTGTACGCAGCGGCGATCCCGCTTCGATCCATATCTATGGCCAGGACTATATCGTTGGCCCGGCAGGGATTGTGCTGGATTTGAAGAAGGAGGGATGAACGATGAGCTGGATCATTCGAGAGAGCGGCTTCGATCAGGAACGAATCGCCATCTACGGCAATAAATTTATGAGCGGTAACGGCTATATGGGTTATCGCGGTACGCTGGATGAGTTCATGCGTTCTGAGCTAACGGCAACCATTCTGGCCGGATTATACGATAAAGTAGGCGATAAATGGCGTGAGCCCATCAACGCACCGAACGGATTATCTACCACAGTGATATGCGACGGTGTTACATTAAGCGTGCTCGAGCGTGAGCCGCTTGAGCACGAGCAGGAGCTGGATATACGCCACGGCGTGCATCGTCGCAGGACGGTATATCCGGCTAAGGGCGGCGGAACCGTTACTATTGAGTCGGAGCGCTTCTGCAGCTTGCAGCGTCTGCACCTGCTCGTCAATCGAGTAACGATAACTAGTAGCCAGGATTGCGAGCTAATCATAACTACAGGAATCGACGGGCGAATATGGGATATCAACGGTCCACATCTGGAGCGGATGGAGGGAACAATCCAGGCAGGAGCACAGGGAGAGACAATGACTTGTACCAGTTGGACACATGAACTGAACATTCCGGTCACGGTTAGCCATTCCCTTGCGTGCGGATTCGGGAAGCAGCGCTCCGTAGACTCCGACGACTTCCTTGGTAAAGAAATCCGCTTGCAGGCAGAAGCGGGCAAGAGCTATACCTTCCACAAGTATGTGTCCGTATTTACCGGTTTGGATGAAGCTGCGGATACAATTACGGCGGCATTCAAGGATAGCCAGGAGGCCACGGAGATTGGATATGAGGCACTGTATGCCGAGCATACGGACTGCTGGGAGCGAAAATGGAAGGAGTCTGATGTTCGCATCGAAGGGGATGACGAGGCTCAACTCGCCCTTCGCTACAGCCTTTACCAGCTGCATATCATTGCCCCGGGACATTCGGAGAAGTTGTCGATCCCAGCGCGGGGCTTATCAGGACAGGTATATAAAGGCGCAATCTTCTGGGATACGGAGATGTTCATGCTCCCGTTCTTCTTGTATACTCAGCCAGGCGTCGCCCGCAATCTGATGATGTACCGAGTTCATACGCTGGACGGCGCGCGCAGGAAGGCGGCGGAGTACGGCTATGAAGGAGCGTTCTACGCCTGGGAGAGCCAGGAGAACGGGAATGATGCTTGCACCCTGTTCAATGTCAATGATGTATTCACTGGGCGTCCGATGCGGACTTATTTCCGCGATAAGCAAGTGCACATCAGCGCGGATGTAGCTTATGGCATCTGGCAGTATTTCATCTTCACCGGAGATGACAGCATTTTGCTGGACGGCGGAGCTGAGACAGTGCTGGAATGCGCCCGCTTCTTCTACTCCTACGCTTACTATAATTCTTTTAAATCCCGCTATGAGATTCTGGATGTGACCGGGCCGGATGAGTATCATGAGCGGGTGAACAATAACGCCTTCACGAATGCGATGGTTAAGCGTTGTCTGCATGTCTCCCTGGAGGTTCTCGATTATTTACAGAGTAAATATCCAGACGTGGCTGAGTCCCTTATGGTGGATAGCCGAATCAAGCCAGAGCAGCTTCGCGATATGCACGAGCGCCTGTATATCCCGCAGCCTGCCGAGGGAACTGGAGTGATCGAGCAGTTCGACCGCTACTTCACGCTTGAGGACGTAACGCTGGAGCAGCTGAAATCGCGAGTCCTGAACAAGCATGAATATCTTGGCGGCGGTAACGGACTGGCGACAACGACACAAATTTTGAAGCAAGCCGACGTTGTCCTGATGCTCCATCTGTTCAAGGATGAGTTCAGCAGGGCGATCAAGCAACGCAACTGGGAGTATTATGAGCCTCGCACAGAGCATGGATCGAGCTTAAGCTCCTGTATTTATGCGTTAGTAGCCGCAGATATCGGTTTATCGGATTGGGCATACCCTTATTTCAAACGCACGGCTACGATTGATCTAACCGGGGACTCGAAGCAGTATGTCGGCGATTTGTATATCGGGGGAACTCATCCCGCGGCGAACGGGGGAGCATGGATGGCCGCGATACTCGGTTTTTCGGGGCTGAGGTTTGACGGAGAATCCGTGTCCATTGCCCCATCCTTGCCTGAAGCATGGAGCTCGGTCAGCTTCCCATTGCGGCTGAGAGGGGCAAGCTTTACCGTTACGATCGAAGCGGATCAGGTCCAGGTAGAGGCTGCGGAAGAGAATAAGGTTTCGATCGAGTTCCGAATTAAGCGACGGGTTGGCGAGGGGACAGAGATAACAGATTCAGAAGTTGCAGCTAGTTTAGAGAACGTAATGGCAGCCCCGGGCCAGATTCTATCTATTGCCTTGTAGTAGAGGGCTAGAAAAAATGCCACGAATCAGCAGGGAAAACAGTTAGTGAGTACTTGATAGAGAGGGAGAGGAAGATATGCTGGATACGATGCGAGGCGCGATCTTTGATCTGGATGGAGTGATTGTGGATACTGCAAAATATCATTATTTGGCCTGGCGTACGCTCGCTGAACGGCTCGGATTTGAGTTTACGGAAGCGGATAACGAACGTCTCAAAGGGGTAAGCCGGGTGGAATCCCTGAAGATTCTGCTCGAGATTGGCGGTGTAGAGGCTGGCGAAGCGGAGCGCCTCAAGATGGCTGAGGAGAAAAATAAGGAGTACATCGAGTATATTTCACGACTTGAGCCATTTGAGATTTTACCGGGCGCCAAGGAGTACCTGCAGCAACTGCGCCAGCAGGGCGTGAAGATTGCGCTCGGCTCGGCCAGCAAGAATGCAGCGTTCATTCTTGATCGGCTGGGTATCGCGGAGCTGTTCGACGCGGTGATTGACGGTACGAAGGTGTCCAAGGCGAAGCCGGACCCGGAGGTGTTCCTGACAGCTAGTAGGGCGCTTGATCTGGTTCCGGCCGACTGCGTCGTGTTCGAGGACGCGGCAGTAGGCGTGGAGGCCGGCAAGGCTGCAGGCTGCAGTGTAGTCGGCATCGGCAGCCCAGAGGTGCTGTTCGCGGCTGACAAAGTGATCACGGGGCTGGATGAACTGGTCGGGTAATGACAGGTAGATGCTGTGTAAACTGCAGATCATGTACGGCGGTCAATGGTATAGTTAATGTAGAGTTGATTCATAGATTTGGCGAGTATGAGCATGAGCATAGAGCATGGATGGAAGCTATGAGCTGAAAGATCAAATGGGGTTGACCACCGTTATATAAAGCCAGTAAGGAGTTATCCGATAGTAGTGTTTTTACTACTTGAGGATAGCTTTTTTTTTTGCAATCTGGATGCGCTCGAACTCTAACGAAACTGGATATCGTTATTTAGGTCCAAAAGTGCTGTTTTAAAGTGTAACGAAACTAGGTATCGCTATTTTAGGGATTGACTGTAAAAAGCCTGAATTAATCTTAAATAACGATCTGTAGTTTCGTTAGAATTAATTTAGCAATGTTTTTGAAAAAATAACGATCCGTAGTTTCGTTACAGAAATACGGATAGGTGGTTGCCAGCCCAGGGGTAGCTCCTGAAATTTTCACAGTCGCCGATCGTAGGAATAACTATGATGTGCGTAGAAATACACACCATCGATATTTTTTATTCTTGTTACACTTATAGTGCGTGTTAAAAAAGTCCAGTTTTTAGCACCGAAACTCATGCTTCTGATTGTGCGTTTTTCAAAACGTGTTAGTTGGATGAAGGGGTGTGAGAGGGTTTTTGGACTACCGCTTCAAGTGCCAGGGGGGAAAGGCAATTGAGATATAGACTAAATAATCCATTGAATCGAATGAATGTGAAGCAGCAGCTATTCCTGTTATTTCTCATTATCATTATTCCGCTATTAATTCTGAATGCCTACGGCAATTACAAAGCCGATCAAATCTTGAAGCGTCATGTTACCAACGCCTATATCGAGCTGAACAAGCAAAATTTCCGACTGATCAATCGTGACATTGAAGCAGTGAACAAGGTGACTTCTACTGTATTTCAGAACTCACTGCTGCAGCAATTGAATCCGCTTTCTACTGATGAGACGATACTGCAAAGGGTGAAAAATTACGAGAAGCTCGAAAATTTGCTGACCACTTATTCGCAAGAGACAGACGAGCGCGAGCCAGTCTATTACTCGCTCTATGTGTACGATCCACAGAACACCTACTTTTTTGCTCCGTTCTATCCAGGGCCGAAAAAATCCGGGGTTTATTTTTTTTCTGACGATGAGAAGCCGGACTGGTTCGACGAGGCTGTCGAGAAGAAAGGAAAAGGGTATTTACGTCTGATCGATCATTTGTCACCGCCTTCCAAAGGCCAAGGCGATCAAAGGACGCTCGCTTATATCCGGGCGATCAACAATATTTATAGAAATGGCACGATTGGGGTATTGGTGGTTACTAATCTGGACGCCCGAGTTCAGGAGTCGCTGCAGACCGTATCGTTGCCGGAGGGAGAGCTTTATTTTACAAATTGGAGTAACCGCGTTCTGAGCGCTCAGAGCAATGAACACGAAGATGTGCTGGAGCTTCCGCCGGAGGTTGCGGATATGGGAATGACCAGCGGCGTGAAGGATGTCATTACCAGCGATTATATTTACGTCGTTAATTATAACCATGTATTGCAGCAGAAGCTGGTCTATAAGGTTCCAGTGCAAGCACTACTGCATCAGCAGAAGGAGATCAAGCAGGTGATTCAGTTGATCTCGATTGTCTTTTTTGCCGGGAGTCTAATCTTCATGCTCTATTTCTGGCGATCCCTGATGATGCCAATCCAGAAGCTGGTATATTTCGTCAGACGCTATGAACCGGGGAATATCGTTCCGGAGACCCCACGCAGAGAGAAGAAGGACGAGATTAGCGTACTGATGCATAGCATTTACGAGATGGCGCGCCGGTTAAATGCGCTGGTTCATTATAAATACACGATGGATCTGAAGCAGAAGGAATCCCAGCTGCAAATTCTGTATCAACAGATTAATCCGCATCTGCTCTACAATACGCTGGAGAGTATCTATTGGAAAAGCACAATGGAGGGGAATACCGCTTCGGCTGAAATGATCAAGGAATTGTCCAAGTTGATGAAAATTAGTCTCAGCCGAGGCAGGGAGCTGATTACGCTTGGGGAGGAACTTGAACATGCTTCTGCCTATATCAAATTGCAGCAGCATAGGTATGATTATCAGTTCCGGATCTCGATAGATGTTCCCGAGAAACTGCTGCCGATCTCCATCCCGAAAATAACGCTGCAGCCTTTAATTGAGAATTCTATTATTCACGGTGTGAAGCATATGGGGGAGGACGGCGAGATTGTGATTCGCGCTGCCTCGGATGAAGATAATCTATTTATATTCATAGAAGATAACGGGTACAAGTCAGTAGATTATGAGATGATTAATCGCTTGCTTGACGAAGAGAATCCGGACCCGACGTTCGGTTACGGTATACGTAACATCCACCAGCGAATCAGATTGCATTTTGGAGCCAATTATGGACTTCAATATTCGAAGCGCGAGGAAGGCGGGACCCGGGTTACGCTAAAGCTTCCAAAGTCCGTGCGAGAACAGCCATAGCACAGGTAAGTGTTCCAAAAGCCCAGTTTTCAGCACCGAAGCTTATGCTTACGATGTGCGTTTTTTCAAAACGCTTCAGTTGGATGAAGCTAGGGCGTGAGGAGCGGAGCGTACGTAGTTTGTACGTGAGCACTTGAGATGTTCCCCTAGGGAACATGACTTCGTAAGCATCCGCTTGGGCCCGGGTGAATTCAAGATTCGATGTCGAGAACGCTTCCTGATTAACTTCGTGATCAAAAGTGGACTCAGAAAGCTACAGGGGGAGAAGAGAATGTACAAAATACTAGTCGTTGACGATGAACCATTAATCTGCAAGGGGCTGGCTGGACTTCTGAACGGTTCCGGCATCGATATCGGGGCGGTGTATACCGCCTACAGCGGACATGAAGCTCTCGACTACATTCGTATGGAGGAGATCGATCTGCTTGTCACCGATATCCAGATGGGGGAGATGAGCGGGATCGAATTGATGCAGCAGGCCAAGATGGTCAAGCCGTGGGTGCAGACGATTATCATCTCTGCCCATGAGACATTCCAATATGCGCAGATGGCTTTGCGACTTGGGGCCAAGGATTATTTGATCAAGCCGCTGAATAGCGAGAATTTCTTGGATTCCGTCCGTAATGCTCTGTTGAAGATGGAGCGGCCTGTCGCGCAAATCGATGAGTTTTTGTCCGCGGATACGGATCATTTTCGAATGGAGGAATTTCGTCCAGAGCAGAATGAGCTTCTACAGCGTCTATTGAACGGAACGGTCTCTTTGCAAGAGGGTATTTTGGAGGAATTAAGATTAGTGGGCCCTTATTTCTCCGTGATCAGAATGAAGCTTGATATTCCGCGGGAGGGGGAGGCCTCCTATTCGGAGCGGGATATCCGTCTACTACACTATGCTGCACGGAACGTGGCTGAAGAGCTGTTACATAAAGAAGAGAAAATATTGACTTGCTATTCTGGTGAACGAGATATCTGTATTCTACTGCAGTGGAACGAGACAGAGTATGATGAGCTGGATATAAATAAAATCAACCATCTCGAAATGATCGGGCGAAGTTTGCATCATCATGTGCAGAAGTACTTAAATATTCCGGCCATCATCGGAATTAGCCAGATTCTGAAGGGCGCGGAATTTCTGTCTGTGCTGGATCGTCAAGCGGATAAGGCGATTGTGTGGGGCGGGAAGCATGGGGATTACCAGGTGTTCTATTACGGTGACTTCAATTGGAGCAATTATGCTCAGGACCCTACCGCTGAAGAGCTTACGACACAGAATAACCGGATTGTTGATAGTGCCAAGCAATATATCGAAGACAATTACAGCCAGAAAGGATTGACGATCCACGAGGTCGCGAAGAAGAATCATGTCAGCCCTAATTATCTTAGCTTCCTGTTCAAGAAGAACACCGGCTACAATCTGTGGGAGTATGTGATCAAACTGAGGATGGAAGAGAGCAAGTCCCTGTTGCTCAATACTGATCTACGTCGTTATGAGATCGCTGAACGCGTCGGTTACGAATCTCCCGAACATTTCAGTAAAATATTTAAGAAGTATTTCGGTCTTAGTCCCAGTGAGCTGAAGAAGTAAGAACAGCTATACTTCGCATAGTATTACACCTGTTCCCGAGCCCCATGATTTTCTAAAATGAAAGCTGGACACTAAAGAGAAATGAGGGAAACTCATGGAGGAATCGGTGATTTCACCAGGAAACATGGTCAAGGGGCCTCAGAAAGAGCTCAAAAAAGTACGAAGAACATCAAACTGGAAAAAGTACATGTGGGGGTATCTTTTTCTCGTTCCAGCTATCGTCATTTTTATCGTCTTTCTATGGGTTCCAATTTTCAAAGGGATCGTCTATAGCTTCTACAACGTCGATTTCGTAAAGGGCAACTCTTTTGTTGGATTGGATAACTATGCAAAAATATTTCATAACCCTGATTTATGGCTATCTGTTAAAAATACATTGTATTTTATGTTCCTTACGTTAGTCATCGGGTTCTGGGTGCCAATCGTGGCAGCGATAGCCATATCGGAGCTTAAGTTCTTCCAGGGCTTTGCTCGAATAGCCGCTTACTTGCCCTTCGTCGTTCCTGGCGTAGTGCTCTATGGCATGTGGAGATGGATGTACGATCCGGTCGGACCAATTAACGCCTTGCTTGGCTTGTTTGGCGTCGAGCCGATCTCGTTCATATCCGATGGACGCTTCTCGATGATCTCGATCGTCTTCATGGAGACATGGCAGCAGTTCGGTTCGGCAATGTTGATCTATCTGGCCGGGGTGCTGAGTATTCCGCGGGACTGGTACGAAGCAGCAGAAATTGACGGTGCCGGAGTTTGGAGTCGGATTAAATATATTACCCTCCCATCTATGCGCAGCTTGATTGTTCTGATGCTCATCCTGCAGGTTATCGGTACATCACAGGCTTACCAATCTCAATTGGCCTTGCTGGATGGCGGTCCGAACAAGGCTACGTTGACCTATGCGCTCTTCACGGTGAAATATGCTTTCACCCAGTTGGATTATGGGGCAGGCACAGCGCTAGGCGTACTAATGTTTATCGTCTTGGGTATCCTTGGCGTCATTCAATTCAAGATGAACAGGGAGGATTACTAATATGGAAAGAGGCATTCTGTCACCATCGGATTTGAAGAAGCCGGTGAATAAGATCGTCTATGGAATCATGGTTCTGGGTATTGCCATTATGGCCGTTACGATGCTATATCCCATTCTCATGACGATGTTCAACGGACTTAAGAGCAATCCTGAGATCAATACCTTTCCGCCGAAGTTCTTCCCGACAACCTGGCATTGGGAGAATTTCTCCAAAGGTTGGAACTACATTGCTTTACCGGTATTTTTGAAGAATACAGTGTTCATTTTTCTCGGGAATCTGCTCATGACGATTATGGTACTCGGTCTGGCAGCATTCAGCATATCGCGAATTCGCGTTCCGTATAGCCGGGTAATCTATTTCTTCATCCTGCTTACCTTGTTCATACCAGCAACAAGCTATATGATTCCTAACTTCGTGAATCTGAAGCAGCTCGGACTGCTCAACTCTTACTGGGCTTTCTGGCTGCCTGCGGGAGCGAATGCATACTACTTCCTGCTAATGAAGAATTTCTTCGACGGCATTCATCCGGAAATCTTTGAAGCGGCGCGGATTGACGGTGCTTCGGAGCTGACGAGCTATCTACGAATAGCTATTCCGTTGTCCGTCCCGATCTTTGCCACATTGTCGATCTTTATTTTCTCTACTGCATGGAACGACTGGTTCTGGCCATCGCTAGTTATGCATACGGAGGATAAATACACCTTGGCCACTGCGATATATAAGTATGTCATTAATGCGCGGAGCTTGGACAGCAGTATCAAGTTCTCGATTCTGTTCATGGTTATGATTCCGCCGATCTTCGTGTTTTTGGGATTCCAGAAGTTTATCGTGCGCAGCGTCAGCCTGACTGCCGTCAAAGGGTAAGCAGAGTAGAGATAACGTTTACATTTAGCGTAGGGCTGCACATGATCGCCATATGAATACACATCGTCCTCCTACCAGAAATCTTCTAATATAAAAATGTATCAGTTGACAACAATTATGGAAAAGGGGAGTTTCAATGCGTAAGTTCTCAGCAGTACTGATGTGCTTAATGCTGCTAGGTTCACTGCTCGCAGCGTGCGGCGGAAAGAACAATGCAAGCGACCAGGCTAATAACGGAGGAGCAAATACTCCAAGCAATACCGGTGGTACTAACACAGCGACCGATGAGCCGAAGGATGACATTACACAGAGGAAAGTAACGCTGAAAATTCACTATCCACTGCCGGATGAAACGACGCTTCGTGCGCAAGAAGACGATAAGATTGCCCGCTTCCAAGCGATGTATCCGAATGTCACGATTACTAAGGATGACTGGCAATACGATATTAACGAAATCGGCGTAAAAATGGCTTCCAACGAAGCCCCAACCTTCTACAACACTTGGGCTACGGAAGCGAACTTTCTGGTAGAACGCGGCTGGGTCGCTGATATTACGGACCTTTGGAACAATTGGGAGTACAAAGACGAGATTAACCCTGTAATACAAAATCAGTTCATCGTGGATGGCAAGGTATTTGGTATTACACAGAACGGTTACATTACCTCCACAGTAGTGAACAAGAAGATTTTGGACGATAAAGGAGCTGCCATTCCTGCCCTCGATTGGACTTGGGATGATATGTACAATACAGCCAAAGCGGTTGCCGATCCGAAGAAAGGGATCTCAGGCATTGCTCCAATGGGTAAAGGCAATGAAGCTGGATGGAACTGGACGAATTTCTTGTTTGAGGCCGGCGGGGATATCGAGAACAACGTAGATGGCAAAGTAACGGCTGTATTTAACACCGATGCAGGTGTCAAAGCCCTTGATTTTTATAAGAAGCTGAAATGGGAAGCTAATGCGATTCCGCAGGACTGGGCTCTCGGCTGGGGCGATGCAATAAGCTCGTTCCAACAAGGACGTACAGGAATGGTTATTGCTGGTGCATTTGACGTCGTTCAAGCTGCTCTGAACGAAGGTGGCATGAAGCCTGAGGATGTTCTCGTCTATCCGATGCCGGCTGCTGAGGCGGGCGGCAAACACTACGGAATTCTAGGCGGCAACTATCTGGTCATTAACCCGAACGCAACGAAGGATGAGCAAGAGATGGCTTTCCGCTATATTACGTTTGATTATTTCTCAGATGGCTCTTTGAAGGCTGTTGAAGATACGATTAATGCTCGCAAAGCAGAAGGCAAGTATTATGTTCCTACGCCACTTGAGTACTTCAAGGATGATTCCGAGTATGCAGGCAAGATCCAAGCGATTTATGACAAGTACGATAACGTGTACAAATACGATCCAAACCTGTTCTCCTTGCTGGAGGGCAAACCAGAAGCTCAATTCGGCACACAGGACTACTATGCAACGATGTCCAACGTAGTACAGGAATCGTTCTCGAAGAAGGATACGGATTCGAAGAAACAACTTGATGTGGCTGCACAGTACGTGCAGGAGAATTACTTTGATAAGATTGAAGCGAAATAATCAGATTAGTTAACAGTAAGAATGGTGTGCAATAACTGAGGCGTCCTTATTTAGGGGCGCCTCAGTTTGTTGTAATGACTGATGTCTTGACGATGGGGTGAAGTTTGGTGAGTAGACGGACGAGTGGTCGGTCATTTTCTAACGAAACGTCATAACGTTATTTGCTTAAAAACAAGCGTGTATCGAATTTAACGAAACACCATATCGTTATTTGGGCTAATTCTGGGCTTTGAGGGGTTATTTTTGCTAAATAGCGATACCCTGTTTCGTTACAATTTTTCAAGGCGTTTTTCGGCACGAATAGCGATACCACGTTTCGTTAGAATGGGCTGCTGCATCATAAAATAGCCCCCTACAGCCCAAGTAAAATACCTGAGCCGCAGAGGGCTAAAATGGATGATATCCTTTATTTGCCGGAGATTTCCTTGAAGGAAGCCTCAGCAGCCTCAAGTGTGAAGTCGATGTCTGCTTCGGTATGAGCCGTCGTCAGGAACCAGGCTTCAAATTTGGATGGAGCCAGATTAACACCGCGATTCAGCATAGCACGGAAGAAGGCGGCAAATGCTTCACCATCCGTATCTTGGGCCTCGTCATAGTTCGTTACCGGATGGTCACAGAAATGCGTTGAGAAGGAGCCGCGAATACGGTTGATGGTCAATGGCACTCCATGCCGTTTGGCGGACTCAGCCAGGCCATCAGTCAATTTCACAGTGAGGCGGTTCATTTCCTCATATACTTTAGGATCCTGCAGTACTTCGAGACAAGCGATACCTGCGGAGATGGAAGCCGGGTTGCCAGCCATCGTTCCGGCTTGATAAGCCGGGCCGAGCGGAGCGACCTTCTCCATGATCTCTTTGCTGCCGCCATAAGCTCCGATAGGCAGGCCACCGCCGATAATCTTGCCTAGTGCGGTCAGATCCGGCTTGATGGCATCGTGGTTATCTAGTCCCGCATAAGTCTGGGCGGAGCCGTAATGGAAACGGAAGGCCGTGATGACCTCATCGTATATAACGAGCGCGCCGTACTCATGTGTCAGCCGGCATACATCCTCTAGGAAGCCAGGCTTCGGCATGACCATCCCGAAGTTGCCGACGATGGGCTCGATCATGACAGCCGCTACGTCGTCGCCCCATTTCTCCAGTGCTTCCTGTAATCCGGTCGTATCGTTGAATGGAACGGTGATGACTTCATGGGCGATGCTTGTCGGGATACCAGCGCTGTCTGGAATACCAAGCGTGGATGGACCAGAGCCTGCAGCAACGAGCACAAGGTCGGAATGGCCATGATAGCAGCCGGCGAACTTGATAATCTTGTTTCGACCGGTATAGGCGCGGGCTACGCGAATTGTCGTCATAACGGCTTCTGTACCGGAATTGACGAAGCGGACCTTATCCATCGAAGGGATTGCTTCCTTCAGCATCACTGCAAGCTGGATTTCAAGCTCGGTAGGCGTACCATAAAGCGTTCCGTTAGCCGCTGCTTCAGTAATTGCCTTCGTGACATGCGGATGGGCATGTCCAGTAATAATTGGGCCATATGCGGCCAGGTAGTCGACATAACGGTTGCCATCGACGTCCCAGAAGTAGGCGCCTTCGGCCTTCTTCATAAAGACAGGCGCCCCGCCCCCAACCGCTTTGAACGAGCGGGAGGGGCTGTTGACGCCGCCTACGATATGTTGAAGTGCTTCTTCATATAGTACTTCGGATTGCTTCCTATTCATGATGAGTAACTCCCTTTCACAGTAGGTAATGGTGCTTCCAGAGCATAGGATCTAGGTTTGCCTGACTCCTCAGGCTCAAGGCCCGCTGGAAGTATCCGCAGCTTCATTCTTAATTTTCGGCGCGCTATTGCTGCCATTCGTCGTAGAATTGCTGTTGTTCCCGCTGTTCTGCTCATCTGTAGAAGTGTCTTCTGTTCTATTGAATACTTCTTGGACATAAGCTTTGAGCTCTTCATCACTCTTGACGCCCAGCACTTCAGCTCCACCGACATTTTTCTCGATTAGCAGGCTCATTGGCGGAATTTGCTCACTGGCAATCATTTTGCTGGAATAGCCAAGGTTGGCCAACTTCCACATATCGTTAATCGTCAGGTTCGTATCGATATAAGGATTGACTTTCTCCAGAATAGCCGGCAGTTTGAGCAAGGAGGTCGTCGAGATCATCTTGTTGGCCACGGCCGTCAAGAAATTACGCTGACGTTCTGTACGGCTGTAGTCCGAGAGAGCATCATGCCGGAAACGGACGTATTGCAGCGCAGTCTTGCCATCCAGATGCTGCTGTCCTTGCTTCAAATCGATATCGTACTCATGATTATCCGCTTTGCTCGTATAATGCATATCCTTCTCTACATAGAAATCCACGCCGCCGATGGCGTCGACCAGTTCGATGAATCCTTGGAAGTCGGTATACACATAATATTGAATCGGAATGCCCAGCAAGTCGGAGACCGTCTTCATGGCTGTATTAGGGCCATGAGTGATCGCTGTATTAATTCGATTCATGCCATATTCAGGGACCTTGACATAGGTGTCGCGCATGATCGAGAACAGATACCCGCGTTTGGTTACCGGATCAAGCGAGGCTACCAGCATCGTATCGGAACGTGGAATTTCGCCTTTTTTGAGACCGCGCGCGTCGACACCCATGAGTAGAATATTGACTCGGTCGGTTCCTTCCCATTTTGGCGGTTCTGGGGTTTTGGTTGTCTCCGTTGGTTTAACCTGATAAAATGGAGAATCCTCGCCGGTCTTCTGGAAATGGTCTACCTGGTTATAAATCGCAGTGAAATAATAAGCTAAAAATCCAACAACGATGACCAGGACCGCGAGCAGCGACCAAAGGATGGTTCGCTTAGTTCGTTTTGTCATATAAATTTCGTTCCTTTCAGAAAAAACGATGAGTTCATTTTGATGGCAATACTTCATTCATTATAATTTTTTTTAGAGTTACAATCAATTTATGTGAGTTAGTATTCTTTTAGGAGGATTTTCTTATGAATCGGCAACCAATTGAACTTGGACAAACTGTTCCAGATTTCACCCTTCCTGCTAGCGGGGGCAATGAAGTAAGTTTAAGTCAGTTCCGCGGACAGAAGGTGGTAATCTATTTCTATCCGAAGGACATGACTACGGCGTGTACTCAAGAGGCCTGTGATTTCCGTGACAATTATAGTGCTATTAGCGAGCGGGATGCGGTCGTGCTCGGTATTAGTGGTGATCCAGTGAAGTCGCATGACCGTTTCGTGGAGAAGCAGAGTCTTCCGTTCCTACTGCTATCGGATGCAGACCATGAGATCTGTCGGATGTTCGGCGTGTGGCAGCTTAAGAAGATGTATGGCCGTGAATATGAAGGCATTGTTCGCTCCACCTTTCTAATTGATGAAGAAGGACGACTGGTTCGCGAATGGCGCGGCATCAGAGTGAAGGGACATGTAGAGAAGGTTCTGGAGGCTATAAGAGAGGGAGTTTGAACAATCCGTTTTTTTAAAGAAGGGCGCAGCAAAGACCTGTATAGTAGGGCTTTCGCAGCGTCCTTTTTGTTATTTCCAAACAAAGTCTATTTCTATAGCTCACGACATACAATCTACCAGATGCAAAATGATTCATATAAACGGCGGAGGTAGAAATAAATGAAAAGAAGATTCATTTCCAGTCTTGTGGTGATTCCAATCCTTTTTGTAGTGCTGGTATCTGCGGTAAGCTCGCTCCTAATCTCCCGGGAGGCGGGGATTATGGAGGCTTCGGCCTATTCCTCCAAACAGGTCGGGGTCTTGAAGGACAGGGGCACACCGGAACAGACGGTTGCTGCGGCAGGGGAAGCGGCGCTGGGTAAGACTCATGAAGAGCAGATTATGCAGTCGAAGCAAGAAGTATCTGCTGTGAATAGCAGCTCCAATCTGGAGTCAGATTCATCAGGACTGGATTCAGATAAGGCGGCTGGCGGGGCGGTGACGCTGACCGCTGGAACGCCAGTCACTATGCCTAAATCCGATAAAGCGGACAAGATTGTCTATCTTACATTTGATGATGGGCCCAGTAATTTAACCGATCAAGTGCTGAAAATATTGAAAAAAGAGGATGTTCCAGCTACCTTTTTTGTACTAGGGGGGAACGCCAAGAAAATGCCAGAGGTCATTACACGGATTGTTGAGGCGGGTCATACGATTGGCAATCATACTTATAATCATGAATACAGTGAGCTGTACCAGAGCTTCAACGTGTTCTGGGGCCAGATTAAGGAGACAGAGGAAGTGCTGCGGCAGATTACCGGAGTACGTCCAGAGCTGGTTAGAGCCCCAGGTGGTACCTATGGCCATTTTGACAAGACCTATTTCGATTTAATGGAGCAGGCCGGCTATAAAATATTTGATTGGGACGTGGACAGCGGTGACTCCAAACGGAAGGGCGTACCCGCTGCGGAAATTTTACGAAATAGTACTCCCGATAAATTGAAGAATCAAATGATTATACTGATGCATGATGGGGCGGGACACGCTGAGACGGTCAAGGCGCTTCCTGGAATTATCGATTTTTATAAAAAACAAGGGTATGTGTTCCGCACGCTGTCAGCAGAGCAGCCGTCCGAGCATTTTCCTATTTCCGACAAGATGAAGCGTACAACGCGGTCAGCCCCCTCTCAAGCATGGGTTGATAGTCATATTGTACCGAACGCATCATTGTTCGGTCCTGGATTGCCACTGTATGTAGAGGCTGGTGGCGTACGGACGAAGCTGGCTGCCGGGGAGTACGACTTGCAGGGCGAGCAATACCAGGTTCCGTTGCGGGCGGTCATGGAGCGTCTGGGGGCCAAAGTGAACTGGGATCATCCGAATCGTAGCGCGGTTATAACCTGGGGAGAATCTAAGGTTATTATTGATACGCTAAAAAATGTGATCGTGACTGAGTCTGATCTGGTCGATGGTAATGAGAAGGCTCAATCTATCTCAATTACGAGAAAGGACGGAGCCATTTGGGTTCCGCTGCGGTCCATACTCGAGGCGACAGGACATCCGATTCTCTCAACTTCCTCTACCACCGAGGAACGGCTTGTGAAGGCTCGTTAGTAAGCATTACATCTCTACGTGAGTCTGTAGGAGTTCATTCCTTTCCAGATCTGTTAGTAGTACACCAGCCAGTCTGCTGCACCATAAAGGTGTAACAAGCTGGCTTTAATTCATTGGCTAGAAGTCCAACATAGAAATGAACTGTCTTGTCGCAGGAGAGAGATGCTTGCTCTTATAATGCACATAGTTGATTCCACGCTGGAAGACGGTCTCCCGGATGGGGATCGAAGTGAGCAGCCCGTGTTCAATCTCCTGGGCCACGGCATATTTGGATACGATGGATATACCTAACCCGTGGATAACACCTTGTTTGATAGCTTCTAAATTGCTGATTTCCATATGGTTGACAAAGGTAATATCGTATTTGGAAAATATACTCTCTAGATAGCTGCGCGTGGCTGATTTTTTCGGCTTGAGGAGCATCATTTCGTCACGCAGATCGTAGAGAGAACAGGTTTGCTCCCGAGCCAGTCGATGGCCGGGATTCATAACGAGTACAAGCTCATCCTGATAGAAGGTCGTTGCCTGAAAACGTGCTTCATCTATCGGGATTTGATCGGATATAATCAATAATTCAATTTTGTTAGATTCCAACATATTTAGCAAATGCATAGAGGAGGTAATCTGCATGTTAATTTTGATACCTGGAAACTGTCTATTGAATTCGCCTAGAATACGAGGAAGCAGATAAATTCCTACAAAACTACTTGCACCGAAGGATAAAGTCCCGTGGGACAAGTCCTTAGACTGTTGAATATGTTCTATAGCAGATCCAAGCAGGTTGATCACTTGTTCAGCATATGGCTTGAATAGCTTGCCCTGCTCTGTCAGATACAGCTTCTTGCCAATACGATCGAACAGGGCGGTACCAAGTTCCTGCTCCAGGCTCTGAATTTGCATGCTTACAGCAGGTTGGGAGCAATACAATAAATCGGCGGCTTCAGTAAAATTGAGACATTCGGTCAAAGTAAGGAAGGTCTGTAACTTGGAGATATTCATAAGGGACCACTCCGATACGTGATTTTAGATAATATAAATCATAAGAGTATCTTATTGTTTTCCTAAATAAATCAAATTGTATTATCATTTTACCGGAGATTATAATGAAAGCGCAATCAAAAAAGCCGAGGAGGGCGCATAAATGTCCGGTACTGACAAACGAGCTCATAAGGCGGCTGTTGATCCGCCGCAAACGAAGAAGAAAGGACGTTTTGAACAAGGGATGAAAAAATGGGGAATCCCTGTCGCGATCGTTATATTTTTTATTTTAATTCTGATGCCTACACCTGAAGGGATGGCACCGGAGGCCCAGAAGGCGATCGCTATTTTTTGCAGTGCATTGGTCTTGTGGATTACTACACCGATTCCTATTTATTTGACTTCTATCATTATGATTTTACTGCTGCCAATGACTGGAGCGGTTGAGAGTCAGAAGGTGGCGTTTGGTACTTTGGGATTTGATGTGATCTGGCTTATGGTCTCGGCCTTCGTGCTGACCTCTGCGATTATGAAATCAAATCTCGGAAGAAGATTTGCATTATGGATGGTGACTAAATTTGGCAAGACGCCAAAGACAACAATGCTCGTACTGGTCGCTATTAATTTTATCCTTGCCTTCTTCGTTCCCTCCACAACCGCTCGTGCTACATTGATGATGCCGATTTGCTTGATTTTATTAGAGATCTATAAGTCTATTCCAGGGGAAGGGAATCTGGGGAAACTCATGATGCTCCAAGGGGTGCAAGCGGATGCGATTGCTACCTCAGGGGTTATGACGGCAACTGCCGGCAATATTATTGCTGTTGGGTTCATCAATGAGCAGGCCGGTGGTAATATTGGATATATGGACTGGCTGCTGGCTTCAATGCCTGCGGCAATCATTACGATGCTCCTTACTTTCCTAATCGGTTTCAAGTTATTCCCGATCAATAAGGAGACTGGCAAATTCGAGAATGCAAGAGATACATTGAAGGAAGAACTCAGAAAGCTTGGCAAGTTTTCAATTGCAGAGAAGAAAGCTACGTTCATTTTTTTGCTGACAGTAATTTTGTGGGCGACAGGGGATTACCAGATGGGCTGGTTTGGATTTGAGATCAGTACCGAACAAACCGCTGTACTTGCTGCATTATTATGTCTGCTTCCTAAGATAGGGCTGTTGACTTGGAAAGAAGCTAACATCAAATGGGAACTGATGATCTTTGCAGCGGGGGCTTATGCCGTCGGAAATGCACTGGACCAATCCGAAGGAGCTACGTGGCTGATTACGAAGCTGGTTAATGGTCTAGGACTGGAATCGATGCCGCATTTCTGGGTTTATGTCATCGTTATTTTCCTCAGTATGTACAGTCATTTGATCTTTACGAGCAAGACCGTACGGGTAACTATACTTATTCCAGCATTTATTGCGTTAGCGAAGACGCTTGGTATGGATCCGGTCGCACTGGCTCTGGCTTCAGCCATGACTATGACTTACACGATTACGCTTCCACCGCATTCGAAGGTCAATACGATCTATTTCGGTACGGGATATTTCTCCGTGTTGGACCAAGTTAAATATGCGATTGTGACCTGCTTTATCGGGGCGACTGTTATTAGTATCTCATTATTTACCTGGTTTAAGATTATAGGCATCTAATTAGGAGGACATTATGTTATATAGAAAAGTCATCATGGCTATAGCAGACGGGCTTGGTGATCGTCCGCATCCATTGCTTGGGAATCTAACGCCGCTTCAATACGCTAATACACCTCATCTAGATCGGGTTGCCAGCCAAGGAATCACAGGCATGATGGATCTTATTGAGCCGGGGGTTCCCGTAGGTACTGATATGGGCCATCTTATCCTATTCGGCTATGAGCCACACCATTATTCAGGGCGTGGTCCGATTGAAGCTGTTGGAGTCGGGATGGAGGTGCAGCCCGGAGACGTCGTGCTACGTTGTAATTTTGCTACAGTGAATGAAGAGGGGATCGTAGTTGACCGGAGGGCTGGACGGATTCGTGAGCGTACGGCAGAGCTGGCACAGGCATTACATGGAATGATACTGGATGGTGGTGTCGAGGTGTTCTTCAAGGAAGCTACCGAGCACCGGGCAGTACTGATTCTCCGCGGAGCAGGACTTAGTGCGAAAATTAGCGACTCTGATCCCCTGGCACCCAATGATGGCTGCCCATACAATGAAGTGCAAGCGCTTGATTCGAGCACAGAGGCAAAAAGAACGGCCGCTGTTGTCAATGAATTTCTGCGAGAGGCACATAGGGTTCTGAGTGTACACCCTGTTAATGGGGAACGTGAGAAGCAAGGCGAGCTTCCAGCAAATTTTATCTTGACCCGCGGTGCTGGACAATCCGCTTATATGGAGCCGATCTCCAAGACACGCGGAATCAAGGGCTGCTGTATTGCAGGAGAGTCAACTGTGTTAGGAGTTGCTCAATTGGCGGGATATGAAGCATTAACGGATTCTAGTATGACAGGAAATATGGACACGAATATTGAGTTGAAGGCTCAGTGGGCAATTGAACAAATTCATTCGAATGACATGGTCTATGTTCATCTAAAGGTACCTGATCTGAAAGGTCATGATAAAGATCCGTTCGAAAAGGTACAAGCGATCGAATTATTTGATCGAATGGTCGGGATGATCATGGATAAAATGCCGGAGGATACTTACTTGGCTCTTGCCGCGGATCATTCGACACCTTGCGAGATTGGTGATCATACAGGAGATCCAGTTCCTATCGCGATCTGTGGACCCAGTATCAGACAGGATCGGGTAACGAAATATTCAGAGATCGATTGTCCTGAGGGTGGACTGGGACGATTGTCTGGCCGGAATTATGTTATGACTTTACATGGGTTGATGGGTTATATCAAAAAACAAGGCTCTTAACTAGGAAACGTTATAATATTAACAATCATAATATCGAAAAGTAGCTAGAGCCTATATTTGTCACTTAAAGTGGCGATATAGGCTTATTTTGTGTGCTAATGAAAGTATCATTCGATAGGTCTATTTCCACTAGATTCTGGTGATACTGGTTGATAGATTGAATCGCCGGAAATGGAGGAATAGAAGAGATGAATCAAGAACAGGCTCAAGAGCTGCTTGAGCGCCTAGTGAACCGGGTGGAACGTGTCATTGTTGGTAAAAGAACGGAAATCGAACTTATTCTCGTATCGATGTTATGCGGCGGGCATGTATTGCTGGAGGATGTGCCCGGTGTTGGCAAGACGAAGCTGGTCAGAACATTGGCGGACTGCGTAGGCGGTACCTTCGGACGGATTCAGTTCACGTCGGACCTGATGCCTTCAGATGTAACCGGGGTAACGGTATATCATCCACAATCCGGATATTTCGAGTTCAGGCAGGGGCCAATTCATGCCAATATCGTGCTTGCGGATGAACTGAACCGGGCCGCCCCGCGTACTCAATCCGCGTTACTCGAGGCGATGGAGGAGCGAAAGGTAACGGTAGACGGGATTACCCGACCCCTACCGAAGCCTTTTTTGCTATTCGCGACGCAGAATCCGCTAGAGTATGAGGGAACCTATCGACTGCCGGAGGCCCAATTGGACCGCTTCCTTATGAGGCTGTCTCTCGGCTACCCGACACCGGAGCAAGAGGTAGAGATGCTGGGGCGCTTCAGCGACCCGCAGGCTGCAGTAATGAAGCCAATATTGTTGCCGGAAGAGATTATAGCGATTCAGCGTCATGTTAGAATGGTTCTCGTAGATGATAGAATCAAGCAATATATGGTAGAAGTGGCGGATAAATCCCGGCGTTATCCTCTGATCTCGCTTGGCATTAGCCCGCGGGGCACTCTCTCATGGCTGGGAGCGAGCCAGGCTATGGCCTTTTACCAAGGACGAACCTATGTTGTGCCTGATGATGCCAAGCAGGTAGCGGAAGCCGTATTAGCACATCGGATCATGTTGAACAGCGAAGCAAGAATTTCCGGGCTAGATCATCGTCAGGTCATAGTCGACTTATTAAATGGCGTGTCTGTTCCTGTATTTCATCGTGCTCCGGGTGTCCCATCATGAGGGAAGGGGCTTGGAATGGGTTCTGGTGTGCGCTCGCGGCGGGTCTGCTGATCGCACTATACATTTGGCGGGGAGGAGCAACACTTCTCTTTCTATGCTTGCTACTTGGCTTGCTGATATTTCAAGGCATGGTCATTCTATTATTCGGACCACGCGCCATTAAGATAGAGCGTTCTTGGCTTCCTCTTCAGCCAGAGGCTGGGGAGCCTATAGAAGTGACTCTGCGTATTAAGGCTGCCGGGGGAATTCCGGTGCCATGGCTGCTTATACGGGACAAGCTGGCGATGCAAGCCGAACGGATGGATCCGGATCAAGAATATGAGAGTGGGAGCTTGCTGCTAAGCGGATTCCGCAGGCAGTACACCGTAAAATATGTAATAACGAATCCGCAGCGCGGGGTCTATGGGGCAGAAGCGATATACGTAAGCTATGGTGACCCGCTGGGCTATTTCAAACGGACGCGAAGGGTTGTTATGGACGATACGATTTATGTTCATCCTTCACGCCTAGCCGCTTACCTTGGCAAAGAGGGGAACCCTGTTGGTAATGAGGAGATGATTTCAGGTGCATTTCTTAGAAGTATGGAGACAAGTTCGTCTATAGAGCGTATTCGTGAATATTTGCCAGGTGATCCGCTACATCGTATCTATTGGAAGGGCTCCGCGAGGACGGGAACGCTGCTGGCCCGAATTCCAGATGTGAGGGGGAGGGGAGTACGCTGCCTATGGTTGGATACTCGGCATAAAGCATATGTGCCTGAAGCGCAGCAGGGCCATCCGGAGGTTCCGGCAGTGCGGGCCAATTTTGAGCTGGCCGTTCAAGCATCCGCAGACCTTCTTCGTAACGTGATAACCGAGACATCTGATCGGGAAGCCGGCGGCAGTGAGCTTGAGCTTCGCTATGGATCGTCCGCTGAATCGATAACCATCTCCGGCCTTCAGGGGCTTCGGCAAGGGCTTGATCTGCTGGCAGGGGTTAGAACCGATCGTTCAGTCTCTCGTCTTGTAACTCCCGCTGGCGTGATGACTCCTCGTGCTGGAGTGATCCATACCCTGATTACGGGAAAAATGACTTCCGAGCTAGTGTCCATAGCTACGCAACTGGCGGAGTCGGGCGTGAAGCTAGAGATCTGGACTTCGGTTGCTAGCAATGAGGTGGAGAGGGGAGCATGGTTAGCTCGACTGCAGCGTGCGGGTATCCCTTATGTTGACCTGGCTTCATTATTGCCCGTGAAGTCTAACGACAGGGGGGACGGACATGTCAGCGCCTAATCTGGAAGGAAGGGTCAGAGGAGATAACCTAACGACGTTCACTGCGCCATTACAGGGAGGGGTTCCTGCTTCATTCCAGCAAATAGTGGTGAACAGAAGCATGGTCTCTTTACTGCTATTTGCCTTGTTCTCGGAATGGATCTATCCGCTGCAGAAGTTGATCGGTGATGATCATTATCGGGTTATTACCCTGTTTATGGTGCTAACAGGCGCGCTGCTATTCATCGGCTGCCTGGGCTTGCTAAGGGGCCTGCTGTTTGGTTTATACCCTTTGCTAGTCAGTGGGGCTCTGTACTTCCTGTATGGGGTGGGAAGCGGGGGAAGATGGTTCTCCAGTTATGTTCAGCTGTTAGGAAATGATATTACAGATATTGTCCAATCAGGCCGGTTGTACGAGGTTAGCATCGAGACGCGTACTCTACTACTTCTTATCGGCTGGACACTGTTGGTATCCTCCGTGCAAATATTGGCCTTCGGCAGGCAGAGCACTATGCTGTTCTTTATAGCATCGATTATTTACTTACTAGCGCTTGAAATAGCTGGTGAGCAGAACATATATGCAGGACTTGTCCGCACCTTATGCTGGGGTCTGCTTTTGCAGCTAGTCCTGTTCCGGAGCAGGCTTCAGATTTTAACAGGGGATCTACAATTCCAGGAGACGAAGTCATTGCACCAATCATGGCGTCTGGTGAAGCAGAAATTAGGAGTGGATGAGCGTCAGAATCTTGTAGGCCAGCCACATACAAGAGGAGTGGAGCGCATTTGGATCGGCGTTAGTGTTGTTATTCTACTGGCAGGCCTGTTAGGGACAGCCTTTCTTACTATCCGCATTCCCATGAAGCCCGCAAGAGAGATAGCCTGGAATGATGTGATTCGGGCTTGGGAGAATTGGAGCGGCGAGCGGCTCGGGGAGAGACAAACTCAGGCTTACAAAATGTCTGGGTATGGTCAGGACGATTCAAAGCTGGGGTCTGCTCTGAGTCTCCGGCATGAAAGGTACTTTACGGCTTTCTCGCCCTATCGTACATACTGGCGTGGCGAGAGTAAGAATGTATATACGGGACAAGGCTGGGCGGAGTCCGGCACGGACCGAATCTTACTTGATAATATAGGAGATACTCTCGCAATCCCGGCTACTAGTGGTTCTATGGCAGAAGAGACGAGCGGGGCGGGAGCTGTTTTTGAACAGACCGTTATATTCTCTAAGCCGGAGATCAGGAATATTCCTTTGTTTACTGGCGGTCTGCCCGTGGGAACAGGACGTTTATATATCGATAAGAATCTGGAGGAGAAGGCCGGCGGTGGCATCTTATACGATGTCTCCTCGAATGCGGCATTCAGTAATTTGGAGCGGAATGAGAAGCTGTATGGCTATAAAGTAAGGGTTCAGCCACAGCAATATACGCTGGACCAATTGAAGCAAGCTACGGGTGTCGATCCTGAAGAAGTAACCATGCAGCAGTCGCTTCAATTGCCTCAGCAATTGCCGTCACGCGTCAGGGGTCTGGGAACTGAGTTGGTCGGGCAGGGCTCGAATCGGTATGAATCAGTTACTGCGGTTATGAATTATTTACAGAGCAACTATACGTACAATCTTAATACGTCGTTACCTCAACCTGGTCATGATTTCGTGGATGATTTTCTATTTGATAGCAAGATCGGATACTGTGATCATTTCTCGACGGCGATGACTGTCTTGCTGCGAAGTGGAGGGGTGCCTGCCAGATGGGTCAAAGGCTTTGCTCCAGGGGAGCTTATTGCGGCAAATAGTAATCAGTACGACGTTTCCTATTCGGATGCTCATTCTTGGGTAGAAGTTTACTTTCCAGGGATAGGCTGGGTGCCCTTTGATCCGACGCCAGGCTTTGAGAGCTTATCTGTATTTGGCCAGGAGAATATCGCAGAGACATCTTCTGAATTTGATATGGGCATGATCGTGGAACAAGTAGGCAGGATTGCGAACCAAATGAAGCGAGGACTGTTTATAGCGACCAATATTCTCTGGACAAGGATCGAACCGGATCTGCTCATGTGGACCATTGTGGTGTGCAGTATACCAGCTGCCGTCTGGTTGCTCTGGAACTATCGTCGGGAGCTATTCTGTAGGAACGCGCTTCTGCTGAGTCTCTATCTCCTTAAGCCGCGTCGTCAATTTCCTGATTCCGATGAATTGCTCTCGGCTGCCGATATCGTCTGGCGTCAGCTATACCAAAGCTTTGGCCTTAAGCCACAAGCTATGACTGCACGGGAATACATGACTTCGATACAATCTGGAAACAGAGAAAATTATACCGAATTGGATGATTTTATAGTGAACTGGGAAAACCTCTATTATGGAAAGGTTAGATTGGGGCGACATGAAAGCATGCATTTTTTGAGGCGATGCCGTGATTTGGCATATCGTTACCGCTAACTCCCTCATGATCTTCCTTGACGACATCTTTCGTCGTTGCGTATAATTATTGTCATTAATTGAGGGAGGCCAGTTATGAATAAGCCAAATGAAATCATTGTCGTTCTGGATTTTGGAGGACAATATAACCAACTAATCGCTAGACGGATTCGCGACCTGGGCGTGTACAGCGAATTGTTGCCATATAATACCCCGGTGGAGCGTCTTCGCGAGCTGGCGCCGAGGGGTATCGTGTTCTCGGGCGGACCAGCTAGTGTATATGCAGAAGATGCTCCACATATCGATACGGCTATTTATGACATCGGTGTGCCGATCTTCGGAATCTGCTACGGTATGCAATTGATGGCACAGCAGCTTGGAGGCAAGGTTGAGCGGGCGAACAAACGTGAGTACGGTAAATCTGAAGTTGACTTTGATCGTAATCTGGCTCTAGTTAAGGGACTGGATACGAAACAGACGCTATGGATGAGCCATGGGGATCATGTTACGCAATTGCCAGAGGGCTTTGCGCTAGCAGGTTCGACAGGGTCCGCACCGATCGCCGCTTTCGTTAATAACGAGCGTGAAATGTACGGAGTTCAATTCCATCCAGAAGTTCGTCACTCCGTACACGGGAATGAGATGATTAAGAACTTCCTGTACGAAGTATGTAAATGTGAGGGCAACTGGTCCATGGAGACCTTCATTGAGGATACCATTCAGGATATCCGCAACCAGGTTGGCGACAAGAAGGTCCTGTGCGCATTGAGCGGCGGGGTAGATTCCTCTGTTGTAGCTATGCTGATTCATAAAGCGATCGGTGATCAGCTTACTTGTATGTTCATCGACCATGGCTTGCTCCGTAAAGGTGAAGCTGAGGGCGTTATGGAGACCTTTGTTGGCAAGTTCGATATGAAGGTTGTCAAGATTGATGCCCGCGAACGCTTCCTTTCGAAGCTCGCAGGAGTAGATGACCCTGAGCAAAAACGCAAAATTATCGGTAACGAGTTCATTTACGTATTTGACGAAGAATCCAGCAAATTTGATGACTTTAGGTTCTTGGCTCAAGGTACGCTGTACACGGATATTGTCGAGAGCGGTACGGCGACTGCGCAAACGATCAAGTCCCACCACAACGTTGGCGGCTTGCCGGAGGACATGAAGTTCGAGTTAATTGAACCGCTGAAGGCTCTGTTTAAGGATGAAGTCCGTAAAGTTGGCGAAGAGTGCGGCCTGCCTAAGGAAATCGTGTGGAGACAGCCGTTCCCAGGTCCAGGTCTGGCCATTCGCGTATTAGGTGAAGTAACGGAGGATAAACTGAAGATCGTTCGTGATTCCGACTATATCCTGCGTGAAGAGATTGTCAATGCTGGTCTTGACCGCGAAATCTGGCAATACTTCACCGCTCTGCCTAACATGAAGAGTGTAGGCGTAATGGGCGACGAGCGCACCTACTCCTATACGGTAGGTATCCGCGCCGTAACTTCCATTGACGGCATGACCGCCGACTGGGCTCGTATCCCTTGGGATATTCTTGAGAAGATCTCTGTTCGTATCGTCAACGAGGTAGAGAATGTCAACCGCATTGTGTATGACGTTACTTCCAAACCGCCTGCAACGATTGAGTGGGAATAAGCTGATATTGACACAAAAGCTCTCTTTTATTGGCCGCTTTGGCTATAAAAGAGAGCTTTTTTTGTCTAGATGGACGGTTTTATTATTTTCGGGAGGGAGTCTTTATCGACAGGCTACGCTCTATATAACGCCAATGAAGATTTCGATCTCCCCACTTACATCGTATTTTTCATAATCGAATGTGTAAGCTCTATCTAACTCCCCACTCTCCTCTAACGCCCAAATCTGCTGCCATGTTTCGAATACACCATTCTCTTTGGAACGGTCTACTTTGAAAATTTTATAGCCTTGTTCCGAAACTGTAAGCTTCTTGGTTGTAGTGAAAGAAGAGGTTGCGATCGAAAGGTCGTAATCACCCTTGTAGTTACTCTCATAATTGTGGTACACGCCGTATATCACCGTATTAGCCACTTCGGGCTGACCTTGTACGTTCTGCCATATCCCCGTAATTTTAGAGTACATGTCAGGGTCCGTAAAATTATTCGTGCGGGTACTTTCCAAAATGTATAGTTCCATTATTACCACTCCTTTTTACTGTATGTAGCCTCAGTCTAAACCACTGAATATGACAACATATCGTCCTATTTTAAATATTTTGTAGTATGGATGCATGTTAAATTAACAATACTATAGGAGAAATTACTAAATTTTTGACAAATCACGAACATTAAAAAGATATATATCTAAAAACATTCGCTTTTTATGTTGACAAGAATATCGTTCGCGCCTAGAATAGTCCATGTAGCAAGTCTTCAAGTTAAGATTTATAACAGGAACTATCGACAAATTTCTATATGCTTTTCGTATAATTCCGGGAATTGGCCCGGAAGTTTCTACGAGGTCACCGTAAATGATCTGGCTACGAAAAGAAGAGGCGCACCGGAAATGATCCCGGATATAAATAGAAGCTTGTCCAAATCCGCTTGATGCGGGGGTGGACTTGGCATTTCTGTTCTCCTGGCGCTTCTTCTATTCAGCAAGTGACCTGGGAAGCTAGTAAGAACCCGGGTTTTTTGTCGTTCCTGACTTATTTTAAGAGGTAGCTTTGAACAAGCACTTTAAGGGGGAAATTTTAACAATGGATCGGTTCTTTAAGCTTAAGGAACACGGAACAACTGTAAAAACTGAAATCATCGCGGGTATTACGACATTTATGACGATGGCCTACATTCTATTCGTCAATACGTTGTTCCTTGGTCCTAATGGAGCTGGTATTCCTGCAGACGGTGTTTTCTTCGCAACTACAGTAGGGGCAGGCCTTATTACGATCATTATGGGATTGTTCGTCAATATTCCAATCGCACTTGCGCCTGGTATGGGTCTTAACGCGTACTTCATGACCGTTGTCCTTAGCTCTGGTGGAGAAATTACTTGGCAAGCCGCTCTTGGCGCAGTATTTATTTCCGGTATCATTTTTATAATCCTCACGATTACGAAGGTTCGTCAATTGCTGCTCGTTGCAGTTCCACAAAGTCTTAAAGCCGCCATCACAGTTGGTATTGGCTTGTTCGTAGCAAGCCTCGGTTTGAAAATGAGTAATTTGATCGCCGCGAACTTATCAGGAGTTGAAGATGCATCGGTTACGATTCCTGGTAGCAGCATTAACTTTGCTTTTGGCGATTTTGTTCATAGTCATGATGTTCAATTGACATTAATCGGTTTGATCCTGATTGCTATTCTGATGGCAATGCGAGTAAAAGGTGCTCTATTAATAGGTATCGTGGCAACAACTTTGATTGGTATTCCAATGGGAGTTACAGACGTTAGCGGTTTATCGCATGCAACTTGGTTTCCTAACCTGAGCGACCTAGCAGTCGGTAAACTTGATATCGCAGGTGCGTTAAAGCTCGGCTTGCTCGAAATTGTATTCGTCTTTACTTTTGTTGAATTGTTCGATACTTTCGGTACTCTCGTTGGTACAGCTACACGGGCAGGGTTAATGGAAGATAAGGAAAAAGGCGAGAAGATGATTGGTAAGGCGATGCTAGTGGACGCGGTTGGCGTTAGTACGGGGGCTGTGCTTGGTACAAGTACGATCACTTCCTTCGTAGAAAGTACGGCAGGCGTTGCTGAAGGTGGACGTACAGGTCTGACTTCCGTAACTACAGGGATTTTGTTCATCTGTGCATTGTTCATTGCACCGCTGGCTGGAGTAGTTCCATCTGCTGCTACGGCTCCGGCATTGATTACAGTTGGTGTATTGATGATGGGCCAAGTGAAGTCGATTGAATGGGATGATTTCCTGTATGCATTCCCGGCGTTCCTGACCATTATCCTAATGCCGTTCACCGGAAGTATTGCTAACGGAATCTCGGCAGGTATCGTATCTTACGTAATTCTTGCTGTATTCAGCAACTTGGTTAACAAGAACAAAGTTAAGATTCACTGGTTAATGTGGATTCTGACAGTATTGATTCTTTGCCGCTATATTTTCCTCGGTGGTGAGTAATATATCCGTTTTGATAAAATGATTATAAAGTAAGTGAAAAGGCTAGTCGTTCTTTGAACGGCTGGCCTTTTTTGTGCTAACGGCTTGAAATTGCCGATTTATATAACATATTTTTTGGCCGTAACATTAGGTTATGTCTGTGGCGTACGCGAACCTGCTTTTCCTCCGTCGGGCTCATAGAGTCCGGCGTTTTCTCGTCCGGCAACTCGCGAATATCCACACTCGCGTAAGCGCCCAGGTGCTTCGCATACTCCGCGACGCCGTCTATCCAATACTTCTCCTTCAGCTTCCCGACACGACCTGAATTTGTATCAGCTGTTGCCACTGGTATCGCTGGAGTTTGATCCAGCTCCGATGATCGCCTGCACCCGGCCGACCTGTCCGTCCTGTAGCCGGACTTTAATGCCGTGCGGATGCGTCGGCGAATTCGTCAATATATCCTTCACGATCCCGCGCGTGAGCGCGCCGGTCCGTTGGTCCTTCTTCAATACGATTTCGACTTCCAGCCCCGGACGCACGTTGCTCCGGGTTCTGCCGCTTCCTACCATTTTCTTCGATCGCTCCGTTTCTTCCCGCTCCTGATACATCTCACGGTTGGCAAACCTTGCAGCTTCTCCATTTCGCAACCAGCCGTGGCGTGTCATAGCTCATATTGTTGTATGCAGCTTAATCGTAGCACATCGCCGTGACAAGAAGAAACGGGCGCATTTGGGTCTGGCAGGTGATGGGGCTGATGAACCGGCAAAGCAGCGTTCCTGTTTGTGAACAGGCTTTAAAAGGCTGAAACTTTCAGTGAACCTTTAGCCCGCTTTAAAGTTCTTTTCAGTTAGATCCTTTATGATGGGCTTGGAACTTGGGACAAGTTCCCATTATCTTATTCTGGGGGTCATTTATGAAAAAAACGCGCACGCTGCATTTATGGATCGGATTGATCTGCTCCATCTTCATCTTGCTTCAGTCTATTACCGGCATTCACTTGCTGAATGAAGGATTGTTTATGGGCGACCGCGAAGGCGGAGAGCCTCCTGATTTCGCCCAAATGCTGCAGCAGCAATCACCGGATGCCTCGGGGGCGGAGCGGACCGACTTCAGAGGCAGATTTCCGGTGGGGCCGGACGGCGGCGAAGGGGCTGGTTTCGGTTCTGGGACACCATCATCCGTTGTCTTGTGAAGCGCCTCAAGATCGTCTTGCTTATTATTCTCGAAGAATACCATCTTGCCTTGACTGCACTTGTAGATGAAATCCCAGAGACTCTTGCCTAGAGAAATCGCCGACAATCGCGAGTTTCATCTGGTAGTTCGTCTAATCCTTCTATTTCTGGTAACAAAACAAACCGGACCTTTTAGTAATCGAATGCTCTGTTCCGCCTGAGTGCAGCTAATGTAATAGTCAGATTCAAGAGGTATCAGCATCTATGGAAGAGATTGCTTTGACTTCTGATTCGTTAAGTAAGATGACGGAAGAGTTGCAGACATTTAATGAGTCAATTTAAAGTGGATGGTAGTAAAGGATAGCATTAATTCACGAGCATAAGTCGCTGGGATGATGATGGATTATGCCAACGGCTGGTGCTTTTTATCTCTATGCTATGGAATAAATTATAATTTGTATTCAGGCTTGATATTTGATATATTAATAAACGCCGCTTCGAACGGTGGTTGATTTCAGAAAAAAATGCTCCAAAAAAAGTTCTTGTTTTTCTGAAATGAACATGATACATTATAAGAGTTGCTGCTGAGAACGCAGCGACACTGAAAACGAAGTTGATCTTTGAAAACTGAACAACGAGTGAGCGGGTTTCACGTCAAGTGAAATCTAAGAAATAAGTCAGATTCAAAATGAGCAAGTCAAACACTTTATTGGAGAGTTTGATCCTGGCTCAGGACGAACGCTGGCGGCGTGCCTAATACATGCAAGTCGAGCGGACTTGATGGAGAGCTTGCTCTCCTGATGGTTAGCGGCGGACGGGTGAGTAACACGTAGGTAACCTGCCTGTAAGACTGGGATAACTAGCGGAAACGTTAGCTAATACCGGATAATTTATTTTCTCGCATGGGGAGATAATGAAAGACGGAGCAATCTGTCACTTATAGATGGACCTGCGGCGCATTAGCTAGTTGGTGGGGTAATGGCTCACCAAGGCGACGATGCGTAGCCGACCTGAGAGGGTGAACGGCCACACTGGGACTGAGACACGGCCCAGACTCCTACGGGAGGCAGCAGTAGGGAATCTTCCGCAATGGACGAAAGTCTGACGGAGCAACGCCGCGTGAGTGATGAAGGTTTTCGGATCGTAAAGCTCTGTTGCCAGGGAAGAACGTCCGGTAGAGTAACTGCTACCGGAGTGACGGTACCTGAGAAGAAAGCCCCGGCTAACTACGTGCCAGCAGCCGCGGTAATACGTAGGGGGCAAGCGTTGTCCGGAATTATTGGGCGTAAAGCGCGCGCAGGCGGCTATTTAAGTCTGGTGTTTAATCCTAAGGCTCAACCTTAGGTCGCATTGGAAACTGGGTAGCTTGAGTGCAGAAGAGGAGAGTGGAATTCCACGTGTAGCGGTGAAATGCGTAGAGATGTGGAGGAACACCAGTGGCGAAGGCGACTCTCTGGGCTGTAACTGACGCTGAGGCGCGAAAGCGTGGGGAGCAAACAGGATTAGATACCCTGGTAGTCCACGCCGTAAACGATGAATGCTAGGTGTTAGGGGTTTCGATACCCTTGGTGCCGAAGTTAACACATTAAGCATTCCGCCTGGGGAGTACGGTCGCAAGACTGAAACTCAAAGGAATTGACGGGGACCCGCACAAGCAGTGGAGTATGTGGTTTAATTCGAAGCAACGCGAAGAACCTTACCAGGTCTTGACATCTGAATGTAACACCTAGAGATAGGTGCCCTCTTCGGAGCATTCAAGACAGGTGGTGCATGGTTGTCGTCAGCTCGTGTCGTGAGATGTTGGGTTAAGTCCCGCAACGAGCGCAACCCTTGATTTTAGTTGCCAGCACTTTGGGTGGGCACTCTAGAATGACTGCCGGTGACAAACCGGAGGAAGGCGGGGATGACGTCAAATCATCATGCCCCTTATGACCTGGGCTACACACGTACTACAATGGCTGGTACAACGGGAAGCGAAGTCGCGAGATGGAGCGAATCCTAAAAAGCCAGTCTCAGTTCGGATTGCAGGCTGCAACTCGCCTGCATGAAGTCGGAATTGCTAGTAATCGCGGATCAGCATGCCGCGGTGAATACGTTCCCGGGTCTTGTACACACCGCCCGTCACACCACGAGAGTTTACAACACCCGAAGTCGGTGAGGTAACCGCAAGGAGCCAGCCGCCGAAGGTGGGGTAGATGATTGGGGTGAAGTCGTAACAAGGTAGCCGTATCGGAAGGTGCGGCTGGATCACCTCCTTTCTATGGAGAATCGTTCTCTGCAACGAGAACATTCAAATAGCTTCTATAAAGAAGCACAACGCTCACTCGTTGGTCAGTTTTGAGAGTTCAACTCTCAACTTGACAGAAATTTTAAACGTCACTTGCGTGATCGTTTTAAATTTTGTCTTTGATCCTTGAAAACTGGATATACGAAACGAAATTTGCGTTTTAGAAACATTCCTTTAAGCTGAACTTGTGTCAAACAAGTTTATAGATTAGTGGTTTGATATTTTCCCTTTGGGAAAAATCATGGTTAAGCTACTAAGAGCACACGGAGGATGCCTAGGCACTAGGAGCCGAAGAAGGACGTGGCGAACAACGATACTGCCTCGGGGAGCTGTAAGCAAGCGCCGATCCGAGGATGTCCGAATGGGGAAACCCGGCTGGATTAATCTCCAGTCACTCATACCTGAATACATAGGGTATGAAGAGGCATACCAGGGGAACTGAAACATCTAAGTACCCTGAGGAAGAGAAAACAATAGTGATTCCGTCAGTAGCGGCGAGCGAACGCGGAACAGCCCAAACCAGGGAGCTTGCTCTCTGGGGTTGTAGGACGTCTCACATGGAGTTACCAAGGATTAGGGTAGGCGAAGAGGTCTGGAAAGGCCCGCTAAAAGAGGTAAAAGCCCTGTAGCCGAAATTCTAATCCCTCCGAGACGGATCCTGAGTAGTGCGGGGCACGTGAAACCCCGTATGAATCCGGCAGGACCATCTGCCAAGGCTAAATACTCCCTAGTGACCGATAGTGAAGCAGTACCGTGAGGGAAAGGTGAAAAGCACCCCGGAAGGGGAGTGAAATAGATCCTGAAACCGTGTGCTTACAAGAAGTCAGAGTCCTCTATATGGATGATGGCGTGCCTTTTGTAGAATGAACCGGCGAGTTACGTTTGCAAGCAAGGTTAAGTCGAGAAGACGGAGCCGCAGCGAAAGCGAGTCTGAATAGGGCGAATTAGTTTGTAGGCGTAGACCCGAAACCGTGTGATCTACCCCTGTCCAGGGTGAAGGTGCGGTAACACGCACTGGAGGCCCGAACCCACGTACGTTGAAAAGTGCGGGGATGAGGTGGGGGTAGCGGAGAAATTCCAATCGAACTCGGAGATAGCTGGTTCTCCCCGAAATAGCTTTAGGGCTAGCCTCGGAAAGAAGAGTCGTGGAGGTAGAGCACTGATTGGGTGCGGGGCCCGCCAAGGGTTACCAAGCTCAGTCAAACTCCGAATGCCATAGACTTATTATCCGGGAGTCAGACAGTGAGTGCTAAGATCCATTGTCAAAAGGGAAACAGCCCAGACCATCAGCTAAGGTCCCCAAGTGTGTGTTAAGTGGGAAAGGATGTGGAGTTGCACAGACAACCAGGATGTTGGCTTAGAAGCAGCCACCATTTAAAGAGTGCGTAATAGCTCACTGGTCGAGTGACTCTGCGCCGAAAATGTAACGGGGCTAAACACACCACCGAAGCTATGGCTTGATACTATGTATCAGGGGTAGGGGAGCGTTGTATGCGGATTGAAGTTGGACCGGAAGGACTGGTGGACTGCATACAAGTGAGAATGCCGGTATGAGTAACGAAAAGATCAGTGAGAATCTGATCCGCCGAAAGCCCAAGGTTTCCTGAGGAAGGTTCGTCCGCTCAGGGTAAGTCGGGACCTAAGGCGAGGCCGAAAGGCGTAGTCGAAGGACAACAGGTTGAAATTCCTGTACCACCGTAAACCGCTATGAGCAATGGGGTGACGCAGGAGGGTAGTGACGCGAGCTGATGGATGCTCGTCCAAGCAGTGAGGCTGATGTGTAGGCAAATCCGCACATCGATAAGGCTGGGCTGTGATGGGGAGGGAAAATTTATAGTACCGAAGGTCATGATCTCACACTGCCAAGAAAAGCCTCTAGCCAGGTGAAGGTGCCCGTACCGCAAACCGACACAGGTAGGCGAGAAGAGAATTCTAAGGCGCGCGGAAGAACTCTCGTTAAGGAACTCGGCAAAATGACCCCGTAACTTAGGGAGAAGGGGTGCCCCGGTAGTGTGAATAGCACGAGGGGGCCGCAGTGAAAAGGCCCAAGCGACTGTTTAGCAAAAACACAGGTCTGTGCGAAGCCGCAAGGCGAAGTATACGGGCTGACGCCTGCCCGGTGCTGGAAGGTTAAGGGGAGTGGTTAGGGATTCGTCCCGAAGCTATGAACCGAAGCCCCAGTAAACGGCGGCCGTAACTATAACGGTCCTAAGGTAGCGAAATTCCTTGTCAGGTAAATTCTGACCCGCACGAATGGCGTAACGACTTGGGCGCTGTCTCAACGAGAGATCCGGTGAAATTTTAATACCTGTGAAGATGCAGGTTACCCGCGACAAGACGGAAAGACCCCATGGAGCTTTACTGCAGCTTGATATTGGACTTTGATACGATTTGTACAGGATAGGTGGGAGCCTAGGAAGCCGGAGCGCCAGCTTCGGTGGAGGCGCCGTTGGGATACCACCCTGATCGTGTCGGAGTTCTAACCTAGTACCGTGATCCGGTGCGGGGACAGTGTCAGGCGGGCAGTTTGACTGGGGCGGTCGCCTCCTAAAGAGTAACGGAGGCGCCCCAAGGTTCCCTCAGAATGGTTGGAAATCATTCGAAGAGTGCAAAGGCAAAAGGGAGCTTGACTGCGAGACTGACAAGTCGAGCAGGGACGAAAGTCGGGCTTAGTGATCCGGTGGTACCGCATGGAAGGGCCATCGCTCAACGGATAAAAGCTACCCTGGGGATAACAGGCTTATCTCCCCCAAGAGTCCACATCGACGGGGAGGTTTGGCACCTCGATGTCGGCTCATCGCATCCTGGGGCTGAAGTAGGTCCCAAGGGTTGGGCTGTTCGCCCATTAAAGCGGTACGCGAGCTGGGTTCAGAACGTCGTGAGACAGTTCGGTCCCTATCTGTCGTGGGCGTAGGAAATTTGAGAGGAGCTGTCCTTAGTACGAGAGGACCGGGATGGACGCACCGCTGGTGCACCAGTTGTTCCGCCAGGAGCATAGCTGGGTAGCTAAGTGCGGAAGGGATAAGCGCTGAAAGCATCTAAGCGTGAAGCCCCCCTCAAGATGAGATTTCCCAACTAGTAAGACCCCTTGAAGACGACGAGGTTGATAGGCCTGAGGTGGAAGTGCAGCAATGTATGGAGCTGACAGGTACTAATCGGTCGAGGGCTTATCCAATATCTTAAATGCAAAATGAGTTTCGTATCCAGTTTTCAGGGAGCAAACCTGTATATTGAGTGATTCAAGTGATTACTTAATAGAAGATTGCTTTCAGCATTTGGCGATGCTGATGCCTGAACCAAGACGCATAACCTTTTAATAAGGGATTGCAGGATTTCGAGAAGCAAAAGCTTCGACAAATCACGTTTGGTGGCGATGGCGGAGGGGTTCCACACGTACCCATCCCGAACACGACCGTTAAGCCCTCTAGCGCCGATGGTACTTGGACCGAAGGGTCCTGGGAGAGTAGGAAGCCGCCAAGCAATAAGAACCACTACCGATAACCGGTGGTGGTTTTTTTATCCCCAAGTGGATAACTGACAATGGAGATCAACGCTAGCCTATGGTTATCCTCAAATTGTACACAGTTGTTCACATTTTCCTCTGTATAGATCTGATATTCATCAGCCTAACATTGAAATATATCAATTTAGCATGAACTATGCACAGTCTTATTCACATATTCAGTTGATATATCAGTAATATATATTTATATCCACATAAAAGAAGCAACATCTACTCAATCCACGAATATATTATCCACAGTTTAGAGCTAACTGACTGAGGTATAATCTAAGGAAATTTATTTGTTGTAGAGGACAAGGTGATATTTGTATCTAAATGAATTAAATGTTAATTTCCTTAAAGAATACCATTCGAATACGAGAAAACAGCATAAGTGCATCTTTTAAGATAAATAATTGTCTGTTTCTATGTAATTCCTGCATAAGTGCAGGCTTTTTTTATTATTTCTTTGGAATTGAGAGGACAGTCCAGAAAAAACTGTATTATTGCAGTTTTTTCTAATCTTGAGTCGATATTTTCGAGAAATAACTGCATTTTTGCAAGAATTTTTCTTTAGGGGTATTACAAATAGGACATTATATGGTCGCCGATTCCATGAATATTGAAAGTATTCGCGCATTTGTCTCCTATAAAGCGTTGTTGGTGCTATGTTACGATTTCCGTAGATATCAATATTTTAGAAAATCGCAGGCTGGCTTGCTGACGGAGGGCCGGTCCGATCAGATAGGAGACGGAAGTGTGATGACAAAATTGCATGAGAGTATTTACGACAAGACCGGCGCCGATATTCCTTGCGCACTGCAAACACTGGCAAATCGTTACGTAGCCGATAATCCGGCTGAGCCTTACCGGTATCGTGCCTTTAACCGCGAAGGCATGCAGCGTGCTAATGACTTTCGTTATGTGTTTAACTTGGGTGAGCGGTTCCCTGAGGCTGAGATTGGACAAATTTCCTACGCGTGGGGCATGATGTGGTGCGATCATCCGAACACGGAGATGACTTGGCTCACTACAGCTTGGGGACCGCTCGAGGTATTTGTTAATGGCCACAGTATTTACCGGTCCTTGCCGGGCGATGAGCGGCCGAAGGTGAAACGGGAATGTCGCGCTTTACTTAACACAGGCTGGAATGATATTGTGCTGAAATTTACGAAGACGCGGGCTGGCTTTGGAGGTCTCTTCGGCACAACAAGCAGCAAATGGGTGATTTTCAATTCGATCATTGCCTCCCGCGAGAGAAGCGGCCAAGAAGGGTGGTTATTCAGCAAGCCACTCGATGAAGCCGTAGAAGAACTGCCGGTTGCTGGACAATCGGAATTTGCAGGAGCAATGCAATGGTATCCGAATCTAGACTGGACGGAAGAACAGAAGCAGATGACATCGCTGGAGAGATTATACGGCAGCCCAGACGGATTAACAGCCTTCGCTTGGTCGAAATTCCATGCGAATAATGTGGCAAGTCGAATTTATCGCATTATAGGTAACAGCTTAGGTCCTACAGTTCTGTTCATAGATGGCGTGGAGAAGTACCGCTGCGAACAAGCTGGAAGTTTCGATCTGGAGATGGAATTGTCCTATGGTCCGCATCAATTAGTGATTCGCGATGCTGCGGCTTCTTCCTGGGGTTCGACAGTAACCGTAATGTCGGGGGATGAGACTGTTCTGCTGGAGCAGCCAGTCCCTGTTCACGGATATTCGGGGGCATGGTTGTATTTAGGTCCGTTTGCAGATCAATATATCCCCGATATAACTGAGCTGATAGAGCTGCATCGCGTTCACGAGGATGGCGGACAAGGGACTTACTGGCGTGGAGATATGCCTGGAACCTGGATCCGGCCTTATCTGGAGGCTCCGCTATTTGGAAAGTGGAATTACCCTGTTGGTGTAACGCTGTACGGATTGGCACAGATGGGCAGAACGCTGGAACGTCCTGATCTCGTAGCATATGCCGCAGACCACGTCGCTCAGACTGTAAGATGGTATTCCTATACCAAGTGGGACTATGAACAGTACAAAGGTACAGGGATTAATCAATCCATTGCAGATATCGACAGCCTGGACGATTGTGGTTCTTTCGGTTCTACCATGCTTGAACTGTACCGGGATCATAAGCAGATAAGCGGGGTAGAGGATCTAGCCGGAGTCATCGGAACTCATATGAGCGAGGCGCAGGAGCGGCTACCTGATGGAGCGTTCTATCGCAAGCATGGTCAAGGGGAGGATACGATGTGGGCGGATGACCTCTATATGAGCGTCCCTTTCCTATGTCGTTACTATGAACTAACCGGCAATGAGAAGTATATCAATGATGCGGCGAGACAATTTCTGCTGTTCCGAGAGTACTTATATATTCCTGAGGAAAAGCTGATGTCCCATGTGTACGATTTTGAGCAGGGTTTAGCGACAGGAGTGCCTTGGGGTCGCGGAAATGGCTGGGTATTGTTCTCCTTGTCCGAGCTTCTGAGCGTTCTGCCAGAGGAACACCCGGAACGGGAAAAATTGCTGGGAATGTTCCGTACATTAAGCGCTGGCTATCTTGCTCATCAAAGCGAGGAGGGGCTATGGCGCCAAGTAATCAATGAACCGGATGCTTACCTGGAGACATCCTGCACAGCGATGTTTATCTATGCTTATGCACGTGGTGTACGAAATGGCTGGCTGAACGATAAGGCCTCTTATTCCAACAGCGCTATTCAAGCCTGGAGCGGCCTGACTCGGCACAGTATCGATGCACGTGGAAATCTATACGGAGTATGCCGCGGTTCAGGCTATTCACATTCCAGTCGATACTACAAGTATGATTTGCTGCCGCAGCTCAATGACACACATGGGATCGGCATCGTTATGCTGGCCGGCGTGGAATTGCTGCGATTGATCGAATGGCTACAAATACCATAGGATTAATAAAAGAATATGCATTGACAGTCTCCCTCTTGTCATGTATTATGGTCTGAGGTTGTTAACATGGTCCGGACCATGAACGAACTTTATATTACTTTCGTATAACCTCGCAGATAGCCGATTGACGGTTAGAACGGGCGAGGGTTTCTACAGGAAGCCGTAACTTCCTAACTACGATATAGAGAATTCATTACTGATTCTTATATCGTAGTTAGGATTTTTTGCGTTTTCTGGATTCAAATGCTATCAAGGGGGAGCAATAGGAAATGAAAATGAAGTACTTATTATCCGTATTTATCGGTGCTAGCAGTTATGGCATATTGTCGACCATAGTTGTACTTGCCTACGGACATGGCTACCAGCTTGGTGAAGTGGTAGGCACCCAACTGCTGACAGGCTGCATTCTAGCATGGATGCTGGCTCTATATACCAAGCTTAAAGAGAGACGCAAGCTGCGGGAAGAACAGGGTAAGCCAGGAGGCTCCGTGAATGCAACAGCAGATGCCTCGTCGAAGCTGACCTGGAAGCAGAGATTGCTGCTTATGTTAGTCGGAACACCTACCGCCATAACGGGCCTAGTATATTATCATTCATTGCAATATATCCCGGCATCATTGGCAATTATATTATTATTCCAATTCACATGGATTACCGTGTTGATTCAAGCGATCATCAAGCGCCAACGTCCTAATAGGGTTACGCTGTTCACACTTGTATTACTGTTTGGTGGAACACTGCTGGCCGCTGGGCTAACGGGGCAGGCAGGAGGCCGGTTCTCTGCAATCGGGATCACATTCGGATTACTCGCGGCCGTGAGCTACTCCATGTTTGTTCTCTTTAGCGGTAAGGCGATGACATCGATTAAACCAGTTTATCGCAGTGCCTGGATGATTACGGGTGGACTCGTGCTAGTCTTTATACTATTCCCACCGCATTTCTTGTTTAATGGTCTGCTGTGGAGCCAGTTGTTGGTGTTCGGGTTCCTGCTCGGTTTCTTCGGAGCATTCATACCTCCCGTATTGTTCGCGATTGGCGTACCTCATATCGGCGAGGATATGGCCGGGATTCTAGGAGCAGTTGAGCTTCCAGTCGCGGTATTGCTCTCTTCTCTGGTTCTCCATGAGCAGGTGACGATGCTGCAATGGATAGGCGTTATTGTTGTTCTGCTCGGCGTCATCTTCCCTCAGCTCACTAAGCTAAGAATGAGAGCCACGGGCGAGAGACGGTTGACATAATCCACAGATTTCTATCATTTATAAGCCGTCTTCGGTCTGCGAAATACAGACTGGAGGCGGCTTTGCTTTTTTGACATTTTCTATTATGATCAAAAGAGAGCACAGCAAAAATCAAAAATCGACAAACTCCCTCGTTATTTTTAGGTATTATTAGGAATAGAATAATGAACTGACATTAACTCGAAAGTAGGGGATTGAAGTGGGGATCTTTGATAAATTGAAGGATGGCGCAGCCAAAGCGGCAGACTTGGCCAAGGATTCTGTGGAGATTGCCAAGATCAATTCGCAAATCTCCAGCAAGCGGAAAGAAATTGAAAAGAGCTATTTATTGATCGGTAAAGAGGTCTACGAAGCTTATACCAAAAAACAGCTGGATACGCTTGAGTCCCTCGTACAGGAGCAGAGCAATTTGATCCATGGACTTGAGGAAGAAGTCGAGCAATTGGAATATAAGATTAGAGAGATTAAGGATGAGAAGGAATGTGTCTGTGGCAGAGTGGTGCCTATGGATACGAAATTCTGCCCCTCCTGTGGACACCAATTCGAGGAGATTACCAAGTTAGTTCCTGTCGAAGAAGAGGCCGCTAGTGAGGTGCTTGTCATTCAGAAGCATTGCGGCACCTGCCATACTGTTGTGAATGAGACGGATCTTTTTTGCGAGAAGTGCGGAAATCGGTTAGCCCCTTAGAATGATCAGGTCGCAGCGAGGGAGATCCTGATCCCTTATAGAGGTTGTTTAAAAAGTCCCCCTTTGATAAGAAAACCGATCGAAGTCATTCAAGATGAGCGACCGCGATTCAAAGGTAGGTTTTCTTGCGATATAGAATTTCATCAACTCCGTTGTTAACGAATAAATTCTATATCTAACACGAAGTAACACGGAGAGCTTATTCGACATCGAATCTTGAATTCAGCCGGGCCTTAGCGGATGCTTACGAAGTCATGTTTCCTACGGAAACATCTCAGGTGCTCACGTACCCACTACGTACGCTTCGCTCCTCGGGCCCTAGCTTCATCCAACCTTCTCGGTGCTGAAAGTCGGACTTTTTAAACATGCACTTATTAAGAATAGATGGATAACTATTGAAGCAGGTTGATGGCCATATGGTTATCGGCCTGTTTTTGCTTGATTGTTCTTTTTTGCACATACTAAATATTTCAGTTCATGTACAATATAACGGTGTAGAATTTAAGAATCCGCAATTTTAAGCTCATGGAGGTTGTCGCAAGGAATGAAGCCTATTATAAACGTAGCCAAATCTTTTGGAATCGATGAGAAATATCTTGAACTGTACGGAAAATATAAATGCAAGATTGACCTGCAAATACGAGAGGATCTACGGGACCGTCCAGACGGTAAGCTAGTGCTCGTGACAGCGATGAACCCTACGCCTGCCGGGGAAGGGAAGACGCTGACGACGATCGGTCTTTCCCAAGCGTTAAATGCTATCGGCATTCCTACGATCGCTGCGCTTAGAGAGCCATCCCTCGGCCCTTGCTTCGGTATGAAGGGTGGGGCGACTGGTAGTGGCAAGGCGGAAATTTTGCCGGCTGAAGATATTAATTTGCATTTTACCGGGGATATTCATGCCATCACTGCAGCGCATAACCTGCTGTCTGCAATGATCGAGAATCATATCTATCACGGAAATAAGCTGCAGATCGATACGCAGAAAATTGTATGGAAGCATGCGATGGATATGAATGACCGCAGCCTGCGGCGAATTGTGTGTGGCATTGGCGACGGTAATGGAAGCGTGCATGAATCTGGCTTTATGATCACGACAGCCTCAGAAATTATGGCCGTTCTCTGCTTAAGCGAGGATCTATCGGATCTCAGACAGCGGCTCGGGCGGATTATTGCTGCCTATAATATGGCGGGAGAGGCGGTCACGGCGGAGCAGATCGGTGCTGTCGATTCTATGACCGTACTGCTGAAGGATGCCATCAAGCCGAATATGGTGCAGACCGCAGAAGGAACTCCTGTCTTCGTTCATGGCGGCCCATTCGCCAACATTGCCCACGGTTGCAGCAGCGTGATCGGTACCAAGACGGCACTGAAGCTAGCAGATATTGTGGTGACCGAAGCAGGATTCGGTGCTGATCTAGGGGCAGAGAAGTTTTTTGATATCAAATGTCGCCAGTCCAGACTTGACCCAGCCGCAGCAGTGCTTGTGGTGACGATTAAGGCACTGAAATATAACGGTGGAGTATCCAAGAATGAATTAGATGACCTGAACGTAGCTGCGCTTCAGGCTGGACTCGCCAATATGGAGCGGCATATTGAGAATATCCGCAAATTCAGGGTGCCTGTTATGGTCGCTATTAACCACTTTGCACATGATCATGACGAGGAAGTAGCGTTTGTCGTTGATCACTGCCGCCGTCTTGGGGTGAGAGCTGAGGTATCTGATGTGTGGGCGGAAGGTGGCGCTGGTGGCCAGCGGATAGCCGAGACACTACGGGATATTTTGCAGAATGAGACGAGCAGCTTCGCCCCTCTATACACGAATGACAGCAGCCTAATGGATAAAATAGAGACGATCATCCGTCAAATTTACCGTGGTGCCGGGGCACACCTGACTCCATCCGCTTTTAAGAAGCTGGAGCAGATCGAGCATCTCGGATATAGTAATATGCCGGTATGTATGGCGAAAACGCCTTATTCTTTCTCCGATCAGCCTGCATTGCTCGGTGCGCCGGAAGGCTTTACCGTACAGGTCAAAGATATTACGCTGTCGGCTGGAGCGGGCTTCGTTGTCGTCCATACCGGGAACATCGTCACGATGCCTGGATTGCCGAAGGTTCCGGCAGCAGAGCGAATCTATCTGGATGAGTCGGGAAAAGTGAATGGATTAGTATAAATAAAGGTGGAACAATCTGGATTTCCAAGGTACTCTTATACCTATAGGGTGTCCGACGATAATAATCGGGACACGAAATGGGGGAATCCTATGGAAATCAGACAATTGGTTGCAGAAGAATTCGATATTAGCATGGATTTGGGAGAATATGCGTTTCAGTACAAGTTGTCTCCTGTTGAACGGACTGAACGGAGAACCCGTTTCAAGCCGGAGCAGACTTGGGGAGCTTTTGAGAATGGGCAGTTGCTCGCGAAGCTTGTGCTTCTGCCGTTGCAAATCTATATTCATGGCAAGCCCTTTGATATGGGCGGCCTCGCCGGAGTATCTTCCTGGCCGGAGAATCGTCGCAGTGGCTTGGTGCGCGGTTTGCTTACCCAGGCGTTAAACGTTATGAAAGATCAGGGCCAGATGATCTCTTGTCTGAATCCCTTCTCCTTCGCTTATTATCGTAAGTTCGGTTGGGAGCTAATGACCGAGCATCGGAAATATACCCTTCCGGTGAATCAATTTCCGGCGCGCAAGAACTTTGAGGGCAGAGTCAGAAGAGATCTGAGGGACGTCGCGCTGTTGGACCAAATATACAGGCCTTTTGCGCAGAGATATAATGGTACGCTCCTGCGTGATCGCGATTGGTGGGAGAGGTCGGTACTGGATGAGGATGGACATGATGTTGTCTATTTCTCGGAGAATGGCACTCCACAAGGATACGCTCTTTACAATGTTGCGAACCGTGAGCTGACAATCGAGGAATTTGTCTACCATAACGAGATGGCCCGTGAAGCATTGTGGACATACTTCGCTAACCACGATTCCATGGTGAATCAAGCGGTGATCCAATTCGTCCCCATGGATGATTTCTTGCCATACCTGCTCGATAACCCGCGCTTCAATCAGGAGATTATTCCTTATTTCATGGCCCGGATTGTCGATGCCGCTCCGTTTATTAATGATTATCCATTCCAGGCATCGGAGGCAGAGACTACACTTAAGCTGCAGATTGAAGATACGACAGCGCCGTGGAACCATGGGGTTTGGCAGCTTCACGTATCGCCTGAGGGAAGAGGGCAACTAAGCAAGATTGGCGAAGCTTCGGCTGAAGCCGAGCTCACTTGTGATATCCAGACCTTGACGACGATGCTCATAGGATATAGACGTCCGCAAGAAATGTACCGTTACGGCCGATTGGCCGGGAAGGAGACAGGCGTTGCCGCGCTGGAGCGCATCATTCCACACGGAACGACTTATCTGATGGACTCATTTTAATTTCGTAGACAGCCATTCTTTTCTACTTAAGAAAGGGATGGCTGTTTTGTCTGAACTGGGGAGATTCCGTCTAGTGTGACACATCAGTCTTGTCCTTGCCTATTCAACGCGATCTCGATAAAATAGAAGAAATCAATCTTCCGAATGGGTAAAAAAGAAGATAAAGTTCAATAATTGGCCGATTGAAAGGGGATAGGGCACTTGTCAACCATACAAGGGATGGGGAAGACACTCCTAAATATACACAGTAATCTGAACGGGCTTACCAAGGCCGAGCAAAAAGTGGCGCAATATATTCTGGATAACGCCTCCGATATTATTTATCATTCCGTGACCGAGTTGGCGGAAAAAGCCGATGTTGGAGAAACAACGGTGCTGCGTTTATGCCGGAAGTTAAAGTTTCAAGGATTTCAAGATTTCAAGTTGTCATTGGCGCAGGATCTGGTGAAGCCGATCGATAATTTGCATCAAGAAATAACAGAGGATGATGATTCGACTGCGTTGAATGAGAAAATAATAGCCAATCATATCCGCACCTTGGAGCAGACAAGAGAACTAGCGGTTTCCGATCAGTTAGGTAAAGCGATCAATGCGTTGCTCCGGGCTCGCTGTATTTATTTCTTTGGCGTCGGTTCGTCTGGATTAACAGCGATGCAAGCGGCACATAGCTTCTCGAGAATTGGCAAACTAAGCAGCGCCAAAGTGGATACTCATTTTCAAGCTATGGAAGCAGCCTTAATGACCAAGGATGACGTGGCAGTCGGTATTTCGATCTCCGGAAGCACGAAGGATACGATTGAAAATTTGACCTTGGCTAAAAAGACGGGCGCAACTGTCATCGCCATCACAAGCAATGCCCGTTCTCCAATTACGAAGGTTGCGGATATCAGCTTGCTGATGATCGCCAGGGAGAATCCACTGCAAGGCAGCTCCCTCTCCGCCAAAATCTCACAGCTGGCCGTCATCGATATTCTGAATGTGGCCGTTTCGCTGCAAATGAAGGACGAGGCGCTAAAAACCAGAGAAATAACAGCCCGAGCAATTTCCGAGAAACTTTATTAGAGCCAATCCTACGTAATATCGCAAAAGAGATTACTTTTACAGAGAGAGCCTTTTTAGGCTCTTTTTTTTGTTGTGACTCCCATTTTTATAAAAGGGAAAGCATACAATTACCTAAAAGAAATAATCTTTTATTATTTAATAAATAGTGGAGAATTTCTCCAAACCATGTTACAATGAACCTGTGAGAGAGGAGAATGTCTCCATTGTGACTGATCCATCCGGAAAAATTAACCGAACATTTACGAAAGTGGCATAACTATTCAAGTTTGTTATGTAAGCGCTTTACGAAACTCGGATTGATGGGTTCAAAGTCATCTCTTCTCTTGACTATAGAAAGATAGATTATAAAGATGAGAGGGTGTTAGGACATGAGTTTCAAAGGAAGAAGATTGATTTCATTATTATTGACGTCAATGTTGATGGTGGGTCTATTGGCGGCGTGTGGTTCGGGTTCGTCTGGTAATAAGGAGGCGGCTCCGAACGGCAACAGCGATGGTGCAAAGGCAGGGGAACAAGTCACTGTAGAGTTCTGGACGATCTCACTGCAGCCGACCTTCAATGATTACTTCGACAAATTGATTGCTGAATTTGAATCCCAGAATCCGAATGTCAAGATTGATTGGAAGGACTACCCTTACGATGCCGTACTAAACAAACTAATGACGAATATCTCGGGTGGCGATGCACCGGATGTAGTAAACCTTAATACGGAACTTGCCAATCAGATGGGAACGAAGGACGCATTGGTTGACTTTAACCAAGAGCTGACGGCAGAACAGAAAGCGGCTTATTTCCCAGGAATCTACTCCTCAACGGAGATGAACGGCAAAGCATTCGCGCTCCCTTGGTATACGGGTCTGCCAGTCTTATTCATGAATAAAGATCTGGTGGAGAAAGCAGGACTTAATCCAGACAATCCACCGAAGACGAAGCAGGAGTTGAACGAATGGGGACGTCAAATCAAAGAGAAAACTGGAGCCTACGGTTACATTTTCACGATGGAGGCGCGCACTCTGTTAGAAGAGAACTTGCCATTCCTGTCTGACGATTATAAGAAGGCAGCTTTCAATACACCGGAAGTAGAAGAGTATATCAACGAGAACCTACAGTTGTTGAAAGACGGCGTCATTCCAAAAGACATCATCAATTACGATAAACAAGTACAATACTTCGCAAGTGAGCAAGTGGCTATGTCCTTGTCCAGCTCTCCGTTCATTAACAAGATCAAGACAGCGGCGCCGGACGTTTACAACAAAATGCTTGCCGTTCCAAGTCCGGTTGGCAAAGCGGGCATCCGCTATTCCAACACGATGAACATCGTTGTGCCTTCGGCAACAAAACATAAGAAAGAAGCGGTAGACTTCGCTGTATTCGTCTCCAATGCAGCCAATCAGCTTGAATTCTCGAAGATCGCAAATACATTGCCTTCCACAGTAGAGAGTGCCAAGGATCCGTTCTTCTCGGAGAATGATGGAACTCTGGAAGGGATGGCCAAGACTGTATCTGCAGTCAGCCTCGATAAAGCCGAGGATTTCTACATCGGCGTTGAGAGTGCTAAAGACGTTAATGAGAAAGTTACTAAAGCATTGCAGGAAATTTATTTGAACGGTGCTGATGCGAAGAAGACATTGACTCAAGCTGAGAATGAAGTGAACAAAATCTTGGGCAACTAAATACATCAAGTTGGGCAGGCTCGTCCTGCCCGATTCTTCTAGATATAGAATTTATAAAGGCGGTGGAGGATACTATCATGAAAAGGACACCCTTCTTTACCAGATTCGGCAAGTCAGAAGCGTCAGTTGCTTGGTTCTTCATGGCACCGGGTTTGATCCTACTGGCCCTTTTTGTCTTTTGGCCGATTATTTACAGCGTACCGCTGGCGCTGACGAATTACTCCGTTATAGGCAAGACCGAATTTGTCGGTTTTGATAATTTCGTCAAAGCATTACAGGATAGGAGCTACATTACGTCACTGGTCAACTCGCTTCTATATGTAATTGTTGTACCATTTATTCAGATCTTCTCTATTCTTATGGCGATTCTAGTCAACAGCAATGTCAAAGGAATTAAAATCTTCCGTACTGCTTATTACATTCCTGTAGTCACTTCCATGGTTGCAGTAGCGCTTATTTGGGGCTGGCTGCTCAACCAGAATGGGGTCATAAACTATGTGCTGTCCAGTGTAGGTTTAATGAAAGAGCGAATTACCTGGTTGTCCAACAAAGATACAGCACTGTGGACACTGATGTTCATTACGATGTGGAAGGGCCTTGGCTACTATATGATGATTTATTTGGCAGGATTGCAATCCATTCCAAAGGATCTGGTAGAGGCTGCGATGATCGATGGCGCGAACCGAATGCAGACAATTCGTAAAATTACAATTCCGCTGCTGAAGCCGTATGTATTTTTCTGCACGCTTATTTCACTAATGGCGGCAATCCGTGTGTTCGATGAAGTGTTCATCCTGACGATGGGTGGACCGGGGGATGCAACTTTAACATCGAGCTTGTATATTTATAAGCAGGGTTTCCAGCAATTTAATTTTGGCTACTCTTCGGCACTTGGTTTAATTGTCAGCGTCATGATTGCCGTGCTTAGTATCGTCATCTTCAGATTCAACCGGAAGGGTGGTGTCAATCCATATTAATGGATGCATGATATGAGAAGAAAACCACTTCGTTTTACGAAATCATTATTGTTGTATGGAGCTTTGATTCTGCTTGCCATTTTTATGATGGGACCATTTCTATGGATACTCAGTGTGTCGCTCATGCCCGGCAAGAATGTGTTCAGCTCTCCGCCGGCGATCTTCCCGACATTTATCGACTTCGATAATTACGTCCAAGTGTGGAATTACATGGACTTTCCAAGATATTTAATGAATACCGTCATTATTGCTCTGATGGGTGTCGTTATGAACATCTTCTTCTCCTGTCTAACGGCCTATCCACTCGCCGTATTTCGGTTCAAAGGACGGGATCTTATCTTTGCCTTACTGGTGATGACGATGATTATCCCAGCTGCAGCCGGGATGGTCGTCAACTACTTAACGGTGAAGGCACTAGGTCTGATGGGTGGGTTCCTTGCAGTCGTGCTTCCTTCGGCGGTTACCGTGTTCAATATATTCCTAATGAGACAGGCGTTTATGGGCATGCCTCATGAGCTGCGCGATTCCGGTAAAGTGGACGGGGCTAGCGAATTTCGAATTTGGCTGCAATTATCCCTACCGATTGTGAAGCCGGCGATTGCCGTTATCGGGCTATTGGAGTTTCAGGGGATGTGGAATAGCTTCCTCTGGCCGATGATTGTGCTGAATGATACGAAGCAATATCCGATCGCGTCCGCACTCAGCTTTTTAAATGGACAATTTGCCTATAATTTCGGTTGGATCGCCGCTGGGACCGTCATTTCGGTTATACCGATTATCATCGTGTTCCTGTGCACCCAGAAATATTATATGGAAGGTGTATCCGGAGCAGTTAAGGGATAGGAGGACGCTACTCACATGAAAAAAATTATATATATTCCGCTGGACGAACGTCCGTGCAATTACGACTTTCCGGCGTTTCTTGCCGCGGGAACGGATTATCATGTCGTCCGCCCGGATTTGAGTATTATGGGGCTTAAGAAGCGCCCCGGAGACATCGAACAGCTATGGGCCTGGCTATTCGAGCAGGCGCAAGATGCAGACGGAGCGATTGTGGCCCTGGACACATTGCTATACGGAGGAATTATCCCCTCGCGTCTGCATGGGCTGACGGAGGAACAATGCGGGGAGCAATTGGAGAGGCTCCGTCAATTGAAGCGGATCAACCCGGATTTGCACGTATTTGCTTATCAGCTCATTATGCGTTGCCCGCGCTATTCCAGCAGTGATGAAGAACCGGATTATTACGAGAATTGGGGCAGGGAGATTTTTCGGCGCGGATACATCCGCCATCGGTTGGAGCTGGGCATTGCGACAGAAGAAGAGCAGAGTGAGTTGCAGCAGATTGAGATGACTTTGCCTGAATCTATATGGCAGGATTACACGGGGCGCCGGGCTGTCAATTTGGTAGCGAATAAACGGGCGATTGATTTGGTGCAGGACGGGGCCGTCGACTTCATGATCATCCCACAGGATGACTCAGCTCCTTATGGTCTGACCGCGGTGGACCAGCAGCACGTTCGCGAGTATGTCAAGAAGTGTCAGCAGCAGCTATCCATCTATATGTATCCCGGGGCCGACGAAGTGGGATGTACGCTTCTTGCCCGAATGATCAATCATTTTGAGCGTCGTAAGCCGCGGGTGCATGTTCATTTTGCCAGTGTGCAAGGGCCATTAGTGATACCTTTATATGAAGACCGCGTACTATATGAATCGGTCAAATATCAGATTATGGCGGCCGGAGGGCTAATGTCACCTTCTCTAGCAGAAGCCGATATGGCCCTGTGCATCAATACACCGGGCGAGAGTATGATGGAGTCGAATGATCAAGGACGGCCTTATTTGGGGTATCAGGTATACCGGAATCTTGTTGAACTGATCGAGATGGCCGATGATATTGTTCATCGTCTCGGTAAGCCTTGTGTTATCGCCGATGTTGCCTTTGCCAACGGAGCAGATCTTGAACTGCTGCAGCTGCTTCGCGATAAGAAGCTGTTGTTCGAGCTGGCCGGTTATGCAGGCTGGAATACTAGTGGCAACACGCTCGGGACCTGTATTGCGCAAGGCTTGATCTATGCCGTATATGGCAATACGCAGCAGCATCGCGATTTCCTGTCACTACGATATGTGGAGGATGGAGGCTATTGTGCCTCCGTGCGCAGGGATGTAAGTGACCAGGTGTTGCCTGGTATGGGATACAATTATTTCTCTATCGACGGTCAACGGGGACAAATTGCTGAACGGGTCAGAGCTGAATTGACTCAGTTCATCGAGAATCATTTGAATGACCCAGAGAATAATTATGAGATCGTGATCGACGATTGCTATATGCCTTGGAGCCGGATGTTCGAGGTCGGATTGAAGACGCATGTCCGTGATACAAAGTAAGGGTTCGAACTTCGCTAATGCTGCGAGGATCTACACATTTGCAAATAACAGAAGAGGCGCAAGAACAGCTCAAGTTGTGCTGGACGCGCCGGAGAAGGAGCCAGCGAGAGATGGGTAACGAGCGAATGACAGACGTCGTCGTCCTTGGCGGCGGGTTGGGCGGATGCATGGCTGCTTTGGCTGCAGCCAAAATGGGCGTGCGTGTGATCATGACAGAGGAGACGGATTGGCTCGGCGGTCAGCTGACAAGTCAGGCGGTTCCGCCGGATGAACATCAATGGATTGAGGAATTTGGCTGCACAGAGACGTACCGCGAGTTCCGAGACCGGGTGCGTGCTTATTATCAAGAGAACTATCCGATGACGGAAGAAGCAAAGAATAATGAGCTTCTTAATCCCGGCAACGGTTGGGTGAGTCGCTTATGCCATGAGCCTAAGGTGGCGCTGCGCGTCATCGAGGATATGCTGGCCCCGTATGTGAACAGCGGTCGTATCACGGTAATGTATCATTTCCAACCGACTGCCGCCTCCGTGAACGAGGATCAGATAGAGAGTGTAACCGTCACGAATATAAACTCAGGTGAAGAAGTCGTGCTAAGGGGAGCATACTTCATCGATGCTACGGAATGCGGGGATGTATTGCCATTAGCGGGAGTTGAATATGTAACAGGTGCCGAGTCTAGGCATGAGACTGGGGAGCCGCATGCACTGGAAGAGGCGAATCCGCTCGATATGCAGTCGATTACCCACGTGTTTGCACTCGATTATGTAGAGGGCGGCAATTTCACAATTGAGAAGCCAGAGCAATATGATTTCTGGCGCCAGTTCGTGCCGAAGCATACGAATATTCCACTGTTAAGCTGGTTTGCGAATGATACGGATGACGCGGAGAAAATGAAGGAGTTTACGCTATTTCCAGGCGGCACAGACGCTTCCGGGCGGGAGCTTCTGTCACTGTGGACGTATCGTCGTATCATCGACCCGTCTTTAATCGAGACTGGGCTATATGAAAGTGACATCACCTTGATCAATTGGCCACAGAATGATTATTTTTTGGGTTCTATTATTGACGTTTCTGAAGCAGAACGGCAGGAGCATCTGGCGAACGCCAGACAGTTAAGTCTCTCGCTGGTCTACTGGCTCCAGACGGAGACGCCTCGCCCGGACGGTGGGAAAGGTTATCCGGGCATCCGGCTGCGCACGGATGTTCTGGGTACGGAGGACGGACTGGCGAAATATCCGTATATCCGCGAGTCGCGCCGGATCAAAGCAATGTATGCCATCAAAGAGCAGGATGTCAGTAAGGAAGTCCGCGGGGAACAAGGGATTTGCCGTTATGACGATAGCGTCGGCGTAGGCAGCTATCATCTGGATGTTCATCTGACGACTGTCACGAACCGGACGTTCTATATACCGAATTATCCGTACGAGATTCCGCTCGGGGCGCTGCTGCCGATCCGGGTCAAAAATTTACTTCCCGCTTGCAAAAATATCGGCACCACTCAAATTACGAACGGATGCTACCGCCTTCACCCGACAGAATGGAATATCGGGGAGTCGGTCGGTTATTTAGCAGCCTATGCGCTACAGAACCAAGTGACACCGCGTGAAGTGCGCGCTAATACGGAGCATCTTCGGGCGTATCAAGCACTGATTCAAAGGCAAGGGGTACAAATCCACTGGCCAGATGATCTGGTTCTTTAACATCGATAGAGCAGAATAAATCAGCAGCCAGCCACTCTTTTGTTAATGGCTATGTTAAATTCTACTGTTGATAATTGACCATAATAAAGCCGCCTTTTTACCAGGGCGGCTTTATTATGCTATCGTATCCGTTAGCGTAAGAAAGACTGTCGACAAGTGCCGACAGTCAATGGTCTTGTTACACGATTGAAGTAAACGTATTATTTCACCATCTACTACTTCTTCACTGACTTTTTTAAATCCTAATGAATCATACAAGCACTCAGCAATTTGATGATTGGGTCTATGTCCAATCATCAATCTCTTGCAGTTCATCATACTCATTAATTCAATCAACTTTTCCATTGCCGCTTTACCGTAGCCTTTGCCCTGATACTTCTCATCAATCATTATGGCAGGTATCCAGTAGTTTTCGTCCTTATCGGGTTTCGTACAAAAAACAATAAAACCGACTAAATCATCATCCCGATAAACAGCACGCAATTCAAAATCATCAACATATTTAGATTCTGCAATCCAATAAACAACTGGTGCTGGAAAAACATTAAGTTGCTCTGTCTTTACTTTAAGCTGTGTACACTCATACCAGTTCTCAACAGACACTGGCTTTAGATTAATCACCATAGAAAATTCCTCCCGAAGTTTACTTCACAGAGGAATTTTGGGTTCTCCTCTGTGACTAAAACAAAACTCTTCCAGTAACAACCACCAAAGCTTGGATATTTTTCATACCACATCACTCCCCTCAAAATGAAACAAATGCCAATCTAACATAATATTCGACCGATTCAAGAAACCCCCTTTTTTAGAAATTAAAAATAAGCTAAATTGCCCGTCGCTTGCCCTTTTCCGAGTACAGAAAGTAAGTCTCATCCATCTCAACAATATCTTGAAATGCTTCAGTAGGAACCTGTTTTAGAGCAGAGAGAATCTTATGTCGCCAGTAAAACAAGGTGACATGCGTGACCTCATCGTTTAACTGCTCTGCACATTTTCTCAGAGAAAAGCCCTCAATCATACATTCAATAAAACGAACCCAAATAGGAGGTCTTCTCGTTCGTTGCAGAGGGGTGTTTGTAAGGTCATTGAACGTTTGGAGACAGGATTTACAACGGTAACGTTGACGTTTAACCTCTCCAGTACGTGTTTTACAGCGTACTTTCCAAATTGCACGACAGATAGGTTTTTGCAATGTGGGCAAACAAGCCCATCTTTATGTTTTTGCTCTTGGATCTCATCAATCGCTCGCCCAGGAACCGCAACTCCTTTGGTTCGTGACTGCAAAAAGTAAATAAGGGGTGGCTGTCTCCAATTCTATGCCAGGGGCTATTAAGAGCTGATGGATTCTCTACAACTGCAAGGAAAATAAGTCAGTAACGAAGAATAAATAGAGTTAGTAGATTATGGGGGGAGGGCGCAGATGAAGCTCCGTCGTAAAATCTTGCTGGCTATTATTCTTCTTGTATTTATCCCTGTAATCCTGATGGGATCGATTTCATATTACAGCTTCTCTCACGCTATGGAGAAGAAATCAAGCAACTTCTATTGGGTATCTCTACTAGAGACCGACCGGAAGCTGAGGTTTGCACTTAGCGAGCTTACGACGATCTCGAATTCTGCGATTACACAACCAGCGATTCAGAAGACGCTGAAGCAGCCTGATTTTGCAATTACGTATGAGCAGAAGCAGGATATTAACAACTTGATCAACCATCCGATGGTTACTTCCTTCGGGCTCTATTCCAAGAATAAGCTGTTGTATCAGTACAATGAAGCTATGTCATTCGGGGAATTGAGCACACAGAGCTGGTTCGAGGCCATGAGACAGGCTGAGGGCCGGCCTATATGGGTTGGGCCAGGCGAGAATGGGTCTGCTGCTGCGGGCAATCCGGTTCTGATTCAGGCAAGGATCATTAAAGATTATTACTCGCTTGAGGATATCGGTGCTGTTGTCATATATGTGAAGCCGGATTTGCTCGATCAAGTATTCTGGGATGCGGCGACATTGAAGCAGGGAGATATCCTGCTGGTGAACAAGCAGGGGAAGATCGTGTTTGACAAGTCGGGCAGTCATATTGGGGAAGCGACGGAATTTCCCTTCCTGGCTGACGGCTATGACAATGAACGGGGCTATTACGTCGATAACTATCTTGGCGAGAAGTCGCTGATCACATACTTGCCTTCCTATAATAAGGATTGGTATTTGGCAGCCATTACACCCAGCCGTATGATTGCTTCAGAGTCCGTCTCGATCCGCAATATCGCAGTCATTCTGGTGTTAGTCTCACTGATCTCCGCTTTTCTGTTCGACCGTTTCTTCGTCCGCCGGCTGGTCGGTAGCATCATTAGTGCCGTGAACGGGATGAAGCGGGTTCAGCAAGGTATTTTCGTGCCGATTACGACCTCTGTCAAGGCGGATGATGAGCGTGATCTGCTTATCGATGGGTTCAACCGAATGAGCAAACAGATCGTCGAGCTGATTGAACAGGTCCAGAAGGAGCAGAATCGCAAGAAAGAGGTTGAACTGCAGGCTCTTGTGGCGCAGATCAATCCACATTTTATATATAACTCGCTGGAATCAATCAATTCGATGGCCGTGCTGGAGGGGAACCGGAATATCAGCAAAATGGTCGTCTCGCTTGGAAAGCTGCTGCGCATAAGCATTAGCGAGAATCAGGAGATGATTCCGTTAGCGATGGAGATGGAGCATGTTCGTCATTACATGGACATCCAGAAGTTCCGATTTGAGGACAAGTTCTCCTATCAAATTGAAGTGCCAGAGGAGTTGAAGTTCTATAAGACACAGAAGCTGATTGTTCAGCCTATCGTAGAGAATGCATTGTACCATGCGATAGAACCGATGGAGGGGAACGGAATTATCTCGATCACGGCTGGGGAGTCTGGAGATGATATTGTCATTGATGTCAGAGATAATGGGCCGGGCTTTGATCAGAGTACTCTACTAAGCCTATGGAGTAAGGATTGGAGCACTCTTAAGAAATATCGGGAGAACGGCGTAGGGTTGAAAAATGTCCACGAGCGACTTCATCTTCAATTCGGCGGATATTACGGCATTATGATTTGTTCCTCCCCTGGATTTGGGTCAATCATCCGAATCCGTATTCCAAAGATGGTGCCATAAGGGGGGAGAGAAATGAAGTGGTTATTGAATTGGGGCTGGATTGTTCTGTATGCATTGGTACTGGGCGTGTCAGTATTAATCATTATCGCAAATGGAAGTGAACCCATTGAGGAGCCTCAGACCGAGAAAATAACGTTGACCTTCCGGCATTTCTGGATCAAGGAGCATGACCGACAAATGCTGAATATTTTTGAAGATGTCGTGGAGTCCTATCAGGCATCCCATCCTAACGTAAAGATTAACTTCGAAGGGATGGACCAGACCGTTCACCGCGAACAGAAGCTGAAGAGTGAAATGGTAACGGGGACGCCGCCAGATATGTTCGTATTGTTTGGCGGGGCCGAAATCGAGCCTTATGTTCGTTCCAACCGGCTGATGGATTTAACGGAATTCGTACAGGAGAATGGGCTCGGGAATGAGTTTCAGGATCTACAACTATGGACCTTCGACAATCATGTATACGGGTTGCCGATTGAAGGGAACGCAGAGCCACTCTATTACAATAAGCTTGTCTTCGAGAAGCTCGGTATTAATCCACCAAAAACGTTGAATGAATTGGATTCGGCGATCAAGACCTTGAAGAATTATGGATATACGCCGTTTGCGCTGGGAAATGAAGAGAGATGGCCCGCGGCGATTTATGTCCATTATCTAATGGACCGGTATGCTGGACCGATGCTTATCCAGCAGCTGGCACAGGGAGAACCGGACAAGAGCTTCAATAATATCGCTTATTTGCAAGCCTTTAGGCATTTCAAGAAGTGGGTTCGAGAAGGAGCCTTCACTTCGCCGGCCAATGATTTGTCAACCGAGGAGGCAATCGATTCCTTTACGAGCGGCCGAGCGGCGATGTATCTGAACGGGAACTGGGACATTAATTTATTCCATAGTAAAAAGGAAACGGAAGATTTCCAGAATCAAGTGGGGGTTATCCCGTTTCCGTCTCTTCGCGTGGATCAACCGCGTTCGATGGCGGGTGGCTATACGATTGGCATTGGGCTGTCCTCTACTCTTGAAGGCAGTAAGCGGGAGGTGGCGCTGGAATTGCTTAAAATGTTCTATACTCAGGAAGTCCAGAGCAGAGTAGTATATGAAGGCCTGCGGATTCCCTCCATGAAGATCACTTTCGATTCCGAGCAGACAGGCCCGGTATTCACGCAGGTTGTCAAACTGATGGAGGGCAGCAAACAATCCTTTGTACCTTATGATAATGCGCTATCGCCGGAGGTCAGCAAGACCTTCCTTAAAGTGATCGAAGGGATGATTCTGGATCAGACTTCTCCGAAGGAAGCGTTGGAACAAATTCAACAAACCTCAGATCAGTATTGGAAGCAGCGAAAAAGTTTTTCACCGCATTAAAGGGTGAGTAAAAAAATCTGGAGGTAGGTGTGTAGGGTGGAACAGAGAGAGGGGAAGTACCGGGTTATTCTTGTTGACGATGAACCCATTATTCTACGCAGCTTGAAGGTGGCGATTCCCTGGAATGAACTGGAGCTCGAAATTGTTGGAGAAGCGCAGAATGGAGAAGAGGCGCTACGTCTCGTACGCGAACTTGCTCCCCATATAATTATTAGTGATATACGGATGCCAGGCATAGACGGGATCACCCTGATGAAGAAAGTGTTGGCCGAGGACGCCAAGCGATTATTTATTTTTATTAGCGGCTACGGAGAGTTTGAATATGCCCGGGAGGCTTTGCGGGAAGGGGCATTCGATTATCTGCTGAAACCGATCGATCATGAAGAGCTGATTGAGATGATCCTTCGCGCCAAGAAAACCTTGGAGAAGCAGATGGAGAATGATAAGCTGCTGCATTCGGTGCAAGTACTATCGCTATTAGCCCGTGAACGGATGTTTGCGGAGGTGATTGAGGGCAATCACAGTCAGAGCCCGCTGCAGCATATGCGCTGGCTGGAGAACAGCGAATTGGAAGAAGAATATTTTATGGCAGTCCTGCAACTGGATCATTATTTGAAGCTGAACAAAGTGTGGTCGCTCGAAGAACGAAGACTATGGTTGTTTGCCATCCGTAATATACTTAGTGAATGGTCGCTGTCCCAAGGGGCGCTCACGGTGTTCCCTTTTCATAGCGGAGAATGGGTTCTGCTCTTTCCGGGTTCGATGAAAGAAGAGAAGGAGCGGCTAGGAATCGCTATTATTCAGCAGATCAAGTTAAATACCAAATTGCCATGCTCCATTGGCTTCAGCCAGCCTGTTACCGGCATTGAGCGATTAAGTCAGGCTTATCAGAGCGCGGCCAAAGCGCTGTACCAGCGCTTCTATAGTAATGAGGAAGGGGTATTTATCGATCTGGTGCAGGGCTCCGGCGATACTGGCGACCCGAAATATCCGAAGCATCTGGAGTCATCCATGCTGGAATGCATTCGCACGCTGAACCATGATAAGCTTATGGAATTGCTAGATAAGACCCGGGCATATATTGAGGACGAGTCCTTCTCCAAAGAATTGGCCGAACGGAGCATTGTCGAGTTGACCGTTGTGTTGTACAGGGAATTTGAACATATGAATCTAATTCCTGAATGGTCTCTGGAGGGTCTGCTTCAGGAGTTGCATTCTCTGGGCATACTCAGTGAGATGATTCAATTATTGAAGATTAGCTTCGAGAAGTGGATTCGCGAAGGAGAACAGAATGAATCCAAAGAAAATGTTCACGTGATCATTACGAGGTCGAAGTCTTATATTGACAATAATTATCATAAGGACCTTAGTGTAGAAGAAGTATCCGAGATCGCCGGGCTTAGCATCAGCCACTTCTGTATGCTGTTCAAGCAGGAGACAGGCTACACTTTCCTGGAGTACTTAACGAATTACCGAATTGAGAAGGCCCAATATATATTGAAGAATAGTCATGTCAAAGTCTATCAGGTTGCTCCGTTAGTCGGTTATCAGGACCCGCGTTATTTCACGCAGGTATTCAAGAAGGTAACGGGAAGGACGCCGACAGAGTATCGTGAAGAGGGGCTTGAGGCAGGAAGCGGTAACAATATATAAATGTTCCGTTCACGCAAAGAAAGGCCAGCCAGAACATTCTTGGCTGGCCTATTTGGCCTTTGGAAAGTCCGTTCCGAGAGTTAGGTACGGTTCTTCCGCATGGAACGCATTATCATGCTGACGATTAGAACAAGCACGATCGCCCCGATAAGGGCAGGTACGAAGTAGAAGCCGCCAAGGACGGGTCCCCAATTCCCTAACAGGAAGGTACCAAGCCAAGCCCCGATAAATCCAGCAATAATGTTGCCGATAACTCCACCGGGAACATCCCTACCTAGAATTAATCCGGCCAGCCAACCGATAACACCACCAATGATTAATGACCATAAAAACCCCATTCATGAACACCTCTGCTTTTAATTGGTTTGCATTTACTATTTACTAAAAAGGGGTGTTTTAAACATGTTTTTTGAGATTTGGTGATATTAATTATCGCTATAAACAAGCTTTTATCTTCTTCTGCGGAAGCGGGCTACGAATACGCAAGCGAGTACGATTATGACTAATGAGATGCCAGTTGCAATTGCTTCACTTGTACTTCCTGCGGCTTGGTTGGCTCCTTGGCCGAATTCTCCCTTTCCTCCGGGACCGCCGAAACCGCCAGGGAAGCCACCTTCGAAGTCTGCTTGACCACGTTCACCGTTCCACTGTGGGAAATCCCCTTGCTGCCCGTCCATTCCGCCTTGCTGAGATTGATCGGCTTGGTCTTGGTTTTGCGGAGCATTGTTAGCTCCTTGCTGGCCCTGGTTGTCTATCCCGTCCTGTTGTGCATCTTGTCCACCGGCCATGCCTTCATTGTTAGGCATTTGTGGCATTTGGACGTCATTTGCCTCCTGTTCCTGTGCACCTTGTTGCCCAGCACCGCCTTGCTGTGGTTGGCTCTGATCAGCGTTCGATTTATTGCTTGGTACGGCTTGTTGAGTCTGATCAGCTTGGACGCCATTGCCCGGAGCCATGGCAGGTCTGTCACCACCCATTCCAGCGCCGCCTCTGCCGCCGCCCATGCCGCCGCTGCCAGAGCCGTCGCCTGATGACGGAATAGTACCGTCCAACTGCTGTGCAATGTTCTCGATTTGGGAAGCGTTGCTGCTTATTAATTGCGGTAGAGCCTGCTCGTACTGCTGATAAGTGTAGAAAGCAGTTGGGTCCGCCTTGACATATGAACTGATCATTTCGGACAATTCATTAACACGTGCTGTGAATGTATCGTTAGCCAGATAGCCCTCGATAGCTTCCTTCAGGATGTTGTGGTATTCGTCCTTATATTCATCAACCGCAAGAAGTTTGGCTACCAGCGGGCGATCTGCTAATGCGCCTTGGGTCGGTTCGTCGATCAGCAGTTTGCCATTGTTATTGTTGCCTGTGGCTGCATCACCGTTGTCGATGTCAGGGGCATTGGCATTGTCCGGAGCCGTGGCATTTTCATTTGGATTGCCAGTAGGGGCATCGCCGAACTGATCAGGGCCCATATTCCCTTCGACCATTCCGTTCCCGTTCGAGTTCTCTCCAGCATTTTGGTCCGCGTCGTTTCTGCCTATAACATCCAAATTTCTCTTAGCTCCCATACCGCCCATACCACCGAAGCCGCCCATGCCCCCGCCAAGGCCGCCAAAGGCCATATTATAGTCCCAAGGCAGGATGGAGAAGACACCTTCATCTTCGTACAGATAATAATTTTGCTTGGTTTGGCCGATATAGCTGTCGGTATTGTCCGCGGCAACATTCAGAGCAAAGTATTTCAACGCTGTCTCAACGTTAATATATTTCTCATAATCGGAGCCGTTGTTCAGCTCATCTAGCATATCGATCAGAACATTACCGCCCGAGGTTTTGGATTTTTGGACCAATCCAGTGTAACTGCTCGGATCATTCCCGAGCCAGGTCAGATCACTGCCGGTTCCAGTCATTTCTGCCTTATAGAGAGCGCCATAGGAATTGCCGAAATGACGCTCCAGATAGGCGTCCCCGATCTGTTCGACCGCAAGATAGAATCCCCAGAGCTCGTCGTTGATGTAGACATTGACGTACGAAAATTTCGGCGTCGGTAGCCCCATCTGTTCGGCAAATTCATAAGTCAGAAATTCACGCATATAGGAGGCATCGCTATAATTGTTGTTCAGGTTGATTTTGCTGATGCCATTCATCGTTTGGTTAACGTATTCGTCAAAAGAGAGCTTGAAGCTGTAGCGGTCGGAATCCTCCATTTGCACGACACTTCGCAAGGTCAAGTTCCCTTTGGTCCGAATTCCGATATTATCAAAATGTTTGCCATTATAATCAACGGATGCTATCTTCATTTCCTCGGCGCTGGCATTGTCCAGCATGTCCTGAAAATCATCTTCATTGATCGTTATCTTTACGTCTACTACTTTATCTTTTGGAAAAACCTCTTCATCCAGCTTCTTCTCTTCCTCCGAGACCGTGCTCTCTGTCGTCTTCCCCGTATTCCCATTAGTTGTTGTTTGGTTGTCGACATCGCAGGCAGTAACCCCGAAGACCAGTATTAATGAACAAAGGCATAGAAGAAGATTAGAAAGTTTGGCTTTCATCTTCATCACCTCCGTGAATTACGATACATAGTCGCCGTTATAGCTGATCAATACAGCGTTTTTGACTCCGCCCAGCTCGGAAATTTGATTGACAAAGCTTCCTTCACCTTTGCGTAAACGTACTTCCAACGTTACTTCGATATTGCCCGGGGATACGGTCTTTTGTTTGACGTTATAACGATTTGCAAATTGGCTGATTTGGCTATGAACCAATTGCTCACTTTCATCACTGTCACAGTTGACTACAAGCAAATAAGGGTTTTCCACGGACGTATTTTTAATAAACAGGAACAGGATTAACCCGATAACAACAGATCCGATAATCGCAAGCGTAAAGAACCCAGCGCCAGTCACAATCCCTGCAGCAGCGGCCCAGAACAGGAAAATAAGATCTGTCGGATCCTTGATTGGAGTTCTGAACCGGACAATGGACAGGGCGCCGACCATACCTAACGACAAGACGAGGTTGGAGTTGATGGCGATAATGATCATGGCGGTAATCATGGTCATACCGATCAAGGATACGTTAAAGCTCTTGGAGTAGAGCACGCCACTGAAAATTCGCTTGTATAGAATAAAGATGAATAATCCTATTACAAAGGCTATCGCAAGTGTGATTAGAATTTTAGAAACGCTAATATCGGAAGTGAAGTTTCCCAATACAGACTTTTTAATAATATCGCTGAATGTTGTAGATTCCGTTGTATTCATGTCTATTGATCCTCCCATGAGTTAGTTTTTAAATATTTGCAACACATTACATATTTTGAAGTGGACTGTTGAATAAGTCCGTCCAGCTGGATTGCTGATCTTATATATTCCGGCAAGTATTCATCATACTTGACCTCAAGAATGATCAGGTTATCGTCTATGGCAAGAACTGGCGACAGGTCCGGATCAAAAATATCGACGGCATTCAGTCCAGTTCGCAGTTCCTTATCAAAGGTAATTCGGACATTTCCGTTGCGGCAAATGTAAGGCTCGCGCACGTAGTCGACGATTACCTTGGGGCGAAGCAGGTTCTGCGTTAACTGGCGGTACAATTCCATCATGAACGGCTTGTCCGGCTGATTAAGCACTTCGTAATCGCCGGCGAGAATGGAATTATACATGTCGCGGGTTAAGGGTTCTTTCATTTTGGCGATATAGTTGCCCAATTTGATCTTCTTCTCGAAATGGATCGTACAGTCGCTTTTATTGTATATGCGAATCCGGTACTTGTTCCGATCTCGTACACCGCTTAATTTCTCGTAAAGAGCTGTACTGTCCATATCGTCGAAATAGAGGCTGCGAATATGGTATTCACCACTTTTGCCGGCATGTTCATCCAGCTTAATCAAATTTCTTAGTCTCTGACGGATGATAAAGTACTGATGGCGATTAATTTGAAATTTTAGTTCATGGCGGTATTTGAGTTTGGTATTCATTTGTTCTGACACCTCTTTTCTTTCTGATATACAAACATCATCCTAGCAATCGATTCTGATTTTTGACTTAACGTATCCTGAACGTTAACTGAAAGTTGTTTACATTGCGTTGACAAATGTAAGACAATGGCAAAAAATCAAAGTAGTAGTTCTTACAGAATACTTCTAAGATCCGACAGACGAGGAGGGAAGCGGATGAAGAAATATATGCGCGATAGATGGCTGCTGCCCGTATTGTGCCTGCTGCTGTTAGCCGGTGCTATCGGGATGATCCAGCTGGAGCATGTTCATGCGGTGCAGCCTAAATCATTGGTCACTACTTTTAAAGGGGATCCTGGGACTTCAAGGGCATTTACCTGGTATACAGAGGATGAGAATCCAGCAGCACTCTTGCAGATCGCTGAAGGTACTGATAACTCAGCTTTGAGGGGGAAAGACGTACTCACCTATCAGGCGGAATCGGCTGTCATCGATATTGGTAACGGGCAACAGAATAGTTCACATAAAGTTGAAGTAAGTGGGCTAGAACCGGGACGTACTTATATTTACCGGGTGGGAAATGGAAGTAAGGGCAGCTGGAGCAAGGAGCATACATTTACGACCGAGGCGGCAAATACAGAGGAATTTACATTCATAAATGTCACCGATTCACAGGGGATTACGAGAACGGATTTTGAGTTGTGGGGCAAGACTTTGGACACTGCGTTGTCCCTCTTCCCGCAGGCGAGCTTCATCGTTCATAATGGGGACTTGACCGAAAATACTGAGGATGAACAGGCCTGGAATGATTTCTTCGCCACGGCAGGCAAGTGGGTGCCATCTATTCCGCTGATGCCAGTTACAGGCAATCATGAGCAGGTGGATAGTGAAGCATCGCGGTATCTGGCACACTTTAATTTGCCGGAGCAAGGGGCGGAGGGTTCCCTGCCGGGAACAGTTTACTCCTATGATTATGGAGAAGCGCACTTCGTAGTGCTGAATACGGAATCCAATATTGACGAACAGACGGAGTGGCTGCGTGAAGATTTGAGGCACAACGCTAAACGCTGGACGATTGTCGCGATCCATCGGCCGGTGTACGGAGGGAACCAGTACAAGAAGATTGGAGCCTGGGCTAAGGTGTTTGACGAATATAACGTCGATCTGGTGCTTCAGGGGCATAATCATGAATATTCCCGCTCCTATTCGATCAAGGACGAGAAGATCGTTGGGGAAGGTGAAGGAACCGTATATGTAACGACAAATGCATCGGGGCAGAAGTTCAATGAGAAGAAGCAGGATCAATTCTATCATGAGGTGCATTTTCAAAATTATAAGCAGATGTTTGCGGCTATAACGGTGACGAAAAGCTCACTTACTTATGAGGCCTACGATATAGAAGGACAACGATTGGACAGGTTCGAGCTTAGACAGCGTAGACAGCGTAGATAGCGCAGATAAGGGAAAATTGACAATGATAATCATTATCGATTAAGATGGATGTAATTATTAAAAATATTTATATGATTCGGAGGTACTGCCATTGTTTATCATGACAAGAACGATGCTTATCGAAAAGGGAAACAGCGATAAAGTCATTGAACGGTTCAGCCAGCCTGGTCCGATGGATGAGATGGAAGGTCTGATCGATATTAGTGTGATGGTGAATAAGAAGAGCAAGGAACAGGAAGAAGTAGTGACAGTTATCCGTTGGGAATCGGAAGAAGCTTGGAAGAATTGGGAGAAGAGCCCCGCACATATTGAAGGCCATCGTCAGAAGAAAGGTCAGCAGCCCCCGTCCTATATCATTAGTACATCTGTAAATTTATATAACGCTGACGTGGTTAAGAAAGGCAAAGCCTTTGCCGCCAAAGAAAACCTCTAACGAGGCCATTCAAGGGCGAGCGACCGCGATTCAAAGGTTGGTTTTCTTGCGATATAGAATTTCATCATCAGCCCCTAACTTCATCCAACCTTCTCGGTGCTGAAAACCGACCTTTTTGAACACGCATTAATACATGAATAATAAGAAGACAGCGCCGTATCCGTGGTTGGGGGCGCTGTTTTTTTATTGGAAGTATTGGTGGGAATATGTTTCAGTAGCTCAACCGATGCCGGCGGCAAATGTATGATAAAATCAGACTATCTTATATTCTAGCAAGGAGAACATTATGAAACTTGTATCTTGGAATGTGAATGGTCTTAGAGCGTGCGTAAATAAAGGATTCTATGATTATTTTAAAGAAGTGGAAGCAGATATTTTTTGTGTTCAGGAGACGAAGCTGCAGGAAGGGCAAATTGAACTGGAGCTTGGAGAAGAGTATGAACAGTATTGGAATTATGCAGAGAAGAAGGGGTATTCTGGCACCGCTATATTCACGAGAATTAAGCCGCTGTCGGTATGGTACGGTCTGGAGGAGAATGATGAGCCAGAGGGCCGAATGATTACATTGGAGTTCGATAATTTCTACCTGGTGAACGTATATACTCCAAATGCCAAGCGTGATTTGACCCGACTGGAATACCGTCTGGAATGGGAGAATCGCTTCCGCAGCTATTTACTAGAGTTGGATGGGCGGAAGCCCGTAATCGTATGCGGGGATATGAATGTGGCTCACCAGGAAATCGATTTGAAAAATCCGAAGTCGAATCTCGGCAATTCCGGCTTCACCCTGGAGGAGCGGGGGAAGATGACCGAACTGCTTGGCGCCGGGTTCGTGGACACTTTCCGTCATTTCTATCCTGATCGTGAGCAGGTTTATAGCTGGTGGTCATACATGCCAAAGGTTCGGGAACGGAATATTGGATGGAGAATTGATTATTTCCTGACCTCGGGCAGATTGACTCCATACCTGAAGGATGCAGACATCGACTGCCAGGTGATGGGCAGCGACCACTGTCCGGTGAAGCTCTATTTGGAGATGAGCGAAAATCCGCTTTTGATCACGAAGTAACACTGAGAGCTTAATCGACATCGAATCTTGAATTCAGCCGGGCCCTCCGGTGCTCACGTACAAACTACGTACGCTCCGCTCCTCAGTCCCTAGCTTTATCCAACCTTCTCGGTGCTGAAAACCGGACTTTTGAACTCGTACTAATAGAAGGCAAATATAAGAAGCCCGTCCAGACAAAAGGCTATAACCTTTTGTTTGGACGGGCTTCTCATTTATATACCTGATTGGTTGTTCTCTTGAATTTTCTTATCTCGCGGTTTCCAGGCGACGACATGCTTGGTTCTGCTGATCTTCTCGTAGAAGAGCTGCGGCTCCTTGCGTATCATGTAGATAATAACATGAATAAAGAGGGCTACGTCGAGCGTGAATATAGACAGCGTGACGGCAACTGAGATAAATGGATGCAGATCATTGGCCAATCTCGGAATGAACTGATGTATGCCGAAGATCAGCCAGTATAGGATGCCGTAGCGTACAATCAGCGACAGTAGAGAGACCCTCTGCTTTACTCCGGTTCGAGTCAGCTTGATGCGAACAATCCATTTGCCGAACGTATAGCCGCCTGTCAGGTAAGGAAGCAACATGAAGTAAAGGCCCGTTGACAGGAAGAACGACAGAGACATATTGAATATCTGGTCGAGGATCACTTCGAGAATAGTCCATATCCAGAAGTCGATAATGTAGGCGATACCGCGCCTTAAATAAGTGACACGATTGGCCGCCGGATTTACATCGGCATCCAGACGTTCTACATTGGGCAGCAGACTTGAGGTCCAGTCGGCAATGAGAACGCCGACGATTCCTCCCAGCGTGTTCATCAGCAGATCATCTACATCGAATACACGGTAAGGATGCTGATAGATCCCATATAAGCCCGTCAATTGTGTAAGTTCAAAGAACAGGGACAGCAGGAATGTATACAAAATACAGCGCAGCCATCCGAGACGGTAGTAATACCGGAGCATCATACCGAAGGGCACGGTTAGAAAAATATTGAACAGTACTTGAAGGAAAGCACGTTCTTTAAGCAAATGCAGGTAAGATGACGGGTTGCTGATGACGACCCCGGTCTCCTTTAGAATATCGTGAATGAAATTGAGCGGCATCCATTGTATTCCGCCTGCGGCCATGGGTAGATTGTTCCTGGATGCGGGTAATGGCAGGATTACAAGGAAATAAGCATTCATTAAATACAGCAGGAACAAATAGAGAAGGAAGGATCTGAATTTATTGATATAGCCGTATTTGCGATACTGTACAATCAGGAACGGCATCGTAAATAAGAATGCAGCGAAAGGAAAAGAGAAAAAAGCATATTTGATTGGAAATAAATAAGATTGTAGCATGTGTAGTCACCCTTAGTTATGTTTGGTTATTGCTCTTTGTCTTATGATATTGATTGGCTGTATTGATCACGAACTGTTTGAACAGGTTCGCCGCTGGGGAGAGGAACTTTCCTTCCGCCCAAGCGATCCCGATCTCCCTATTACAGTCAGGATCTGTAATCGTTACCCAGACCAGTCCGTCCTCATCGATACCTTCCGTCTTCGGGAGGATTGCGATCCCTAGTCCGGCGCATACCAGACCAGCTATCGTATGGATCTCTTCTCCCTCGAACAGAATCTTGGGCGAGATGCCTGCTTGGTGCAGAAGTTCATCCATAATGTGGCGGAGTCCGTATCCTTCTTTATATGAAATCAGCATCTCATCCTTCAATTCCTTTAGAGCAACGGATTTTGTCCCAGCGAGCCGATGGTGAACCGGGACCGCAAGGAATAGCTCCTCCGTCCATAGCTTCGTCCAATGAATATTTGGTGGCGTCTCCTGCGGGGAGGACATGCATAGATCGATCTCTCCCGAATGGAGCTGATGAAGCAAATTAAGGTTACTGTTCTGATGAAGCTGGAAGCGGACATTCGGGTAACTCTCGCGAAATTTGCCAATCAGATCGGGAATCCAGCGGATTCCAAGCGTGTGCAGGAAGCCCAGCGATATTTCACCTCGCTCGGGGTCAAGCAGCTGCTCAATTTCACGTCGCCCTGCCTGGTATTCCTCCATTATTTTTTCCACTCGAGTAAGGAATAGTTCACCATATCGATTCAAAATAATCGACCGGCCCTTCCGTTCGAATAGAGGCACATTTAGTTCAGATTCCAGCCTGGCAATAGATCTGCTTAGTGCTGGTTGTGTAATATTCATAGCCCGGGCTGCAGAAGTCATGTTCTGCATTCGTGCTACGGTCTGAAAATATTCTAGTTGCTGCCACTCCACGGTTACTCTCCTCCTGCTTATTACATCCACTATATAAGAGTGTTGCTAATAATGCATTATACTATACTTTTGACCCGTCCTATACTTATATGTGGCCAATAAATATAGATAAGTATTGGATTGGAGAGAGAGAAAAAATGAATACCATTGAATTAGGGAGTTCTGAGCATCGGAGAACTTCTCTTAGCATGCTGCTTGGCAGCATTGTTACGTTTGCGGTGCTGTATAGTCCGCAGCCGTTAATCAGCTTGTTTTCCAAACAATATCATATTTCTCCGGCGACCGCGGGAGCCTCGGTATCGCTAGCAACAATCGGCCTAGCAATCGGCCTTATCATTATCTCGACTATATCCGACCGTGTTGATCGCAAGAAGCTAATGAGTCTGTCGCTACTCAGCACCTCGGTATTAGCCATATTGTCAGCATTCACGCATCAATTCTCGCTATTTCTTGTCATCCGTTTTATGATAGGGATTAGTGTTTCCGGTTTCCCTTCTATAGCAATGGCTTTCCTTAACGAAGAGTTCCATCCAAAAGCTATAGGGCGAGTGATCGGAATTTATGTCGCAGGTACGTCGATCGGCGGCCTTGTTGGCCGGATTGTGATCGGGGCGTTAACCGATCTGTTCAACTGGCAGATTGCCTTAACGATTCTTGGAGTACTCAGTCTGCTGTTCAGTCTCATCTTTTGGTACAGTTTGCCTTCGTCTCGTAATTTTACACCTAGGAAGACCAGTCTGCAGCAATGGGAGGCAAATTTGAAGCATAATTTCTCGCAGCGTAACTTGTTAGGTCTATTTCTTACGGCCTTCTTACTCATGGGCGTCTATATTATGATCTTGAACTACATCGGTTATCCGCTCACCAGTAAGCCATATAATCTAAGTCAGACCGTGTTCGGATTCCTGTTCGTCGTTAATCTACTTGGGACCTGCAGTTCGGTCTTGTTCGGCAAGTTGGCAGATCGTTATTCTAGGCAGCATGTCATCGCTCTAGCGATTGGCATTCTAATGATCGGTGTGCTTCTAACACTAAGCCCTATCCTGTTCTTGAAAATAGCAGGGGTAGCCGTTGTCGCGTTCGGCTTCTTTGCCGGTCATTCCGTTGCCAGCGGCTGGGTTGGTATCGCCGCAGGCCGTGAGTATAAGGCTCAGGCTTCTGCCCTCTACCTATTATTCTACTACGGAGGATCAAGTTTGGTCGGTTGGTCCGGCGGTTTGTTCTTCCATCATTTCGGCTGGAACGGTATGATCACTTATGCCAGCGTACTACTTGTTCTAGCGGTGCTCATCTCTTGGTTTGCTGCTGGCTCCCGTCGTACACAATATGCACATGGCAGTGGTATTCGGTAAAACTAAGCATTTGTCCCTTGCATTAAGTGTTCATCCCGCATTAATTATTACATCAGGGTTAATTCTAGAAGAGGGATGTTAGAGATGAGTCGACAAGTTATTATAAATGCAGATGATTTTGGCCTGTCCCCGGCTGTAAACCGTGGGATTATTGAAGCCTTCAAAGCCGGCGGGGTCACCAGTACCTCTTTAATGGTGAATATGCCGGGTTTCGATGATGCGGTACAACTGGCCCATGGTTATCCAGATCTAAGCGTAGGCCTGCATTTCAATCTAACCTATGGTCGGCCGATTTCTGATCCGGCCAGTGTCCCATCGCTTGTGAAGGAAGACGGGGCGTTCCATGGCGAAACGATTGCACGAACTTGGGACTCAAGGGATGTATCCAAAGAGCTTACAGCGCAGTGGAACCACTTCGTCAAGACGGGCTTGCGCCCGACCCATCTTGACTCGCATCATTTGCTGCACCAGCATCATCCGGAGATTTACAAAGTTATGGCACATAAAGCATATAAAGAGGGCGTTCCGCTCCGTAGAGTACAGATTTCGCATTCATTAAGCGATGTGCCGTCCCCAAGGATGACAGATTACATTCTGCTGGACTCCTATGGCGGAGATGAGGGAAGACAGCGTCTACGGCAGCATTTGCTGTCTATCCAAGAGGGCGTAACGGAGATCATCTGCCATCCAGGCTATGTAGATGAATCCTTACTTGAAAATTCCAACTGGATTGAGATCCGTGAGCAGGAGCTCGCTCTGTTCGCGAATCCGGAGGTAGCCAATACATTGGCTGCAATTGGAGTATCACCGGTGAATTATCGGGTGCTGCAGCGGCAGAAGCCGTCTGTCTGTTCGCGTGTTGGCTATCGGTCAAGAACTTCTAGGACGCGAAAGCAGCTCTCTTCCCCGCTTACTGTTGTACAGCGCAGATCCAGAGGAAAAGGGAAAAGAGCGAATAATGGGAAGAAGAAGGTCCAACTCCCTTACAATTAGCAGGGTATAATAGGTCATAAGAATAGAAGGATAACCTCCTGATTCAGGGGGTTATCTTTTTTTAGAGATGGGGGATGTAGGATATTGCAGGAGCGGGGGGAAAAATGCCTCAGTAAGGAATTTTCTTTATAATAGTAAATAGAAGAACGAGGGGACATTCAGGGCAGAATGTTCGAAGTCAGGATGAGGTGGAGTAATATGACAATCAATCGAAACCGAATTGTAGAGCATATGCATGCACAGATTCATGCGAATGAGTATATTATCGGCGTAGCTGCGGGAGCGGGAATCTCTGCAAAATATGCGGTGAAGGGCGGGGCTGATTTGATCCTGGCGTTGAACTCAGGGCGCTTCAGACAGATGGGACTAGGTTCTATCGCTGGACTGATGCCGTTCGCTAACTCCAATGAGATGGTGATGGAATTTGGTTCGCGAGAGATTTTGTCTGTTGTTAGAGACAAGCCCGTAGTATTCGGCTTATGCGCAACCGATCCGACAATCGACTTGGCTTCATACATTGAGACGATTCGCGGCAGCGGCTTTGCTGGGATTATCAATTACCCCACCCTAGGCTTGATCGACGGACAATTTCGTGAGGCGCTGGAGGAAGAAGGAATTTCCTACCTTCAGGAAGTTGAGGCGATCTGTGTCGCCCATGAGCAGGATATGTTCACGATGGCCTTCGTATTTAATGCTGAACAAGCGGCATTCATGCTTGATGCCGGGGCGGACGTGATCTGTGCTCATCTAGGTGTGACTGCTGGAGGCTTAATGGGAACGAAGAAGGTCCTGTCGTTGGAGACCAGCGCGGAGCTCGCCAGACAAATATTCGCCGTATGTGATGCCTCGGGACGAAGCCCAATCAAGCTCATATATGGAGGACCTGTACACACACCAATTGATGTGCAGTATATGTATGATAATACATCGGCGATGGGTTATGTCGGGGGCTCAAGCTTTGAACGGATTCCAACAGAGGAAGCTATTGTAGATACGACATATCGCTTCAAGGTGACGGGTGAACTGGAACAGGACCAGCAGCTAATGGGTAAGCTGACACTTTTCGATGAACCGTATGATTATGTGGCCATTGTAAAAGAGCATATTACCCAAAATTATATGAACAATATTTCGCTAACTGATCTTGCGGATCAGATTCATGTATCACGGACGCATCTTAGCGCGCTTTTTAATAAAGAGGTAGGGTGTACCTTTCCGGAATATCTGGCCAAGTATCGTATCCATAAAGCTCAGGATGTAATGAGGCATACGAAGCTGTCTCTAACGAGTATCGCCGAACTGGTTGGGTACCCGGATTATGTTCACTTCAGCAAGACCTTTAAGAAATATACCGGCATGACGCCGCAATCCTTCCGCAAACAAGCATCAGACAAATATACATGAACATCATACAAGCGTACGATTACATTCCCTTGAAAGCGCTGTATTATAGAGCCATAGAGGTTCAAGGCGATCGCCTGCAGGTCAATTTCGCTGGAACCTGAATCAAGTTATTGAAGGAGGGCATACGGTGAAGACGATAGCTATTGCGGGGACATTTGATTCCAAAGGCAAAGAGTTTTTGTATGTGAAATCGGTGATTGAGGGTCTAGGGTTGAAGGCCTATACGATTCACTGTGGCGTGTTTGCACCGTTATTTACCCCAGATGTCTCTAATAGAGACGTGGCGGCAGCAGCGGGCATGAACATCGATGAAATTGCCGGGAAGAAGGATCGTTCCATCGGTACAGAGGCGCTAGCTAAGGGAATGGAGCAGTTGATCCCGAAGCTCTACGCAGAAGGCAAATTTGACGGTATTCTGTCCTTCGGCGGAACGGGCGGGACATCGATTGTAACGGCGGGCATGAGAGCATTGCCGATCGGTGTGCCGAAGCTAATGGTATCGACTGTTGCATCCGGCAATACGGCTCCTTACGTGGGGACGAGCGATATTATGATGTTCCCGTCAATCGTAGATGTGGCAGGACTGAATTCCTTCTCTACAAAAATATTTACGAATGCCGTGCATGCGATTGCAGGCATGGTTCAGTTCGAATCAGCTCCGCCGCAGGATAAGAAGCCGCTAATTGCAGCGACGATGTTCGGAGTAACGACGCCGTGTGTGGATTATGCGCGCGAGTATTTAGAGGAACAAGGCTATGAGGTGCTTGTCTTTCATGCCACCGGAACGGGCGGGCAAACGATGGAGAGCCTGATTGAGGGTGGATTTATCGACGGTGTCCTTGACCTGACGACGACCGAATGGTGCGATGAACTCGTCGGCGGGGTGTTAGCGGCAGGACCGCATCGGCTGGAGGCAGCGGGGCGTTGTAAGGTGCCGCAGGTCGTATCGACCGGCGCCCTCGATATGGTGAATTTCGGACCGTATGATACGGTGCCTGGGCAGTTCAAGGATCGTAATCTGTACAAGCATAATCCATCGGTTACCTTGATGCGGACAACGGTGGAGGAGAATCGTCAATTGGGTGAGATTATTGCCGGTAAGCTGAACATGAGTGATGGACCGACTGCGCTGATGATTCCGCTCAAAGGGGTCTCGTTGCTTGATGTAGAGGGCGGCCCGTTCAGTGGTGCAGCCGAGGACGAAATGCTGTTCAATATGCTGAGACAGCATATCGATCGCAGTAAGATTGAGTTGATTGAGTTGGATGCAAATATCAACGATCAGCTATTTGCGGTGGCCGCTGCTAAGAAGCTGGTGGAATTGATGGAACAGGGCAAGTAACAGGATATTCAGTTCATTTTAACGAGGAGGACATAAAGATGAAGACAAGAGCAGAGGTATTGGCGAAATTGAAAGCAGAGGTAGCTGCTGGCAATGTACTGTTGGGTGCTGGCGCAGGAACAGGGATCTCCGCGAAAAGTGCGGAAGCAGGCGGCGTCGACCTGATTATCATTTATAATTCGGGCCGCTACCGGATGGCTGGGCGCGGATCGCTAGCCGGCTTGATGGCTTATGGCGATGCGAACCAGATCGTTGTAGACATGGGTAATGAAGTGCTTCCGGTTGTGAAGGATACGCCGGTTCTGGCTGGGGTATGCGGCACCGATCCATTCCGAATTATGGACATCTTCCTGAAGCAGCTGAAGGATCAAGGCTTCGCCGGAGTGCAGAACTTCCCGACTGTGGGTCTGATCGATGGTGTGTTCCGCGCCAATTTGGAAGAGACGGGCATGGGATATGATCTGGAAGTGGAAATGATCCGTAAAGCGCATGAGCTGGATTTGCTGACAACACCATACGTCTTCGACCCGGAACAGGCGAAGAAGATGGCCGAGGCCGGAGCAGATATTTTGGTTGCTCATATGGGACTTACAACGAAGGGGACAATCGGCGCCAAGACGGCCTTAACGCTAGATGATTGTATTGAGAAAATCCAAGCAATCTGCGATGCAGGCAAAGCGGTGAATCCGGAAATTATGGTACTGTGCCATGGCGGTCCGATTGCTGAGCCAGCGGATGCTGAATATGTACTGTCTAGAATGAAAAATGTAGAAGGCTTCTTCGGGGCATCCAGCATCGAGCGCTTCGCTACCGAAGTTGGTATCAAGCAGCAGACCGAAGCATTCAAAGGAATCTCGAAATAAGACAAGTGCATAAAAGAGTGTCTATTGCTGCATCCTACAGTTGGACTATATAACAGCTGAAGGGGGTGCAGAAATAGCATGGGCAAGAAATCTCAAGGCCTAAGCAAGTATGAAGTACAGACGACTCCGCTGAACAAAATGCCGGTTCCTAGCAAGGAAAGGGAGGAATTCGCGAAAGAGATGGTGGAAGATGCCAAGGCGGCATTCGGGCAGGAGCAATCAAAGGATGAGAAGTAATGTTATTGTGAGATAGAGGGTGCCCTAATCGGTTAAGAGCCGAAGGGCACCCTTATTGTTGTGAGCAATTTTCTAGAGATTGACAGTGTACA